>QCDO01000005.1 GCA_003278735.1 Prochlorococcus sp. AG-355-J09
CGTTTAATTATCCCTTTATAAATAATCCACAAAATTTTTATTATTTGTTCTATTATCGATAGATTACTATTTTGTTGGCGCACTTTAAGACAATCAAAACACTTTCTTTCAATGACTTCCAAATATACCTTTATTTATGATGGAGAATGCCCGTTCTGCAATCATTTTGCTGAACTCCTTGAGATCAAAAGCAAGTTAAATAATATTATAATTATTGATGGTCGTAAAAATTTAACTCTGATTAAAAGCCTCCTAGATAAAGGTTATGACCTAGATAAAGGGGCTATTCTCCTGAAAGATGAAGAAATTTTTCATGGGGCAGATGCAATTAATACTATTTGCAAACAGATAAATAATCCCTCAAGTAGTTTACTTTTGTTACTTACTAGTGTGTTTAAATCTTACAAACGAACAAATTTGATATTTCCTTTACTAGTCAGAGCCCGAAGATTGGCATTGATATCAAAAGGTATATCAATATCCCTAGTTTAAAAATAAAAACTTTCTAAATATTAAATGACATATTTATAAGCTTCTGCATCAATAAATGATAAATAATTATTTCTTAGCTAGAACTAGGTGGTAATAACAAGTATTAAATGATAGAAAACTTCAATCCCTTTATTTCATTGGGTGGTGATAACCAAAAAGTTAATCATATGGCTGAAGCTGCGCTTGAAATGAATTTAACTTGCAATGATTTAAAGAAGGATTTAAATTTAACTGATGGTGATGTAGTTGATATGTTGCAACTAGTCATGGATAGGTTTAAAAATAATAATTAAGTAAATATCATAATTAATTAATCACTATATATCTATTATTCTTTAATGAAAACAGTACAAATTGAGTTTTCTAAATATCAACTAGTTAACTTTTTATGGCCTGAATTAATAGAAGATTATGGATTTGATAAAGCCAGAAAAATAGTTTCTCAAGCTATTGACTTACAAAAAATGAATGGGACTAAAAATAGCACCATGCCAATCATATTTTCAGGAACAGGAGGATTAGCTCTAATACCAATACAAATGCTAGAAAAAGAAAACTTAGAGATTAGTTATAAAGATAATCAAGTTTTAATATTTAATCTAAAAAGAAAGTCATTTCAAATCTTAAAAGAAGCAAACTAATCTAAATTAGTAATTTCTCGATAAAGCCAAAAGTACCTTATAGTCTAGTAAGACAAATAATTGATAATGACTTTTGAAGCGACCTACCTTGGTTCAAATGGTTGGATTATAAAATTTAAAAAAACCAATTTAATTATTGATCCTTGGCTCAAAGGAGATTTAATATTTCCTCCAGGTGAGTGGTTTTTTAAAGGATCATTAGAAGAAGAAATTTCAATTGATAAAAATATAGATATTATTTTGTTAACTCAAGGATTACCTGACCACTGTCATGTTCCAACATTAGAAATGTTCAGAAAGGATATTCCTATAATTTGCCCTAAAAGTGCTGTTGAAACATTAAAAAAAATTGGTTTTAGTTCAATTAAACTGCTTAAGCCAACTGAAAAGACAAATCTGTTTAATTTAAGTTTTCAAGCAACTGCTGGGGCTCCGGTGCCACAGATAGAAAACGGATACATTGTAAAAGACGATCAAGATAATGGGTTTTATATAGAACCCCATGGATATCTTGATGAAAAATTAAACAAGCAAAGTCTTGATGCAGTCATTACTCCTACAAAAAATTTAGAATTACCCCTAGTTGGTTCTTTTGTAAAAGGTGCTGATGCAATCCCTAAATTGATTAACAAATTCAATCCTAAATATATACTTTCAAGCACCATAGGCGGAGATGCAAAATATTCAGGTTTTTTAAATAATTTTATTTCAGTTCAGGATTATGAAGAGGAATTAGATTGTAATCTTGTAGATCTAAAAAGTATGCAATCTATTACGATTTAAATCGATCCAAAAAGATTTTTAATTAAGTCATTTAGCTTGAAAGTAAATTTACTTTAAAAGGAGTACAAAAAATTCATTCATTTTTTATTACCTCAATACTTTTATTAGCTTTAAATAATAGCTATGTATGTGAAAATTCAAAGCTTAATCTTGTGATGAGAAATAATATTAATGGTGACTTTTCCATAGTAGAAAAGATATCTGAGTTAAAGCCAGGAGCATTTATAAATATTATTTGGAATAAAGAAAAGCTTATGCTTCCATATTCTCTAAGAAAAGATTATATTTCCTTTACAGATAAAAAATGGGACTGGAGGTACCAATTTAATAAAGACGGATTGCCTGATATTAATAATCCCTCTTTATACGAACTACTACCTTCTGGAGAGATTAAAACACATTTTTGTGAAACAGAAGATAATAAGCCAAACTTATAATTTCAAAATAGGTATTCTAGATTTTTTAACTTCTTAATTTTTAAAAATGAACAATCCAATAAACCAAAAGAATATTTCAAGATATGTAAAACTTGAAGGTTACAAAGTTTTTGATTATGAAATTCCAGAAATCTTTTTGGACTTTGTAATTAAGAAAAATGCTGTAAATGTTACAACCAAACTAAAATTGGTAAAAAAAAATAAAAAAACCAGAAATCTAATTCTTGATGGTACGGATATCTTTATAAAGAAAATATTTATAGATGACTCATTACTAGAAGAGGAATACTACAAACAGCAAAAAAATAACTTAAAAATTAAAAATATAAATAAAGATAATTTTTTATTAAAAATAGAAGGAATAATTAAACCAAAGGAAAATATATCCCTTTTAGGAATGTATGAGAGTAATGGAATTATAACTACGCAATGTGAGGCAGAGGGATTTAGGAGAATAAGTTTTCACTCTGATAGGCCTGATATCCTAAGCAAATACACTGTGAGAATTGAGGCCGACAAGAAAGATTATCCCGTTTTACTTTCAAATGGTAACATCATAAAAGAAAATGATCTTACAGATAATCGACATGAAATAATTTGGGAAGACCCATATCCGAAACCCTCATATTTATTTGCATTGGTAGCGGGTAAACTTAATTGTGTGAAAGATAATTTCATAACGAAATCGAATAAAAAAGTAAAAATAAAGATATATGTTGAGTATGGTGATGAAAAATATGTCCAACATGCAATAAGTTCCTTACAGAAATCCATGAAATGGGACGAAGATAAATATAACCTTGAATACGATTTGTCATTGTTCAATATAGTTGCAATCAGGCACTTTAATATGGGAGCAATGGAAAATAAAAGTCTCAATATTTTCAACTCAAAACTAATACTCGCTAATTCTGAAACAACAACTGATGAGGAATTAGAGAGAATAGAGAGTGTGATCGCCCATGAATACTTCCATAATTGGACGGGTAATAGAGTAACTTGTAGGGATTGGTTTCAATTATCTCTTAAAGAGGGTTTAACAGTCTTCAGAGATCAACAGTTCACAGCAGACCTTCATAATCATGAAATCAAGAGACTTGAGGATGCAAAATTTCTTAGAAGAAATCAATTTAGAGAGGATTCTGGTCCAACATCGCATCCTGTAATGCCAGAAAGATACCAAGAGATAGACAATTTCTACACGACCACGATATACGAAAAAGGATCAGAAATAATTAGAATGCTTAATAAGCTTGTAAAAAATGAAAATTTCTATAAAGGATTTAGTAATTACATCTCAACATATGATGGGAAGGCAGCAACAATAGACCAATTTGTCGATAAAATTTTAGAGAATAATAAGGAAATTGATCCTGAAGAATTCAAAGTCTGGTACAAGCAAAATGGCACACCAAAAGTTAAATTCAAGAGAATCTGGGATCAAACAGATGAAAAACTCACAATTGAAGCCTCTCAAAGTAATCCAATAAAGAAGAACCCATATAATAATTTACCTCTAATAATTCCTATAAATTTGGCTTTATTTTTCGGAGACAATAAAACAATAGAAAAAACAGTTGTTTTAAAAACAAAAAAACAAGAATTTATTTTTAGGAATGTTAGATCTCACCTCCAAATTCCTTTAGTAACCTATTTTCGCGAATTCTCTTCACCAGTTGAGTGGGAATCTGACACTACCTTGGATGAAAAATTTTTAATCTTAAAATATGAAAAAGATTTTTTTACACTATCTAATATTGTAAGAGAATTATTTAAAAAAATAATTTTGTGCAGATTAGATGAAAAGCCAGATCATAAAATTGAAAATAAGTTAATAAGCACTTTAATATCATTTATTAATAATAAAGATATAAATTTGTCTCTCTTATCAGAATTACTAAGTATTCCGACATTTGCTGAAATTGAATCAGAAATGGAAAATATAGATCCTTTAAAGATATATAAAACTATTGACGAATTAAATCATTTATTTGGTACCAAATTAAAAGAAGAATTATATTTTAAGCTCCAAGAAATAGAGAAAAATCTTGATAAAGTTTGGCCAGAAGGTAAAAATGAAAGAAAACTAATCGAAACTATTTGGAAACTACTCTTACATAGTGATGATGAAAAAATTAAAAGCAAAATAATCAATTATGTCGATAGTAATTCGATGACACTAGCAAAAGCTGCATTGAATTCTTTCAGTAGGATTAATTGCCCTGAAAGAAAAATTATTTCAAATATATTCTTCAATAAATGGAAAAATAATAGTGTCGTTTTGGATAGTTGGTTCTCATTCAATGCATCTATAGAAATAGATGAAAAAACAAACAGCATTGAAAAACTATTTGAAAATAAATTTTTTGATTCAAAATCACCAAACACTTTAAGAGCAATATTAAATACTTTCGTAACAAGAAATAGTAATTTTCATGCAATTGATGGTTCTGGTTATAAATATATTGCAAAAAAGATAATTCACTTTGATAAATTAAATCCAATCGTAATTTCACGTTTTGTGAAAGTATTTAGCAGATACAATTATTATTCGGACCCTTACAAAAGAAATATGGTAGAAACTATTAAGCAGATTAAAAAAAATAAACTATCAACAAATACTAAAGAAGTATTAGATGCAATAATATAGTGATTAATTGATGTTATTTAACTAAATATAATAATAACAATTGTAAATATTAAGAATAGAATTAATACAAGATACTTATTAATAAAAATATAATCAAATACGTTTTTGTTAATATCTTTATTCCACTTTTTATTTACGTATTCCTTAGTAATAAATTTATTAGGTCTACCACAATATAAACATGTTGGGGAAGTTTTTAAAATTAAATTTTTACATTGGGGGCACTTTTTTTTTTCCATAATTTAATCTTACTGAATAAAATTGAAATCAGAAACAATAAATAATGTAAGTAATTTAAATTTAAATTTAAATTTAAATTTAAATTTTATTTTTATATTTTGAATAATTAAATATCATTGCAAAAAAAAATTTGATTCTAACTATTTAAAAAAATTCAATATAATGAAAAATTATTATTTGTTTTGAAATGTTTGCTATTGCACTTGGAATGTCCCCTGTCGAAAAAATCACTGTTGCAATATCTGCTTCAATTTTTATAATCGCCTTTACATGGGTCTCGATTAAGGGAGATTTAAGAAAACTTGCTAATGAACTTATTGAAGATAATGAAAATAATCAGGATAATTAAAAAAATCTTTTAATCTACTTTGCATGCAAACTAGGATAATCAATAATATGCCTAATTTCTTTTAGAGAAGAACCATAAATTTTTTCACCATTTAAGTGAATTGCAATCCATTTTTCCTTTTGATTAAAAAAATTACTTTTAATAGTATCCCTTTCAAGATAATCTTTATTATCCCAATTTAAAGTTATATCCCAACCTTTATAGTTTTCTATCATTATGGAATAAAGAACATACTCAAATAATACCCAGAGAGACGTCGAACAAAAACAAAGGAAATAAGTATTTTTTTCGTTATTTTTATTTAATATTTATGTAGTACTGACTTTTATTTTAAAAGCAGCTTCATCTGCATTTTTTCTAGCCAAATTAATATCAGAATTTGATGAGAGAACAACACCCATTCTTCTGCCTTTTCTGGAAACTGGTTTACCAAATATGAGCACTTTAGTCTTTTCAAATTCTAATGCTTCACTAAGACCCTCATAAATAGGATTTAGATATTCTTGGTTAGAGAGTATAACTCTGGTTGCAGAGGGTTCTATTAGATCTATATGCGGTATTGGTAAATTTAAAAAAGCCCTTAAATGTAATTCAAATTCATTAATATTTTGACTAACTAATGTAACCATCCCAGTATCGTGTGGTCTTGGAGATAATTCTGAAAATATAACCTCACTTCCTTTTATAAAAAACTCTACTCCGTATAATCCAGCACCATTAAGGTTATTTAATATTTTACTTGTCATTTTCTTAGCTTCAATAATTAAGGACTCCTTAATCTCTAATGGTTGCCAACTAGATTGATAATCTCCATTTGATTGAAGATGTCCAATTGGTAAACAAAAAATATTTTCACCATTTTCTTTTCTTACAGTTAAAAGAGTAAACTCAAAATCAAAATTAATAAATTCTTCAATAATTACACCTTTAACCTTTCCTCTTGAGTTTGCTTGTGCCTGTTTCCAAGCATTTTGTAAATCATTTTTTGTTTCAACCAAACTCTGCCCTTTTCCTGAAGAGCTCATTAACGGCTTAAGTAAAAGTGGGAATCCTATTTCATCTGCTTTTTTTTCTAAAACATCAAATTCAAAAATATAATCAAACTTTGCAGTTTTAATTTTTAAATCTTTAGAAGCTAAGTCTCTAATTTTATCTCTATTCATTGTAATTTCTACAGTTCTGGCGTTGGGAACAATATTGAATCCTTCATCCTCTAGTTCTTTTAGGGCTTCAATTGAAAGTGCCTCTATTTCTGGGACAACATAGTCAGGCTTAAATTCTTTTATAACATTTTTTAAAATATTTTTATCTCTCATATCAATTACTCTTGAATAATCAGCAACTTGCATTGCAGGTGCTTTTTCATATCGATCAATTGCAATAACCTCTAATCCTAATCTTTTGGATTCTATTACTAATTCTTTTCCAAGCTCGCCGCTACCAAGCAATAAAATTCTCTTTTTAGAAAAAATTGATTCTTTCATATATATTAAACTTATTCGTCATCACCAGAAGGTTGTGAGGAGGTATCATCTGCAATTTTTTTTTCTTTAGAATAACTAAATAAAAAATTTCTACCAAACCAATTTTGACTTCGCATACTATTAGTTATTGATCTTGAAATCGCTCCTAAAAAAAAGATTCCAATCATTGCCCAAATAATTCTTTCTAAAGAAATTGCAGATGAAAAACCTTGACCGGAATTAATAATTTCAGTAAGTGGGTCTAAAGGGTCCAAATTTAAATTGATTAATAATACTAATTATAAAGGGTTAAATAAATGAAAAATTAAAACTTATAAAAGAAATAACCAAAACTACCATTTAAATTAAACACAATAAAGTCTATACAATGCTATCTTCAAGAGGTAATTTTTTTTAGACATGCAAGTTGACGTTCAAAATACTACTGTTCTTTCTGCAGATGGATCAACCATAAAATTAGGGGAATATTCTGGGGAAGTAATTTTAGTTGTTAATGTAGCTAGTTATTGTGGAAATACAGCTCAGTATGAGGATCTTCAAAAGCTACATGATTTATATTCAAGCAAAGGCCTAAGAATACTTGCATTCCCTTGTAATGATTTCGGAAAACAAGAACCCGATTCTCTTTCAGTAATAAAAGATTTTTGCACAACAAAATATGGAGTTAAGTTTGAAATCTATGAAAAAGTTCATGCCAAAGGCAACACTACAGAACCATACACAACCCTTAACAAAGTTGAACCTGAAGGAGATGTTGAATGGAATTTCGAGAAGTTTCTAATAGGTAAAGATAGTAAAGTAATTGCAAGATTCAAGCCAGGTGTTAAACCGTTCGACGAAAACTTAATAGCAGCTATCGAAGTAGCTTTAGATTCATAACAACCTTCTTACATTTCAACTTAAAATATTAATAATAAAGACCCTTTATATTGAATTTTAAAAATAACCAAATTATTCTAAAAAGTATTTTATTCTATGATTCAAGCGTGTTTAGTAAAGTTTAATTTAATTTAAAATCTTATTAATTATCAGAATCAACTTCTGCGTCTATTATTTCATCTTTAACAGTTCTTTTTTTGGGTTTAATTGATTTTACCTCTGGCTTTACTATTTCTTTCTTAACTTCACTTTCTTCTGGTTCCTCTGATTTTACCTCTGAATCTACTTTTTCTTCATTAACTTTACTTTCTTCTTCTACCTGTACTTCTGACTCTATTATTTCTTCTTTAACTTTACTCTCTTCTTCTTCCTCTACCTGTACTTCGGACTCTATTATTTCTTCTTTAACTTCACTTTCTTCTTCTTCCTCTACCTGTACTTCGGACTCTATTATTTCTTCTTTAACTTCAATTTTTTCTGGTTCCTCTGGTTTTACTTTTGAATTTGCTGAGCTTTGATCTTCATCTTTACTTAAGAGGAACTTTAATAGTTTTTTGAATAATAAGAAACCTTTTTCAACTCTTTTGGGACCTAAAATTGAAAGAATTATTACTAATATTATGAATATTTCAGGTGAATTTAAACCTAATAGTTTCATAAAATTTCATATTCTATTTATATTTTAGTACATGCTAAAAATTTAATCTAATTATTCTCAAAAGTTGGTAAATAGAGCTCCCTATTTGATGCAATTAAACCTTCTTCTTTAAAAAAAATCTCAAGGTCTTTTAGATCATTTATATCTACAAATTCGCCACAATTATCTAATATATTATTATGAGTGAAATTCCATAAATCAGCCAAATATTCGTCATCGTCTGGAAATGCAACAAATTTTAAATATGTATTATTCAAAGCATATTCACTAGCAAAATCAGAATCTAATCCCTCCCTCTTAGCATCACAAAAAACTTTAGCAAATCTTTTCCCAACTGAAGTTTGAGCACTAGATAAATCTAAATTACCTTGAATAGCTTTAACATTTATTGGTGCAATAAAAATAATTATTGGGAGAAAAATAGATACTAATATAAACAAAAAAAATTTTCCTTTTTAAATTTTAACTCACCATAAACTAGCAAAAAAATCAATCAATTAGGTATATTTAAGTAAAAGCACTTATTATAAATTAAGAAATAAAAAATAAAATCAGCTCATTATCTGAATTTATAATAAAGAAAGATAAGATAAATTTAAAATTATATGTCTTCAAATATAAAGCTAAAAGGAAGGGGAATCAACAGGATAATTACGAGTAAGGTCATGCTATCGCCATTAGCAGGAGTAACAGATAATATTTTTAGACGACTTGTACGTAAATGGGCTCCAAACTCTTTACTTTTTACAGAAATGATAAATGCCACAAGTCTTAAAAAAGGATATGGCACACAAAAAATCAATCAAATAGATTTAGAAGAAGGTCCAATTGGTGTACAAATTTTTGATAATAGGCCATATGCTGTTTCTGAAGCTGCAAAACAAGCTGAGGACTCTGGAGCTTTCTTAATTGATATAAATATGGGATGTCCAGTAAAAAAAATTGCAAAGAAAGGTGGAGGCAGTGCTTTAATTAAAGATCGAAAACTTGCTATAGAATTAGTCAAAAATGTTGTAAAAGCTGTTGAGATTCCAGTAACAGTAAAAACACGACTCGGATGGGATAGTAAAGAAGAAAATATAGAGGATTTCTTATTTAAACTTCAAGATGCGGGAGCAACGATGATCACACTTCATGGAAGAACTAGAAAACAGGGTTTTTCAGGCAAGTCAGATTGGGAAATGATCGGGAGACTTAAAAAGTTGTTGGAAATTCCAGTAGTTGCTAATGGAGATATCAAAAATCCAGATGACGCTCTTAATTGTTTAAAAAAAACAAATGCTGATGGTGTAATGATTGGACGAGGAATTTTAGGATCTCCTTGGAAAATAGGAGAAATAGATTATGCCCTTAGAGAAAATAAAAATTTTAAAGAACCAAACACAGAAGAAAAACTACATTTAATTATTGAACATCTTGATGAATTAATAAAAGAAAAAGGAGATCACGGATTGCTAATTGCTAGGAAACATATCTCATGGACAGTCAAAGACTTTAAAGGAGCATCAAATTTGAGAAATAACTTGGTTAGAGCTGTTGATAAAAATGAAGTTAAAAATTTAATAATTAAGATGATTAAAACTTTGAATAATGAAAAAAATAGATAAGCTTAAAACAAATTTATTTTTTAAATGAAAATTATTAGTAAAGAAACAAGTAAAAGAGTTTGTGATCACATGAACAATGATCACATAGATTCAGTGCACAAATATCTTATTCATTATGGGAAGATATCAAAATTTGAGAATGCTTATATGGAAGAAATTAATAATATTTATATTAAAATCAATTACGATGGCCAATCAGCAATTATCAATTTTAAAAATGAAATATCTGAAGAAGAAATTCATTCAACCTTAGTATCAATGATTAAAGACATAAAAAAATAAAATAATTTATAAAAAAATTCTAATTTTTATTTTCATAGTAATCAGTTATCTTTTTACATTCTTCAAATGAAAGCATGCTTAATCTAGATGTGGCTTTTATTTTTAGAATTGCACAAACAGCTAATAAATCAGCGCTATCAACATTAAGTGCTTCAGAAAGTTCTAGGACCCTAAGACCTTTCATTAGTATTAAAAAATCATTTCTACATTATCAAGAACATTAAAATCAATGGGCTGCATTTTTCCCTAAACCTGCAACGAATGGAAAAGTTTGTTCATCACCAAATATATCTTCTACCGAAGAATTAGAAATATT
Source organism: Prochlorococcus sp. AG-355-J09 (assembly GCA_003278735.1). Classification (GTDB taxonomy): domain Bacteria; phylum Cyanobacteriota; class Cyanobacteriia; order PCC-6307; family Cyanobiaceae; genus Prochlorococcus_A. The sequence continues at coordinate 10,819 of QCDO01000005.1, forward strand.
AGTTTTTGTATTATCAGGCTTAATTTCTTCAATCTCATCAGAAATATTATCTTTAATGTTATTTTCAATTTCTTTTGCTAATAAATTATTCGTATTAGAAAATATTGAAAAAACCAATACACATAAAAACAAAACAATTCTTTTCATAAAAAAAATTTATCTAATACTATTGTTATATGCCAATAGAGTTATTTAGAAAAACTAGATTATTTTAAAACAAATCTATATAAATCAAAATCAAAAAAAATATTCATCTTCCCAACTTATTTCTATTTTTAAATCTAATTAAAAAATAAAGACCTAGTAACAAAAGAATTGCCAAGGAGTACTGATTAAGAAAAACATAAACCATATAGACGAGAAAAGGAAATAAGCACGCTCTCTTGAAATTTATTTTCTGTTCCTTTGACATATTTTTCCAATTTAAATATTCTTGCCATTGAAAAATCTTCTTCATTTTTCTACTTCTATTTTTACGATTAAACATAACTTTATAAATATAGTTTTGATGATTCTTATGTTAATAAACAAAATTAATCTACAATATCAAAATAAGTTTTTTCATTGAATAAAAATATTTTTTAAATAAAAGATGAACTCAAAACCAGTTTGGAAAATAGAAAAAATTGTTTTACCTCAACATGCAGATCATGCAGGCGTAATGTGGCACGGTAAATACTTTAATTGGCTTGAAGAAAGCCGAATAAGTGCACTTTCTGAAGTAGGAGTAAGTTATTTCGAACTAACTAAAAATGGCTTAGATTTACCTTTAATCAATACTTCAATAAAATATAAATCTCCAATATTTCTTGGTGAAAAAATAACAATAGAGAGCGAATTTAATATTGATAAAAGTCCTAGGATTAATGTAATTTCAAAATTTCATAATAAGAGAAATGAAATCTTAACGATTGCTGAAGTCAATTTAGTCTTAATAAATAAACTGAATTTTTCTATAATAAGAAAAAGGCCAGATTTCCTATCGGAAGCCTTTAGTAAATTAAACGGTTGAAATTATTATCTGCCAATTGAACGATTTATTATTTTATTAATTATGAATATATTTAAAGTTATTGATTCTTATCAATATCAAATGGAATCAAGATATCAAGAAAAATCAATGCTCACAAATCTTTTTACAGAGCACAAATTTATAGGATGGTTAGGGTTGTTTATAGTATTTTTCTCAATCTTTGCAATTTTTGTTTTTCAATTTCTTGAGTGGGAAAGTAATGACAATAATAAAAGTTAAGAAGATTTAATGCTTATAATTCAACTGAATGACTTAAAAAATGGCTATCTACTTAAAAATAACTAATCCTACAGAGGTTGTAAAAAAAAAGACCTCAAAATGGCTTACAGATATTACCCCTGAAAGGATTGATAGGAAATTAGTCGAGGATGAAGTAATAAAAGGCATTATCGAGCAATTAACATTAGAAGGTATAAAAGGAGAAATTTCAGCAATTAATGGCTTTGAAGTAAATGAATCTTCAGTAATAACAAAAAATAATTTTGTTATTAGAAAAACAAAAACTTTTTAGATAGAAAATAAAAATCTTTAATGAAAATTTTTTTTATTTTAATTATTTTTATCATTTTTTTAATTTTTAAAATTGTAAGAGATTATCAAATTAAAAAGAAAAAATTAAAAATAACTAATGCCTTGAATTCCAATTTTTTTATTCAAACAATTAATAATTTAATAGACGAGAACAAATACAATTTGTTAGAGGAGAGGATCAGATTAAGAGAAACAGATGCTTACGGTAACGAGGATTATAAAAAATGGATTGGCAATCCACCTCTTGATGAAAAAACCATTGAGAAAAATATATTTAATGGGTCTAAGAGTTTTAAAGAGGGTATACCATACTTCTGGGAAAGAGTAATTTTAAAAAAATTTGGTAGTGTGGAATTATTTTTCGAAAAGTGGAGATCATATTGTATTGAAAATCCTACTATTGATGATGAGATAGTTGGATCTATTAGAAAGCTCGAGACTGAAGATTGGTTTGTTTTCATAGCTAGTCAAATAGAGAAATCATGCTTAAACCTAATAGAAAAAAACTACTCAAGTAAAAGCAAGGGAAACTACAAAAAAGGTATTAGATTTGAAAATCATTGTATGGAAATTCTCAAACAAAATGGCTGGGAAGTAAAAGAAACCCCTATTACAGGAGATCAAGGGGTTGACTTAATTGCGTCAGTAAATGATTTGAGAATATGTATACAATGCAAAGATCATGAAAAAGCCATTGGAAATAAAGCAGTTCAGGAAATTTCAGCTGGTAAATTATTTTGGAAAGGTACACATGCAATAATAGTCTCAAGATCTGGCTTTACAAAGTCTGCGCATCAACTAGCAAAATCAAATAAAGTGGAACTAATTAATGAATTTCAATTAAAAGATTTAGAAAAATTTATTGTTTAAATACTTTATATCAATTGAGTTAAGCCCTCTTTGTAAAGCAAAAGAGTTGTAAAAATTCCTGAGGCCCACATTAAACCTCTAGCTGTGGGGATATTAAATACATAGGCACCAATATATAAAAAACGAAAAATAGGATGAATCAATGCTGCAATTATTGCAATATTAGAGTCAGTTAAAGTAATCAAACAAAGAAGACATGCGGGTGCATGTAGGGAAATACTTTCCCAACAATTTTGATGACACCAAACTGCTCTTTTTCCAAAAGAAGGTAATTCATCGAATAAAGCCCTTGGAGCAGCCATATTTTCAACAGAATATCCCGCTTTAACTCTCCCTATAGTTAATGGAATAATTGATAATAAAACAACACCAACTGATAGACAAAGGCTCCAGGCAAAAGCTACTTGCATATGATTTAAATAATATTATTAGCTTAATAATTGAAGCTCGTTATCGTGATAAATGAAAAATCATTACCATAGATAAAACTTTGCAAAAAATGTTGTAATTTATAAAAAAAATCATTTATGGATATTTCAAAGATAGTTTTAATTTTTGGCATAAGTTTACTTATATATTCCGCTTTTCTGTTTTTAGGATTTTTTCTTAAGAATAAAAATCTAAAGGCACAGAATCTAAAAAAAGAAGAATAGATTATTAATCCCAAGAAAATTTTCTATTTTCTCAATATTTTTATATCTTTTTGAATATATTTAATGGAAATAAATTTTGATCCAAATAATAATAAGGGATATTTGAAATTAAATAAGATAGTTGCTGGTATATGAAAAAATTTTATAAATTTCTTAAAAGTTTTCTATTTATATCAATATGGCTTATTTTATCATCATTTTTAACACAATATTGGAATACCTTTCATTGGGAATATGTTTACTTAAACTTCAGAATTATATTTGATAGAGAATTTTGGTTTGTTGTAGAAAAAATTCTTTTAGGATTTGATATTGGTTACTGGTTAGAAGAAGCACTAAAATTCTTAAGTTATGAAATACCTAAAGAATCATTTAAATATTTACCAATTTATTTCGTATTAAAGTCTATTTGGATAAAGAATTAATTTCTATTTATAATAGATTTTAATAAATTCCTTGAAATTCATGAATAAAGTCGGTGAATTTATTTTTCTTAAAACGAATAAAGTTCCTTTATCACCTCTACAGATTCTAAGCTTATTGCTTAAATAAGTTATCTCTAACCACCCTAATTGTTCATTATTTATTTCTTTCATAGCCTTTATATTTTTTTTCCCAAATTTAGGACCAATAGCACCAGCATGTGTAAATTTGACCCCAATTTTTTTTTCATTAATGTAATTAAGTCTTATTAAAATACCAGTACCAATAATTGATTTTATTCCTCTAGGTTTAAGTAAATTAAGACCATTTAAATTTAAGGGATCAAGAATTTGAAGGTTATCAATAAGAGGAGAATATTTTAAAAAAGGACTATTAGAACTACTCCACCTAAGCTCCCAAACACCCTGCAAATCATTTCTTTCTTTGCTAAAGGAAAAATTATGATCAATTTCAAGTTGTTCGGCAATATTACGTATACCCTGTGAATTTGGAGATTTAAGAAGTAAATTTAATAAATCATTTTCGGTTTCCATTTGATAAACGCTGGGGTGTATATAGCTAAGGATAAATACTTACCTCCATGTGCTATATTCTACCCAGAATATGTTGATTTGATGACAAAGAGCTATTGGTTAAAGAAAATTTCAATTCCAAATGCTGATTTATTTCTGGAATATATAAGGACAGTATTGCCTTGGATTAAATCTGTGGGAGGAGTAATAGTAAAAAGAGATTTAATACAAGAATCAACCTCAAATGAATGGGATGGAGGGCAGCTTGGATTAGTAATTGAATTCGAATCAAAATTTGCTGCTAAAAAAGCATTTTATTCTGAAGTATTTCAAAAATATCTGCAGTCTAGAGATTTAATGGAACTAGTTACTATAAGTACTCTTTAAAAAAATCAACCAATATCAACCTCACAAAAACAACTTATAAGTATTTATTACTATTAAATTATTTATGTAATATTTATAACTTCACCAGCAGTAGCATATTTTGCAAAATTTAATTGTAAAAGTAATTCGTTAATCAAATGAACTATTCAACAGAAAAAGATGATTATTTGATGACAACTCCATATACAAAGAAAATTCAGCAAAAATTTGAAAAGGTTAAATCATTTTTAGAGCAAAATGGATTTAATCCTTCATCAGAGAGCTTAATGCAAGATATAGTTAGCTCAGAAGAATATATTGCTAAAAATGGCTTATAAAATATCAGAATATATTCAGAGTCCTTAAATAATAAAAACCTCCTATTAGAAAAGGTAATAATATTCCAATAAATAAAAATATGGATTTCTTTGATTCGCCTTCTGATATGGGGTTAATTTCTGGTTCAATTGCAAAACCATTTTGTCTACCACCACTTTCGGTTGTATAACCTTTTTTATTCATAAGAAAAATAATCTATGCAGATTATCTCATGTAAAAACTTATTTAAAAAAATTTTTTACATTTAGAATTAAACTAATTTTAAAATCTAATAATTAATTTCAATCTGAGATTTCAATTTGGCAGCTTTTTTTAGAAGACCTACAACTTCCTTACGGCCAGTAGCAAACTCAGCCCTGTTAAGTAATTCGCTATATTTTTTTGTGATTTCTCTATGGTTCATTTAGGTTATTATCTTCTATAGATTATAAAGTTACTAAAAAAAGTTTTTGTATAAAAGATATCAAAAAAGAGTTTAAGTACCTTTACCTATTTAAACCAACCTTTTTTCTTTGGTTTAATCTCTTCTTTAATAACTTCTTTTTTTCTCCCAAATAATCCCTTTTTTTGGACTGTTAAATTCTCTTCAACAGGTTTAGATTTTCTGTTAAATAAGCCTTTTTTAGGTTCTTTTTTAATTGATTCTTTTTTGTCGGAAATCTTTGTTTTTTTAGGATTTGATTTTGAATTTTTGGGTTTGCTATCTGCAAATAAAGTTTGATATACAAAAAAACCAAAAACAGCAAAGAAGCCTAGTGCCTGTACTAGAGCAGTTCCAAGATTATCAAACATTTAGGCCTCAACTTTGTATAGTGATTCTTTTTCTTTCGCTTCTATACATTTTTTATCATCAGACAAGCATTCAATTTCTGCCTTCTTCTCAGTATGAAAACTGCAGCCACCTGCATTTGCATTAGATGTTGAAAACAAAGTTAGTACTCCTAGAATTAAGGCGCATGAGGTGTAAATCGGTTTCATGAGTTTTATTTTTATTATGGAAAATTAATTTTGCAATTGCGAAGATAATCTTCTCTTATGCTAAAAGTATCCCCTTTTTTATATATCTATTTGTAGTAATTGACTAAATCGATAATTAATATTGCTAGTAATGAAAAACCTAAAATGAAAGGTAAATAAGGATATTTATTTAAAATTTTGTTTAGTTGATTTTTCGATGTTTGTTTTTCCTTTTTCTTTTCTCTAGGTGGTAGGCCTAACTCTTCCCTTCTCTTAGCTTCTCCCATAATTTTTAAACTATTTAAGACTATTTTATACACTTAGAAAAAGTAGTGTATTGTTCTTGATTTAAATTATTAACGGTTAATTTAATTTAAATTTTGGATATATTAAAAATATATAAAAAAAATTACATGATAGAAGTAGTTTGGTCAGTAAATATAATGATTGCAATTCTTATTATTGGTGTTGCTTGGGTTCTTTATTACATATTTACTTATGATCAAAAATTTACTTCCTAGATAAATGTCAGATAAAGATCTAAGTAATTTTCTAAAAAAAATAGAGCAACTAAATCAAATTGCTGAGCTAATAAAAAATAATCCCAGTAAAAAGTTATCCCTTTCAAAATGCAAGAATCATGATGAAGTAATTAGATTAACCACTGAATGGGGTTTTGATATTGGTAAAAGGTGGGGAGAATATTAATTGATTTTATTACCAGCATTATTAAAATTGCCATCAACTTCAAATTAAATTCCTAAGATTAATTAATATTTCTTGTATTGGAGCTATGAAAGAAATTGGAGAGATAAAGTCAAATATATTTAAAATAGCTGCTGTTACAGATAGAGGGCAAAGATTAAATAAATTAATTTCTCCTATGTATGAGGAAAAAGCTAATGAAATGGATAAATTGATTGATGCTCTAAAGGACTTTAGTTTTGAAATGTCAGAAGAATTATTGTCTGGAGAGTGGGAATTGATTTTTTCTAATGTTGAATTATTTCGAAGTTCTCCTTTCTTCCTTGCTATTGAAAAGGCATTAAATGATGAATTTAAAAGTAATCTTTTTTTTAAATTACATCAATTGCAAGTAGGATCCTTTGGCATATCAACTATTGGGAGAATTGCTCAAAAGATTGATTTTGAAAAAAAAGAATTTATATCTACTTTTGACACTACAATATTTGGCCTCACAACAATTCCTATCTTGGGTTGGTTCAAACTATTGCCTACTTTTGGTGGAAGAGTAATAACCGTAGCAAGTGATTTAGTTTTAAGAAATAATTTACTTGATATGAACTTACAAAAGACAAAAGTTTCCAAAGTTGATGGACTTAATAAGATTCCATTATTTAGTGAATTACTTATGGATAGATGGTATCCAGTTAAAGAGGTATGGGATAAGTTACCTTGGAATAAAGAATCGCCAAATTGTCAGGTTTCAATTGTATATATAGACGATGAAATGAGAATTATGCAGGATATGTATGGGTCTATTTTTATTTATATAAGGCCTTCAATTTCCTTGTTGAATTCTAATAAAATCTCTAATAATTAATTAAAACACTGAATAATAATTTTATAATTTATAGAAATAACCATTAAAAATTTATTTTAAAGATTAATTAATAAAAACATCTCACATCTTAAATACAAATAGGTTATGTTCATAATGAACATTTTTTATTATGCTTAGAAATCAAGAAAAAAATTCAGTTATTAGAGGAATATTCCTAATAGGAGGTTGGGGCTTAGGTCTAGACAGATTCTACGAAGGAGATAAAAAAGGTGGCTTTTTATCAATCATTGGTTGGAGTATCACATTTTTTAGCTTTATATTTCTTAAATGTTCAGGTTATGAATATGTTGAGGGTGTGAAAAATTATTCAACTTATTCCCCTAACCCTTTAATAGTATTACCTTTACTGGCAGGGGCATATGGCGGCTTTCTAATAATTAAGAAGGCGTTTAGATTAGCAAAACAATTTGAGAATGCTGAATAATACTACCAGCAGTTAAATTCAAGATAATAATCCTGATCCTTTCAAATAAAATTTAAATAAAAGAATCACTAAAAGGTTTACTATTGCTAAGGCTACTAAACCATTTCTGTTTTTTACATCTAATTTTTTTACTAAATTAGAAAGATAAACTACTGGATTTTCTGGCTCTTTATTATCCAAATTTTTTTTAAATATTAATTTGACAAGAAAATATCACAGTTTCATTTGAAGAATCAAAATTGTAAAGATGAATATCCAAAAAGAAATAAATAATTTTTAACCCATAATTCCTGCATTTCTTAAAAACGCTTTACCCATATTGCCAATTACAAAAAATAGAGACAGATTAATTAAAAGGACTATTAATAATGCCAACATTTTATAGTTTGGATTAGTTGAAATGCCATCAAATCCATTATTAAGAAATCTTTTAAAAAGTGATTTGTCAATTTTTATTTTTTGTTGCTCAGAATCAAGTTTTACTTTTTCTTCTGAAGAATCTTGATTACTTGCTTTCTCTAGAAATTCTGTAAATGCCTTAACATTTTCTTCTTTTTTATTCCCCTCATTAAGATCTTTATTGTCTTCATTCAAATTGGGGGACGATTCGATGGAATTATTTTCCTCAGGATTAAGTTTTGAATCTTCCAAATTAATAGTAAATGCTAGGAGTATATTACACCAAAAAAAAACCCACTCGATCAATTGAAGAGAGGGTTAGCTAAGGTTAAAGTTCTTAATTTGATAATAATTTATTTTAATTAAATTTGCGGTTGTAGCATAATGAAGTTTTAAATTAGATTATATTCAAGGTGATATTTTCGTACATATGTTAGATGCAAATACTAAAAAAGCATGTAAAGATGATCCCTCAATAAGAGATATTAAAATTAGAAATATAGAACATGCTATTGAACAAGCAGAATTGATGATAAAAGAATCAAAAATGAGCCAAGAAGAATTAATCTTTTTAAAAAGAAAAATATCGGACTCAAGACAAGATTTAGAGATACTTTATTTGATGAAAATTCAATGAATATAAATTTGTTAATTTTTAAAAGGATTGAATTTATACAAAGAAAATTAATTTGTATATTTGAAGACTTATAAAGTTTAAAGGGAATGTAATTATTTGTGTAAAGGTTTTAGTTATGTCTAAAAATAATCTATATATACCTTTAAAGGTTGTTCCATACATCTTCATTTCAATTACTGCAATAGCAATAACAGCGGCTACATATGTAATTACTTAGTTGTATAAGCTATGTAAAGTTTTTAGATATTAAGTAAATTAAAATATTTGTAATAACTAATTGTATGAATAAATTCAAAATAGCAATTTTTACAATATCAATAATCATATTTTCCCTAATTGGGATTAAAAAATTAATTTATATAAATCAAGTTAAAGATATAAAAAATAAAGAAGAATCATTCTTAAATGAATCTATACGTGTTTTAAATGAATGTTTCGATCTAGAAAATAAAAATAAAAGAACTCTTAATAAATCAATTGAATTAATTGAGTATTGCTTAGAGGAATATGGATATAAAAACTGATTTCAAAACTTGAATGATGAATTTCCTTAATACTCCACTAATATGCAAATAAAAAATTTCTCATCAATAATTTTGTTATGTTCCATAATTTTTTACTAATAATATTTTCCTAATTTAATTTTTTAAAATGACTAAAGTAAAATGTTCTTATTTAGGAAATTTAAACTGTGAGGCTATTCATCTACAATCTGGAAGTATTATTAGAACTGATGCACCTTTAGATCACTGCGGTAAAGGTGAAAGTTTTTCTCCAACTGATTTATTAGCAACATCTCTAGGTACTTGCCTGCTAACCATTATGGCAATCAAAGCTAAATCGAAAGGATTTGATTTGAAAGGTATATATTTAAATATGGAAAAAGTAATGACACAAAATAGCGAGAGGAAGATAAAAGAACTAATAATAGATATTTTTATACCAAAGAACACTACTAATGAAACTATTTATTTTTTGAAAAAAGCTTCCAAAGAATGTCCAGTTACAAGAAATTTATCTCAAGAAATAGATATTAAAATTAGTTGGCATAATGATAAATCTCAAACATAGTAATTACATAAAAAATAATGAAATACTTTATTGGAATAGTCCTCCTTTTATTTGGAATATACATAATGACAGACTTGGCATTAAAGACTAGGTATACAAGAAAAAGACTTTCAAAAGGAAAAAAATAAATCCTATAAATTTTAATATTGCAGATTAAGAAAATAGATTTATTTTTGTACTGAGAATTAAGGCATATTTTAGTTTTATTTTTTTACTATTTTTTGGTCAATCAAACTAATCAAAGGGATCATGAAATTTACATTTATTCCAGCAGTGCACCATGTATAAATAATAAGAAAAAATATTTTTATAAATAAATTTGGGGGTAAGGTAAAAAATATTTTGAAAAACCCTCCAATGAATAACACCAATATTCCTATTTGCAAAAGACCTTTGATTATCCATTTAACTCCATTTTTTTTAATATTTATATAAAACCAGAAAAAAACAAAACTAGATAACAATAAATATATAAAATTTATGATCATCTTTTCAGAGAAAATCTAATAAATTTGCCATTATCAAGGCATTATGACAATTATCACTTTTTTATCTGCTAATTTTTTTTAAAAATGTAAAAGTTATACAAAAAACAATAAAAATAAATTATTTTTTTACTTTTTATCTTAAAACATTTTAGATTTTAGTAAATCAACTCTTTTTTGATTCACTCCCAAATCACTTTCTCCAACTCTTGATTCTGATCTTATTGATAAGATGTTTGATTCAGGTAGAAAGGATACCTCTAAGTCGTCTACATACTTCATCCATTTACTGGTTGACTCAGCATGAAGATAATCTCCATCTATTTCTACAATCTCAGTTCTTGGAGTGTTTTCGATAAATGTTTTAATCTCTTCAAAAGGTTTCTCAATATTGTTAACCTCCCATTCTTCTCGTACACAATGAGCGATCTCTACACAAGGTTTTAGTTCTACATGTGAGGCAAATGATGAAGAAGGGAATAAAAAGCTTGAACAAATTAAAATTGCTAAAAAAAGTATTTTCATTAACAGAAGTATTTAACGAACCATAATCTAACGAATTAAATTACTAATTTATAATGACGTATCTAATTATTTTGGAAGAAAGCATATATTTTTTTTATTCAGAATTTAATATATGTTGCTAAAAATCACAAAAAAAAGACCCCTCATAGAGAGATCTTTTTAAAATTGATTTATATCAAGTGTTTCCTTGTTTCCACTGAAATAAATCAATTCCTCCTACACACAAACCTAATATCACACTTAATTTCAAAATATGTAATGCCTAATAGACCTCTATCTTAACTGTCACATCGCAAAAAATACAAAAAGTACTCAAACATTGCGGTCGAGTACTTTTGAAGTTATCAGAAAAAAGTGTGTGAGGAGTTTCTGATTTATTTAATTTACTCCGTAGGTAATTTAAAAGGCTACAGTATAAATTACTAATTATTTAAATCTTTCAGAAAAATTGGGCGTTGATGAAAAAAATAATCAAAAACATAAAAAATTCATGAAAAGCATTTACAAAAAAATCATTTTTCTTATTTCGGCAATTGCTCTTTTTTCAGTAATAGTCGGTATTGTCAAATATTCGCTTGCTTATATTGAAAATAATCCCGAAAAATACTTACCTACACAAAAATAAGACAAAATTAAGTATAAATTCACTTCAAAAAATCTATAAAGTGTCTTAAATATGTTCTACATAGACAGCTTGAGTCATGAAAATCAAAAATACTTCAGTTCTTAATCAGAATAATATTCATTTAAGTCAATTCAAAAATAAGCATAAATATCAAATACTTGAGAATTACTGGAAGAAAAGAAAGAAAGAATGTCAAAAAAATCTTTCAAAATTTTGCTAACCGATAATTATGAATTTTATTTTTTCTTTTTTATTAGCATCTGTGATGTGGGTACAAGTTCCACAGTGGGAAGCTGACTGGTCAAAATGTGCTGTAGATGTTCCCGATTCATCATGTCACTGGTACGTAGCTGCTCCCGATAATACGTTTGGTGAAGGATTTAATTGGGAAAACGCTCCTTGGTTTGATGCTAATGGATTACAGGATGTAGCTAAAATTGAGAAAGAATCTGTAGTAGAAAAACTTCAAAATAACTAAAGTTACTATTTCATCAATTAACTTTTAAAAGTATTTAAATCTAGTTGCTTAGTGGTTAACTTTTGATTAACTAAAAAATTTTTATGCGTTTCAAAGTAAGTCTCAAAAAAAATGGAAAGGAATTTGATGAAGTTGTTATAGCTAATAATAAAAAAGAGGCTATGGAATTAGCTTTAAAAAACAATCCAGAAGCTCAAGGATTAAACTCTGATTGGACATTTAAGATTTAATTATTTACGAAGTTTAGGAATCAAAAGAGATGCGACACAAATAACACTAATTGCAGGTCCAGGCGACAAATTAAAGACTATAGAGAGAATAAAGCCCAGAAGTGAGATACATAATCCAAAAAATGAAGATCTCATCATTGCAATTCTTAAACTATGAGCCTTATTTAGCCCTAACAGTGTTGGGGTAGAAAGAAGAGCAATAACAAGAATTACTCCCACTGCTGACATTGAACTAACAATTACTAATGCCGTTGTAAAACTCAAAGCAAGATTTAATAAAGCAACTTTTATACCACTCGCGGATGCTCCTTCTGGATCTATTCCCACATAAACAACCTTTTCATATCCAAAAGTCATTAAAAGTATAAATACTAAAAAAGCAATTATTGTTCTAAGTAAATCTCCAAAATTTGCTGTCAATAAATCGCCAAATAATACTGCCTCCAAATCGATCCTTATTCCAAGTAAAGGGATTATAAGGACTCCAAACCCAAGCATTCCGGCTAATATTGTGTTCATTATTGCTTCATAGTTTTCACTCTTTTTATTAGTTAAACTTTCCGCAATTACAGAACCTAAAAGACCACTGATAATCCCACCAATTGAAGGATGAATTCCAAGCGCTAAGGCTAAAGCAAGTCCTGGCAAAACGCAGTGAGAGATTAAATTTACTTGAAGTAATCTCCTATGGGTTATTAATACAGTTCCCATAGCTGGACATAGAATTCCTGAAAAAATAGTTATTATTAAAGGAACAAGCCACCAACTGCTATTAATAAAAGACATTAATCTATTGATTCGGTATGATCAAAAATACGGGACAAAAAAAGATTTCTGAAAAAATGGTAACTAAGCCTGACATTACCAAAAGACAAGAACAACTTCTTGAAGAACTTAATAAATGTGAAGATGAACTGAGCGGTCAAGAGTTGCATAGACAATTGATTGAAAGCGGAAAAGCTATGGGACTGACAACTGTATACAGGAATCTTCAAGTTCTTATAAAGCATGGTTTAATACGTTCTAGACATCTCCCAACAGGAGAGGTCCTTTACACTCCCGTAGATAGAGACATTCATCATTTGACATGTGTTCAATGTGGTGAGACCTCAAAAATGGAAGGGTGCCCTGTAAAAGATATTCATACACCCAAAACAAATCCAAAGAAATTCCAATTGTTGTTTCATACCCTGGAGTATTTCGGACTTTGCCAGAACTGCTATCAAGCACAAAGTTAAAACTAAATATTTTTTTAATCACAACAATTATTATCCTCAATAGAGCTGATATTTATATCCTCTAATTTATCTTTTATGGAATCAGGTCTTCCACAGGCCAATACAGCTTTATCCAAAACAATAACTTGATCATAACTATTTAACGAGGTACCCCAATCATGACTGCTCACCATTAAAGAAAGACCAGCATCAGCAAGTTGACGAACAATTTTTAGAAAATCCTCCTTTGCAGGTGGATCTAAAGCTGCACAAGGTTCATCAAGAAGGAAAATTTTTGCTGGAGACATTAATGTTTTGGCTAATAGAGCTCTTTGTTGTTGTCCACCAGATAAAGAATCAAGCCTTCTTTTAGCAATATTTGCAATGCCGACTCTTTGCATTGTGGCCTCCAATTCACAGCATTTATTAATCCATGCATTAGGGTTGGCAAGAAGAGCTTTTATTTGAAAAGGACTACTACTTTTTGATTTTGAGTATTTTATTTGTCCTAATGAAACTAGTTTTTCTACAGTTATTGGAAATTTCCAATTCATAGAGCTTCTTTGTGGCATGAGTGCCACCTGAGATCTTTGTCTAATTAACTTCTCCCCGTCAATTGTTATCTGGCCATTATCAGGAATACATTGTCCCTGCAATATTCTTAAAAGAGTAGATTTGCCAGCTCCGTTTGGTCCTACTAGAGCAGTTAATGTACCTGGTTCAACTGTTATGGAAACTTTACTTATAGCCGGGCTTACATTTTTTGCATACGAATAAGATAAATTTTCAGCTACTAGTAGTGACATTAATACTTGAACTTACAACCCCATAATATTTTAATTATGGAAAATAATTTACTTTAAAAACATTTTATACCTAAACTTGCATATAAAAATGAAAATGATTATCATTTTAAAATATCTATCATTTTTTTTATGTCAATTTTTAAGAGAATTTTTTCAAGCTATATATCTCATAAAAAAGTATCTATCCGAAATTCACTTATCGCTAGTGCGGCATTATTCTCAATAAATACAAACGGTGCCTTTGCTGCAAGTAAAAACTATGTAGCAGTTGAGCCTCTTACCTGCGATATCGTTAAATCTATAGCACTCCCTTCCGATGAAGTTATATGTCTAGTAGATAGAAAACAAGACGTTCATGATTTAAAAATTTCTCCAAAACAGGCAAGATTATTAAAAAAGGCAGATAAAGTTTTTACTTTAGGGACAGAAATGACACCCGCAATGAGGAATTGGGTGAAGAGAAATAGCACTGTTGTTTTAGGCGTAAGCGCAATTGATATTGACGATCATAGTGACCATGATGACCACGACGATCATGGACACTCAGCAAAGAAACATGACGACCATGATGACCACGACGATCATGGACATTCAGCAAAGAAACATGATGACCATGATGACCACGACCATCATGATCACGGAGGCGTGGATCCACATGTCTGGCATGATCCTCATAACATCATCAAGATGGGTAAAGTCGTATCAAAAAGTCTTAAAAAAGATGTGCCTGAAAGAAAACTACGCAAAGCTATCTCTAATAGATTAAAAACTTTTGACAAAACACTAGAAGATCTTGATAAATGGATTGTTAAACAAGTATCTACTATCCCTTCTTCAAATCGTGTAATTGTCTCAAAACACAAAGCTATGGATTACTATGGCGATGCATTTGGTTTTGAAACAATAAGTTTATTAGATTTCTTTGGTCATTCATCTAGCCTGAGGCCTCAGAACATATCAAAAGTTTTAAATGAGTTAAAGGAAGAAAATGTCAAAGTTATATTTAAGGAGCAAGAGCCTGCTTCAAAATTAGTCAATAATTTAAGCAAGCAAAGTTCTATCCCACTCTCTTCTAATCAAATTTTTGTCGATGGACTAATGATGGAAGGAAACACTATCACTGTGGCAGTTCATAACACATGCACTATCGTCAATGAGCTTGGTGGCTCATGTGATGAGACAACAGGTTTTGATTTAGCAAGTAACTGGGGATCACTTAATCAATAAAATTTATAGATAAAAATGGTTTTCATTTCGATTTTTTGATTATTATATTTATGGTTAGCATTACATTTTAAAAACAGAGAGAAATGAGTATTAAGGAAAAGGTTCCTGTAACCATACTTACTGGATTCTTAGGTTCAGGGAAGACTACTTTGCTTAATAGAATTTTGAGTGAAGAGCACGGAAAAAGAATAGCCGTAATTGAGAATGAATACGGTGAAGTAGGTATAGATCAAGGACTCGTAATTAATGCCGATGAAGAAGTGTTTGAGATGTCAAACGGGTGCATTTGTTGTACCGTTCGCGGTGATTTAATAAGAGTCCTTGGCAATCTTATGAAAAGAAGAGATAAGTTTGATTATGTTTTAGTAGAAACGACAGGATTAGCAGATCCTGGACCAGTTGCTCAGACCTTTTTTATGGATGAAGAGATTAGTTCTGAATTCACTCTTGATGGAATTGTAACTTTAGTTGATGCTGCCCACATTGATCAGCAGTTAGGCAGGAGTGATGAAAGTTCAGAACAAGTTGCATTTGCAGATGTTCTTGTCCTTAATAAAACTGATTTAGTCTCTGATGATGCACTAAATACTCTTGAATCGAGATTGAGAGATATGAACCGAATGACCCGAATTATTAGAGCAGAGAATGCCAAAGTACCAATTGAAACTGTCTTAAATCTAAGTGCATTTGATCTTGATCAGATCCTTAAACGTAGGCCAACATTCCTTGAACCAGAATATCCTTTTGAATGGACAGGTGTTTACGATCTTGATGCAGGTAAATATGAATTAATGCTAGAAGAAGGACCTGATCCAGAAATGTCCTTAGTAGCCCTGGCTAACCAAGGAGAGAGTGAAGAGGAACTTAAAAATGGTGCTGAATCCTCAGTGAGACTTTATGCAGAAAAAGCTAATAGTTTAGATCCTGGAAATACCATCACATATAGAGAACATATAAATCTCAAATTGGAGGATAAAGGAAATAAATCCTTCATCCTAAACATAGAAAAACCAACAAAAATAGGTTTGTTTACACAGCACACCGCTGAAGAATTCAATATGAAAGTCATTAAAAGTGACGAAAATAAAGAGATTCCATTTAATACTGAAAGATTCTGGCAAGCAGAGCACGAACATGATGACGAAGTAGGCTCAATTGCTATAGAGCGTTTTGGAGATGTTGACCCAGAAAAACTAAATACTTGGATGGGAAGACTTCTATCAGAAAAAGGAGTGGATATATTCAGAACTAAAGGTTTCATAAGTTACTCAGGTAACCCAAGGAGAATAGTTTTCCAAGGAGTTCACATGTTATTTACTGCACAACCTGATAAAGAATGGGGTAACGAACCTCGTAGAAATCAACTTGTTTTTATCGGTAGAAATTTAAATGAGAAAGAGATGCAAGAAGGCTTTGATAAATGCCTGATATAGAACCATTTAGCCCAAGAGGCATGTTCCATGAAGGATGGACTGCTGAAGTTAACGATTACGCCATAGCATGTGGCTGGGCTCTTAAAGGAAAACAATTTATTGTTGGTGACGTGGCAGGAGGTCTTTTTTCGTTCGAAGGAGATACTGGAAAAATTATTTGGAAAAAAGAAAATATACACTCCGGTGGTCTATTAGCAATGGCCATTCATCCAGAGGGTGAGATTTTTGCAACATCAGGTCAGGATGGAAATGTTCAAATTTGTAATTGCCACGAAGGTAAAGTAATTAAAACACTTAATCTTGGTAAGGGTTGGGTAGAACACCTCAAGTGGTCTAATGACGGTTTATTTCTAGCGATAGCATCCTCAAAAAAAGTATATGTTTTCAATGAAATTGGAGAAGAGAAATGGATCTCAGAAGACCATCCAAGCACAGTAAGTGCAATAACATGGTCAAATAAAAATGAGCTCGCAACTGCATGCTACGGCAGAGTGACATTCTTTGACATTGTCAATAATAAAACGAATCAAAAACTCGAGTGGAAAGGATCATTGGTATCTATGGAATTAAGTCCTGATGGAGATATAGTCGCCTGTGGGAGTCAAGACAATTCAGTTCATTTTTGGAGAAGATCAACAGGAATGGATGCTGAAATGACTGGATACCCTGGGAAACCAAGTCACCTTTCTTTTGATGACAGCGGAAAATTATTAGCGACTAGCGGCAGTGAAAGAATTACAGTATGGAGCTTCATAGGCAATGGTCCAGAAGGGACTATGCCAGGAGAGCTATGTCACCATACAGAACCGATTTCGAGCCTAGCCTTTTCAAATAAAGGTATGCTTGTAGCCTCAGGATCTAGGGATGGTTCTGTTGTCGCAAGTTTCCTCAAAAATGACGGCAATGGAGATCCCGTTGGGGCTGCATTCGCAGGAGATTTAGTAGGGGCATTATCTTGGAGACCTGATGATTGTGCACTTGCAGCAGTCAATGCAAAAGGTGTTGTAAATGTATGGAAATTTAAAGTTCGTACTAACCTTTTTTCAAAGGGATTTAAGTAAAAAGTAGAAATTTATTAATTACCAATAGTTAGCTTTTAAATGTCTTTCCATACAAATGACCTCACAGTCATTATCTATGCCTTTTGGGTGAATATCGCAATATGAGAGACATTGAAAATATTCGTCTATTGGATTTGATTTATCAGTTTTACTAACTTCTTTCGAATGATTCATAAAAGATTTCCTCAATTATTTAAAATTAAGATAGACGAATTAAATATCAAAAGAAATAAGCAAAACTTACTAAAAATATCTCAAAAAAATTAGCACGATTGATTACTACTCTCGGACATTTTTAATTAAAAAGCAATGCGTATAAAAACGGATTGTCTTTAGAGAAATATTTTCCTAATTTTGTATTGTTGAGTTCTAGGAGGTCTTTCAAAATGATCGATAGCCTGCCTGAAATTTCGGGATAAACCGAACTAATTTAATTAACTGCTCCAATTATTTTTTATTAATGTCTAAGCTTCCTTCTTCTGCATTGTTTAGGTGCCCTTTAAGAAACAAGCTTAATGCTAGATTTTTTGCCCCAGTTAAAGACAATTAGTTAATTTTGGTGAGCATTAGCTTAAAAGAAGTTAGCAACAAGGAGCCATGATTTAGGTGCGTTAATAACTTCTGTAAAAAATATAAGTAAGAGATAAAAGAGGGCTTAAATTAGCCCTCTTTTTTTAATAGGATGACTTTCTTATGGTTTTATAGATAATGATTAAAACAATAAAATTTTAAAAATGGTTCGATATTATTGCCCATATTGCAATCCTAAATATCAATTTCAAAAACAATCTTTAAAAGGTAATTTGATTTGTGGATTATGCGGAGAGGATCTCGCAAAAAAACCATATATTAGTTTAAACCAGATAATCGCTTTAGTTGCTGCTTCATCATTACTTCTACCGTTAATTTATACTTTTATTTTTTTAATTAAAAATCAAATAAATCCTCCTAATAAAAATTATCAAGCAAAAAGTACTTTTATGATAATTATCAAAGAACAAACTTCATAAAATAATTAAAAAAATCTCAAGAGGTCAACCTCTACAAAGTGATTTATTTAAACAAGAATTTTTACTTTCAATATTTATTTGATCATCAATATTTTTTAATTTGTTTTTATTACTTATTACTTTAACTTTTTGCCCACAATGTTCTTTGCAACCACCATTAAATAAATTATGTGCATATAAACTGGAACTATTCGTAAGTAATAAAAGAAAAATTATTTTATAAATTTGATTGGAATAAAAATTCATTTTTTATTATGATTTTCCCAGAATTAGTAAATAAACAATATCAGTTAATTCCAAGGAGTGTTTATAAGTCCCCAGATATCGAAGAAGAAAAATAAAACTGCAATAACAACAAGATCCCATGCCCTTTCCCTAAAAGCCCAAGGCGCAATAAAAACTTCCCCAAGTCCGTGAAGTGCCGCCCCTACTGGTAAATGATCAAGAACCAGCAAACTATGAGAGAGGATAAAAAGAAAGCTTGCGAAATATCTAAAAAAAACAAATTGCCAATTACTAGAACTCATGCTTTTTAGATTTTTAAGAAATATACTTCAATGATCAAAATAATGATATAGATCTAGTCAAGAGATATTATTTTTGGTAGCCATAAATACGAATAAAGATATAAAGCTAAAGTAAAAGTTACTAAACGATAAAATATATGTTTTCAAGTTATCAGCCTAAAAATAGTTTTGATGAATACTTTAAAGACAATGTTAACTCTGCTAGAGAAATATTGATTCCACTTCTTTCATCTTTAGATAATATGGGACTTGAAGAATTAAACAGGAATCACTCTGCCGCAAAAAAATTATTACTAAGACATGGTGCAACTTTTAGATTAAACGATACTGGTTTAAAAGGTACTGAGAGAATATTACCTTTTGATCCACTTCCCAGAATAATTAGTAAAGATGATTGGGTAACGTTAGAAAAAGGCCTAAAACAAAGGCTTGAGGCAATAGATTTGTTCCTAGATGATATTTATAATTCTCAAAAAATAATAAATGATGGAATAATTCCAAGAGAATTAATAGAGAGTTCAGAAGGTTGGAGACCTCAGATGATAGGTTTCAAACCTCCACTAAATAAATGGTGTCAAATTTCGGGACTTGATTTAATAAGGGATAGAAGAGGGGATTGGCATGTTTTAGAAGATAATTTAAGGTGCCCTTCTGGGGTTGCTTATTTTTTAGAAAATAGATTAGTTATGAAAAATATTTTTCCTAATCTTTTCTCAGGAAGAATAGTTAAACCAATTGATGAATATCCATCATATCTTTTAAAAACCCTTCAAGACCTTGCAGTTTGGACTGACACTCCCAAAATAGTGCTACTAACTCCAGGAATTTTTAATAGTGCTTATTTTGAACATAGTTATCTAGCGCAAGAAATGGGCATCCAACTAGTTCAGGGTCATGACTTAGTTTGTAATGATGATTATGTATATTTAAAAACTACCTCTGGATTAAAAAGAGTAGATGTCATTTACAGGCGAATTGATGATGATTTCTTAGATCCTCTTAATTTCAGAAAAGATTCCTGCCTTGGTGTAAGCGGATTACTTGATGTTTTTAAAGCAGGTCATGTTGCTTTAGCAAATGCACCGGGTACTGGAATAGCAGATGACAAAATGATTTATTCTTTTGTTCCCAAGATGATTAAATATTATCTTGATGAAGATATTATTATTAAAAATGTAGAAACGTATATTTGTCATTATCAAAAGGATCGTGAATATGTTCTAGAAAATTTATCAAAACTTGTTGTTAAGTCTGTCGCAGAAGCTGGGGGTTATGGAATGTTAATTGGCCCTCACTCAACAACGAGTGAGATAGAAGAATTCGCTAATAAAATTAAAAATAATCCTAGAAATTTTATAGCACAACCAACATTAGAATTATCTACTGTGCCATCGTTATGTGAAGGAGAACTATACCCATGTCATGTTGATTTAAGACCATATATCTTAAGAGGAAAAGATTCATGGGTTAGTCCAGGCGGGCTAACGAGAGTAGCATTAAAAAAAGGATCATTAGTCGTTAATTCTTCTCAAGGTGGAGGATGCAAAGATACATGGGTTGTAGGTAAATAATATGCTTTTAAGTCGTGTAGCAGAATCTCTTTATTGGATCAATCGTTATTTAGAACGTGCGGAAAACATATCTCGTTTCGTGGAAGTAAGCGAAGCAATGTCATTAGATTGTCCGCCAGGAAGCGCAGAACCTTGGCTCCCGTTAATTGACGCTTCAAGTGACAGAGAATCTTTTGATAAAAGATTTCCAGAGAAAAAACCTGATGACGTTATTAATTTTTTAATAAGAGATCGTTTAAATCCAAATAGCATAATTTCTTGCATTCAAATGGCAAGAGAAAATGCAAGGCAAATCAGAGATGTCATGACCACAGAAATGTGGGAGCAGATTAATATTTTATATTGGAATATGCAAGAAGGAGAGGCAATATGGAATAAACCAAGACAAGAACAATTAAGTGAAATAAGGAGGGAATGTCAGCTATTTTATGGAATTACAGATGCGACTCTAAGCAAAGATCTTGCCTGGAGATTCAGCATTCTTGGGAGATTAATCGAAAGAGCTGACAAAACATCAAGAATTTTAGATGTTAAATATTATTTACTCCTACCCAGCTTAGATGAACTTGGAGGAGTTCTTGATGAGCTGCAATGGATTGCACTTTTACGTTCAGCTGGAGCTTATCAAATGTTTAGGAAAGCAGTGCAGAATTCTATAAAGCCTAATTCAGTTGCGAGATTTCTTTTACTTGATCCAATTTTCCCTAGATCAGTAAGATACTGTCTTGATGGGATAAGCAATACTCTTAAATCAATAGATACCTCTCCAAGTACTGAAAATCCTTCAGAATTAGAATGCATGAGAGGTTTGCTTAAAGCAAAGTGGAGTTATATCAGAATTGAAGATATAATCAATGATGGTTTACATGAGGCAATCGATTCATTGCAAATGGATTTAAATAAATTAAATGATCTCATTCAAGAAAAATATTTTATTAATTAAGAAGTTTATTAATGAGAATTAAATACATTCACAAACTTGAATATAAATACGAAGACCCTGTTCAATTAGGTGAGCATAGATTATGTATAAAGCCAAGGTCAAATGGATTCCAAAAGCTAAAGAATTTTGAATTAAAAATAACCCCAGAACCAGAAATTATTTATCCATTACTTGCTGCCAGCGGAGAAGAGATTAATAGAATCAGATTCAATGGATTAACAGATAATTTAATTATTGAATCAATCAGTGAAGTTGAAACTATTAAACATCCAAACATTATTGATGGAGTTAAAAATAGAGATTTATCATTACCTTTTTGTAGAAGTATTATTAACAGAGATTTGCAGGGAGCATTAGAGGGATGGATGCCTAATGGACAACACGACCCCTCTGCTGTAGAACTTGCCCAAGAAGCCTTAGCAGGAAGCATTAATAACGCATTATCATTTACCTACCAGTTAATAGAGATTATTCAAGATCGGGTTAAATATACAAAAAGACATACAGGTCCAGCATGGCCGGCTAGCAGAACACTTAGAGAACGTATAGGTTCATGCAGAGATTTAGCAATGCTGATGGTTGAAGCTTGCAGGTCTATAGGTATCCCAAGCAGGTTTGTAAGTGGTTATCATTTTGAAGATCCGTTACCCTCTGAGTTGGATTTACACGCTTGGGCTGAATTATATATTCCAGGTGCTGGTTGGAGAGGTTTTGATCCAAGCGGGAAAGGATTAATAGATGATAGATATTTAACATTGGTATCATCTTCAAAATCTAATTTAACTTCTGTAATTACAGGAAACTTTATAGGAAAAAATAATCTAGAAAATACTTTATCTTGGGAAATCAAACCTCTTGAGATTAAATAAAGACTAAATTTATAATCTTTTAAATGACGTAAAATATAAATAATAATATGTTTCTTTTTTAGTGTTATTTGATACGTTCTTAGATTAATAAATCTGTTTTCATTTGTTTAATCTTTAAAGAAAATTGAACTCAAGTTTAGAAATTCCAGTTATCAAATCAAATAAATCAAAAATGTTTGAATTGATAAGTTATGAAAAATTTCGCGATACAAAAGATGTAAGATTTTTTGATATTAGTGTTAATGAATCAAATTATAGAGATCTAGTTATTCACAGTGGTCCTGCAGTTAGTCCTCCAAATGATGAAGATTTTAATAATTGGCAATTTTATATACATCAAAATCAAGAAGATAATCTATTAGCTATCTCTGGGGGTAGAACATTTTTTCTTGTAAATTTTGGTTGGGATTATCCTTTTTATAAAGTTAGATTAGAATCTTGCGGATATATTTTAAGGATACCTAGAGGAACTTTTCATAGATCGGTATCTGACGAAAACGGTTCCATAGTTTTAAATCAAGCAATTAGAGATAAAGACGGTACAGTTGAATCTGAATTCAAAGTTACCAATAGCAAAGAAAATAAAAAACTTCTAGATTGTATAACTAATTTAGAGCCTAAATTTAAAATTTATAGTGTTAAATAATCTTAAAAAGGGATTCTAAATTTATTCATTGATTTAAAAAATTATCTAATTGTTATAAAATAATAATATTCGAATTTTCTAGTATGAAATTTTTCAGATTTTTAAAATATCTTTTATGCATAACTTTTTCTTTCTTAATTTTATCCTCTCCAGTTTTTGCTGGGGCAAATGTAGCTGTTAAGGGCGAGGGAGATGAAGTTCCAAGTTATGTAAGATCTAATATTACAGGATTTGATTTCCATGGAGAGGATCTTCATTTGTCATCTATAGCTGGAGCAGTTGCGAGAGATGCGGATTTTAGTGACGTTGATTTACATGGGACAACTTTAACCCTATCTGATTTAAAAGGTTCTAATTTAAATGGAATCGACCTGACCGATACTCTTTCTGATCGAGTTAATTTCCAAAAAACAGATCTTAGAAATGCTGTTTTAATAAATATGATCGCATCAGGTAGCAGTTTTGCAGGAGCTCAAATAGAAGGAGCAGATTTTTCTTACGCTATTCTTGACAGCGAAGATCAAAGAAATCTTTGTGAAATTGCTGATGGGATCAATCCAACAACAGGCGTTTCTACCAGAGAAAGTCTTGAGTGTAGTTAGAACAAAAACTATAAGTAAACTTTTTATAAATAAACTTTCCTACCATTATTAAATTTATAAATCCTTTGTTCATCATCCTGAAATATCATTTCACCATTTAATTTGGATTTCTTAAATTTTGAAAGCCTTGCTCTGTGAATATTAGATTTCCTATTAATATTTTCTTCATTATCATAACTCCCAATATAGATATTTATATTAGGATTTGAAAAGGTTTTTTCATCCTCTCTTAAAAAAATTCTTTCAATATTTGTTTGCGTACTTTGAAGTTTATTTTTAAATTTGTTTAATTTTAAGTTCTTTGGTTTTTTAGATTTAATTTTTTTGTAGACCAAAAAAATAACCCCTAAAATTAGAAAAAATAAAAATATATTCATTAACTATTTAATTTTTATTTTAATATCTACGCCTAAGTTACTTTTAGTAGTTAATATTTCTTTTCTTAAGATTCCATAAGTAAAAATTCTAGATAAAGTTTTCAAAGATTTAAAAACCAAAAAAACAGTAAATAAAAAGAAAACAATAATATTTTCTACAAGAATATTTTTATTTTTATTATCCAGATTGCTCATGTAAGTGTTAATTCAATTATTTTTCATCATTATTTGCATATGGTCCGAAAAATTCACTAGCGTCTCTTCCCATTACTTTAGCAAGATTTAAACTTTTATCTATATCCCATTTAGATGCCATTCCATAAAGAATACCAGCAGCAAAAGAATCACCACATCCATAAGAATCAACCTTTAATTTTTTGTTTTTAAGAGCCTTATATCTTCCTCCTGGGAATATTATGCCTCCCTTCTCTCCCTCGGTTTTAATAGTATATTTGGGTTTTAACGATAATTCAGAAAAAGAAAAAACTTCTCCGGGATCAAGATTACTGCCTATTAATCCATCTAAAAGAACATTTGAATTATTAATTATATTTAATCCTACCCTTGGTGTTGTACACAGTATTGAAGCCGATCTAGCCATTTTAAAAATCTCTGAATCAGATGCAGTAATAAAAATTCCATCCATTTTTTTTAAAATGTTCCATTCTAAATTGTCTTTATGAGTTGGAGCTAACCTTTCACCAATAACTGTTATTGCTCTTTCACCTTGAGAGTCAATTAAACTAAATCCTCTTCTAGTTGGTTTATCACGCCAGGCTACATGCAACTTAATTCCCATATTTGAGAGAATCTTGAAACACTTATCTCCATAATCATCATTACCTAATGACGTAAAAAAATGAATTTGGTTTAAAGTTAAATCAGAAAGTATTTTCGCGATAATAGATCCACCACCAGCTGGATACTCAAGGGACTTTTCAGAATGAGAAATGACTCCAGGTTTTGGTAATTGATCAACCTTTAAAAAATTTATCCACTCAACATGACCAACAACGGCAAAATTTAAATTTTCTTTTTTAAATTTATAGTCTTCACCTTTATTATTCTTTTCAACAACCATAAGCTTTTAAATACTATTATTAAAAGAAATATTTTTGACAAGTGAATTCATTCAACATTTTAAAAGATAATAAACAGATACTATCTTTTCTTTACCTTTTTCTATCAATTTTGGGAGCTGTTCTGCCAATGTTGGCAAATTTCGAATTTGCTAGGGAATATGGAAACAGCTTTGATATTAATAACTTCATTTCTTTAGCGAATGCAAACCCTGCAGCTCAGTCAATTTCTAGAGACTTATTAGTAGGTGCAAGCGCTATTTTTATATGGATAGTAAATGAATCAAAAAGACTAAACATGAAGAATATGTGGGTTGTATACATTGGAACTTTTCTTATAGCCTTCGCATTCTCTGCACCTTTTTTCTTATTTCTAAGAGAGAAAAGAATTATTGAATTAGAAAAGATTAATTAAAATAATCTCTTAAATAGAATTATAAATGCAATAAAGCAACAACAAGAAATTGAAAGCCAGATTATTGAAGCATAACCAAATAGATCTAATATGCGACCTGAAATAAATGGTCCAAAAAAATAACCCATAGCGAAACATTGTGATAGTAGAGCAAGTGCAAAACCTTTTTTATTTGAAGGAGCTATTCTGAAAACGACATCTGTTGATGTTGGAAGAAATGAAGCAGTCCCTAAACTTACTAAAATCAATGCCAAAGAAATTAAATAAAACGCTGGGATATTTAAATAACTAGAAATAAATAATAAAAATGCAGCGAAAGAGAAATTTATTAAACTAAATTTCAAGCCAAATAATCTTTCTTTCTTAGATATCCAAGAACCGACAGGCCATTGTAAAAACAACAATAAAATTAACTGAATAGAAATTATAAGACTAATAATTTCTTTGCTTAATTCATTGCGATATACTCCACCTTTAACAAGATCCAAAGGCAAAGTTACTTGTATCAAGGCTAAAGAGGTAGTTATCAATAAAATAGATAAAATTATTATTGTTGAATTTTTATTCCATTTCAATTGTCCCTGATTAATTGGATCTACTAATTTTTTTTGAAAATTTTCTAAGCTTCTTTTTATAGAAGAACTATTTCTAGATATTAAATAGGTGATAACTAACATGCAAAAAATATCATTTATAAATATTGATTTAGAATACAAAAAATTCGTCATATACCCCCCTAAGAATACCCCTAGAAATATTCCTAAAGCTTCCGAACTTCTAACAAGGGCATAAGCTTTACGTGTTTCGATAGGATGACAAAAATAGGGCACCCCAAACTCGGCAGCAGGCCAATATATTCCTGCAGCAGCCCCAACAAGTGATTGTCCAATTATGTACAAAAAAGTATCTCTTGAAAAAATGAGGCATAAGCTTGCTGCAATACTTAGTATTGAAGAAGTAATTATCGGAAATTGTATTTTTCCCGTTTTATTAAGATAATTACCTGTAAAGAGTCTTGTTACGGTTCCAATTATTGCTGAAATGGTAAATCCTAGGCCAATATCTGTCGCCGATAATCCTAGGTTATTAAAAATAAGTGATGTTAAATAAATAACACCTCCTGCTCCAAATGCAGCAAAAAATCTTATCTTGGTTATTAACCTCAAATGATAAGGAAATTGAATCCACCAATTTTTGCTAATTTGTAAACTATTTGGACTAATCACTAGTGAAATACATTTTTATAATTTTTTTTAGTTTTTGTGGTTTATTTTTTAATAATGGTTTAAAGGCTGCTGAAAAGATAAATATTAAGTTTGAAGAGATGGAAATCCCTCTTACTATAGAACAATTATCAAAAATAGAAAAATACAAAGATAATTCAACAGAATTAATAGATTGGCTAAAAAAAAATGGATTTATAAGAGTTTTTGAATTATCAAAATTTTTAGAATTTTCAGTTTTCAAAGAAGAGGGATTAAATAGAGAAATATTAAGAAGTTGGATAGGGCGTAAAATTCTTACAGAATTAAGCAAAAGCATTAAAGTTCCAAATGACAATAATGGAACAGAAATATATAACACTATAGAAAATTTATTAGATCAAAAAAAAGAAGTTTCAACTTTAGACATCATAAAGGCATTACCATCAGAAGAAATTTCACTGGATATTGATAATCTAATTTTAATAATTTCATCTTGGAAAAATGAATTATCAATGCAACAAGAACTGTTGTCCAAATTAAATCAGCTTGAAAGAACTAAACAAAATGCCTTTAAAAATACTGAAAAAAAATCAACTAAAGATCTAATAAAAATTGAAAAAAAAATTTATGCTCCTCACCGAGTGAAACCTTTTGAAATTGAAATATGGAAAAGCAATAAAACAAATTTTGATAAAGAATTGATAATATTTATGCCAGGACTTGGAGGCGAAATTAATAATTTCAAATGGATAGGTAACGAATTGGCTAGAAGAGGCTGGCCAATATTATTCATAGATCATAGAGGGAGTAATTTAGAGTCATTCATAGAAGTACTCGATGGTAAGGAAACAATACCAGGAAGTGTAGACTTTTACTTATATAGAATTAAAGATTTAGATGCTGTATTGAAAGCTCATGAAAATGGAGAATTTGATTTACCTAATAATTCTTATATTTTAATGGGGCATTCACTTGGTGCTTTAATAGCACTTTTATATGAAGGCAAGAAACCTACTGATCAACTAGAGGAAAAATGTAATTCGGCATTAAAAGACTTTGCGGTAACAAATTTATCAAAATTACTTCAATGTCAGTTGAGTGAAATACCATTCCCTAAGAAAAAAAATACTAATAAGGCCAGTGCCATAGTTGGTTTTAATTCATTTGGAAGTCTAGTATGGCCAAAAGAAAATAGTACAGGCATTAAAGCACCAACTCTTTTAATAGGTGGTACTTATGACCTTATTACACCGTTAATGAATGAACAATTTAGAGTTTTTTATGCTTTAGATAATCCATCAAATAGATTTCTAATTATTGAAGGAGCAAGTCATTTCTCTCCAATAAGAATTAATAAAAGCTTTGAAGAAAATAATGACCTCTTCAAAATAAGTGAATCTTTTATTGGTTCAGAGCCAATATTAGTACAAGATTTATCTACTAAATTTATAGTTGAATTTTTAAAAAATATTAAAGACCAAAAGATCCCTAATGTCGTTAAAAACCAAAGAGATTTGGGACTTGACTTCCATCTTTTAGATCTTGAAACAATAAAAGAAATTTCCGAAAATTAGTACTCTATTCGTGGATCTAAATATGCGATTAAAATATCCACGAAGAGATTTAGAGAGACTATAAGCATAGAGGTAAAAATTACAATTCCTTGAACCAAGGTATAGTCTCTCTGAGAAATAGCTTCATGTAATCTTAAAGCTATACCTGGCCATGAGAAAGTCACCTCGAACAAAAGAGCACCTCCTGCTAGAGAGGCCATAGTCAAGCCAGAAATAGTGACAATTGGCAATAGAGCATTAGGCAATGCATGGTTTAAGAATATTTTTTTCCTCGATATTCCTCTACATATAGCAGCATTTACATAATCACTTTTTAATGTCTTATCCAAATTTACTCTTAATGAGCGGCTGAATATACCACTTAATAAAAGGCCAAGGGTAATCGAAGGAAGTGCGAGATGATAAAGACTATCTTTCAAGGCAATAATATTATTTGAAAGAATACTATCTAAAACTAAAAAACCTGTAATTTGGGGTTGTTGCTGAAATATAGGAAATCTCCCTCCAATTGGGGAAATATTAAAAAATACAGAAAATAATAATTGAGCTAACATTGCTCCCCAAAAAGGAGGGATCGCATATGTAGCAATTCCTAATATTCTCGAAATATAATCAATCTTTTTCCCTCTATTTCTTAAACCAATTAATCCCAATGGAAATCCTATTAGTATGGCACTTAATATTGAAAAGAATCCAAGCTCAAGACTTGCAGGCAATGACTTTACAATAATATTAAGGACTGGCTCTTGGGTACTAAGAGATTGGCCAAAATCTAAGTGCAATATATTTTTAATATATGAAAAATATTGATTTATTAAAGGTTCATTTAGCCCCAATTTATTTCTTAGAAATTCCCTAGAAACCTCATCTGCACCAGATCCAAGTATGGCATCGACAGGATCGCCAGGAGCAACTCTTAATAAAATAAAAACTAATGAAGAAATTATCCATAACATTAACGGAATTAATGAAATTTTTAATAAGGAATAATTTAGTAGTTTATTTAAATTTCTACTCATTAATTAACTCAAGATCACTCAATGAAATTATTCCTGCGCCATTAAAAATAGGTTTTGATATTTTATTTTGTGACCATGCCTTTTGAGAGGAGATCCAAATAGGAATATAAGGTATTGAACTTGCTGCTATTTTTTCAATTTCAACAAATTTTTCTAATCTTTTAATTCCACTTATTTTTTCACTCTCAAGAAATAAACTTTCCACTTTATTAGATCCCCAAAAACTACCGCTGTAAACTGATTCTCCTTTTTTACATATGCCGTCAACTATTTCATTACAACTTAAAAGAGGGGTAAGATAAGCCTCTGGATCTGAATAAGCCCCAGTCCAATCAAGAAGAACTGCCGTATAAATTCCTAAACTTAGATTCTTATAAACTGTTGTAGATTCAACCCCATTGAGTTCAATAGCAATACAATCTTTCAAAGAATTTTTAATTTCTTCTTGCCAAGTCAGAGCAATAAGCTTGTCAGCTGGTACATTCGATCTATAAGTAAGGGGTATTTTTAGAATATTTCCATTGCAATAATTTTCTTTTTGCAATAACCTTCTCGCTTCTAAATAATCATATTTAGGCCACAGTTCTTGATTATCTTTTTTTAATATCGGAGGAATAATTGATCTAGATGGCTTCCTTAATCCATAACTTACTTTCTCACTAATCAATTTTCTATTAAGACTTTTTGCCAAAGCCAATCTTAAATTAAGATTACTTAAGGGATAAGAACTAGTTTTGAGACTTATAAAACTTAATTCAGTGAAAGGGCTATTACCTTCATTAAACTGTTTATTTTTGCTTAGATCATTTAAACTTTTTCTCTGACTATCATCAATTGAATTTGATAAAAGCACGTCAATTTGTTTACTTTTTAAAGCCCCAAAAAGAGAGGATGAATTTGAATAACCCACAAAATTAACGCCGTTATTTAAGGGCTTTTCACCCCAATAATTCAAATATGGATCAATTGATTGAACTTCATTAGAAAAACTGGTCAGCACATACTTGCCAGTACCAACAAATTTTTCATTTAGAAACTTATCAGAATATTGTTTGTAAAATGTAGGAGATATTGGAGTTAAATTTACTGATGTGAGTAAACCATTTATAGAACTTGATGGTTTATTCAAATTTATTATGACTGAATATTCACTTGGCGTTTCTATTGATTTAATCTTATTTCCTAAAATATAGTTCATCGTTCCAATTCTTTTGAATCTATCAAAGGTAAACTTCATAGCATTTGAGTTAAATGCAGTTCCATCGTGAAAGAAAACATTCTTTCTTAAATTGATAGTTATTTGAAGTCTATCCTTTGAAATAACTGGCATCCCCGAGGCCAATTCAGGTATTAACTCTCCGCTAGAATTTAATTCATATAATGTGTCTCCAAGAGAACTGATTAATTGAATTGCTTTAAGAGTATTTGCTCTCGCTGGATCTAAAGATTCAATTTTTCCAGAGCTTGCTACTATGATTTTTTTAGATATTCTTTTTGAGCTACAAGAGTTCTGTAAAAAAGAAATTAAAATAATAAGTATTGATAAAACAACTTTTTTTTTCATATTTCCTTAGTTCTTAATTATTCTGAAGAATTATTTGAGCAAAAAATTTGTAAGGTTATTTGACTTATTTTTAAAGCAAATGTTTTTTTAGAATTACAGGCAAAAGGCCACTCTCTCACCCAACAAATTTCTTTACCTATATTTAATCCAATTACTTGAAAAGTCTTATTGCTATTTTTAATTTTTACACAAGCACCTTTATAAAGGTTTTCAGAAAAAGTTAAATTATCATTTTCATTATTATTTTCTAAAAGCTTTGAATGAATCATTAAGGTGCTAAAACCAAATACTTACTTTCTTCGGTTTACCAAGTTATAAAGAAATTTGCAAACTATATTTTTAAATACAACTTAATTGACTTGCAATGATTTTGACTTCATTAAGCGAATTTATTTCATCTTTCGATCTCTCAAAATCTCCATTATTCACCTCATGAGTGATAACGACAATTTCAGCTTTGTCCTCACTTGCATCAAGTTGAACAATTGATTCGATTGATACATTATTCTTACCAAAAATATCTCCAATCTTTCCTAT
This sequence comes from Prochlorococcus sp. AG-355-J09, assembly GCA_003278735.1. Classification (GTDB taxonomy): domain Bacteria; phylum Cyanobacteriota; class Cyanobacteriia; order PCC-6307; family Cyanobiaceae; genus Prochlorococcus_A. The sequence continues at coordinate 42,665 of QCDO01000005.1, forward strand.
GACACCTGGACTATCGAGACAAATAATTCTAAGGTAATTTTTTTTATTTATTTGTGAAGATTCGATGATATGACAGTTTCTCCAGAAATAAAAAGATAATAATGGATCGATTGAATTATTATTTTTTACTGAGGCGGCATGCAGATTTAATATATCTGATACTACTGATGCAGCAGTTGGTCCACTCCCTGCACCTGGACCATATAACATTATCTCTCCAAGAGGATCAGCCTCTATCAATAAGGCATTATTAACTCCCTTTACTGTTGCCAATGGATGAGATTTTGGAATCAAAGAAGGCCCTACCCAAATATTCAAAGCAAGTGAATCATTATTAATTTGGTCCCTTTCGGAGAGCGCTAAAAGTTTTATTTCAAACCCTAATTTATTGGCATATTCGATATCCTTTAGATTAATTTTACTAATGCCCTCAGAATGAATATCCTCTCTTTTGATTTTCCCTCCAAATGCAAGTTCACTAAGAATTGAAATCTTATCAGCAGTATCATGGCCCTCAACATCTGCAGTTGGATCAAATTCTGCATAACCAAGGCTTTGGGCCAATTTTAAGGTCTCCTTGTAATCAGCTTTTTCATTTGTCATCTTTGAAAGAATAAAATTTGTTGTGCCATTTATTATTCCAACCATTTTTTTTATGCTGTTACTTTTTAAAGATCTTTTTAAAGGTTCGATTATAGGAATCCCCCCGCAAACTGCCGCCTCTGACAATATATAAACTCCTTCTTTAGATGCAGTTCTGTATATTTCTTCTCCATATCTTGCAATGACTGCTTTATTTGCTGTAACAACAGATTTTCCTAATTTTAATGATTGCAGAATAATATCTTTCGCTAAATCAACCCCACCCATTACTTCAACAATTACATCTATAGATGGGTCATTAATTAATTTAAATGGATCATCAGTTAATAAATTATTATCTAGCTCAATATCTCTTTTTTTATTAAGATCTTTAACTGCTATTTTTGAAATTTCTATTTCTTTTAGAATTGGATGTGAATCAAGTTCAGAAGTTAATATTTTATAAATTCCTGAACCTACAGTTCCAAAACCTACAATACCAATTTTGCATTTTCTCATTGTTTTATTTCTTTTTACTTTGAATTTAATTTTATATTATTAGACCTACAAAAATTCATTTGCCTGAGACTGCATTTTTAATAAAATGTTTAAAAAACCATTTGATCGTGAAGGGGTTAAGCTTGCTTTCAAACCCGTATCTTCAATAAATTTCTTATCTATTTTAACAACCTCATTTGGTGTTAATTCATTTAAACCAGTAATTAAAAATGCTAATAAACCCTTAGTAATTAAGGCATCAGAATATCCCTCCCAAAATAATTTACCACTTTTAATATTTGCCTTAACAAAAACTTCTGAAACGCATCCCTTAACTTTATTTTCTTCAACAAGGATTTCACTACCTGGTTCTTTCAATTTTTTACCTAACCACAAAATATATTCATATTTTCTTTTTGGATCTTCTGATTTCTTCAACTTTTCTACTAATTTTGATAAATTATTGTATTTTTCCTTATTTTCCATTTTTTTAAGCTATGAATTAATCACTTTATGAATTTTTTATTATACAAATATTTCTTTTTCTGTGATAAAGCCCGATAAAGGAATATCCCACTCGGCTCTGGTTAATGGAATCTTACTTACACAATTAGAAGTTAATACTCCAATGCATGGAACATCTCGCCAATCATAATCTCTCCTTAATTTATCAAAATAACCTCCACCATAACCTAATCTTGTTAAATTTTTATCAACGGAAAGACATGGAACAAGTATCATGCTTATCTGCAAATGACTTAATGGTAAGGAGTTATTTGGACTTAGTATCCCCTCAGAATCTTTGGTAAGAGGTTTTTCGTCCCATGGATAAAATAACAACTCTTTTTTATCTTTACATCTAGGCAAAGCTAATTTAAATTTTTTCTTAAGACTTCTTATATCTACTTCATTTTTTAGAGGCCAATATATTGCTATAAAACCAATATTTTTATATCCCTTAACAAATGAATCAACATATAATCTAACATTCTTTTCTACATTTTCTCTTTGATTAAGAGAAATCCCATCTCTTAGTTTTCTAAACGTATCCCTCTCCAATTTCTTTTTTTTAAAGATCGTCATATTAAATTTTCAGTTAAAGCCATCTTCATTTAGTTTTGTGAGTGCTATAGCCAATGCATCTGCTGAATCATCAGGTTTTGGAGGTTTGTTAAGATCTAAGTTATACATAACCGCATCAAGAATATCTTTCTTAGATGCTTTTCCAGATCCAGCAATTGTTAATTTTATTTGAGCAGGTGAATATTCACTAACATGAATTTTATTAGAGGCCAATACCATCAAAATCACGCCTCTAGCCTGCACCACACTAATTGTAGTGCTTGACCTGTAAAAGAAAAATTTTTCTACCGCCGCTACAGTTGGGTTCCAGTGATTTATTAATTCATTAAGATCTTGGAATATCTCATAAAGTCTATCCTCTTCTTTTTTACCTTTATTTGTCTCAATAACGCCGCAATCTAATAGTATCTTTCTTTCATTTTCTATTTCAATTATCCCATAACCTACTCTAGCTAATCCAGGGTCAATCCCAATTATTCTCACTGTTATTAAGCTTCAGCAGATAATTGAAATTTTGAAAGATTTTCTTTTTCATCTAAATCGAATACTTTACAGAAAGCTTGAATAACTCTTTCGCCTGAGTCAACTTGTTCTAGAGGATCTTTTCTTAATCTATGTCTTAAAGAACAAGAAATAACCCTTGCGATGTCATCTTCTTGCACTTCAGTTCTGCCCTCAAAGGCTGCAATTGCCCTTGCAGACCTATTTGTAACAATATCTCCACGTAAACCATCAACATCTAGTTCTCCACAGATTGCAGAAATATTCAATCTTAGGTCATCGTCCATTTGAACAGAATTTAATATTTCTTGTGCTTTAATAACCTTTTGTTGAAGTTCATCTTGTTGCCTCTCAACACTCAATGAAAACTCATCAGGATTATCGTCAAAAGAAGTTCTTTGATCTACTACTTGAACTCTTAATTCAGCATCTCTAACTGTCTTAACCTCGACACTCATTCCAAACCTGTCCAAAAGTTGAGGCCTTAATTCACCTTCTTCCGGATTGCCTGAACCAATAAGAACAAACCTTGCAGGATGTCGAACTGAAACTCCCTCCCTTTCAACTGTATTCCATCCTGAGGCAGCCGAATCTAGAAGTACATCAACTAAATGATCATCAAGCAAATTCACTTCATCAACGTATAGTAAACCCCTATTAGCTTTAGCCAACAATCCAGGTTCAAATGCCTTAACACCTTCACTCAAAGCCTTCTCTATATCAATGGTTCCACAAAGCCTGTCTTCAGTAGCCCCTAAAGGCAAGTCAACCATAGGTACTTGTTTTTGAACACTCTCTAGATTTTCTCCTTGAGTAATTTTTTCCATAACTTCTTTACTTTGTAAATCAGGATCGACTAGAGAACTATTATATGGATCGTCTTTAACAACATCGATTGCAGGCAACAAATCAGCTAAGGCTCTAATTGTAGTAGACTTTCCAGTCCCTCTATCACCCATTATCATCACACCTCCAATTCTTGGATCAATAACATTTAACAAGAGAGCCAATTTCATTTCTTCTTGACCAATTACAGCTGTAAAAGGAAAAACTCGTCTTTTCTTTGTTGAAGGCACAGTTTTAGTTTTCTTAAATATTCAAATAATCAATAGATGTTACTTCAGAAAATGTTTTTAGTAAATATCCCCTTCAAATTAAAACTACAAATAAATAAAATCTAATTTAATTAATTAAGTAGCTAGTTTCTTTTCGAATTGTTTAAAAACCAGTTTATTTGATGGACAATTCCTCTTAAAACATTTATTTCGTGCATTGTTGTATTTGCCCTCAAAATAGAATTCTTAAATTTACTGATTTTTTTCTTAGAAGTATGTTTTAAAAGATATCCAACTCGCAAAAGCATTTCCTCTATCTCCACAAATGTATCATGCACTTCTTTCGATGATGCTAAATTAAAAACTTTTAATTCATTATTTAAATTCTTTTTAGAAGACTTATTTAATTCATATAAAACTATTGAAACAGCGTGAGAAAGATTTAATGAAGGATTATTCTGAGAAGTTGGGATATTAAAAGTTTTATTTGCCAGAAGCAATTCACTATTAGTTAAACCTCTATCTTCTCTTCCAAATATAATTGCTAAATTATTTATCTTTTTAAAGGATAAAGTCCAATCAAATATATCTTCAGAAGACCCAAAAAATGAATCTTTATTTACATCAATCCTTCCACAAGATGCTAGAACTAAATCACAATCAAAAATTGCTTTTTGAAGATCATCAAAAATCTTACAATTAACGAGAAATTTTTGACCTTTAAGGGCCATTTTTCTTGCTTCTAAAGAAAATATATCGCATTTCGGAGAAACAATTCTTAATTCATCAACTTCAAAATTACTACATAATCTTGCTACGCTCCCTACATTTAAAGGGCCATTTGGTTCAACTAATATTACCTTTAAATTAGAAAAATTATTTCCCAAAATCATTCAAGAGTATGAAGATATTTTAATAGATTGGACATATTTACAGGATCAATATCAAAACTTGGCATAGGAGGAGTAAGACCTCCAGTAACTTGTTTTATTATCTGTTTATCATTCAAACGTTTAGTTATTGAATGTAAGTCTGGGCCCACTAATCCTCTTGCTGTAATTCCATGACATCCAACACAATTTATCTTAAAAAGAGCATCTCCTTCCTCAGCAGAGCCATTAAGCCCAAGAGTTTCAATAATGTATTTATTATTTTCATGATGATATACGAAAAATATTGAAAAACAAATCAATAAAACTCCAAATACAACAAAAACAATTTTTAAGAATTCTTTTTTAAATTCCCTTTCTGCTGCAGTTGATGAAGATGTTGACACAAAAAATAGTCTCTATGTAACAATTGTGAATAAGAATCTCAAAAAAGGCAAAAGAAATGATCGAGCCTCTTCTATGTGGAATTGTTTTGGGTTTAGTTCCTATAACTCTTCTTGGATTATTTGTAAGTGCATGGAATCAATATAGAAGAGGTTCAGGGATGCTGGACATTGATTAAGAATGTTAATCTTGACTGCCCATAGTTTCTTACATCTATAGTCTCCCACAAAGAACTTTTTTTAATAAATAGGTTTGGAGAATGTTCACAAATAACTATTGAATCTTTTTTTAAAAAATTACAGTTAAATAATTGCTTTAAAACTAATTCATGGAAATTCACATCATATGGAGGATCTAGATAAACAAAATCAAATTTTAATTTGTTTAAATCCAAATTTCTAGATGATAAGTTTCTCTCATAATTTGGTTTTGTCCATTTCAAAACATCTTTACAAATAACTTCGATATCATTTTCCCTATTTTCTATATTCTCCAACGAGAGTAAATTCTCTAAGCAAATTTTTGAGTTTATTTTGTTTTTTTCAATTGCAAGTATTTTTCTTGCCCCGTGATTATAGGCTTCACAAGATATAGCTCCAGTTCCACTAAATAAATCTAACCAGTTACTATCTTCAACTCTATTATTCAATATATTAAATATTGCCTCTCTAACTCTCAAAGTTGTAGGTCTGGTAAAAGAATTATTTGGACTTTGGAGTTTTTTACCACCTATTAATCTTAAGTTTGTCTTCATCAGTAATTATCAATTATTGAATATTACTAAGCCATCGTCTCAAAAGCTTTTCTCCGGTTTTTCCAGATTTTTCCGGATGAAATTGACAGGCCAATAAATTATCATTCTCAATCATTGCAGTTAATTTTTCAGAGCCATAATCAACCTGAGCTGCAATAATCTTTGGATCATCAGGTACTGCATGATAGGAATGTACAAAATAGACCCAATTATTTAATTCTTCTAGCTCTAATAAAGTATTTGGTTTTGTAGGTAAAAGTTGGCACCAACCCATGTGTGGGATTCTTTGGTTAACAATATGAGGAATTTTTTGTATTTTTCCTTTTAATATTCCCAGCCCTTGAACCTCTCCTTCATCACTAGATTCAAAAAGGAGTTGAAGACCTAAACATATCCCTAAAAAAGACTTCCCACTTTTAATCCAATTTTTCAAATCAGTTATCAAATCCGTATTTATAAGATTATTCATCGCTGGATCAAATGCTCCAACACCAGGAAGTATTATCGCCTTACAAAGATTAGACTCATTAAAATTTTTAATTAATATTATTTCTTCTCCAAGACTTTCTAGAGATTTTGTTACAGAATGAATGTTACCCATCCCGTAATCTATAAGTCCAATTTTATCCAAAGCCTTTAAATTTATAAATGCTTAGTTAAAGTGCTTGAAAGAGTCGCTTTTGGAACAGCACCAACAACAGTATCAACCTTTTGACCTCCTTTAAAGATCATTAATGTAGGAATACTTCTAATTCCGTATTGGCTGGCTACATTTGGATTCTCATCTGTATTTAATTTAAAAACTTTAATTTTCCCTTCAAAGTCTTTTGAGATTTCTTCTACAACTGGAGCGACCATCCTACATGGACCGCACCATGGTGCCCAAAAATCAACCAATACTGGTAGATCACTTTGCAGTACATCTTTGTCAAATGAAGAATCAGTTACGGCTGGAGCTGATGACATAATTTAAGTATTCCTTTTTGAAAATTTAGCAGGCAATTCTTCTAAGTGATGATTTCATTACAGATAAAATAATATAAGTAACAAAATATCTAAAAAAGCCCGATTAATCGGGCGATTTAGTGTGTGAGGAGTATGGGGTTTCCCCCATTATTTCATAATAACTCCTAATCAGAAAATTTTTCAATTTAATACTTAATTCACTAAGGTTTTAAAATTTTGCTCTAAATGAACTACTTACCCATCCCAAGCTGCTGAGCTTTTTGATAAACCTTACCCTCTGTAAGAAGCGATGGTGCAATAACTATTTCTACTTCTTGCATTTCTTTAATATTTTTTGCACCAAGAGTACTCATTGAGGTTCTAATGGCTCCTAATAAGTTATGTGTCCCATCATCAAGTAAAGCAGGACCTTTAATTATTCTTTCTAAGGATCCTGTAGAACCAACTTCGATTCTTGTGCCCCTTGGCAATACTGGACTTGGAGTAGCCATACCCCAGTGAAATCCTTTACCTGGAGCGTTTGTGGATTTGGCTATTGGGGATCCAATCATTACAGCATCTGCCCCACATGCTAAACATTTACAGATATCTCCACCCGTTACAATTCCTCCATCACCAATAATAGGTATATAACGACCACTTTCTCTAAAGTAATCATTTCTTGCCGCACTACAATCGGCAATTGCAGTTGCTTGAGGGATTCCAATTCCCAATACTCCTCTTGATGTACAAGCCGCTCCAGGTCCTATCCCAACCATTAATCCTGCAACTCCAGCGTCCATGAGAAGTTTTGCAACTTCGTAAGTAACACAATTTCCTGCTACAACTGGAACATTCATAGATTGGCAAAGATCTTTAATATTTAAGGTTTTCTTACCTTCAATACCAAAATGTTCAGTTGAAACAACAGTTCCTTGAAGAAAAAATAAATCTATTTTGGAATTATTAAGTGTTTCTTTAAACTTAATTGCAGCTTGAGGAGTCCCACTAAAAGCAGCGATACCTCCTCCTTCTTTGACCTCATTTATTCTTTGTAAAATCAATCCGTCCTTGACGGGTTCACTGTATATATTCTGCATTAACGGAACGAAATCATTCTTCCCGACTGATGCTATTTGGTTCAATATTTCATCAGGATTTTCATATCTTGTTTGTATGCCCTCCATATTAATAACCCCAATAGAACCTAATTTTGTGAGTTCTACAGCCGTATTGACATCGACAACACTGTCCATGGCACTAGCTACGATAGGAACTTCTCTTTTGATATCACCTATTGACCAAGAAGGATCAGTCAAATCGTAATCAAGTGTTTTATTACCAGGGACTAAAGCTATTTCATCAATGCCATAAGCTCTTCTGACTTTTTTATTTAAACCAAGTTCAAAATTCACGGAATTTTTCTCTTTATTTTGAATAAATTAACAACTAAAGGGGTAATAAGCCAAGGTTTGTTCAAAAACAACAGGTTTTGTTTTGATTTGTGTGTAAATGTGAGTATTTGGGAATTAAATAAATATTTTTTTTTATTCATTATGACAATCAACGATTATTATTAAAAAAAGGATTTTTATATGTCTGATATTTTAGATTCTGATGACTCAGGATTAAGCGAAGATAACGACCGAATTATCCAGACTGACCTAAGAAACGAGATGTCTCGCTCATACCTTGAGTATGCAATGAGTGTTATTGTCGGTCGTGCTCTTCCAGATGCAAGAGATGGATTAAAACCTGTTCATAGAAGAATTCTTTATGCAATGTATGAGCTTGGTCTAACTAGCGGTAGACCATACAGAAAATGTGCGAGAGTTGTTGGCGAAGTACTTGGTAAGTACCACCCTCATGGCGATACTGCTGTTTATGACGCTTTGGTAAGGATGGCTCAGGATTTCTCTATGCGGATGCCACTCATAGATGGCCATGGAAACTTTGGTTCTGTTGATAACGACCCTCCAGCAGCAATGAGATATACAGAATCTCGTTTACAGTCTCTTACAGATGAAAGTTTATTAGAGGATATTGAATCTGAAACTGTGGATTTCGCCGATAATTTTGATGGTTCTCAGCAAGAACCAACAGTTTTACCTGCTAGGATTCCTCAATTACTACTAAATGGATCATCTGGAATAGCAGTAGGAATGGCAACTAATATTCCACCTCATAACTTAGGGGAATTAATTAATGGTCTTAAATCAATCATCAATAACCCTTCGATTGAAGATAGAGAACTTTTTGAAATAATTAAGGGTCCTGATTTTCCCACAGGTGGTCAAATCTTAGGCAGAGATGGTATCAAAGAAACTTTCAAGACAGGGAGGGGTTCAATAACCATGAGGGGTGTAGCAAATATTGAGCAAATTAAATCCAGTGGTAGAGCAGAAAAAGACGCAGTAATAATTACAGAGCTCCCATTTCAAACCAATAAAGCGGCATTGATAGAAAGAATTGCTGACTTGGTTAATGAAAAAAAATTAGAAGGTATTTCTGATATTAGAGATGAAAGTGATCGAGATGGAATGAGGATTGTTATTGAACTGAAAAGGGATGCCTACCCACAAGTAGTTTTAAATAATTTATTTAAATTAACACCTCTACAAAACAACTTTAGTGCAAATATCCTTGCTTTAGTAAAAGGAGAACCCACAACACTATCACTCAGGAAAATGTTAGATGTATTTCTAGACTTCAGAGTGGAGACAATAAGGCGAAGAACATCATTTTTATTAAAAAAGGCTGAAGAGAGGGATCACATCGTAAAAGGTCTTTTATTAGCTTTGGATGCTATGGATGAGATTATTAATTTAATAAGATCAGCAAAAGATACAGTTTCAGCCAGAGAAAATTTACAAACTGATCATTCTTTATCTGCCAAACAGGCAGAAGCTATTTTACAAATGCAATTAAGAAGATTAACAGCACTAGAAGCAGATAAAATCAAAGGGGAACATGATGAGTTAACCAGAAAAATTAACTCATATCAGCAAATATTGAATAGTAAAGAAAGAATTTTTGAAATTATTCTTGAAGAACTTAATAAAATCGATGAAAGATTTTCCTCTCCAAGAAAAACAGAAATACTCGATTTAGGTGGTGGTCTAGATGATATAGATCTTATCGCTAATGAAAGATCTGTAGTTTTATTGACTGAAGCAGGTTATTTAAAAAGAATGCCTGTTAATGAATTCGAATCTACAAGTCGTGGGTCTAGAGGTAAAGCTGGAACAAAGACACAAGAAGATGATGAAGTAAAACTATTTATAAGCTGTAACGATCATGATACTCTTTTGCTTTTTAGTGATAGAGGGGTATCTTATGCTCTGCCAGCATATAGAGTTCCCATGAGCAGCAGAACAGCCAAAGGTACTCCATCAGTTCAACTTCTCCCAATACCAAGAGAAGAAAAGATAACATCGCTAATTGCAGTAGATTCTTTTGATAACGATTGTTATCTACTAATGCTAACCAAGGCTGGATTTATAAAAAGAACTTCACTCTCTGCTTTCTCAAAAATTCGATCAAATGGTTTAATAGCAATTAATCTTGAGGATGGAGATGCTTTAACTTGGGTTAGATTGTCAAAAGAAGGTGACAGTGTTTTGATTGGATCAAGAACAGGAATGGCGATCCATTTCAGACTAGATATTAACGAATTAAGGCCGCTAGGCAGGACAGCAAGGGGGGTTAAATCTATGAACCTTAGAAAAGGAGACAATCTTGTATCTATGGATGTTTTAACATCTGATTTAGTTGATCAATTAGCTAAAAGTGAAGATCTCATGAAAGAGTCTGATGAAAATCTTGAAGTTAACTCTTCAGAAGGTCCTTGGGTACTAATAGCCAGTGCATTTGGACTAGGTAAAAGAGTACCTGTCACTCAATTTAGATTACAAAAAAGAGCAGGCATGGGTTTGAGAGCTATAAAATTCAGAATTAAAGATGATGTATTAGTTTGTTTAAAGGTCCTCGGAGAAGGAGAAGAATTACTTTTTGTGACCGAAAAAGGCGTGATAGTGAGAACAAACGCAGATAAAATATCCCAGCAATCTAGAGCCGCTACTGGAGTAAAATTACAAAGATTAGATCAGGGTGATCATTTATCAGAAGTTGTATTAGTTCCTCATGAACAAACAGAAGAAATAGACCAATTCAACCAAGGAAAAGAAAATTAAAAGAAAATGGTTTTTTAGATAATATGGAAATACTTGATATTTTAATTTTAGGTTCTGGGCCTGCAGCACTATGCTTAGCTTCAGAATTAGCCAAGCAAGATCTAAATATTAAGGGCATATCAACTAAATCTCCAAATGAAAAATGGGAAAATACATATGGTATTTGGGCTTCTGAATTAGAGGAATTAGGATTAGAGTCTTTGTTATCTCATCGGTGGTGCAAAACAGTTAGTTTTTTTGGAAATGGCGAAAATAAAAAGGGAGATAATCCTACAAAACATAATTACGATTATGGTTTGATAAATCAGGAAGCTTTTCAAAATGAGCTTTTAAAAAAGTGTAAAGGGATTGAATGGTTGAATGAGACAGCAAAAGATATTAAAGAGAAAAATAAACTATCTGAAGTGATTTGTTTTTCAGGTCTAACAATAAAGGCGAGGTTAGTCATTGACGCAAGTGGCCACAAAAGTAATTTCATAAAAAGACCAGTCCAAAATGAAATCGCTCAACAAGCTGCGTATGGGATTGTCGGTAAATTTTCATCGCCACCAGTTAAAAAGGATCAATTTGTTTTGATGGATTTTCGTCCAAATCATTTAAACAATGAAGAAAAGTTATCATCTCCTTCTTTTCTTTATGCAATGGATCTTGGAAATGAAACTTTTTTTGTTGAAGAAACATCATTAGCTAGTTATCCTGCCTTATCCCAAGAGAATCTCAAAAAAAGACTTTTAAAAAGATTGAATAGCAAGGGTATTGAGGTGAGTGCAATTTTTCATGAAGAGAATTGCCTTTTCCCAATGAATTTACCCCTCCCATATAAAAAACAATTTGTACTTGGTTTTGGAGGTTCTGCAAGCATGGTGCATCCAGCATCAGGATACATGATCGGATCTTTATTAAGGAGAGCTCCACTCCTTGCAAAAAAATTAGCAATCTTTTTAAAAGAACCTAATCTCAGTTCTCTTGAGCTAGCAACAAAAGGTTGGGAGATCCTATGGCCTTACGAGTTAATACAAAGGCATAAACTTTACCAATATGGTTTAAGAAGATTGATGAGTTTTGACGAAAGCAGATTAAGAAGCTTTTTCTCAAATTTCTTTAGATTATCGACCAATGAATGGGTAGGTTTTCTTACGAATACACTTCCACTTCCAAAACTAATTTACGTTATGAGTAAGATGTTTATAAATTCACCTCTAAAAGTAAAACTAGGAATGCTTAAGTTAAATTGAACAATCCTACACCTTTTTTCATAACATAAAAAAGATTAATACTACCTTTGAACCAATTTATGGCAATAGCAAAAAATTCTATTAAGGTAAGTTAAGTATTTATGGAACTCATACTACTATGATAACTTAACAATATTTTTTTATTTTATATTTGCAGAAATTTTTTAAGCTAAATTCTGGGGATTTGAAGTCTTACTGGATATTATTATTTTTTATTTTCGCCAATCATCAATATTAATATTTGGGAAAACATTATCTTCTTCCTCAACATCTTCAAGAAATTTTATATCAATATTGGAAAGATTATTTATCATTCCAACTATTTTCCAGAATCTAGACAAATGTCTTTCCATCCTCTCTTTTGCAAGCTCAGTTGTAGTTCCAGCTCTTAGTATAAAACTCCAATCAGAAGACTCAGAGAGAAGTAATTCTCTTGCTGCTTGTTTGAAAAGTCTTGGAGATAGTTCATTATTAAAATTTTTCGAGCATAAATCAACAAAAGTTGAGCCTGCTTTCGTGATTTCCGGAACAATCCATGCATTTGCATCATTAATCCAATAGTTATGGTAACCTCCTTGCCCCCAGCTGGATGGTGATGGGTCGCAAATCTGAAGATTTGGCTTTTGAATTAAGAATTCTTTTAAATTTGTAAGCTTAATTGAATATTTATGAGAGTTTTTTAAAATATTTTCAATAAAAAAAGGTCCCTCATACCACCAATGACCAAATAACTCTGCATCAAATGGAGCTACCAATAGGGGATTAAAGGAAGAGGATAATGTTAATTTTTCTAGTTGTTTGGATCTTGCACGAAGATAATAATCAGCATGTTCTGCAACCTTCTTTTTGGCTTCATTTTCTAAGTAAAACGCCTTTTTCCCTAATGGCACCTTACTATCTGTAATCTTATGAAACTTCAAACCTAAAGGTCTTTTAGTCGAGATGCCTACCTTTCGGAGTTTGGAAATAGGTAATTCCCATCCCAAATCTTTATGAAATTCCCTATAAACATTATCGCCCGGAAAACCGTCCTTAGCAGACCAAACGGGTAACGTTGACTCACTATCTCTCCCAAAGAAAGCAACTCCTTTTTTCGAGCATATTGGAGCGTACACACCATACCTAGGCCTTGGTACAGCGTTAAGAATACCGTGACCATCTAAGATTGCATATCTAATTCCGGAATTAAATAGCATTTCATCTAAATTCTCATAATATGCACATTCAGGTAACCAAATACCTAAAGGCTTATTTCCAAAAATATTTTCATGGTGCCTAATGGCTGTATTGATTTGTCCTTTAACGGTTTCTGGATTCTCCCTTAGAATTGGCAAATACCCGTGTGTAGCAGCACAGGTAAGAATATCCAAATTTCCAGAGTTTTTTAAAACTCTAAACTTCTCAATTAAATTTCCAGAGCATTTTTGCCAATACAAGTATTTTTCATTAAGATTAGTCATTAAAAATGCAGAGGCATTTTTTTCATCTTTTGGCAGTTCGTTTAAGAAATCATTTCTTGTTTCAATCCAGCTTGGGAATGTTTCTTGAATTTTTTTATTATTTAGAAGTGATAATAATGTTGGAGACAAACTAATAGTAAGTTTAGTATTTAAAGGATTTTCATTTTTGGAAGATTCTATTGATTGAAGTAGAGGTATATAACATTCCAAAATCGCCTGAAATAGCCAATCTTCTTCTAAGGAGTTTTTTTCATTTTTTCTGACATAAGGTAGATGAGCATGTAAAACTATCGCTAACTGGCCTAAAACATTATTTTTAGAGTATTTATTGCCCATTCATGCTTTTTAAATTTATGCCTGTCGTTCTATAAAAATAGAAAATAATTTTTTTATAAAAAAAAGACTTTGATACTAAAAGAATACTTTAATAATTTAAGTATTTTATTTTTTTTTCAGAAATTTAACCAATATTGTTTAAGTTATAAACTTTCAGCAAGTTTTATTGAACTAAATCTAGTCAAATTTTTTTAATTAGCCTAGTATAAGTTTAGGTTATTCCTTCTGATGTCAAAAGATCCTGGAAGAATTTTGATATTTGATACGACTCTTCGAGATGGAGAGCAATCTCCTGGTGCCAGTCTAAATCTCGAAGAAAAACTTGCTATCGCCCATCAATTAGCAAGATTAGGGGTAGATGTTATTGAAGCTGGATTTCCTTTTGCAAGTCCAGGAGATTTTAAAGCTGTTAATAAAATTGCTAATGCTGTAGGGAAAGAAAATGGCCCTATAATATGCGGTTTAGCTAGAGCGTCTAAAGGAGATATAAAAGCATGTTACGAGGCAGTAAGTCCAGCTCCTAAGAAAAGAATACATACTTTTATTGCAACAAGTGATATTCATCTTAAACATAAACTTAAAAAATCCAGAAAAGACGTTCTTCAAATAGTTCCAGAAATGGTTAATTATGCAAAATCCTTAGTAGATGATATTGAGTTTTCTTGTGAAGATGCCTCAAGGAGTGATCCTGAATTTTTATACGAAGTGATTCAACTAGCAATTACTGCAGGAGCGACAACAATAAATATCCCTGATACTGTTGGATTTACAACTCCTAGTGAATTTGGCAAACTAGTTTCTGAAATAAATAAAAATGTTCCAAATATTGATGAGGCTGTAATCTCCGTTCATGGTCACAATGATTTGGGTTTAGCAGTAGCCAATTTTCTTGAGGCAGTAAAAAATGGAGCAAGACAACTAGAATGTACTATTAACGGAATTGGTGAAAGAGCCGGGAATGCCTCTCTAGAAGAATTAGTGATGGCACTTCATGTTAGGAAAAGTTTTTTTAATATTTTTTTCAAAAGAAATCCAGATTCCCCAACTCCTCTTACAGCTATAAGAACAGAAGAAATAACAAAAACCTCTAGACTTGTTTCCAACCTAACAGGAATGACTGTACAACCTAATAAAGCAATTGTAGGAGCTAACGCTTTTGCACATGAGTCAGGCATTCATCAGGATGGGGTTTTAAAGAATAGACTAACCTACGAAATTATTGATGCAAAAACTGTTGGTTTGACTGACAACAAAATATCTTTAGGGAAACTTAGTGGAAGAAGTGCAGTAAGAGCAAGATTAGAAGAGATGGGATATGACTTGAGCCGAGAAGATTTAAATGATGCTTTTGCCCGTTTTAAGGATTTAGCTGACAGGAAAAGAGAAATTACTGATAGAGACTTAGAAGCAATTGTTAGTGAGCAAGTTCAGCTCCCAGAAGCTAAATTTCAATTAAGTCTTGTACAAGTAAGTTGTGGTAACGCCTCTAAACCTACTGCCACCATTTCGCTTCTAAACACAGAAGATAATAGTGAGGATACTGCTGTATCAATAGGTACTGGGCCCGTTGATGCTGTATGTGAGGCTTTAAATAAATTAGCTAAAGTTCCTAATGAATTAATTGAATTTTCTGTTAAGTCGGTAACAGAAGGAATTGATGCTTTGGGCGAAGTAACAATAAGAATAAGAAGGGACAATAAAATATATTCTGGTCATTCTGCTGATACAGACGTAGTAGTTGCTGCAGCAAATGCTTACGTTAATGCTTTAAATAGACTTGTATTTTCTGAGAAAAAAAATTCAATTCATCCACAATTTGATAATTTAGAGAACTCTGATAATAAATTTCTTTCTAATCCTGCAAATTAAATTAATTTCTTAGGATTATTAAGTAGCATTAAAAATAGTCTCTTAATACTGTAGATTAAATCAATAGTTAAAGCAGTAAATAATGAGAAAAAGGGTATTTGGATATTGGGCACTTTCTTGGGTTGGCTTAATAGGAAACATAATTGCACTTCCATTCATAGCATTAATTATAAGTTTTGGGCCTCCACTAAAAGTTGCGAATATAACTCTTGCCATTAGTCTTGGATGGCCTGCTGCAATTGTTGGAATAGTTTCTTCAGCAGCTCTTTTAGCAGAGAGAAAATGGGGAGTAACTTTAACTCTGGTATCTTTATCAATGGTAATTTCTGGTATGGGTCCTTATTCTGTTGTAAGGCTCATAACTCTCCAAGACATTTATGGAGTTGGTGGGTTTACTCTTTTAACAACATTATTAAGTACGTTAGCTCTTCTTTATTGGTGTAATCCGAAACATCGAAGAAGTATTAGGTTATAAAATTGAAGATTAAGAAAAAGTATTATTCTTGCTAGTTGGATACTGAATTCTTCTGTGTCGAATTCTTTTCCACACATTCAAGAATGCTCTTTTTATTAGAAAAATTTCTCCTTTCGATAAATTACTATCATCTAATTGCCCATCTTTTTTACGCGAGTAGATAATATTTGAAATTGTTTCCAAAGCTTCTTTATCAGATGCATTAATATTCATAGCTCTTAGTGCTGCTTCACATCCATCCGCAAGCATTAAAATAGCTGTTTCTTTGGACTGAGGAATAGGGCCTTTGTATCTAAAATAATATTCATTAATGTCGAGATTTTTTTCTTTAGCTTTTTGAAAAAAATATCCCATTTTAAGTGTACCTTGATGTTCAGGAATAAAATTAGCTATCAGTCTAGGTAGTCGATTTTTTCTTGCAAATTTCAATCCTTCATCAACATGAGCCTGTAATACTTCTGCACTTTTAATGGGATCATCTAATTCGTCATGCGGATTTTTTGAGCCATCCTGATTTTCAATAAACCAATTAGGTGCATGTAATTTGCCAACATCATGATATAACGCTCCAGTTTTAATTAGATCAATATCACCACCAATCATTCTCGTTGCTTCCTCTGCTAAACCGCATATAAGTAAGGTATGTTCAAACGTGCCAGGAGCTTCTAGAGACAATCTTCTAATTAGAGGTTTCTCCTTATCAGCCAATTCGAGTAATCTTGCTTTAGTTAATAACCCGAATATCGATTCAAAAATAGGAATAAATAAGATTGTAAAAAGCATAGCTATTGCCAATAGGAAGGAATCAGAAAATATATCCCCATTTGATAACGCAAAATCTTGCTTATTAAGAGATATCTTATCTTTATAAATCAATATCCACTGACTCAAGAAAGAACCTATTGGGACAAAAATTGATAGTTGAAGTAATTGAGCTCTACTTCTTATTCTTCCTCCAAGAAGAGATACTATTGAAGCACAAACTAATAAAATAAAAAATAAATTGTTATTGATAAAAATATCTGGGTCAGGCCAAATAAGACTCGCAATTGATACCCAAGCTAACGCTGTTATGCTTCCCATTCCTTGAGATATTATTAATGCCGGTGGAATTATCATAGATAATGGACTTATGGTTGAAGCTAAGGCTAATTTCGTAACTTGTACTGCCAAAAGAAGAGTAATGATCAAAAAGATCTGTCTTGAAGAAATTATGGGATTCTCTTTTTTTGAAACTAATATCAAAACTCCGCAACTAATAAGTATTTCAGTAAAGGTCAAAAGCCAAGAAAAAATTTCTGCGATTTTTAGAGGCGAGATAAGAAGTAGTTTATAAGAAGAAATTATTGAAATTAAAATGCACACTAAAAAAATTATAAGATTATCTATCCTTGAAATTTTTATTGGTTGTTTTACTGGTACTTGACTTCGCCTCCACAGATAAAACAATTTCTTTAAGTTAGTTATGATGTTTTGCACAGAATATAAGTAAATCTAATTGAATAATTTAGAATTATAGGCATGCTAGGTGTAAAAAGGAGATGTTTTTCTAAATGTCATTAAAATTAGACGGTAAAAAATTATCTCTTGAAATTGAGGAAAGATTAACAGACTATATCTCTAGTAATAAATCAATTGCAAAAAGAGCTCCCGGTTTAGCTGTTATAAGAATAGGTGAAGACCCCGCGAGCGGTGTTTACGTTAATAACAAGGAAAAAGCATGTTCAAGGATTGGAATAAAGAGCTTTATCTTTCATCTAAAAGATAGTGTAGAGCAAAAAGAAGTTGAACAATTAATAATCAAACTTAATTCTGATAAAGATATTGATGGAATGTTACTACAACTTCCCATCCCAAAGAAATTTGACGAACAAAAACTGATCAGTAATATTAATCCAAGCAAAGATGTGGATGGTCTAAATGAGATAAACATCGGCAAACTAGTAAAAAATGAGCCTGCGATGAGATCATGCACTCCAGCAGGAATTATTAATTTATTAAGATCCCAAAATATTCAAATTGAAGGTAAGAAAATTGTAGTTATAGGAAGAAGTTTGCTTGTTGGGAAACCCCTATCGCTTATGTTGTTGAATCTAAATGGCACGGTAACAACTACTCACTCAAAAACATTGAATTTGAATAAAGTTTGTAGAGAAGCAGACATTCTAATTGCGGCTGCAGGAAAACCCAATCTTGTGGATTCGAGTTTTGTGAAAGAAGGAGCAGTAATTATTGATGTTGGAATACATAGATTAAAAAGTTCCGATAAAAATCAAACCAGATTATGTGGAGATGTATTATTAGAAGATGTCATTTCTAAAGTTTTTGCCTACACACCTGTACCAGGAGGTGTTGGACCAATGACAGTAACAATGTTACTTGTAAATACTATTTTTAGCTGGCAAAAACAATTTGGTTTATCATCAACTCTTAATGACCTTTTGCCATAAACTCCAAGATGAAATTTTTTTTTACTAAAGGTATAAAATGACTGAAGTTATAAATAATATTTCTGATTTTGAAAAATATCTTAAAAACACAAAAAAGGTTGTAGAAGAAGCACTTGATTTTTCCTTGGGCCCTGAGAATCCAGAAATATTGAGAGAATCAATGAGATATTCCCTCTTAGCTGGAGGTAAAAGAATACGTCCAATTTTATGTTTAGCATCTTGTGCATTGGCTGGAGGAGAACCCTCTCTTGCAGTACCTACTGCTGTGGCGATAGAAATGATCCATACAATGTCCTTGATTCATGATGATTTGCCCGCCATGGATAATGATGACTTGAGGAGAGGTAGGCCGACAAATCATAAAGTATATGGTGACGCAATAGCTATTCTTGCAGGTGATGCTTTACTAACAAGGGCCTTTGAAATGGTCTCTTTAAGAAGCCCTGGAGTCGATCCAAATAGATTATTAAATGTAGTTGGAGAATTATCCCTAGTTGCTGGTGCACCAGGCCTTGTCGGCGGACAAGTTGTTGATTTGGAATGTGAAGGCAAAGAAGTCGACCTTGACACTCTCGAATATATTCATCTTCATAAAACTGGGGCTTTATTAAAGGCTTGCGTAAGAACAGGCGCGATGATCGCAGGAGCCAACGAAAAACTATTACAAGCTTTGACAACATATGCAGAGGGAATTGGTTTAGCCTTCCAAATAATAGATGATATTCTTGATTTAACTTCTAGCAGTGAAAAGCTTGGTAAAACTGCCGGCAAAGATCTATTAGCTGACAAAACTACTTACCCTAAATTACTTGGAATGGAGGAGTCAAAGAAAAGAGCATTAGATTTAGTTGAAAAAGCAAAAAAAGCAATTGAACCTTGGGGCGCAGATGCAAAGTATTTAATATCGTTAGCCGACTTTATTACAAATAGAGACAGATAATTATTTTAATTTATGTCTATGTTTTACCCTTTTTTTGATAATTCAGTTCTTTTCTGGAGTATATTATCATGTTTGCTCGCTCAATTTTTTAAAATTGTATTCAATTTCTTTTCAACTGGAGAGATAAGATTTGGAATTATGTTCGAGACGGGTGGTATGCCCTCAAGTCATTCTGCCTTAATAACTGGCGCTACATCTGGTATAGGTTATGAATTAGGGTTTGATAGCTCAATATTCGCATTATCAGTTGCTATAGCACTAATAGTTATGTATGACGCTAGTGGTGTTCGAAAATCAGCTGGGATTCAAGCTGCAGAAATTAATAAACTATCAAAAAAGCTAAAGCCTCAATCAGAATTACTGTTAAAAGAAACCCTAGGTCATACAAAAATTGAGGTAATGGTGGGGAGTTTTTTAGGACCATTAATTACTTTGCCAGGAATATTTTTTTTAGGTTCTCCTCTCAAAATATTTGATCTGATAATAAATTAGGAATGCTTTGAAAAAGTAATTTGGGTGGCAGCTATAAAGTTTTTTGCCACTTCTGGAGAACTTGGAAAATGTAAGTGAATCCAACTAGCATGTAATTTTTTATCAAAAAAGCCTTCATTTTTGTATTCAGTTTTCCAAGATTTAATTTTCCATGGGGATGAAAGTTTCTTCAGATGCTCAGCTTTTCCATAATCAAGATCAGATAAATTATTTTCAATTTCCCAATAATGAAATTCATGTCCTCTAATTAATTGATTTTGTTTAATGATCGGAGTATCTTTTAAACCTTCAATGTATCTATAACCTACTGAAAGTTTACTTTTTTTTGATCTAAAAGGTAGGATACCACTCATTTTATGATTATTACCATTTTCATCTTTTATGAATTCTCCTAAAATCATCATCCCTCCGCACTCAGCATATATAAATCCATTTTTACGAAATTTTCTTAACGAATTTAAGCTTTTTGTAGAGTTACTTATATGATCAGCATATTTTTCAGGAAATCCCCCAGGAATAATTAAAGAAGAGGCCTCATTTGGTATTTCATCATCATCATAAATACTCCATGAAATCAATGGTATGCCTATTTCACTTAAAAACTCCTTAGTTTCAGGGTATTGAAAATGAAAGATTTTATCTTCTGCAATTGCGATAGGTTTATTTTTGTCTATTTTAAAATCTTTAAAATTGACAGAATTAAATATTTTCTTTTGAGGCGATTTCAGGAATTTAATAAGGGAAAATACATCAAGATTTCTTTCGGCAAAATTTGCAAAGTATTGAACATCAATTTCTTTTCCATTATCCATAGGAGATATCAAACCTAAATTAGCTTTATTTAAAGTTATTTTTGGATCAGATGGTAAAAAACCAAGAATTTCGATATCTTCATTTTTAAAAACTTCTTTGATTAATTTTTTATGTCTATCTGAATTAACGTTGTTAAATATAATTCCTACTATTGACAACTCACAATCGAAATCCCTAAAACCTCGAATAGTCGCCAAAAGAGAAGCCACTTGACCTCTAGCATTAACAATAAAAATTATTGGAGCATTGAGAAGTTTAGAGATATTTGCTGTACTGGAATAGGTTGTTGACCCTAATCCATCAAATAGACCCATTGCTCCTTCTATTAAAGAGAATTCATATTTCAAAGAATATTTAAAAAAACTTTCTTGAACCCATTCCTCACCACTTAAAAAAATATCTAAATTCCTACAAATAGGTTGGCCAATTGAACTAAGTTGTTGTTGATCAAGATAATCTGGGCCAACCTTGAAAGTTTGTATCTTTATACCTTTTGAAAACGCCCAACAAGATAGCAAAAGCGATAATGTTGTTTTCCCACTATCAGTTGAAGGAGAAGATATTACACAAGGCATCTACTATTTATTAAAACCATTAAATATTTGAAGAGCTATTTTAATAGAATTTTCAAAAAGAGGACTGGTATTTCCTCTACTACTTCCCAATAATTTACTAACATCATATTCTGATGTAGAACTAGAGTTTGGAACAACTTGTTCTATTAATTCCATATCAGCCATTCCCCCTGCTTCAAGTCTCATACATTCCACTGATTCACAACCAAGTATTACACAAGTGTTATTTTTTTGAACCGCACTAATTTTCGAAATCAGCCTCAATCCTATAACTTGTCCTAAATGAATACTTGGATTTCCCAAAGATAAGGGATTTATTGTTGCAGAAATTATTTCGCCGTTAATTCTTTTAAAGTCTATTTTTGTTGACTCTGTATCCCTTTCAACTCTTAGAAAAGACCAACCAAGTTTATCACTAATCCATGAAATCAAAAACAAAGCTTGAACTATATGATCTCCTGCGATATCAATGTCAATATCAGTAATATGATCTAAAATTGGTCTTCTCGAAGGCGGATCAAAAATCATTGCCAATGATTCCCTCCAATTTTTCAATCTAACCCAATTCAAATCATTAATAGCTTTATTTGAATTATTTAATTGATCTAGAACATTTAAACATCTTTGAGGCGATCCAAGAGCAGTATCAATTATTAGCCGAATACCATAATTAGTAAAATATTCGAAGATTTCAGGCGATTCATCCAAGCTTCCATTCCACCACAACCATGAAGGTAATTCATCAATAGATAGTTCATCAATTATTTTTAATCCTTTATTATATATTGAGGCCGAGTCCCCCCTTATAACAACTAAATCCCCACATATAGGTTGCATTGCTGGAGTATCACTTAATGGACAGTATGCGGATACAAAAGTTTTGATTTCTGAATCTTTATTTAATGTTGGCGCTAGAGTTATTAATCTTCTCGGATTCAATGTACTTATAGTTGATTCGAAAAATTGTCCTCTAAAATCTTCATAGTCTTTATTAGATAAATTTTCTTTCAACAAATTCAATAATTCTTCACTATTAAGGGAAGTAGTGATAGGAAGTTCTTGATCTAATATAAATTTTTTTGCAACTTCAATTATCTCTGGACTTAAATTGCCAGTAATTGGTCCATTTACTAATCCTTTTTGAACCAAACATTGTTCTAGCCAAGCAGGCTGCCAGATCATTAATGAAAAAGTATTAGCTCCACTATTATCTTTATCTTCTGAAATCCATAATTTATTAAGGTAATTAGAAATTTCCTGATAAGGAAGCTCTAACGGGGTTTGAAGTGTTAGTTGAGGTTTCATTTTTAAGGTCTACGCCAGAAAATATTATCTTTTGAAATTAATTGATCAGACTCTGGAGGTCCCCAAGTCATAGATTCATAGTTATAAATAGGTAACTTCCAAGGAGAATTATCCATCAATTCTATTAATGGTGTATAAAGTTTCCAGGCAGCCTCTACTTCATCACTTCGAGTAAATAAGGTTGGGTCAGAAAGCATTGCATCGGCTAATAATCTTACATAGCCTTCATCTGACGGTTCTCCAAATGATTCATCATATGAAAATTCCATCTCAACAGGTCTTGATTTCATTCCAGAACCAGGAGATTTTACCTCAAATTTGAAAGTAGCACCTTCATTTGGCTGAATTCTAAGGATAAGTTGATTTGGGGCAGGATTTATTATTGTTGATTCAAATAAATGAACTGGAACGTCTTTAAAAGTCAAGACTATTTCTCCAAGTCTTTTAGGTAGTCTTTTACCTGTTCTCAAATAGAAAGGAACCCCTTGCCAACGCCAGTTATCCACGAATACTTTTGTTGCAATATAAGTTTCTGTTGTGCTATTACAATTAACACCATCTTCCTGTCTATATCCTTTGAGTCGATTTGAAATATTTCCTCCCTCTCCATATTGACCTCTTATACAACAATTCCACGGTTTATTTTCGTCAGCAAGTTTTGAAGCTTGAAGAACCTTAGCTTTTTCATTTCTTATTGCTTCTGGTTCAAACTTTCCAGGAGGTTCCATTGCAGTGACAGCAAGCATTTGAGTCATATGATTTTGAAGCATATCCCTTAAAGCGCCAGAGCTTTCGTAATAACCTGCTCTATCTTCAACACCTACTGTTTCTGATGAAGTAATTTGAACACTTGATATATAATTTCTGTTCCAGATTGGTTCAAAAATAGTGTTAGCAAACCTCAAAACAAGAATATTCTGAACTGTCTCTTTACCCAAATAATGATCAATCCTATAAATCTGACTTTCTTCAGCGCAACTCTGAACGATCTTATTCAATTTTTTCGCACTTGAATAATCTCTTCCAAAAGGTTTTTCAATCACTAAACGACTTTTCTTAGGGTCATCTAAAAGGCCAGCTGCTTTAAGAGCTTTACATCCACTTGCATAGAAATTCGGAGATACTGATAAATAAAATGTTCTATTCCCATGAGTAGCTTGTGTTTTATCAATTTCATTTAATCTTCTAGAAAGCCTTACGACATGATCACTTTGTTGTAAGTCAACTGGTTCATAGAAAAGATAATTAGAAAATTGTTCCCACTCCCTTTCTTTACCAGATATTTGATTTGATAGCTTTATTTTCATCTTTTCTCTAAACTCATCATCAGTCCAAGGTCTTCTCGCACAACCAACTATTCCAAATTCACTAGGAATTCTTCTTTGCAAATAGAGTTCAAATAAGGCTGGTATTAATTTTCTATGAGTAAGGTCTCCACTAGCACCAAATATTACCAAGCATTGTGGAGATATGACTCTTTCCTGACGTAAGCCTAATCTTAGAGGATTACTTAAAGTTGAAGGCATATTTTTAGTATTCTTTATTTAAAATCCTCTTTTTTTCAAATATTAGCTACATATTGTGTCTAAACCAAAAAGTATTTAATAACTGAAGCTCATATCAAAATATCAAAAATTTAGTAAGTTTCTACGTGCCATCTTCCTGCTTTTTTTAGTTGAGGTCTTAATTCTGACCAGTTCAAGCCCTTTTCTTCTGCTGCCTTAGTCATTGCTTCATCTATTCCAGGTTCCATGCCCTTTAATCCACAAAGATATATGTGTGTTTTTTCATCTTCAATCATATTGAAAAGTTCATTGGCTGACTCTAAAACTCTGTCTTGAATGTACATTCTTCCACCTTTTGTATTTTGCTGCTCGCGACTAATAGCTTTTGTATATTTAAAACTATCTGGATTATCAGCAAGGTATCTTTGAAGATCTTCTTCGTATAACAAATTAGCTGATTTTGGAGCACCCATAAATAACCAAGCTTTACCCTTAAAATTCCACTTATTTTTTTCTTTTTCAGTTGGTTCGAACATTCTTCTTAAATAAGCCCTCATTGGTGCTATTCCAGTTCCAGTGGCTAACATAACAATGTTTGCTTCCTCTTCATCAGGGAGAAGCATTTCTTTACCAACAGGACCTGTTATTTTTACTTTATCTCCAGGCTTTATATCACATAAGTAAGTAGAGCAGACACCATTAATGGTTTCACCATCTTTTTCATACTGAAGCTGTCTTACACAAAGAGACACTGTATTTCCATTAAAGTCATCACCGTGTCTAGTGCTAGCTATTGAGTATAGTCTTAATTTATGGGGTTTTCCATTAGCATCTTCACCAGCAGGCATGATACCAATACTTTGACCTTCTACATAATTTAAAAATGGATCACTATCTTTAAGGTCGAAAGTTATGTGATTAACTCTACCAATTGCTCCTTCTTTGAGAAGACTATAGTTTTCAATAACTGTTCCCTCATATGGAGTTTTAGGACGGTAAATATTGACTGGAACATCTGCATGTTTTTTCTTAACTATTTTTGGAGCTTCTGTTTTTGGAGCTTCTGTTTTTGGAGCTTCTATTTTTGAAACAGCGACTTTTTTAGGTTCCACAGCTTTTGCCTCAGGTTTATTTGATTTTGCTTCTTCAACAAATTTTAAAGCTCTTTTATTAAAAGTTGTGAGTATGAAATAAAAAACAGTTATAACTACTGGTATATGAGCTAATCCGCCTGCGATTACTTTTGCTTGTGAATACATTTTTTAGATTTCTTTTATAAAAGATTATCAATTTGTAGTTTAGTTTGCAGTTATTTTACAAAAATGGTTACGTTTTGAGATCGGGATAAATAGAAGAAATTATTTTAATTCTTCAGTATTTGTTGTTTTTATCAGTATAGTTACACAGAAATAATTTTTTATCTTATTAAAAAATTGATTTATGAATAATCCTCAAGAATCAGAAGATCATTTTAAGAACAATGATTACAGGACAATTGAGCAAACGATGGAGAAGTTTCCCAGTGGGACAAGACGACTGGCAGCTCAACTTACAACTTCTGCAAGTTTTGATTCTTTGTGGAATGTTTTAACAGATTATGATCGGCTAAATCTCTACATACCAAATCTTTTATCAAGCAAAAAAATATTTCAGAGGGGGAATAATGTCCACCTTAAACAAGTTGGGGCTCAGGATTTCCTTGGCATGAAGTTTTCAGCTGAAGTAACTATAGATTTATTTGAAAATAAGGAGCTTGGCCTCTTAAAATTTAATTTAATAAAAGGAGATTTCAGAAAGTTTGAGGGTAGTTGGAAAATTCAAAATATTAAAAATACTTCAACGAACTCATTAATTTATGATCTTACTGTTCAAGGTTGTCAGTGGATGCCAATAGCAATGATAGAGAAAAGGTTGAAAAAGGATCTTTCAGAAAATTTAATTGCCGTAGATAGGCAAGCAAAATCGTCAAAAAGATTATTATAAATTTAAATTTATAGCCCCAAGGGGATTCGAACCCCTGTCGCCTCCGTGAAAGGGAGGTGTCCTAGGCCTCTAGACGATGGGGCCAGGAAACTAGCATAACAGCTTATTAAAAACTAAGAGTAAGGCTAGCCTTTCGTCAAGTATTGTTGCTCTTTGTTTTGTCCTTGCCACACAGGAACTGTGAAATGGAAGCATGAACCTTCACCAATTTCAGATACGACCCATATTCTTCCTCCATGGACTTGTACTATTCTCCTACATACTGATAACCCTATGCCAAATCCTGAAGTTCCTTCAGAAGTCTGAGGAAGTCTAACTCTATCTAGAAAAATTCTTTTTTGTTCGCTCAAAGGAATACCTGCACCTTTGTCACAAATTGTTATTTCTACCCATTGATTTGTCTTATGAATCATGGTGATTTTTATAGATCCAGAGTCTTTAGAAAATTTAATAGCATTTTCAATTAAATTTAAAAATACTTGCCTCATTCTTCTTTGATCTGCAAAAACACTTGGTAGATCAGATGGAATATCAGTATCTATTTCAATATTCCTTAATCTCCAAAATTTTTCTAATTCGAGTATTACTTCAGCACTAATATTACCTAAATCAATTTTCTGAGGATTAAATAACGCCTCCCATTTAGTTGTTCCAACCTCTAAAAGATCCTGAGATAAGAGTTCAATCTCTTCAAGACGTCTTTTAATTACCTCCTGTAATTTTGAAATATCTATTTGTCCGAGTTTTTGACTTTGAACAGCCAAAGTAGCAGCAGTTAAAGGTGTTCTTAATTCATGCGCGACCATTCTTAATAATCTTTCCTGAGATTCTATTCTTTTTGTTAATGTCTCATTTTCTTGTCTTAAAACAAGAAGTTCGTCTTCCAATAAAAATTCTTTTTGAGTCCTAATTGAATCAATTTTGGATGGTTGCAAATTAATGCCAAGATTTTTTGTTAAGCCTTCCTGTGACCACCTTGGCAACCATTTTTGCAACTGAGAGAAAATATTACTTCCGGCAAATATTTGCTTTGGAGCTGGGGAAAGCTTTATGAGAGCAGGAATAGCAACTAATCTATGTAATTCAAGTAATTCTGGCTGCTCTGTGGGTTCAGAGATCTGAAGAGATATCTCAAATTCACAATCATCTGATTCTAAATAGGCTATTAGGGACTTAATATCATTACTAGAAAGTTGATTTCTAGCTGCCACAAGTATTAATTTTAACTCTTTTTTATCATTCAAATGTATTCCTCTGAAGTGTTGAAAAGCTGTTAATCCTTATAAACACCTTAAGATATTTTTTTTTATTTTACAGATGGGCTATTAAATAAATAGGACTTTTTTATAAATGGTTGCTATTAATCCAAAGAAAAATTTACATTTTGGTGAAAATCCTCCTGAAATCAATTTAAATAGTAATTTAAAAAGGTGGTTTTCTAGGAATATTGGATTGTGGAAATCTAATAGAACGTATTTTCTCGATGAAGCACAAAAAACTTATAATTTAAGTATGAATATAAATATTCAAGCTCTCGAGAGTAAATCAGAATGGGAGTCGCATTATAAATTTACTTGGTACCCAGAAAAAAAATATAATTTCTTTGAAGAAAATCCCCATTACAAAGAACGAGGAGAAATGCATGCATTTTTAAAAGGCCATCAACTTAAAAGGGAAAAATTTTACTTAAGTAATGATGAAGGTATTTCAAATATTAAACAAGTCGACGAACACGAAATGATTTTTGAATCTTCTTATAAAGATTGGTATATTCTTGAACATACAAGACTTGTAGATCTTGATAATTTTAGATTTAGGGTCATATATTCATGGAACAAAAATAAGCTTAAAATAGTAGAGAATCATCATGAAATTAAAATTATTAAATAAATTCTATTTGCATATTTAGTTTAAAAAATAAAAAATGTTATCTTTAATAATATGAATTAAAAATAAATTAAATATGATTTTTAAGATATCTAAAATTCTTGCAATTCCTATTATTTTATTATCTTTTTTATTTGATACAAATAATGAATTTAATAATGTAAATGCAAATGTTAAAAAGTCGCCTGCCAATAAAAATGATTTAGATTTATATCATGGGATGGGTGTTTCATTTCTATGTAATGCGACAAGAAAAGGATTTGATTTGGATTTCCCAAAAACATTAAACGTTGCCTCAGCAACTTTTGCATCAGTAGTTTCACAAAAACATGGGGGTAAAATAATAGAGAAAAAGAAAGAACAACCAGTTAACATGCAACAATT
Source organism: Prochlorococcus sp. AG-355-J09 (assembly GCA_003278735.1). GTDB lineage: Bacteria > Cyanobacteriota > Cyanobacteriia > PCC-6307 > Cyanobiaceae > Prochlorococcus_A. The sequence goes on from QCDO01000005.1 coordinate 71,259, forward strand.
ACAATTTATTGCTTCTCTTCAATTAGTTGAGTCAGCTCTTCAAGTTTGTCCTGATAATGTTCCTAAAAAGATTGAAAAACAATTTAAGATTGAAACTGAAAGACTAAAGAAATTACAAAAAATGTAAAAAATAATTTCTTTTATCTAAACATAGAACTGACAGAACTTTCTTCGTGGATTCTCCAAATAGCTTCCCCTAACATATTTGCGACTGAGAGGACCTTTAACTGTGGAAAATTATCTTTATGTATAACTGGTATGCTATTGGTCACGATAACTTGTTCGAAAAGATTCTTAGCACTTAATCTTTCATAAGAAGGAGGAGAAAATACAGCATGTGAGGCACAAGCAAATATTCTATTTGCTCCTTCTTTTTTTAGTAAATGTGCTCCGGAACAAATTGTACCGCCTGTGTCTATCATATCGTCTATAAGGATAGCGGTTTTACCTTTGACTTCACCAATAACCGTTAGGCTTTCTGCGATATTATGTGCAGATCTCCTTTTATCAATGATGGCCAACGGCGCATCCTTCATTAATTTCGCGAATGCTCTTGCTCTCGCCACCCCCCCTACATCAGGAGAGACTACAACTATTTCTTTTAAATCTAAAGTTTCTAGGTAATCAATCAATACAGGTGATCCGTAAATATGATCGCATGGTATATCAAAGTAACCTTGTATTTGAGCCGAGTGTAAATCCATAGCTAGAACTCTATCAACTCCTGATTTCTCTAGTAAATTAGCAGTTAATTTTGCAGTTATAGACTCTCTTCCTGAGGTCTTCCTATCTGCCCTTGCATATCCATAATAGGGTATTACAGCCGTAATTTGTCTTGCAGACGCTCTTTTGCAAGCATCAACCATGATCATGAGCTCCATTAAACTATCGTTTACAGGAGCGCATGTAGGTTGTATGAGGAATACATCACATCCTCTAATAGATTGCTGAATCTGAACATAAAGTTCTCCATCTGCAAATCTTTTAGATATTAAAGGTACATTTTCAATCCCTAAGTATGATGCAATTTCTTCAGCTAATTTAGGATTTGTTGTCCCACTTACTAACCTTAATCTACTATTAGTTAGATTAAAATTCGATTCTTTACTCTGCATTGCCGTGATAAAACTTGTCACGAAATTTGCACCATAAAACTATATTCTTATCGTAGTCGTTTATGTGAATTTCGCAAAAAATAATGACTAGATGTTTTCAAAAGTCGCCTCAATTAAGCAAAAAATTGTTGATTAAAAAATAGAATTTATATTTATTCAGACTTAAAAACCATGAATGATATTTGTCAATTAAAAAAAATTTGTATATGTTGGAATTTAGAGAATCAAAAACACGTTAAGTGTAAAGAATAAAAATATATTGAAAACATGCCTACAGAGTCAATTATTGCAAGAAAATCATTAGGCGTACTAATGCATCCAACATGTATTCCAGGAGGAAGAGTTTGTGGAACTTTTGGTAAAGGAGCTAAAGAGTGGATAAAAAAACTTCATAAGCATGGAATTGAATACTGGCAATTTTTACCTCTTACACCTACTGACTCTACAGGTTCTCCATATAGTTCACCATCTAGTTTTGCACTAAACCCATGGTTTTTGGATATAGATGATTTAATCGAAAAAGGTTTTATCTCCATTTCAAATAAAGAAAATCTAGGTCCAACAAATCATAAAAAAGATCATTTTGATTTTGATATTGCGGATGGATTAACAAAAAAATTAGGTCTCCTCCTTTTACAAAGTTGGAGTTCGCAATCTGAAGAAACAAAAATTAATTTTAAGAAGTGGGTTAGTAGTCATTCTTGGGTTGAAGATTATGCAACATTTGTTGTTATCAGAGAGGAATTTAATATGCTGCCTTGGTGGGAATGGCCTCAAGAATTTAAAATAAAAAATAACAAGTTCTTAAAATCGTGGATTAAGAAAAAAAGTGAAGAGATACTTATTAAAAAATTAATACAGTGGCATCTTGATGAGCAATGGAGCGTCATTAAAAACTTTGCAAAATCAAGAAATATTAAACTAATAGGAGATTTACCTTTTTATGTCTCCAGAGACAGCGCTGACGTATGGAGTAACAAATCATTATTTTCAATTTTTAAAAATGGAGATTTAATCTTTCAAAGTGGTGTTCCACCTGATTATTTTTCATCAACGGGACAATTATGGGGTACCCCAACTTATTTTTGGACAAAACATAAAAGGACTAATTTCTATTGGTGGAGAAAAAGATTTCAGAGACAATTTGAACTTGTGGACATATTGAGATTTGATCATTTCAGGGGTTTAGCTGGTTACTGGCGAGTTAATGGCAGTTCTAAATCGGCAATTAATGGAAAATGGATAAATTCTCCAGGTAAAACATTATTAAATAAAGTAAAAAAGGATCTAGGGGGTAACTATTTACCAATTATTGCGGAGGATCTGGGAGTAATAACACCAGATGTAGAGAAATTAAGGAAAAACTTCGAACTGCCTGGCATGAAAATATTACAATTCGCTTTTGATGGCAATGAAGATAATCCTTATTTACCTAAGAATATTGAAGGAGAAAATTGGGTTGTTTATACAGGTACTCACGACAACTCTACTTCTGTTTCATGGTGGGAATATTTAGATTATGAATCAAAAAAAAGAGTAAAAGATGAGTATGAATTTTCAGAAAATGCTTCTTGGGATTTAATAGAAATTGGCATGAAAACAAATGCTAATCTCTTTATCGCGCCACTACAAGATCTATTATCTCTAGACGATTCAAGTAGATTAAACAAACCTGGCACCACAAAAAATAACTGGAAATGGAAGTTAAATCGGCCTTTAGAAGAGATAGAAGATAATATAAGAATGTTTAGTGAGCTGGGAAATAATTTTGGAAGAACTTTAAAGTAGAATTTATTAAAAATTATTTATCAAACATTTGATTTTCAATATTTTGAATCTCTATGATATTTACATTTAAAATAAAGTATCTTTTTAATATAAATATAGTTAGAACTAATATAAAAAAATACAAAAAACTGCCTTGCCATGTATTGAGAAGATCGAATTTCCTTAAAAGAAAATCCTTTCTCTCTTTCTTTAAAATTTTTCTTTCTTTAACTTCTATATTTAATAATGCATTTTTTTTTAATGCTAAGCATTCCTCTAATTTAATTAATATAGATCTTATAAAAGGATAACTTGGCCTAATATTTTTATTATTATTTTCAATAGAGTTTATTATTCGTTCAGGAATTTTTGAAATAAATGACAATTCTTTAATTGTAAGGTTTTGTTGTATTCTTGCTTCTTTTACTAACTTAGCAATTTCTATATATTGGTCATCCAATCCAGAACTAAAGTCTTTATTTTTTTCAGTTTTTTTGTGAAATAAAAAGAAATTTTTTAAAATATTCATTTAATCTTCCAAAAATAAATATTCCTTTTTACTTATCATTTTCAAATAATACATATCATCTTAATAGAATTAAATACATAAGTAAGTTAATTAAATATAAATATAAAAACTAAACTGTAGAAATAATATTTTGCACTGCACTTTTTGCAATATTCAGAGGGCTAAAAGTATCTCTAATTAAAGCTATGAGTTTTTTTGCATCAGTAAATTCCAATTTTTCATCTTTTATAAGACTTAAAAGAAGATTCTTCCTAACTTCAGATCCTTTTTTACTGACAAATAATTTCAATCCTGCGTTAGCAACTGGAATAAGATCTGAATTAATATTCTCTGAATCTTTAAATAAAATATTTAACAAACTTTCAACTTTTTCTATTTGAATTTGACCTTTTTTATCAAAAACGACTTCTAAAAGGATTTCTAAAATCTCTTCAGAATTATCGGTAAGTAGTTTTTTAGCAATATATGGATAAGCAATTTTTAAAATTTTAAATTCAGGGTCAAGTCTTAGTGCTAAACCTTCTTGACTAACAACTGCTCTTATTATTAAGGCAAACCTACTGGGAACTCTGAAAGGATAAAAATACATTAGTTTTGAGAATTTATCAGTAACACTTTTAAGATTAAAATTCCCAACTTCAGCACCAAGAGATCCTCCAAGAACTTCTTTTAATGGTTCAACAAGTTTTTGAAGATCTTGTTCTTTGGTTAAAAAACCTAATTTCTGGAAATCTTCTGCCAGAAGATAATATTCATCATTTATTATGTGAACAATTGCCTTAATGAGAGTAAGTCTATCTGAATTAGTAATAGTATCCATCATTCCGAAATCAACATAAGCTAAATTCCCACAATCTGAATTCCCTCCTTTGAGAGCAAACATATTTCCTGGATGTGGGTCTGCATGAAAATATCCAAATTCAAATAATTGCTGTAGTCCACTAATGACACACGTTTTTATAAAAGAAGAAGGTATTAAGTTATTTTCCTCTAGTAAAGCTCGATCTCTTAACTTGACTCCATCAATCCAAGAGGTTGTGATAATCCTTTTAGATGAAAACTGTTTTTCTAATTTAGGAATAAAAATATTTGGGTTTTCTTTGAATAAATTCGCAAACTTCAAAGCATTTTCGGCTTCTTTTAGATAGTCAATTTCATCAAAAAGTGCCTTACCGAATTCATCTATTATTTCTCCAATTCCAACTCCTATATTTAATGGTAAGAGTGGAGATAAAAAAGTTCCTAAAAGCCTTAAGATCGCGACATCCCTTCTTATAAGAAAGTACAAATTTGGACGCTGTACTTTCACAGCTAGATAAGAACTATTCATTTTTGCTTTATAAACTTGACCTAAGCTTGCTGAAGCAATAGGACTATCTGGAAACTCTTCAAATAATTCATTAACAGGGGATCCAAGTTCCTCTTCAATGATTTTTAAAGCAATTTTGTGATCAAATGCTGGGAGATTATCTTGTAAGTTTGTAAGTTCTGAAAGCCAATCTTGTCTCACAAGATCTGGTCTAGTTGAGAGTGCTTGACCTAATTTGATAAAACAAGGTCCTAAATCTGTTATTACATCAAAAAGATATTTCGAGAGATTTTTTTGTACATTTTTATTTTTACTGTTACCTTGAAAAAGTATTCTTAACAAAAGAAAAATAAAAGTTAAAAGGATATATAAAACTCTTGGGATAAAAATCCATGGTCTCAAAATCAACCAAAGTAAATCACTTTTTGCTGAATATTTCGAATAAGATCTTTTCATTAAAGTTAAAAAATATCAAGAAAGATTATCATGTAGTCCATTCTATATATGTCAGTAATACTTTATGAGCATTTCATCTTTTCTAACTAAAAAGTTTTTAAAGTCTTTATTCTTTCCCGCTCATAACAGAGGGGCAGCTTTACCAAAGAAATTAGTGAAGTTATTAAAAAATCCACCTGGGTATTGGGACTTGCCCGAACTACCAGAAATAGGCTCCCCACTATCCCAAAGCGGATTAATTGCTAAATCGCAAAGAGAATTCTCAGAAAAATTTGGGGCTAAACGATGTTTTTTTGGAGTTAATGGAGCTTCCGGATTAATACAATCAGCAGTAATTGCAATGGCAAATCCAGGCGAAAATATCCTGATGCCTAGAAATGTTCATATAAGTGTTATAAAAATCTGTGCGATGCAGAATATAACTCCAATATTTTTTGACCTAGAATATTCAACCTTAACGGGACATTACAAACCAATTACAAAAATTTGGTTGGAAAATGTATTTAAAAAATTAAATTTTGATGAGAATAAAATTGCAGGGGTTATTCTTGTAAATCCCTCTTATCATGGTTATGCCGGAGATTTAGAGCCTTTAATAGATTGTTGTCATCAAAAAAATTTACCTGTTTTAGTTGATGAAGCCCATGGTTCATATTTCCTTTTTTGTGAAAATCTTAATTTGCCAAAACCGGCCTTATCATTAAACGCTGATTTAGTTGTTAATTCATTGCATAAGTCGCTCAATGGATTAACTCAAACGGCGGTACTTTGGTACAAAGGAAATCTAATAAATGAAGGTAATTTAATCAAAAGTATTAATTTGCTTCAAACTACCAGCCCAAGTTCCTTATTACTTTCTTCTTGTGAAGAGTCTATAAGAGACTGGCTCAACAAAAAAAGTTTATCAAAATATCAAAAAAGAATTTTAGAGGCAAAAAGCATTTATAAAAAATTAATTCAAAAAAATATTCCTCTCATAGAAACTCAAGACCCCTTAAAAATTGTAGTCAATACCTCTAAGGTTGGGATTGATGGTTTTACTGCTGATAATTTTTTTTATAGAAATGGCCTTATTGCCGAATTACCAGAAATGTTGACTCTTACTTTTTGCTTAGGATTTGGAAATCAAAAAGATTTTCTTAATTTATTTGAAAAGTTATGGAAAAAATTACTATTAAATTCCAAAAAATCAAAAAGTTTAGAAGTGCTCAAATCTCCCTTTAAATTAGTTCAAGCCCCCGAAATTGAAATTGGAATTGCTTGGAGAAGTAAGACTCGGAGTATTTCTTTCTCACAATCATTAAATAAAATATCAGGAGATATTATTTGCCCTTATCCTCCCGGGATACCTCTAATAATTCCTGGCGAAAAAATTGATATAGAAAGATTTAATTGGATAAATAATAAAAGTTTATGCAACAAAGATCTGGTAAATTTTAATATAAGAGTCATAGAAACATAGCAATTTCATATGAGATTAAGAAGCGGATTACTTATAGGAATTTTTGGTTTAATTGTTGTTTTGATGGGAGGATGGTTTTTTACACTAGCGACTGCGTTGCTTACATATCTAGCATTATTAGAATTTTTTAGAATGGCAGAATTTAAAGGGATAAGACCAGCTACAAAAACGACATTATTTTCATCCTTTATCATTATAGTCTCTACTTATCTTGAGACTATTGGTTTGCTTGAAGGAGAAGTTTCAAATTCAATTCTGCCAATCTGTTCAGTTGGGATATGCACTTGGTTACTTTTGCAACCAAAACCTGGGACAATTTCAGATATTGCAGCCTCTATTTTTGGATTATTCTATTTAGGTTTTTTACCTAGTTACTGGATTAAGTTAAGGGGATTAGATTCAGTGATAATAAGTTCAAATCAGGGTTTTATATCTTTTGAGAACTTATCAAATACTACAGGTCTTCATTTAACTTTAACTTCTTGTTTTTTAATTGTAGCTAGTGATATTGGTTCTTATTTTATTGGGAAGTCATTTGGTAAAACATCACTATCTCCAATATCTCCGAGCAAAACTATAGAAGGTTTAGTTGGAGGAATATCATGTTCAATATTATTAGCAATATTTTTTGCATTTTTAATGAATTGGGAAAATCCATTATTTGTTGGAATAATATATGGAATTTCAATTTCTCTTATGGCATTAGTTGGAGATTTAATTGAATCTATGATGAAGAGAGATGCAAAAATAAAAGATTCCGGAACTTTTTTACCGGGACATGGAGGAATTCTTGACAGAATTGACAGTTACATCTTTACTCCATCTGTTTTGTATTATATTTTTATAATTCTAAAGTATCTAAATTAATTATAAAATCTTTTATTCCAAAAAATAATCTTGGATAATTTTACTTGATAATGATGGTAGATCGATATGTGGCAGATGACCACAATTTTGTAACCCTACAAAATTTAATTTTTCTATACTTCTTATATTTTTAATCTCTTTTTTCCCAAGAATTCGATCATTTTCTCCACATAATGTTTTAATTGGGATATTTTGTATATATTTTTGAGTCCCTGCAAACCCGCCACTTTTTGCAAATGATGCAAGTGAATTCCTCCATCCTTTACAACCTAGATGGATCGAAGCAATTTGTTCCTCCATCTTACCAACACATTCATCTGGAAAAGCAAATGCTTGCCTACAAAGACTTTTTCTGACTTGAGGCAATCCAAGAAATGAGGCGCCAATTTGGTTGAGAGGGAAGGGGATACTCTTAGGTTCTCCAAACAATCCTGCGGGGGACAAAAGGAGAATTTTATCAACAGAATCAGGAATTTCAAAAGCAAGTTTTAAAGCTGTTGAGCCTCCCATAGAGGCGCCAATAATTTTTAGATTCTTAGCTATCTTTAAGGTCTTAAGGAGATCAATTAAATGTGAAATTATTTTCGAGGAATTGTATTCATTTGTTGCGCACCTGGGACTAAAACCAAAACCCAGCAGATCAGGAACAATAACTTGAAAATTTCTTTTTAGTGATTTATATATTCTCCTGAATTCTAAAAAACTACTATCAAAGCCATGCAGAAGAAGTATAGGTGGACCTTTACCACCCATAACTACTGGGAATTTCAAAGAATTCCAGTTTTGGTTGAGTTTTACCCACTTTACATCATTTGCCAAATAAAGACCTAAAGGGTCTAATAGTGACAATTTGGTACTTTCAAAAAATTCTGCATTTAAATCACTTAGTTGTTCAAAATTGTTTTTAGTCAAAAAATGTTTATATTTTAATTTTTTGTTGTTCAAAATTTGAAATAACCTCTATTATATCCACTTTATTAATTTCAAAAGGCAAAAAGTGAATCTCAGATTTATCTCGACAGGTAAATTCAGCAATTTTTTCTAAATTATTATTTTCAAAAACATTTATTCCAAGTTTTCCGATAGTAGTTGGCAAATTTAATTCTTTCATGAGTGCAAATAATTGTTTAATTGATTGATCAGCTAATTTATTATTATTTTTCATTTCTTCTAATCTTAATTGCAATAATAATCCAACCCCAACAATCTCACCATGTAAGAATTTATTAGGGGTGATTATCTGAGTAATTGCATTATGAATAGCATGTGCTGCTGCAGTCCTACACTTTTCTCCACCAATACCACCAACTAATCCTGCCGTAAGTCCACATGCTTCTACAGTATTTTGCCAAGAAGGATAATTTTCAAATTGTCCCTTAAACGCTTTTTCTCCATCTATTAATAGTTGATCTCTTAAAACTCTTGATATCTGAATTGCTTGTTGAACAAGACCGTCATCTATTGTTGAACTTGTTATTGAGGATTCGTACCATTTTGCTAAAGCATCAGCTATGCCACTTGCAAGTGTTCTTGATGGAGCTGTTTGAATAAATTTATGATCATAAACTAGTATTTTGGGACAAGATCTTAATGCGACATCCTTTATGAATTGACCATCCTTTGTATATATATTTGATAAGGCTGTCCAACCTGCGCATGTAGATGCACTAAGAGGCACAGTGATGCAAGGGATATTAAGACAATCTGCTATATATTTTCCAGAATCAAGAACTTTGCCACCTCCAGCAGCGATTACAGAATCATTATTATTATTTGAAATAATATTCTTAACTCTTGAAATATCTTCGTAACAACAATCAAATTGTAAATTGGCAGAATTAACATTAAGTTTTTGATTTTTCAAATCATTAAAAATATTATTTCTCAAATTATTTGTTTGAATCCCTCTTCCAAGAATTAATGGGCTTTTAGTTAATTTAGTAATTTGAGGTAAAGATTCTTCCCAAGCATAATTTCCCCTATATATTGTTTCGGGAGAGATTGACTGCATATTTACTTTGAATGATTAGAAGTTAGCACCTGCTAGCTCTTGAGAAGATTCTTCAGAAGAAATATTTATTGTAACTTTTTTATTATCATCTATATCAACTAAAGCATTATCTCCATCTTTTATTCTCCCAGAAAGCACTTCTTCAGCCAAACTATCTTCGAGTAAACGCATAACCGCCCTTCTCAAAGGTCTTGCTCCGTATGAAGGATTATAACCTTCTTCAACAAGTCTTTCTTTGAAAGCATCGGTGACGTTTAATTTAATACCTTTATCTTGTAATCGGACAAAAACTTCTTGCAACATTATTTCAGCAATTTCTTTAACTTCATTTTTAGTTAATTGTCTAAATACAATTATTTCGTCGAGTCTATTTAGAAATTCAGGCCTAAAGTATTGCTTAAGTTCTTCATTAACTAATGATTTAATTCTATTATATTGGCTATCTTCAACTGAATCACCTGAGAATTCGAATCCTAGCCCGCCGCCCCCTTTCTCGATTACTTTTGAACCGATGTTAGAGGTCATTATTAACAATGTATTTTTAAAATCTACAGTTCTACCTTTGGAATCAGTTAGTCTTCCGTCTTCAAGTAGTTGCAATAATAAATTGAAAACATCTGGATGAGCCTTTTCAACTTCATCAAATAAAACGACGGTATAAGGACGCCTTCTAACAGCTTCGGTAAGCTGACCACCTTCACTAAAACCAACATAACCTGGAGGCGAACCTATAAGTTTACTAACTGTATGTCTTTCCATAAATTCTGACATATCTAATCTGATCATTGCTTCTTCACTACCGAAAAAATATGAAGCTAATGATTTAGTCAATTCAGTTTTACCTACACCAGTAGGACCTGAGAAGATAAAACTTGCGATGGGTCTATTAGGATTTTTTAATCCAACCCTTGCTCTTCTAATAGCTCTTGAGACAGCCTTTACAGCTTCATCTTGTCCAATTAGCCTTTGATGAAGTGTTTCCTCCATATTAAGAAGCTTGACTGATTCAGTTTCTGTTAATTTTTGAACAGGAACGCCAGTCCATGAAGCCACAATATGTGCTACATCCTCTTCACTAACAAGAGGGCTTTGTAAAAGTTTTGAATCGCTTTTATAAGTATTTTCAGCATCAGATTGGTCTCCAGTTGTAGATTCTTTTTTATTGTCCAATACCTCTTTAATTTTTGCCGATAATTCCATCTCTTTTTCACGTAATTGACCAGCTTGATCGAAATTTTGGTCTCTTACAGATTCTTCCTTCTGTTTTTGGACTTGTCTTAGTTCTCTATCTATTTGTTTTGCTTCAGGCGGAAGTTTAGAGTTTATTAAACGTACTCTACTTCCAGCCTCATCGATGAGGTCAATAGCCTTATCGGGTAAAAATCTGTCAGATATATAACGATCCCCTAAATGAGCGGCAGCCTCAAGTGCATCATCAGTAATTTTTAGACGATGATGTTGTTCGTAACGCTCTCTAAGACCTTTTAAAATTTCGATTGTATCTTCTATAGATGGTTCTCCTACCATTACAGGCTGGAATCTTCTTTCTAGAGCGGCATCTCTTTCTATATGTTTTCTATATTCATCTAAAGTTGTTGCTCCAATACATTGGAGTTCACCTCTAGCTAATGCTGGCTTGAGTATATTTGCTGCATCTATAGCTCCTTCAGCAGCTCCAGCACCAATTAAAGTATGCACTTCATCTATGACAAGAATGACGTTACCTGCTGATTTAATTTCTTCCATTATTTTTTTTAATCTTTCTTCAAATTCACCTCTATATTTTGTTCCTGCTACCAAAAGACCTATATCAAGAGTCAAAACTCTTTTATCTTCAAGTATATCTGGGATATCCCCAGTTTGTATTCTTTGAGCTAAACCTTCTGCGATAGCTGTTTTACCTACACCTGGCTCCCCAATAAGAACAGGATTATTTTTTGTCCTTCTACCTAGTATTTGAACTACACGATCTATTTCTGAATGTCGTCCAACTACTGGATCTAATTTTGATTCACTTGCTAATTTTGTTAAATTTGTTCCAAATTCATCAAGAGTAGCAGTTTTTAAGTTGCTTTTAGTTGTATTAGCACCTGTGCCAACTTCTGCTGTTTCACCAAGCATCCTTATAACTTGAGTTCTAACTTTTGTAAGATCAATATTAAGATTTTCAAGAACTCTTGCGGCCACGCCTTCACCTTCTCTTATTAAACCTAACAATAAATGTTCTGTACCAATGTAATTGTGGCCAAGTTGACGAGCCTCTTCTAAAGATAGTTCTAAAACTCTTTTAGCCCTGGGAGTAAAAGGTATTTCGACAGCAACAAACCCTGAACCTCTACCTATTATCTTTTCAACCTCTATCCTTGAATCTTTTAAATTAACTCCAAGTGATTTGAGTACTTTCGCTGCTACCCCAGTTCCTTCTCCAATTAACCCCAAAAGAATTTGTTCAGTTCCAACAAAATTATGGCCAAGTCTTCTAGCTTCCTCTTGAGCAAGCATGATGACCTTTATAGCCTTTTCTGTAAATCTTTCAAACATTAGAAGATTAAATTCCTATTAATAACCTACCAGTAATATGTCAATTTTGTGTTCAGAATGAGCTTTTGTGAATACCCAAAAGTATTATTTATCAAACTAAATTGAACTTTTTTAGTGATATAGCAATAAATTATAGTAATTTCAAGGATTCTGGTTATCCGAACAATTAAATTTTTACATTATTTTGTTGTCAATTTTTTTTCTTTTAAAAGAGCATGTGAACCGTCTTTATAATAATTTTTTCTTATCCCTACAGTAGAAAAATCAAAACGACTATAAAATCTTTCAGCAGTAACATTGCCCTGAGAAACCTCCAATAATATTTTTTTTAAATTTAATCTTTCACATTTTTTTATTAAATAGCTCATGAAATATGAACCAAAACCCATTTCCCTAAATTTTTTATTTACAACAAAATAATTTATTTGAGCTTCATCAAGAATAACCTGAAAAACACATATTCCAATGACCAAATTTTTAATTAACAATCCAAAGATTTTTGTACCTTCTTTTTTGAATTCGTTAGCCCATTGTTTCTTGCTCCATAGAGAAATCGTATTTGAATCTAATTTATAACATAAATCAATATCTTTCTCATTTATTTGTTTGATAGATATCATTTTATTATGTGTGTATATTTAAAAAGTTCAAATCTAGAGTCATTATAAAATATGACAGTTTTGGCAAAACTTTTTTGAAAGTTATCCCATGGAAGAAAAACAATCTTTTTTAAAAGAGAAAATTGACTTGGAAAGTCCTAATAAAAATATAGTACCAATTACTACATCCATTGGAGGAGACGGGAAACTGTCGGTTGGAGGCTGTTCTATTGAAGAGTTAGTTAAAAAATATGATTCTCCTCTTTATATATTGGATGAAATCACTTTAAGAAAGTCTTGTAGAGCTTACAAAAAAGCATTAGAAAAATATTACCCAGGGGAATCTCTTCCTATATATGCTTCCAAGGCAAATAGTTCTATATTCATGAGTAATCTTGTTTCCTCAGAAGGTTTAGGACTTGATGCAGTATCAGAGGGAGAATTATTAACTGCTCTAAAGGGTGGGGTACCAAATGAAAAAATTGTTTTTCATGGGAATAACAAATCTGACAAAGAAATTGATTTCGCAATTAGAAATAACATCAAAATAATTGTAGATAATGACTATGACTTAAGAAGATTAGAGGAAGTATCAAATTTATTAAATAATGACTTAGAAATAATGATTCGCTTTACTCCTGGGATCGAATGCCATACACATGAATACATAAGAACAGGTTCATTTGATAGTAAATTTGGTTTTGGAATCGAATATTTGAATAATATATTTGCAAGCATAAGCAAAACCAAACATTTAAAATTAATAGGTATACATGCTCATATTGGTTCCCAGATCTTTGAACTAGACCCTCATAAGGATCTAGGCGAAATAATGGTAAAGGTTATTTTAAACGCCAAGAAATTTGGTCATAATATAAAAGAACTTAATGTTGGTGGAGGTTTAGGCATTAAATATATCAAAAACGACGATCCACCTTCCATCGATGAATGGGTAGAAACAATTTCCAACTCAGTTGTTAAAGCTTGTAAAAAACACAATTTAGATCTGCCAAAATTGATGTGTGAACCTGGAAGATCTATCGTATCTACAGCAGGCATAACAATTTACAAAATTGGGGCTTTTAAAGAAATTCCTGGAATCAGAACTTATTTGTCAGTTGATGGCGGGATGAGTGACAATCCAAGGCCAATAACATATCAATCAAATTACTCTGCATGCTTGGTAAAAAACCCCTTTAATATTAACTCTAAAAATAAATATACAATTGCTGGCAAACACTGCGAATCGGGAGATGTATTGTTTAAGGAGATAGAACTAGCAAATTGCGAAACAGGAGATCTCATATGTGTTTTTGGTACTGGAGCATACAATAATTCAATGAGTTCTAACTACAACAGAATTCCAAGACCCGCAGCACTTTTAGTTTGTAATGGAGAAGCAGAGATTATTCAAAAAAGAGAAAGTCCAATTGATCTCTTAAAATATGATGTTTTGCCTGATCGCTTTATTAAATAAAATTAGGTAAGTTTAAATTAATTCTGTTTTTAGTGTGAATTTCTGGGGAATTATAAATTTAAAGCTTTTATTAGATGTCTTATTTGCTGTTGGTTTCGGACTTTTATTATTCTCTAGAGTAAAAGAACAACGGACATTATGGCTTCTAAGAGGATATTTGTTTTTAGTATCATCCGCATGGTTTATTCAAAGATATGCATACTTACCACTAACATCAAAATTAATTGATGCTGTAGTCCTAGCTTGCTCTCTCTCATTAGCAATCCTTTGGCAAGGAGAGTTAAGAAGATTAATGGAACTACTAGGCACTGGAAGACTAGCTGTATTACTTGGCAATCCACCAAAGGAATTTAGAGCAACTTCAACTACCATTACTCAGTTAGTTGATACTGCAGGTAAACTCTCTCAAAATAGAAGAGGCGCTTTAATCGTTGTAGATTTGGGGAGTGATTTAAGACCTGAAGATTTTTTATATTCTGGTACCAATATTGAGGCACAATTATCAACTGACCTTTTAATAAATCTTTTTGCAACAGATACGCCCTTACATGATGGAGCAGTTCTTGTTAAAGGGAATAAAATAATTTCTGCTGGAGTAATACTTCCTCTCTCAAGACAAGGGATAAGTAGATACGGCACAAGACATTTAGCAGCATTAGGAATTACAGAAAGATTTGACAGATGTATTTGTATTGTTGTTTCTGAAGAAACAGGTACGTTATCATTAGCAAGCCAAGGCAAACTCGAAAGGCCAATAACCAGTAGCAGATTACAAGAACTTCTTGCAAAATTGATTGGTAATCAAAACTCTATGGGGGCAAATAAAGCATCTTTAAGTAAAAATGTCTTGTCCCAAAATACAGACTCAAGTGATAATATCATCAGTGATATTAGTAAAAAAGAGTCAGAAAAATCAGAAATTTTTATTAACAAAAAGGATTAACTAATGAGTTTAGAAAAAGTAATAGACGATAAAATTAGTGCCTTATTAATGAAAATAGATAAGCAAAAATTGCCCAAACATGTAGCCATAATCATGGATGGTAATGGGAGATGGGCAACTAAAAAAGGTTTACCAAGATCATTTGGACATAAACAGGGAGTTAGTGTATTAAAAAAAGTTCTCAAAGCTGCAAAAAATTTAGGTTGTAAAGTAATTACTGTTTATGCTTTTTCAACTGAGAATTGGACAAGACCAACAAAAGAAGTGGATTTTCTAATAAATCTTTTTAGCGAAGTTTTAAATACAGAAATTAAAGAGATACATGAAGAATCAACAAAAATAAAATTTATTGGAGATTTAACTCCTTTCCCAAAAAATTTAAAAGAACTAATCTTTAGTTCAGAATCACTTACTAAAAACAATAATAAATTTTTATTCAATGTTTGCGTTAATTACGGAGGTAGACAAGAAATAGTAAATGTTGCAAAAGAATTAGCATTAAAATCTTCTATTGGAGAAATAAAACCAAGTGAAATTAATGAAGAATTATTTAATTCAGAGCTATTAACTAAAGGGATTAACGATCCAGAATTACTAATAAGAACTAGTGGCGAAAAAAGGATAAGTAATTTTTTATTATGGCAATTAGCATATTCAGAAATTTATATATCTGACGTACTTTGGCCAGAGTTCAATGAGCATGAATTTCTTAAAGCAATAATTGATTACCAATCAAGAAATAGACGTTTCGGCGGTATAGAATCATTACCAAATGAATCTTTTGAAGATTCTCAATATTTTTCCTAATAAAAATGGCTATTTCGAATAATCAGTTATTAAAAGAAATTAGGTTCGATTGGAATAAAGAGGAGATATTGGAAATACTTAATATGCCTCTTATTGATTTAATGTGGGAATCGCAGACTATTCATAGGAAATTCAACAAATACGACATTCAATTAGCATCATTGTTCAGCGTAAAAACAGGTGGATGTGAGGAGAATTGTTCGTACTGTAGCCAATCAATATATAGTGCTAGCGAAATCAAAAGTCATCCACAATTTCAAGTAGAAGAGGTTTTAGCAAGAGCTCAAATAGCAAAAAATGAGGGTGCAGATAGGTTTTGTATGGGTTGGGCGTGGAGAGAAATTAGAGATGGGAAATCTTTTAATGCAATGTTAGAGATGGTTAGAGGTGTTAGAGATTTAGGAATGGAAGCATGCGTTACAGCTGGGATGCTTACAGAAGAACAAGCTTCCAGACTGGCTGATGCAGGTTTAACCGCTTATAACCACAATCTTGATACTAGTCCTGAGCATTATAAAAATATTATTACAACAAGAACTTATCAAGACAGACTTGATACTATCAAGAGAGTAAGGAATGCAGGAATAAATGTTTGTTGTGGAGGGATAATAGGTTTGGGTGAAACTAATGGCGATAGAGCATCTCTTTTGAAAGTGCTTTCAAACATGAATCCACACCCTGAAAGTGTTCCTATAAATTCATTAGTAGCTATTGAAGGTACTGGTCTAGAACATAATCAAGAAATTGATTCAATAGAAATGATAAGGATGATAGCTACAGCAAGAATTCTTATGCCTAAAAGTAAAATAAGATTAAGTGCAGGGCGAGAAAAGCTTTCGAAAGAAGCCCAAATTTTATGTTTTCAATGTGGGGCAAATTCAATTTTTTATGGGGATGAATTACTCACAACTTCAAATCCATCTTTTCAATCAGACAGAAAACTTCTTAAAGAGGTAGGAGTATCATTTAACAAAGATTTTGAAACTTGTGAAAAAACATTATCTTCTTTATGAAAGTCAAAAATTATAAAATAGTTTCTCTTTACTCTTTCTTCCCATTTCAAGAAAACTTAATTATTGATCTAAAAAATAAATTATTAGAAATCGAAAATGAAAACGATCTTTCAGGTTTATTAATTTTTGCAAGTGAGGGGATTAATGGGACTATTTGTGCTGAGAAAAATGTAATTGATATCGTTATTAATTTACTTAATAAATATGCAGATAATAGAAATTTGAATATTAAAGTAAACTTTTCAAAAGAGAAAGTCTTCAAAAAATTAAAAATAAAAGTTAAGAAAGAAATAGTTACCATGGGTGTCCCTGAAATAAATCCTTCAGAAAATAATGGGACCTATATTGACTCAGCAGATTGGAATAAGTTAATTAAAAATCAAAATACAATAGTCATTGATACAAGAAATCATTATGAGGTTGCTTTAGGTACATTTAAGAACTCTATAAACCCAAATACAAGAAACTTCAGCGAATTCCCCAATTGGGTAGATGAACATTTAAAGACCCATTTAGAAAATAAAGAGTTTACAAATATAGCGATGTTTTGTACCGGAGGAATAAGATGTGAAAAAGCTACGAGTTTATTGAAAAAGAAAGGTTATAAAAATATTTATCACCTACAAGGGGGCATCCTTCAATACCTTGCTGATATACCAAAAGAAAAAAATTTATTTGAAGGTGAATGTTATGTTTTTGATAAAAGAGTTGCCTTAGATCAGGAATTAGAAAAAGGCTCCTACTCCATTTGTCATGCTTGTGGAATGCCAGTTTCAATTCAAGATCAAGAAAGAAAAGAATATATAAAGGGTATCCAATGTCATTTCTGCATAGACCAATTCAGTGATGATGATAGGAAAAGGTTTGAAGAAAGACAAAAACAAATCGATAGATTAAAAGTGGAAAATCATAAAATCATTAAGGACTAATTTTCAAAATCATGAAAGTTGAAGAATTAGAAAAATTAGCAGTATCAATTGGACTATTAATTAAAATTCAAGTTAGAGAAACTCTCGGATTATGTTTCTTTAGAATCGTTATAGCAGAACAGAAAGATAACATAATTAAGATTTGGGCTGAAATGAAAGGTTGGACTTATTTAAAAAAACAAGGTATTCAGCTTGATACATTAAGAATCCTTAGTAAAGCTCCTGCTTTTGTTTCGGAATTAATATGGGCAACAACTATGGCTTGGACAATTGAAAAAAAATCAAGCAACAAAGTAAGACTTTTAGCTATTTTTGATAGTGAAGGATATAGTAAAAAACTTATAAGGTATTTTAAGTTGATAGGATTCAAAATTGTAAAAGAAGTTGGTTCTAGCCCTGTAGATCTTTTATTAAGATTGGTTTGGGGAGGTGCAGGTACACTTATGAACGGAGAATGTATTTCTATATTGAAAAAACTTGAAAAGAAACTCTCTTTAATTGAAGAAAGTTAACCCGCATGATAACTACTTCTAACTAAAGGGCCAGAAGATACTTTTTTGAATCCTAATTCCTTAGAGAAGCGATATAAATATTCAAACACTGATGGATCCCAGTATTTCTTAACTGCCAAATGATTGAATGAGGGCCTTAAATATTGGCCAATTGTAATTTGATCACAATCTATTTTTTTTAGGTCATAAATTGTATTTTTTATTTCATCCAATGTTTCCCCAAGGCCTAACATAATGCCTGATTTAGTTTTAATATGAGGAGCAATATCTTTTGCCTTTTCTAGTAAACTTAGGGATTTTTTATAATTTGCACCCCTCCTAACTTCTTTTTGCAGTCTCTCAACAGTTTCAAGATTATGATTAAAGCATACTGGATCTTTTTCTAAAATCATCTTCAATCTCTTAGTCTGAAGGTTATTAGTTTCATTAAAATTTTTACCCCCTCCCCATAAATCGGGAGTTAAAACCTCTATTTTAATTGTTGAATCTATTTTTCTAATCTCATCAATTGTAGTTATAAATAAATTTGCTCCATGATCAGGGAGATCGTCTCTAGCTACAGATGTCAAAACAACATATTTCAAATTTAGTACTTTCACTGCTTCAGCGACTTGAGTACATTCATCAATATTGATAGAACTTGGTCTACCTTTATTTACCTGACAAAAAGCACATGAACGAGAACATATCGATCCACCAAGTAAAAAAGTGGCTGTTCCTGAGGCGTAACATTCTGCTCTATTTGGACATCTTGCTTCTTCACAAATAGTATGAATATTTGATTTTTTTATGAGAGTTTGTATTTTTTCGAACTCTGAAGCTTTACTAATAGGAAATTTAATCCAAGAAGGAAGTCTTAAGATTTTTTCTTTCTTAATTATATTATTGTCTCTCATTGTCTAATTTAGTTTTGTTCTTCCCTCTAACGCCCTTGCAAGTGTAACTTCATCAACATATTCAAGTTCACTGCCCATTGGAAGACCATATGCAATCCTCGTAACTTTAGTAAAAGGAGCTAACAATTTCCCAATATAAAGACTTGTTGTATCTCCCTCAACACTGGGGGTCAATGCCAATATGATCTCATCTATTTCAGACTTACTAACTCTTTCTACCAAGCTTCTTATTTCCAAGAGTTCGGGGCCAACAGAATCCATTGGAGATATTAAACCACCAATAACATGGTAAACACCTTTAAATTCTCTGGCGCGCTCCAAAGCAAGCAAATCTTTAGTTTCTGCTACTACACAGATGAGTTTTTGATTTCTTTCAGTATTTTTACAAATTTCACATTCATCTTCTGAAGTCAAATTGAAACATTTTTTGCAACGACCAACATTACTATGTGCTTCTAACAGAGCCTTTGAAAAATCTCTTATTGTACTTTCAGGTTGTTTTAAAATAAACAGGGCTAATCGTTGCGCTGTTCTTGGACCAATCCCTGGGAATTTCTCAAAATGACCAATTAATTTTGAAAGCGGTTTGGTATAAGTAATCAAAATTAAACTATTTCTAGGAATAATTTAGACGCAAAATTCTGAATTGCCATAATTGTTTGCTTTTAATGTCTTATTATGTTTTTAGTTAGTAATTTCAAACAAAATGAAAAATATTAAATTTAATCCTTTCAAATATTTATTTTTGATTTTTTTGTGTTTAACTCTGAGTGCTTGTAGTGGCGGACTAAATGCGGGATTAGAAGCTTATCAAAGTCCAGATGGAAGATATGCCTTTTTGTATCCAACAGGATGGACTAGAGTAAAAGTCGATGGAGGTCCTGAAATTATTTATCATGATCTTATAAACAGTAATGAGACCTTAAGTTTAGTTATTTCTGATTTAAATAAAGAGATTCAATTAGAGCAATTAGGAAGCCCAAGTGAAGTAGGTCAAACATTAATTGATAAAGTTATTGCTCCCGAAGGTTCAGGTAGAGAGGTAAAACTCATAAATGCCAATAAGAGGGAGGCATCCAATCATATTTTCTATGATTTAGAATATGAATTAAATTTAAATGAACAGGCCAGACACGAATTAGCTACTGTCGTAATTGATAGAGGAACACTTTACACTTTCGCTGTGGGAACAAATGAAGAGAGATGGAATAGAGTTGACGGTATGTTTAGCAATGTAATTGAATCATTTAATTTTTTAATATAGTTTAAAAATTTCATATTAGATTCCTACTTGAACGTTCCATAAATCAGCATATATTTTATTCTGATCTAAAAGATTTTCATGTTTTCCGCTTTCAACTATTTTACCTTTATCAATAACGACAATATTATCTGCATTTTTTATGGTGCTTAATCTATGAGCTATTACTATTGTTGTTCTTTCTTTGGTGATTTTAGATAATGATTTTTGAATTAAAGCCTCTGTTTCATTATCAACTGAGGCTGTAGCTTCATCTAATATTAATATTGGAGCATCCTTTAAAACAGCTCTCGCCAAAGCAATTCTTTGACGTTGTCCGCCCGAGAGCCTTTGGCCCCTTTCCCCCACTATAGTTTTATAACCATCTGGTAATTGTTCAATAAATTTATGAGCTTCCGCAATCTTTGAAGCTTTAATGATATCTTTAAGACTTGGGTTGATTGAGCCATAAGCAATATTTTCTTGTACACTTCCATGAAATAAATAAGTTTCTTGACTTACTAAAGAAATACACTTTCTTAAATCTCTCAAATTTATTTCTTTAATAGAAACCCCATTCAAGGTTATTGAACCATTTTTACTATCATAAATCCTAAGAAGTAATTTTATTATTGTACTTTTCCCGGAACCTGTTAAACCAACAATTCCTAATGTTGAGTTATTTTCAATTTTGAAATTTATGTTTTTTAAAGTTAAATCTCTTCCTGGATAATTAAAATTTACATTATTAAAAATAATTTCTCCTTTGATATCTTTAGGTTCAATTTTTATTTTTCCATCTTTTATTTTTATAGGCGTATCTATGAGATCAATTACTCTATCTATTGAAGCCATAGATCTCTGAAAATCATCTAAAACATGCCCCAAAGTAGTTAAAGGCCATAATAGTCTTTGTGTAATAAACACTAAAAAACTATAAGTTCCTACATCAAGTGTATTGTTCCAAGTTTGGAAACCTCCAATTAATAGAATAGCTATAAAAGCAAATAAGATTGCAAATCTTATAAGAGGGATAAAAGCAGAAGATAATTTTATTGCAGCCTTATTACTTCTTTGATAATCGAGACTTTCTTTATTTAATCTATTTAGTTCCCATTTCTCTTTAGTAAAACTTTTTATGGTTAGAATTCCACTTAAATTATTATTAAGTCTTGATGCCAACAGTCCAGCTTTATTTCTAACATCTCTGTATTTTGGAGCAAGCTTCCTTTGAAATTTAATTGATCCTAAAAATATTATTGGAATAGGAAAGAAAGCAAATAAAGCAATTTTTGGAGCGACAAAAATCATTGTGCCCCCAATTATTAAAACAGTTATAAATAACTGAATAATCTGATTAGCCCCTTGGTCTAAAAATCTCTCGAGTTGATTTATATCATCATTCAAAATGGATAAAAGCCTTCCAGTATTATCATTTTCAAAAAAATCCATATCTAATTCCTGGATATGCTCATAAGCTTTTATTCTTAATTTATGTTGCGATAGCTGAGCCAAATTTCTCCATAAAATCGAATATAAATATTCAAAGGAGGATTCTCCAGACCAAACTATTCCTGAAGCAAATGCAAGAAAAATCAATTGTGATGGAACTTCTTTTATCCCAAAACCAGCAATCCATGAATTCTGTTCTTTTACAACGATATCAACTGCAAGACCAATTATTACAGGGGGAGCTAAGTCTAATATTTTATTAATTATAGAACTAAGAAAAGCAAAAAAAAGTAACCATCTTTCTTCAATCAGATTTAAATAAAGTCTAATTATTGGATTTTGGTTGTTCTTAGACCTCATAAAATAACAATTAAATTTTTCTATTATGATTTAAATTTTCTTTAGTTTCTAATCTACATTTTGTTTTGGCATCTTGATGACTTGCAGTTTGTTTAAATTCTTCGTAGTAACAATCACAAGTTTTTTTCGCAATTTCCTCACTATAGACTATTTCTGCTTTCAACATCTCCTCTTTGACACTCTGAAGACAAAATAATTTTATGATTGAATTTTGTTTAGTTTGAGCTAAATAATAACTATTAAAAGAGTTGAATAGGATTATCAGATTCACAAAAATAAAGAATCTATTTTCGCTAGCTTTCATTTTCTATACCTAGTTTCTGACTTTAATTTTTTTTAATTTATTTTTAGTTTCTCTATGCAGATCTCTTGGTAAATCTACCAAACTGTAATCATTAAAAATCTGTATCTTACCTATGGATCTACCATTTATATTAGTTGAATTACAGATTGAGGATATAATATTTGCAACTCTAACCCCATCAAATTTACCAAAGTTAAATTTATAGGTTTCAAAAGAATCATTTTGATAATTATTTCTTCTATTTGAATTTCTCATACGACTATTACTATTTCTATTTGATCTATTGCGATCAATATTATTTTGTTTATTAATCCAAGAATCATCGTCATTAACAAAAAATGATTTATTACCTATTACTAAATTAATCGCAGCCATTGCAATATTTGAGTCATCCATAGAGTATTTTTCTTTTAAATTATCAAGTACATCAATAATCAAAGCTTTATTTTCTTCATTTTCATCTTTAGCTAAAGAACTCTCATTAACATTATCTATAAGTTTTTCCATCCTTTTTTCATTTATTATTTTATTACTTGGTATATTAATTTCTTCAATCTTGGTTCTTGTTGAGTTTTCTAAGTTTCTTAGAAAATGTTTTTCTCTTTGGTTAACAAATAAAATTGCTTCTCCTGATCTGCCCGCCCTTCCAGTTCTTCCAATTCTATGAGTATATGTTTCCTTGTCAAAAGGAAAATCGTAATTAACAACAAGTTTTATCCTTTCAACATCTAATCCTCTAGCTGCGACATCAGTTGCAACAAGGATATTAATAAATCCTTTTTTCAATCTGTCTACAGTATTTTCTCTTTGATTTTGAGGTATATCTCCATTAAGTACTGCCACAGTATGACCTGAATTCTCTAAAGCTTCAGCTATTGAAGTAGTAAGTAGTTTTGTCCTAACAAAAATAATTACTCCCTCGTTATTAAGTTCTAGTATTCTTTTTAAAGCATCTAACTTATGATGCCTTTGTACATATAGAAATTTTTGCGAAATTAATTGAGTTTCTTTTTTGACACTTTTGATTAATATTTCGGCGGGATCATTTAGATATTTTTTTGCTATATTTTTTATCTCACTAGGCATTGTTGCTGAAAACAATACCATCTGCTTATTTTCTGGAAGTTGATCTATTATCCATTCAATATCTTCAAGAAAACCCATGTTTAACATTTCATCTGCCTCATCTAAAACAAGACAATTTATATCTTTAATTTTAAAAGTCCCCTGCCTTATATGATCCATTATTCGGCCTGGGGTCCCAACTACTACGTCAACTTTTCTTTTTAATGCAGAAATTTGATTTCGATAGTCGGTACCTCCATATATTGCAACCGTCTTAAAATTGCTAGATTCAGAACTATAACTTTTAAAAGATTCTGCCACTTGAGTTGCTAATTCTCTTGTAGGAGTCATAACTAAAACCTTGGCATTTAATTCTTTATTATCTGTTAGTTTTTCTATTAATGGCAATGCGAAAGCTGCAGTCTTTCCTGTTCCTGTTTGTGCTTGGCCTAGTAAATCCCTGCCTAACATTAATTCGGGAATTGCAGCTTTTTGGATGGGAGTTGGATTTTTATATCCTTTATTTTTTAACGAGTTTAAGATCGATTGATTAAACCCAAAATCGAGAAATCCATTCTCACTATCATCTCCTTTCGATACTTCTAATAGTTGAGATTCAATTTCTTTTTTGTTATCTAAGTTCTTGAACTCTAGTAGCGAAGAATCTTCATTCTGAGACTTTTCCTGCTCACTACCAAGAGAGTTACAATCTTTTTTTAAAGCCATTTTAAATGCCTAATAATCTTCTGATTAGGCATTCAACAAATATCTAAATTGACTTAAATTGTTGATTAGCCTTACAGAGCCGAATTATTAATCTAACATCTTGGGGTTAAGATATTAATAATTTCTCAAAAATAAAATTTAATTTAAATAATATATATTTAAAGATTTTTTCGCTCTTGTAACAGCAGTATAAAATAACCTTCTTTCAAAATTATCTCTGCAAAAGATATTTTGTTTATCTTTTTTTTCTTTTACAGAATATTGATTTCTTCTATAATTTTTGGACCACAAAATGTTTACTTTTTCAGATTCACTTCCTTGAGATTTATGAATAGTAATGGCTATTGCTGGTACAACATTTTCTAAATTAGATGGATCAATTAATGAGACAATTTCTTCATTGTTATCATTAAATTTTCTAAAAAGATATTTTCTTTTATTTTTTAAACCTATGAGTACTCCGATATCCCCATTTGACAATCCAAGTTCATTATTATTTTTTGTACACATGATGGGAACACCCTCACTAAGAGTTTTAAGGTCATAGGGTTTTTTTTGACCAAAAACAATTTCATTCAAATATTCAACACTCCATATTCCGGAATTTTTTTCGCATAAAATCAAGTGACTTTGTAAATCCAGAAATATCTTATCTACTAAATCTTTTTCATTAATCAATAAATTATCAATGCTCTTATCAAATATATATTTTTTTTTACTTAAATTTGAAGTTGAAATATTTAACTGTTTTAGATAACTTGTAATCGAAAATAATAGATCTTTTGGAATATCTTTTTCTCTACTCTTCGAAAGAGTAATTTCTTTTGAATTATTATCTTTTTCTAATTCTTTTATCTTTTGATTAAGTAAAGAAAAATCATTATTAAATATTAAACTACTAATTAATGCTATATCTCCAATATTTCTATAAGTTTTTTCTAAATTTACTACACAAGATTTAATTGAACTATTATCGGAATATTCAAACAGATAATTCCATATAGAACAGTTATTTACTGGAGACAATTGATTTTTATCTCCAACTAAAATAATTTTACAGTCCTTTGCTAGCAAATTTAAAACTGATTCAATCAAATCGATATTAACCATTGACATTTCATCAATTATGAAAATATCAAGCTCTTTTAGTTTAAATTTCAACTTAAGAGATTTATTTTGAGAATTTAAAATCCATCTATGTAAAGTTTGAAATTCTATTTGGTCTAGAAATTTGCTAAAGGAAATATTTTTTTTATCATTAAGAGCTTCTTTTAAACGAGCTGTAGCTTTACCAGTTGGAGCGGATAAACCAATATTTAAAAAGTTATCAATTTGAAGGAGTTCTAGTATTAACTTTATTATTAAAGTGGTTTTACCCGTACCTGGACCTCCCTGAAGGAAAACTAAGTTTGAATATTTAAATATATTTTTAATTTGATCAATTTTATTATCATCTTTAAGTATTATTGAGTTCATTAAATTATCGGTATCTATTTTTTTTAGAAATGAATTAATAACTCTTTCTATCTTCTTTGACCATTTTGATAAGGATAATTTTCTATTTACTAATACGAACGGAGAATGAAAGGAACCAATTAAACCTATATTTTTTAGAACATCTATATGTTTATTGGGCCAGCCATCTTCTAATAATTCAAAGATTATTAAACTTTTATCAACATCAATAATAGTTTCACCATTTTTTTCAAACTCTAATAAAATTCTTATTACATCTTTTACGAAATTTCCATATTTTTTTTCACTAAATTTGAAAATACCTAAGATTAAATTAAATATATGATCGTATTGGAACTTTTCAATATCTGTATTAGTTTTAGTCATTCTAAAAAAGGTTATCTAAATAATTAATTCTTTTTAAAGGTGCTTTGCTAATAAAAATACCTGGAGATATATCTTCAGACTTAGATTTTTCAAATAATTCAAAATCTGGCAATCCCTTTAAAAACAAATAAATATATCCTCCCAGATTTTTATATGGTTGATAATTTTTAAGTCGCCACTTTAATAATCTATGCAATGCTAATAAATAAAGATGAGATTGCAATGGATAATGATGTTTAATCATTTCATTTTTCATGTTTTCGTAGTTATAGTTTCTTGGTAAACAATCACTATTATCACTTCCAGAAATAAAATTACTTTTCCAATCAATTACCCACCATTTACTATCTTCTAATTTATTTCCTACAGGAAAAACACAATCAATACATCCTGAATGAAAGCCTTTATTCATAATTTGAAGATCATTTATTTTATTTGCATATTCTTCACCAAATTCATATTCCTGATCTAAAAAGAAGCAATTTGATATATCTTTAGAATTAATATTTCTACCTTCATAAGATAGGGTTAAATCATATTTAAGTTCCTTAATTAAGTATTCACTTGGAATATCAACTAGTCTCTTATTTTGTAATTCTCCTCCTAAAGATGTATTTATGATTCTTAAAATCGCATCTTTTACTTTAAAAGCCAAAGAGGTATCGATTTGATGAAAGTTCAATTCCTCAATAATTAAATCAATTAATTCTTGATTATTATCGTTTCTAAATTCAAATCTTTCTATTATTTTGTGCAAGCAAGTCCCAGCAATAGTTCCTTTTGGAAATTCACTTAAAGGATTTGGATAAGAAAAATAATTAGGATAATTCTTTGAATTCTTAATATTAGAATCTTTGATAATGGATATATTATCTTCATAATCCCTATATTGATTAATGACTGCATCAATATTTTTATCTTTACGTATCCAAGAAGAATAACTTGAATAAGAAATAAATTGATCAGAATTAAATACATTAGATATTTTTTTATTAACGTTATCGATTTTCCAAAGATTATTATTCAATCGGTTGGTTTGGAACTTAGAAAAAATTTCTTTTATTTTCTCTTTTTCTATCCTGACTTCAAAAGTAGACTTATAAATATTGATATTTTCTAAATTATTAAGTAAGTCATTATTTAAAATATTATTTGTATCCTCTAAATCATTAAAAACAATAAGTTTATATTTGCTCCTTGTAAGTGCTACATAAATTAACCTCTCACTTTCTTTAAATAAATCTTGTTCTTCTATTAATTTAAATTTTTCAACCTTTGCGTAATTATTAGAAATATTAACGTAAATATTTCTATCAATATTTGATTTCCAAAGAGGTCCTTTAATTTTATTTGACTTATTTGAAATAATTGAGAGATATGGACATAGGACTATTTCAAATTCGAGGCCCTTACTACTATGAATGGTAGAAAGATTTATTCCAGTTTGAAGATTATAATCTTTCGTCAAAAAATCTTCTCCAGTGGAAATTCTTAAAATATGATCTAATTGATTTTTATACCAGTTGAAGACTATATTGAGATCGAAATCACTATTTATTAATTCTATTTCGACAATTTCTGAAAGTTGAAATAAATTTGAATTTAAATCTGAATCTTGAATAATCGAGGATGACTTGTAATTTATAAGTAGTTCATTAACAATGTTTAAAAAGCCTTTTTCTCTTAGTTCTTGGGACCAAGTAATGCATTTATTAATTAAAATTTCTAAATTATTACTAATTCCATGATCAAGGAAATCTTCTAATTTTATTTCTATAAATTTTGAAGTAGCAAGCAAAGTTATATTTTTTAAAGACCTCGGCTTTAATAAACATTCAATGAATAAAAATAGTAGAGAACTTGCTTCTGTATCAAAAATATTTTGTTTATTTTGAAATTTGCATGGGAGGTTAAACTGATTTAATTTTTTTTTTAAATCTAAGCATTGCGAATTATTTAATGTAAGAATCGCAATTTTATTAATATCAATTTCTTTATTGTTTAAAATAAAGTTAACTATGTAATGAGTTACAAGATCCTCTATATCAGTCTCTTTTTTTGAAAATTCTACAATTTCAAATACATCCTTAAATTTAAATTCAGGCTTAATATTTTCATTAACTCTAGAAGTTAATTTACTATAGTTTAGTTTTGATTGTTTAAGTCCATTCTTATAAAGTTTATTAAGAACATCGATTAACTTTTTTGAGGATCTATAGTTATCTGTAAGACTAAAAACTTCAATTACATTAGATCTTGCATCTAAGTAAGTTTCAATATCTCCACCTCTAAATTTGTAAATCGCTTGTTTGGGATCACCTACGCAAAGTAAAAAATGATTTTTTGTATTAAAGAACTTTTTTATTAAATTCCACTGAGTAATATCTGTATCTTGGAACTCATCAACTAAGACACATTTAAATCTTTTTTGAATTTTAGATAGAGTATTACTATTACTAATTTCCGAATCTACAAATGTATTTTCTACAGTCTTTATAAGATCATTGAAGTTGAAAATAGAAAAACTTTTCTTTAATTCAATTAATTTTATATAAGCTAATTGGGTAAATATTCTTACAAATTCAGTAAAGAAACCTTCTTTTATTTTATAAATTTTATCTTGTAATAAATTAAATTTAGTAAAATCTAATTTTAAATTATGTTTATTAATTTCTTTAGATATATTTTCAATGTAAAAATATTTAAATAAAAGATCATCCTTAGAAATATCATATATAAGATCAATGACATTTTTAGAATTAAGCCTTTTGTTAATCTCTTCAATCCAACAAATTATTTGATTAAACTTATCATTTCTTGGTTTTGCAGCATATATTTGACTTTTTCCACCACTCTCCTTAATTAATTTTCCCAA
>QCDO01000006.1 GCA_003278735.1 Prochlorococcus sp. AG-355-J09
ACT
Organism: Prochlorococcus sp. AG-355-J09; assembly: GCA_003278735.1. Classification (GTDB taxonomy): domain Bacteria; phylum Cyanobacteriota; class Cyanobacteriia; order PCC-6307; family Cyanobiaceae; genus Prochlorococcus_A. The sequence goes on from QCDO01000006.1 coordinate 4, forward strand.
GTAAATACTGGAACTCATTATCGTGAGCTCTTATTGAAGGTACTATTTAAAATTATTTTTCAATTGCATATTGCCATTCGTTATTTTGAGATAAACTTTTCTCTCTGAGTAACTGTAATTTCCTACTATTTATTTTTATAACTATCCCATTAGTTGGATATTTCGCAAATATTTTTTTCTCTAACCAATTTTTTATATATATTTGGATTTCGCTTGTATGATTTGTGAAGTAACTTTCAGGGGTGCTGAAGCCACATTTTTTAAGATAGTTAAGGGTTTCGTATTGATTAAGTCTTCCATTAAGTATTTGGAAACAGCAAAAGCGGAGACTTTCTCCAATCCCTTTCTTATCATTGAGGTATTTTCTTGTAATTCTTTTGGAAATGCCGGCAACTTGGTTTGTAGCGTATAGTTCACCTCTAATTTGAAAATCTCGTTTGATAGGAAAACAATCGGGGACATTTTTAATTTGTTTAATTTTGCTTGAGACATCAAATCCTTTTTTTGTAATAGCTTCTTTAAACTTGCCATCTACATATCTAATTGCAATAGCACAGCCATCAATTTTTGGTTGAATGCTTAATCTTGTTTTTGTTAATAAACATTCCAAAAATTCTTTATAGTTTTCTTTGGCTAATTTTGGCAAAAGTTTATTATTTTTTTGATTAAAGTAGTCAGGCTCTGGATCAACAGGAATAAAGAGCTTTTCAAGTTGCTTAAATGCATCATCCGAAATTATGCCTTCACCTATTCTGTATTCTTCATCTAGATACTTAACATCTCTCACTAATAAATTATTAATAATAATTTTGATAAATATTTAAAAATCTGTTAGAAAAAAATCATTTAAATAAAGATTTGAAAATTAAAATTAGATCTATAAGGTAATTGACCACTAAATATCCTCCTATGCAGAGAGCGATTTAAGAGTATAAAATGTACTTATAAGGCGTTTAAATTAAATACTTCAATCAAACATATTTACTTAAAATTTTAATAGAAAAATTTTAAAGATTAATTTGAAGGCAAATTTTGGAAATTTCTATCAATACAAAAAAAAATTTTTTAAAGTTATGAGAAAATGTCATTTTTATTAAAAGCTCATAATACATGGGAAAATTTTGCGAAATACAAAATCAATGATTATGCAAAATTAAGAAATTTTGATTTTGGACCAAATAACGAAAGTTCAGTTTCAAAATTATCGCCTTTCATTACTCATAGAATATTATCGGAATATGATCTGATCCATGATATTAAAAGTAAGTATAAAATCAAAAATTCAACTAAATTTGTTGAAGAAATATTTTGGAGAGTTTACTGGAAAGGGTGGATGGAAAATAGACCTAAAGTTTGGAGAAATTTTATTTCAGAAAACAATCTCGATTTTGATTATGAGTTATATGAAAGTGCAATTAATGGCAATACAGAATTAGATTTTTTTAATTCTTGGGTACATGAATTAAAGCAGTACAACTATTTGCATAACCATACAAGAATGTGGTTTGCGAGTACTTGGATATTTAATTTAGGCCTCCCATGGCAATTGGGAGCAAAGTTTTTCTTTAAATATCTTTTTGATGGAGATGCTTCATCTAATCTCCTTAGCTGGAGATGGGTAGGAGGATTGCAAACGAAGGGAAAACAATATCTTTTTTCATCATCAAACCTCAGAAAGTTTTCAAATAATAGATTTTATGTAGAAAAAATAAGTAATCAACAAATTTTTCTTGAAGAATCTAATCAAATACCATTTGAAGATGCGATTTATAAAAATGATATGGATCCTAAATCAGATAATCTGATTATGTTTGAAAATGATCTACACCTTGCAACTCTTAAAAATTTACTTCCAAGCTATAAAAAAGTATTTATTATCATTTTAAAAAATGAACAAAGACAAATTAAATTGTCTGAATCTGTATTGAAATTCAAACAAGATTTGGTCTCTGAATTTGTAGAGCAATTTGATAATGTTGAACAGATTGATCCTTATTCATTGGAAAATACTTTTAAAAATACTAACGAAATAGACGTTATCTATCCTGGAGTGGGAGAAAATTATGATTTCATAACTGAGTTTAAAAATTTACACCATAAAAAAATTTTTAATCTTGTGAGGGATGAAGATTTATTTGCTTGGAAATTTGCTAAAAGAGGGTTTTTTAAATTTAAAGAAAATATTCCAAAAATAAATCAGAGAATATTAGAACAATATTCAAGAAATAATTTTTAACTTAGTTGAATTACTAATCAGAAAATAATCCCTTCGGTAAGTAAGTATAAATACTTATTTAGGTGCGACTTTTGCTCTTTAATCCACGATGGATATTGTGACTAGTTATTTTTACTTAAGGATAATTTTTTAATAGTGCTTTCAACAATTCTTACCAAGTCGTTTAGCAAAGATACTGCTTTATTAATTCTTAGAGTCATAACTGGAACTGTTCTTATACATCACGGTTATGAGAAATTAGCAAACATAGAAAATTTTGCTGATGCTTTTGTAAGACCATTACATCTTCCATTCCCTATATTTTTATCATACATAGCAGCATTCTCAGAAATAGGTGGTAGTTGGTTATTAATTATTGGCTTAGCTACAAGATTCGGAGCTTTAGCAATTGTTGGAACAATTTCTGTCGCTATATATCATGCACTCGTTACTTCAGGTTTTAATATCTTCTTATTAGAGCTTTTACTTTTATATTTCGCTTCAGCAACTTCAATTGCATTAACAGGTCCTGGTAATTTCTCCCTAGATGAAGTTATTATCAGAATTTTGAAATCAGAAGATGAGGAGGAAATTATACCTTCAACAAAAGCAAAATCTTCCAAGCAGGTAGAGGTTAAAGAAGAAACAAGTAAAGGTGGCTTATTTCAATTTTTGCAAGCCAACATACTCTCAGATACCTCAAGCTAACTTTTTAGGATAAAGGTTATTGATCAGTTCTAACCTTTTTCGATAACTGTTTCTCTTCTCAAGTTTTATCTTAATTGTTGCTTCAGAAAGACTTATAAATAGCCCTATAGCTGTCACCCAAGATAAAAAAATAAAAGGGTTTTCCGGAATTTCTGAGAAATTCATATGAATAATACTTCTTTTTTAAAACTGACTGATCACTATATGTTTTTCAACCTAAATATACAATTTAGAAATATTTAAGGATTAATTTCAACTTTTTCCCATTTCTTAATCTTTTCCCAAAGATATCGTTTATGAACAGGCTGTTCTAATTTAAGAAGATCTACTGAATCGATTTCAAAATTTAGAACTACAAAATTTTCTGACTTAGGTAGATTGGATGATATTTCATAAGTAGATTGGACTTTTGGGTTTATTTTCTCTCCAGGAGATCTCCAAAACCAAGAAGATTTTGATTTTTCTGATAATAAATCCCAATAATTTTTGTTATCACTTAATTCATGTATTTTTCCTTTGAATCTATATTGTGATTTGGTTTTCAAAAAGAACCATAATATTTCTGCATTAGGGTTAGATTTTAAATGCCCAATTTTTTCACTTCTTCTATCTGTAAAAATAATCATTGAACTATCTTTATGCCATCCTCTGAAAACAACTGTTCTTAATCTTGGCTCATTTTCTTTACTGACTGTTGCAAGCTGTATCCATCTATTAGAGGGTGATTTGCCCTCTTTTTTTCTAGAAGATTTTAAATCTTGCCTCCAACTGGGTAAGTTGTTATCAGGCATTTAGTTTAGGCAAAATTAGACCACTTTTCTTTTTGTATTCTTCGAATGAATCATATTTTGAGAGCGATTTATCTTTTTTTATCATTCTTGGTAGAAAAACTATGGAGAAAAATATTGCAAGAATTACTAATGGTATGAAACTCATTGAAAGTATGGCAAATGATAGATAAATCAGTATTTCTCCTAGATAATTTGTATTCCTTATATTTTTGAAAAATCCTTCTTTAATTAGATCTTTTTTTAATTTTAGAGAAAAATATTTTTGGGCATCACTAGCAAAGTGTAGAAACACACCAATTATATTTATAGATACACATGCAGCTATTACCATATTTGGTACAGATTTCTGAGATGAGATAAGTATGTAGGGAGCTACCCAATAACTTCCAAGGAAAATAAAACCAGTAACTGAAGTTAAAAAATTGATTTTTTCTTTAAAATAAGGATCTGGGAATATCTTTTCTTTTAAAAGCCAAAGTAATCCATAAGTACCGTGCAGAGCTAAATAAACGTAGGGAGCAATTGTAAAATTATCAAAAAAAATCATAAGACCTATCACAACAAATGCAGTGAGCCCCTTGTGAAGATTAATTATTTGATTAAGTTTCATCTTTTTGAATAATCTAAAAAATGAAATTATTTTCTGTGGATCTAACCTAAGTCGTCAAAAGTTTTAATGGGCGATACTGGATTCGAACCAGTGGCCACTACCGTGTCGAGGTAGTGCTCTACCACTGAGCTAATCGCCCAAATTGAAGAAATTTTTTATTCCCCTTATAAGAAAATAGCAGGTTGCGTTTCATTTTCTAAGTAATTTAACTTTCCATCGTTCTCTTTTGGTTATTTCTAAATTTAGAATTTCGATAAATCCTTTGTTTTCAAGTTCTAGTTTGTCGCCAATTTTTAGATTAATAGTTGGTTTATTAACTTTGCTTCCATTTAATCTGAGCATTCCATTTTCTATCCTTTCAATGATTTTGGTTCGTGATACCCTAAAGCCAGCTGAAGCTATAGCATCTAATCTTGTTGAAGCTTCTACTGTATTGACAAGTTTTTTTGATCTTCCAGAAGGTATTTGTAATTCATCTATACCTACTACATTAATTTTTACTTTTACGTCTCTCAAATAAAAAATCTTTTCATCTAGATGCTCACTATCTAAATTATCAATTATCCCTTGTGCTCCCCTATCGCCAATAGTCCATATATCTCCTATTTTGCTTTGATTTACCCCATTTTCAATTAAGAGGGATCTAAAATCGTCTTGTGTAGCATTATCAAATAAAAAATTTCCACTAATTTTTATTCCTTGAGCTGGAAAATTACTTTTTAGCGCATCCTCCTCAGGAATGTTATCCCCTCTAAAGCAAGCTATCCTAGATCTTTGAGAAGAGGAGAATCCTCCATAAATAAAAAATTTGAAATCATTTAAATTTTCAAAATCTTTTAAAATCTCTTCGCAAACATAAGTTGAATTAAACCCAGTCCAATAAGTTTCCCAGTGTTTGTAAGCTAAGTTAGCAATATTTATTAATTCCTCAGTTTCTTTTTTGTAGTTTGAATTTATTAAGATTTCTTTTAAGTCAATCATTTAGCCTTCTAAAAAAATTATATCTTTTGCTTCTGATTGTTTTATCAAAGCCCAAGGTAATTCAGTTCCAATTTGATTTTCAAGTAGAACAAGCCATTTACCCTCCTTATTAAAATTAATGATCGATCTTAACTCTTTATTTCTATTAATGTTGATACTTGCAGAAGAGACAATGCTTCCTAAATATCCTGAACCCATTCCTAAAAGCCCTCCAATGAGAGATTCACCAATGTTATTCAAACCAAGAAAGCTGAAGGTAGATAAATTTGTCATATTAGAAAAAGCTATTCCAGCTATAAACCCAAACGGCATTAGCCATCTACTCATATCTTTTTGCCTGATCTTCCTATCAAGTTTAGGATTTAAGATTCTTATATCTTCAAAATTTTGAGATTTGAATAGGATATTTGCTTTCGCATTTAGCAATTCTGTTTCGTCTGATGATATTTTCTCACTTATTGGTGGGATCAAAATAGCTTCAGAGAGCATTACTGATTTTTCGTTGAAAACATCAAATAGCTGGATACATTTATTAATGTCTTCAAATATCACAATACTTTTAGTCAAATTTCAATCCTCAAATGTTTGTGTGTTATTCAAATTAATAAAATAAGATACATACACTATAGATTAAGTTAAAGTAAAAGATTAAAGAACCAATCTTAAATGACAAAAGTTCTCATTACAGATCCAATTGACCAAAAAGGAATCGATATTCTTTCACAAGTTGCTCAGGTTGATCAGAAGATAGGGATCTCAGACTCTGAGTTAGCTTCCATTATTAAAGATTATGATGCTTTAATGATTCGCTCTGGTACTCAAGTGACCGAAGAAATTATTAACTCTTCAAGTAAATTGAGAATCATTGGGAGAGCAGGAGTTGGAGTCGATAATGTAGATGTTAAGGCTGCTACGCAAAAAGGAGTCCTTGTTGTTAATTCTCCAGGGGGTAACACAATAGCAGCGGCTGAACATACTATAGCTATGATGTTGGCCTTATCTAGGCATATTCCAATTGCTAATAGTAGTACTTTGTTAGGTAAATGGGAGAGAAAGAAATTCGTTGGGAATGAGCTTTATAAGAAAAAATTAGGTGTAGTAGGTTTAGGGAAAATTGGTGCTCATGTAGCAAAAGTTGCTAATGCATTAGGAATGGAAGTTTGCGGATATGATCCCTTTGTTTCAACTGAAAGAGCTCAACAAATCCAAGTTAAACTATCTGATCTAGAAGATTTATTCCAACAATCCGATTATGTAACTTTGCATTTACCTCGCACACCAGAGACAGAGAATTTAGTCAATATGGAGGTGCTTAAAAATATGAAAAGTAGCGCAAAATTAATTAATTGTGCTCGAGGAGGATTGATTAATGAAGAGGCATTAGCACAAGCTTTAAATCAATCATTGATTGCAGGTGCTGCAATAGATGTCTTTTCTAAAGAACCTTTGGAATCTAATTCACCACTTTTGAAGGTTGAAAAGAATCTTATTCTTACCCCCCACTTAGGAGCATCTACTCGGGAAGCACAAGAAAATGTAGCTGTTGATGTTGCGGAACAAATAAGGGATGTCTTGCTTGGTTTATCTGCTAGAACTGCAGTAAATATTCCAGGTTTGAGCCCTGATATTATGGATAGTCTGAAACCTCATTTGCAGTTGGCTGAAACCATGGGTCTGCTTATAAGCCAGCTTTCAGGTGGGCAGATACAGAAACTAGAAGTAAAGCTTCAAGGTGAATTTGTTCAACATCCTTCTCAGCCATTAATAATAGCTAGTCTAAAAGGCCTTCTAAGTAAAGCTTTGGGAGATAGGATTAATTATGTTAATGCTTCTCTAGAAGCAGATTCAAGAGGTATTTCAGTAGTCGAGAATAAAGATGAGGCAAGACCTGAATTTGCTAGTGGTTCGCTTCAGTTAACCACTTATGGAGATAACGGCGACCATAGCGTAGCGGGAAGCATTTTTGCTGATGGGGAATTAAGAATTATTAGTATTGATCAATACCCAGTTAATGTATCACCAAGCAGATATATGTTGGTTACTAGGCACAGAGATATGCCAGGCATTATTGGCAAGCTGGGGTCTTTATTAGGTAGCAACAATGTAAATATTGCCTCAATGCAAGTTGGGCGCAAAATTGTTAGAGGGGAAGCTGTTATGGTTCTAAGTATTGATGATCCAATACCTAATAAGTTGCTTGACACCATTATTGAAGTAGATGGGATTACCAACGCTAATCCAGTTACTCTATGAAGTGGCTTTAACTAGTTAATGGAAACTAAAGATTGGTATAAACTAACTTTTCTGATAGAAAGTGATTCTGAAGAAATTATTATTTGGAAATTAAATGAGCTGGGAATATTTAGTTTTTCATTTGAATATTTAATTAAAAATGAAAATAAAAAAGAAGTTAATATATGGCTTCCAATTGATGATTGGGATGAGAGTTCTAGAAGTGGTTTTGAAAAAATAATTAGCAAACTTTTAAACATTAATCCCCCTAAGAATAAATTTTTTGAATGGAGTATTATCAAAGAGGAGGATTGGTTAACAAGTTGGAAGAAATATTGGGCTCCTGAATTAGTAGGAAATCATTTTTTAATATTGCCTTGTTGGATAAATCTAAATAAAAAATTTAAAGATAAACAAATCATAAAAATTGATCCTGGAGCAGCTTTTGGTACAGGAAGTCATCCTTCAACTTATCTTTGCTTGGAAAAAATGGAGAATATTTTATTTACTGATAAAAAGGTATTAGATATTGGGAGCGGTAGCGGGATTTTGAGTGTCGCCGCAAGATTACTTGGCGCTAAAGAGGTTTGTGCAGTGGATAATGATTATTTAGCTGTAAATTCAACAAAATCTAATTTCCAACTAAATTTCGGTGATTTAAATAAATTAAATACATATTTGGGATCTTTTAATGAGGTAATTTCAAAAAATCAACTCAATCAATTTGATTTTGTTTTATGCAATATTATTGCTGAAGTAATAAAAGGAATGATTCCAAATATCTATAAGTGCTTGAGAAACAATGGGGAAGTCATTTTCAGTGGAATTCTGAATTCACAAAAGGATGAAATTATAAAAATATTAATTCAGCATGACTTGAAATTATTGGATGTATCAACTAGAAAAGATTGGGCATGCATTTCTGCGCAAAAAGCCAGCAATCCAACCTAAGTATAAGTTTTTCTTATAGATACTCTTTCATACATTTTATTGTGTCATTTTTTACTTCAAAATCTCACATATCGACCTAATCGATGTTAAAAATGTAGTTGATAGGTATTAATTACCAACAATTATTTATTTAAATGGCTTCTTACAAAGTTACTCTCATCAACGAAGGTGAAGGTCTCAATTCAACTATTGAAGTACCTGATGACCAATACATCCTCGATGCGGCTGAAGAACAAGGTATCGACCTTCCTTATTCCTGCAGAGCTGGTGCATGTTCAACATGTGCTGGAAAAGTTACTTCAGGTAGTGTTGATCAGTCTGATCAAAGTTTCTTGGATGACGACCAACTAGAAGCTGGTTTTGTTCTTACTTGTGTTGCTTATCCAACATCTGACGTAACAATTACAACTCATGCTGAGGAAGAATTGTACTAATTATAAAAATTTAACTTTTCTGAGTTGATTATTGATTATTTCTCTGCCACCCTCTATAAAGGTGGCTTTTTTTTGTGAATGGATAAATTTGAATTTTTCAAGACTGGCAGTGTTCAATCAAGTTATGGTGGTCAGTACAGTTATAAGGTAATTGGCCCATGTTGCAGACTTTATGATAGGGAAGAGTTACCTTGGCCCTGCTCTAGGCTTGCTTGGAGAAGTAAGGAGCCTAGTTGGAGAAGAATAGGGTCTAGGTTCGTTGCTGATATGGCTTCAAGAAAATGTCCATCTTACTCAGTTCAGATTTTGGAACCTGGATCAAAACCAGTTGAGACTGTTATAACTCTTTTTTCAAAGAAATTTTCTTCTGATATACAAGAATGGTGGTATAGCAAAAAACCAGGCTCAAAAGAACCTGGTAATATCTTCCCTTCTGAAATTGGTTAGCTTTAAATATTATGCTTTTGGCTTTGGAGGCATGTAACCTTTTAAGCCAGTGCATTCAAGACTATCAATTGTATTAACTCCAGTTTGTGAGTTAGTTCCACTAGCTCTTTCACATAATGATTTTCTCTGAGAAAGATCAAGATTTGCATCAGTAAAGTCTGCCCCATCAATAATTGCCCCATCAAAAACACTTTTCATTAGCTCGCCATTTGTAAGATTTGCATCTGTAAAATCGGCATTATCAAAGCGTGTTGCATATGCAATAAGGTCCGTCATATTGGCTCCTTTAAAACTAGAGTTTTTTGCAGTCGTCACACTCATATATGCACCTTGAAGATTAGCTTCTCCTAAATCTTGATTAGATAAATCATATTTAACATATTCAGTATTATGAAGGTCAGCACCGTGAAGATCATCTTTTAGAACGTCAACTGATGAAGGATCACTAGGATAGAGTGCATTTGCAGATATTGGATTAATAAGTAACCCAATAATTAATGGAAGAAAAATAAATAGTCTTTTACAAGACTTATGTAGTGATGAAAAAATAGAGACCATTTCGATCGACATCAAATAGAAAAACCTAAGACTATTATTTCATGGGTTGGTCATTTACAACGCTCCTGCTAACGAACTGTTGCAGTTTATTTTATTTCTGCCGTTAGAAAATCCTTTGCAAGCTGAGTATTTGGAAAAACTTTTTGAGCCTCTTTAAGCAAATCGCTTGGAGTAATTGCGTTTTTATTAGTATATCTTGGACTTAAATGAGTAATAATTAATTTTTTTGTGTTAGATAATAATGCTGTTTTGGCAGCCATGATTGTTGTGGAATGTAATTTTTCGTATGCCATACTTTCATCCTCCACTGAAAAAGTCGACTCATGTACGAGTAAATCGGCATTTTTTGATAGTGAAACAGCTGATTCGCTAAACACTGTATCTGTGCAATAAACAAAACTTTCACCTTTTCTAGGAGGTCCACAGAATTCTTTCCCATCGAATGTCCTACCATCCGCTAATACGACTTTTTTACCTTGTTGCAGTTCTGAATAAATTGGTCCAGGTGCTATTTTTAGAGACTCTGCTTTTTTGATATCAAATATACCTGGTTTATCTTTTTCACTCACCCTATAACCATAAGCAGGTATTTTATGTTTAAGGCAGGCACAATTCACTTTTATTTTGTTGTTTTCAAATAGGATTTTATTTTCTGATGCAAAATTTTCAACTTCCACAAAATTTAAGGGAAAAGACAATTTGCAAAAACTACTTTTAAGTGATGAATTTATAAAACTTCGCAACCCTGAAGGACCGTAAATTTGAATACCCTCACTATTTCCTGATAAACCTAAGGTAGCTAAAAGTCCAGGCAAACCATAAATATGATCACCATGCATATGAGTAATAAATATTTTCTTGATTTGTGAAGATTTAATATTGCTTTTCATTATTTGATGTTGCGTTCCTTCTCCGCAATCAAAAAGCCAAACTTCTGATGACTGTGATAATTTAAGTGCTAGGGAAGAAACATTTCTCGTTAAGGATGGGACACCTGAGCTTGTTCCTAAGAAGGTGATATTCACTTATTTATGATATTTTTATTGTTATATCTGGATTAAATTTAGACTTTTAGTCAAACTTAGGCAAATTAAGCATTTGTTTTTAAACAAAGTGATACTTAAATTTAAAAATAACTATAGAAAATATTGCCTGATAAGTATTTTATTTATTTGTATTTTTCAGAGTGAAAGTGTTTTTGCATCCAGAGAACCAATCATTAGAGTTTTGATATCAAAAAATAACAATTTAAGGATCAGATCAGATAGATCAATTCCTTTAACAATAGAGGGTAAATTTTTTTCACGCAAAAGAATAAAAGGTCTAACTTTGAAAAATGAGAAAAATAGAAAAATTTTATATTTTGATAAGAATAAACAAAAAAAATATGACTTAAAAAATAATCAAAAATTTCAAGTCAGTTCTTCCGATGGAAGAGGTATTTGGGTAGGTCAGAAGAGATTTGCTGGTAAGCTTAATCTCTTTGTACTCGACTCCGAAATATTGGTAGTAAATGTTTTAGGAATAGAAAAATACCTTAATAGCGTAGTGGGTTCAGAAATGCCAACAAAATGGCCTATTGAAGCATTAAAGGCACAAGCAATTGCCTCAAGAACTTATGCTTTAAAGCAAAAGGGAAATAATTTATTTGATATAGATTCAACCCAGAAAAATCAAGTCTATAATGGCTTGGAATCAAGAACTTATAAAACTATCAGAGCCGTTAAAAGTACAAGATCTTTGGTTTTAACGTATAAAAATAAATTAATTAATGCTTTGTTTCATAGCAGCTCAGGCGGAATGACAGAAAATAGTCAAGATGTATGGAAAAATAAATATCCATATTTATCAAGTGTGAAAGATTTTGATAAAAATAATCCAAAATTTAGATGGGAAAAAAAATTTTCGAGAAATGAATTAATAAATTTATTTCCAAAGATTGGAGGTTTAAAAAATATAGAGATTCTAGATATTACTAGTACAGGGAGGGTAAAAAATTTAAAACTTATTGGGGCGTATGGTTCTGATCAAATATCTGGGGTAGATTTTAGAAAAAGATTAGGCTTGAATAGTAATTTCATCAGATTTAAATTCTTTGAGGAAGAATTAAACAACAATACTCCTCAAAAGAAAGGGTTGATAGTTTTTGGACAAGGATCAGGTCATGGAGTCGGAATGAGTCAGTGGGGGGCTAAATATCTGGCGTCTAGAGGCCAAAAAGCTGAAAGAATATTAAAGCATTTTTATAAAGGTGTGCAGGTTAAACCTTTTAAAAAAGATTACCTATAGAAGTTATTTAGCATTAAGGACTAATTTTGGATTTATATTAGTTTGCTCTTCATTAAAGAAACCTATCCCAAGTAGTATTTGTTTTTTATCTATTACTTTTATGGGTTTTTTGTAGTCAAAAGATTTGTTTTCCTTGAAGTAATTAATATTAACTCTAATTGCTCTTCCTGTTTGCCAAAAATTGATTTGTTCTTCGGTACTTAAGACAAATGATGAAATGTGATTAAGAGCAGAAATTGTTGGAATAATGAAATTTTTCGAGTTTTTTTTATCTTTTTCGATATCAGATATTTTTATCGAGTTTTGTTCATCAAAGCCACAAGCTGAAATTCTTTTTAGCTGTAGAAGGCAACCCTCGGAATTGAGAATTTCTCCTAAATCTCTTGCAATTGATCTTATGTATGTGCCAGCTGAACATTTAACTTTTATTTCTATTATTCCGTTGATTTGGTCCCATTTAATTAAAGTAAGTTCGTCTATTTTTACTTCTCTTGGTGCTAATTCAAAAACTTCATTCCTGAAAGATTTTTTATAAGCCCTCTCACCATTGATGTGCACACTAGATACTTTCGGCGGAATTTGTTTAATAATTCCTCTAAATCTATTTAAGTATTGATCTAATTTTTTATCGCTGATTTTAGGCCAAATTTTTTGATTAATTATTTCTCCGTGAATATCATCAGTGTTAGTTCTTATCCCTAATTTAATTTGTCCTATGTAAGTTTTACCCTGAGGTAGATATTGAATAAATCTTGTTGCACTGCCTATCGCGATTGGTAATATTCCTATAACTTCTGGGTCAAGAGTTCCTGTGTGACCGACCTTTTTTGTATTTAGTAACTTCCTTATTTGTTTAACACAATCATGTGAAGTACATCCTTTATCTTTATTAATTACTAAGAATCCATCTTTAGTTTCCATTTTTAATATTAAGAATACTTTGAGAAAGATTTATAACCATCCTATGATTTTAATATTGGAAATTTAGAGAAAGAAATTGAAAACCAATAATTTTATTTTAAAAGAGTTTTTAGACAATGCTTTTAATTTGAAATCACATTTAATGGAATACTTATCTATTAGAGAATGTGATTTAGATGGATTCCTTGCAAATGCAAAGATGAATTTGGCAAATTCACATCCTGGAGATGCTTTGAATGATGTTACGGATTTTTATACTGAAATAGTTGGAGATCGGCATGTAGCTGATTTAGCTGCTTGGCATCTCACGAGTAGGGAATACATCGCTGATACTTTAAAACTTCAGCAGAGATTTTCTAGAACTTTAGTTTTAGATTTTGGAGGAGGAATTGGAACGCATGCCTTAGCTAACGCTATGTCTTCAAAAGTTGAGCATGTTTTTTTTGTAGATATTAATGAGACAAATAGAAACTTTGTTGAATACAGGGCAAAGAAATTAGGAGTCGAAAAAAAACTTACTTTTTGCAAGACAATTCAAGATACACAAATATCTAAATTTGATACGATAATTTGCCTTGATGTTTTGGAACATCTTGCTGATCCAGCTTCACAAATTGAGATTTTCAATCAGTTTATGGATCCTAATTCTATTGCTTTATTTAATTGGTATTTTTTCAAAGGAGAAAAAAATGAATATCCGTTTCATATCGACGACATTCAAATTGTTGAAAAATTTTTTGAGACTCTTCAATCAAATTTTTTAGAAGTATTTCATCCTATTCTTATAACTGCAAGAGCTTATAAGAAAATTAGATAACTATATTAACTCTTTTTCTATTTCTTAAATTTCTTTTAATGCTTTCGAAACTTACGGTTCCTTCTTTGAGTGCAAAAAGGGTGTCATCTTTACCTTTTCCAACATTGATACCCGGCAAAAAGGATGTACCTCTTTGGCGAATTAAAATTGATCCAGCAGTTACCTTTTCTCCGCCATAAGCTTTCACACCTAATCTTTTGGAATTTGAATCTCTTCCGTTTCTAGTAGAACCTGTTCCTTTTTTATGTGCCATTAGAATTGTTTAATTTGTAGATTTTTCGGATTTTGGTTTAGTTTCCTTTTTGACAGTTTCCTTTTTAGAAGAAGACTTAGGAGCACTTTTACCTACTGTAATAGATTTTACCATAACTCTTGTAAGTTCTTGTCTGTGTCCCATCTTCCTTCTTGTCTTTTTTTTCGGACGCATTTTGTATACAAGAATTTTCTTATCTCTTTTATGTGAGACTACTTCTAATTCAATTTTTGCATCCTTAACGTAAGGTTTTCCAACAGTGATAGAGTCTTTGTCTTTTAAAAGTAAAACTTTTTCTAGCGTTATTTTATCTTTCTCCTTTGCATTTAACCTGTCAATGTCATAGTATCTGTTGACTTCGAACCAAAATTGTTGACCCGAAGTTTCTGCTATTGCATACAATTCATTACTTTTTGAAGAATTGTTTGAGGAGTTTTTAGGATTTGTCATATCTAAAAGACGCTATGAGGCTCAAATTGATAATTTGATTAAGCCTAATGAGCAATCATAATTGTTTGTTTATTTTCTTATTTTGTAGTGTAATAAGTCAAGGGTTGTTTTAAATCTTTTATATCAATTCAGGAAATACAACAATGGCAGCAAGAAAAACATATATTTTAAAACTCTATGTTGCTGGAAATACTCCCAATTCAATGAGAGCTTTAAATACTTTAAGAGAAATTTTAGAAAATGAATTCAAAGGAGTTTATGCTTTGAAGGTTATTGATGTACTAAAGCAACCACAACTTGCAGAAGAAGATAAAATTTTAGCCACCCCAACCTTAGCTAAAATTTTACCGCCACCAGTAAGAAAAATAATAGGTGATCTCTCAGATAGAGAAAAAGTTTTAATTGGTCTAGATCTACTTTTTGATGAATTAACAGAAACTGAATATATTGGAGATAAATAATATATTTTAAACTTTTATAATTGAAAATAAATTTAAAATTTATTTTATTTTGTTTAATTAGATCAAAACTATGAATGATAAGAAATTTGGAAAATCAAATAAAATGCAAGTACAAAAATTACCAACTGGAATAGAGGGCTTTGATGATGTTTGTAGGGGGGGGTTGCCTGTATCCCGAAGTACACTCGTTAGTGGCACCTCAGGAACTGGTAAAACTGTTTTTTCACTGCAATACTTACACCATGGAATTTGTAATTTTGATGAGCCTGGAATCTTTGTAACATTTGAGGAATCGCCTTTAGATATTATTAGAAATGCCGCAAGTTTTGGTTGGGATTTGCAAGAATTAATTGATCAAAATAAACTTTTTATTTTGGACGCTTCTCCTGATCCTGATGGACAGGACGTGGCTGGTAACTTTGACTTATCTGGTCTTATTGAGAGAATTAGTTATGCAATAAGAAAATATAAAGCTAAAAGAGTTGCAATAGATTCAATAACTGCTGTGTTTCAACAATACGATGCTATTTACGTTGTTAGAAGAGAAATATTTAGATTGATAGCAAGATTAAAAGAAATAGGTGTCACAACAGTTATGACTACAGAAAGGGTGGATGATTACGGACCAATTGCTAGATATGGTGTAGAAGAATTTGTATCTGATAATGTTGTCTTATTAAGAAATGTTCTTGAGTCAGAGAAGAGAAGAAGAACTCTAGAAGTTCTGAAGTTAAGAGGTACTGTACATATGAAAGGTGAATATCCATTCACTATGGGAATGGATGGAATAAGTGTGTTTGCCTTAGGAGCAATGAGATTAACGCAGAGATCCTCAAATATTAGGATTAGCTCTGGAGTTAAAGATCTTGATGATATGTGTGGCGGAGGATATTTTCAAGATTCCATTATTCTCGCCACTGGAGCAACTGGTACGGGCAAAACAATGCTTGTATCAAAATTTGTTGAAGATGCTTATAACAATAATGAAAGAGCAATACTTTTTGCATATGAAGAATCTAGGGCTCAATTGCTTAGGAATGCTACTAGCTGGGGTATAGATTTTGAAAAAATGGAAAGTGATGGATTGTTAAAAATTATTTGCGCATATCCTGAATCAACTGGTTTAGAGGATCACTTACAAATCATAAAAACGCAAATTAATCAATTTAAACCAAAAAGAATGGCAATTGATTCTCTCTCTGCTTTAGCCAGAGGTGTAAGTTTGAATGCATTTAGACAGTTTGTAATTGCTGTTACCGGTTATACAAAACAAGAGGAAATAGCAGGCTTTTTTACTAATACTGCGGAAGAATTTATGGGAAGTCATTCAATAACTGATTCTCATATCTCGACAATTACAGACACCATATTGTTACTTCAGTATGTAGAAATAAAAGGTGAGATGGCACGAGCTTTAAATGTTTTTAAAATGCGGGGATCATGGCATGATAAACGAATAAGAGAATTTATTATTACAAATAGTGGCCCAGAAATAAGGGATTCTTTTTCTAATTTTGAACAAATATTTAGTGGTGCCCCACACAGGGTTGTGCCTGATCAAAATGTTCAAAATGTTTTTAAAGGAATAGATAATAATTAGATAATTTCTTTAATTTCAGAACCTGAGAAAGAATCTGAATTATTAATAGCTTTTGTTAATAATTCATCTTTATCAGATTGTGCCAAGGCTAAATCAAACCAAAATGTTGTACCTATTCCTAATTCACTAGCCATACGAATCTCCCCACCGTGTTTTTCAATTATTCCCCGCACTATAGATAAACCTAAACCGGTTCCTTGCTCAGTATGAACAGAATTCTCTACCCTATAAAAACGGTCAAATATCTTTTCTTGATCAGCCTGAGATATTCCTGAGCCAGTATCAGCAATTTCAATTCTTACCTTTGGAAGTGGTGAAACTAATTCACATTGAGGGGCTGCATCATTTTTAATACTTGGAGGGAGAGCAGGGCAGGTATCTGGCCAAGTATAAGCTCTAATAATCAGGGAGCTGTTTTTTGGACTAAATTTCAATCCATTTCCTAGTAAATTATCAAAAACCTGCAAAAGTAAATCAAAATTTCCAAGAATTGGAGGAATAGTTTCCTCTATGTCATGCGATAATGAAACATTTTTTTCTGAAGCATTTAGTCTATAATTTCTAAGAGTTTGTTCTATTGCTGGTTTTATGTCCATTTGTTCTAGCTGAACAATTTTCCCAGACTCCAATCTAGATAAATCTAATACATCATTTACAAGTCTTGTTAACCTATCAGTCTCTGAATTTGCAATTCCCAAAAATTCTATTTGTTCTTCATCAGATAGCTGATCTTTTAAATCATGTAAGGTCTCTACATAACTTTTGATATTAAAAAGTGGTGTCCTTAATTCATGTGAAACATTGCTTATGAATCTATTTTGTGCCGCGTTAAGTTCAACTTCTCTAGTTAAATCTTGGATTGTCACAGCAATTCCTTTTAATTCAACTTTATTTGTATCTAAGACTGATTGCAAGACAATTCTTAAGGTTCTTGCTGGTTCTCCTAAACTGAATCTTAGATCGTCCTTCTCCTTTTCCCTTTTTAAAATAGATTCTATATTTGTATGTAAGTCGTTGGATAAAATTTCGGGGATTTCATTTAAAAAATGTTTACCTTCTAGAAATCTTCCTTCCCAACGAAATAATCTCTTTGCTGTTGGATTAGTAAGTACAATCTTGCCTTGTGAGTCCAATAATATTGCACCATCAGCCATTGTAGCAATTAATGATTGCTGCTTGATTTGTGCCGCTTTTAGTTCTTCTATATTTGCTTCATCATAATTTTCTAACTGTGTTGCCATTCGGTTAAATCCATTTAAGAGTTCTCCTAGATCACCTGTCATTGGTAAAGAAATTCTAGATTTAAAATTTCCTCTTGAAATTTCTCTAACACCTCTTACTAATTCTCTGACTGGTCTTGTAATTGTCAGTGCATTAAATACAGCTCCAAGTATTACTAAAACCCAAATAGAGATAAAAACTGCAATGGTTACTTCTCTAGTTAAGGCAGCACTGGCTAGTGCTTTTTTATTAGGGGTGACTCCCAAAGCTAGAGTGCCTAGATATTTGCCTTTCCACAACATTGGGACAAATACATCTGTTACTTGACCTTGAGGTGTCGCATGCTGCCTAACCAAAGGGAATTGTGGTCTCTTCTTCAATTCTGAAGGTAGTTTTAATTTTCGAGTGAGCTGAAACTGACTATCTGAACTTGTTGGTGTTGCACTTATGGGTATCCCAAGTTGAACAATATCTTCAGCATCAGTAAAGAATATATAACGTAGGTTTCGACTTGATCTCCAAAACTTTTCAGCTACATTTGAAATTTCTTTTTTTTGGTTATTAGCAACTAATTCTGTAACATTCCCTGATAATAACAAGCCAAGATCTCGTGCATATCTAGTATCATTCATACCTGCATCTTTTTGAATACTATTTAATGCGAAAAAAGTTATTCCTGTCATTAGAAGGCTTACGACAAGAGTTGCTATGGCTAATAACTTTGTTCTTAAACTGAACCCACTCCACCAAGCGAGAAGTCCATTAATCCAATAGTTAATATTCATGTCTTCATTATTAGTTATGTTATATTTTCTACTTTCTCGATTATTGGTATTCACCATAAGCTTAATTCTCCTTAGAAGAAATTTTTCTCACTTGATGACCTATATCATTTCTAAAGTAAATACCCTCAAAATCAATTTCTTTTAAATTTTTATATGCTTTTTCAAAAACCGTATCAAAGTCTTTACCTTGACAGACAATACTTAAAACTCTTCCTCCAGCAGTTAATAATTTCCCACTTTCACTAAAAGAAGTACCTGAATCAAAAATTTGACAATCATTTGAATCAATTTTACCTATTTTTATTTGATAGCCAGTTTTATATTCGTGAGGATAGCCTTTGGAGGTTGCTATTACACAACCACTAACTTTATCAGAAGTATTAATTTTTTCAGTACCAGTTAAACTTCCCATTGAGCATTTTTCTAAAAGAAATACAAAATTTTGATCCATTAAGGGCATTATTGTTTGACATTCTGGATCGCCAAACCTGCAATTATATTCTATAACCTTGGGCCCAGATTTTGTGATCATTAACCCAAAATAAATTACGCCTCTATAGTCGATATTTCTTTTATTTAACTCTCTTATTGTAGGTTCAATTATCTCTTGAATGATTCTATCAAGGTAATCTTTTGTTAATAATGGGGCAGGAGAATAAGCCCCCATACCCCCTGTATTTGGACCTTTATCTTTTTCATTAAGTCGTTTGTGATCTTGGGCCGTTGGAAGTAATGTATATCTCTTTCCATCGCATAAAGCAAAAACTGAAACTTCCGGCCCTTGAATTTTTTCTTCTAGAACAACTATATTCCCAGAGTTACCAAATCTTCCATTAAAAATTGTCTCCGCTGCTTTAATGCATTCGTCTTTTGAATTAGGTATAAAAACACCTTTGCCTGAAGCTAGACCATCAGCTTTTACTACAAGAGGAATTGATGATGAATTAATAATTTTTTTGGCTTCTTCTAGAGAATTGACTTTCCAAAAGTTTGCGGTTGGAATATTTGCGTCTTGCATAAATTCCTTAGCCCAAGATTTGCTAAATTCGAGTTTTGCACCATCTTTATTAGGACCAAATACTTTAAAATCTTTTTTTCGAAGAAAATCAGATAATCCATTTGCCAGAGGTATTTCTGGTCCAATAATGATTAAATCTATCTTAAAAAAATCAAGCTTTTCAACTAGTTCATTTTTATTATTTATATCAATTTTTATTCTTTCACATTTATTTATTCTTTCTGAACCTGCATTACCAGGTATTAAATAAACTTTTTTAACTAATTCATTTTTTTGGATAGCCCAGGCCAAAGAGTTTTCTCTCCCGCCATTTCCAATAATTAAAATATTTTCTAATCTAAAAAAGTTCCTAGAACTAGGTGAATGAATTCCCATATATTTGTTTTTTTAAGGTTATGAGGTTTCGATGAATAATCAGTTAAAATGAAAATAAAATCATTTGAAATTGATTTCTAATAATTATGTTAATTATAAAAAGTACTTTATTAATAATAATGAGGTTTTAATTTAATGAATAACAAATATAAATTGATTTATGAAGGCAAAGCAAAAAAAGTATTCACTCATGATGATGTAAATAAAGTAAAAATTGAATTTAAAGATGATGCTACAGCGTTTAATGCATTGAAAAAAGAAAATTTTGAAGGTAAAGGCAAACTTAATTGCCTAATAAGTGCAAGAATTTTTGAGATTCTAATTAAGAAAAATATTCCAACTCACTTTATTGAACTTGAAAATGAAAATACAATGATTGCAAAAAAAATAAAAGTAATTCCATTAGAAATAGTCTTAAGGAATACTGCTTATGGTTCTTTGTGCAAACAAACAACTATTAAACCAGGAACTTTGTTATCAAAACCATTAATTGATATCTATTTAAAAAATGATGAACTTAATGATCCCCTTATTACAAAAGATAGAATTGAACTCATGAATTTACTAAGCTCTCATGATTTAGAATTGATAATAAATTTAACCCTAAAAATTAATTTAATCTTGAAAAGTTTTTTTAAAAATATTCAACTTCAACTTGTAGATTTTAAACTGGAATTTGGTTATGATTTTAGAAATAATATAATTCTCGGCGATGAAATAAGTCCTGATAATTGTAGATTATGGGATCTAAATCACAAAAATGATACAATTGTAAGTCTTGATAAGGATAGATTTCGAAATGATTTAGGAGGTTTAATTGAAGCTTATAGTGAAATCCACCGGAGAATAAACGATTTTCTTAAATCTAATTGACTAGATAATGACTTATTTTTCTTAATCACAAGTACTATGCAAAAACATTTTTTAAAAATTGGAAAGGTTTTCATAAATGTTGCCTGCTCTCCATTGATTTTGATATCAAATAATTCAGATTTGGCTGCTATGTATTTGGAAAATGACGTTGAGCAATCAATAAAAACCTTAGAAATATCAAATATTAATAATGTTTTATTTCAAGGGATTGAAATAAAAAAAGAGAAAAAAATTCTTCTTGCAGAAAATAATAATGATACTAGTGAAGAAAGTGTTCTTATCTCAGAAATAATTATTGAAGGTTGGGAAAATCATCCTGAGGGTAGAAAACTTGAATTGGCTGCATATGATTCAATGAGCATAAAGCCTGGAAGTATTGTTGATAATAGAATTTTAAATCAAGACCTTAATGCAATATATGCTAGTGGTTGGTTTTCAGGAGTTAAAATAAAGCCTCAAGATGGGCCATTAGGTGTGAGGCTAATAGTAACTGTAGTGCCTAATCCTATCTTGAAGAAAGTTGAACTTAAACCAATAAATTCTATAGTCTCCAATGAATACGTAGATGATATTTTTAAAAACTATTATGGGACAACTCTTAACCTAAAAGAATTTCAAAATAAGATAGATATTATAAAAGAACGTTATGAAAAAGAAGGTTATTCTTTAGCTAGAATTAATACCCCAGATAGAATCTCTGAGAACGGAGTAGTAATATTAAAAGTCTCTGAGGGCATTATATCTGACGTAAAAATAAGATTCCCAAATTCTGATGGTGAATTTATTATTGATGGAAAACCTAGAAAAGGGAAAACAAAAGACTGGGTTATAAAGAGAGAATTAAAAACACAACCTGGTACCATTTTTAATAGAAAAATTTTAGAAGCTGATATCGGTAGACTCTATGCCACATCATTATTTGATGATGTAAAGGTTTCTCTTGGCCCTGATAATTTAAATCCTGGTCAAGTCATAATTCTTTTAGACTTGAGTGAACAAAGAACAGGATCTTTGACAGGTGGGCTTGGTTATAGCAATGGTTCAGGTATCTTCGCATCAATTGGTTTGCAGGAAACAAATGCACTAGGAAGAGCATGGTCTACAAATTTAAATCTAAATTTTGGAGAATATTCAACTACCTATAATTTTTCTTTATCTGATCCATGGATTAAAGGAGATAAAAATAAAACATCTTTTAGAACAAATTTTTTTTTAAGTAGAGATTATCCACAAGAATTTAAGAGCGAAAATAATATGAAATTATATGCAGTAGACGATCAAAATCCATCTAGCTCTGATACTTTTTCATCAATAGTTTTAGAAAAAACAGGAGGTGGGTTTTCTTTCTCAAGACCATTAAATGGTGGAGATCCATTTAAGGTCGCTAAATGGAGAGTCCTTGCTGGAATGAATTTTAAGAAAGTAAAGATGATTGATGGTGATGGAAACAAAAAACCTTATGGTGATAGGACGCCAACTACAACAAGAAACAACATAAGCGATATTATTTGTATTGGATTTACTCCAAATGATGGTTCATGCCCTGATGAAAATATATTAGTGAGTGTTATTGCAAGTACTTCTAGAAATAATTTGAACAATTCCATCAATCCGACATCAGGAAATAAATTTAGCTTTGGTACCGAACAATTTGTTTCAATGGGGGAAAACTCTCCAACTTTCAATAGAATGAGAGCCACATATTCATTTTTTATACCAACAAAAATAATAAATTTAACGAAAGCATGTAAGTCTAGTAATGCTAATAGTGAAAACTGTCCTCAAGCTATTGGATTTCAATTTAAGGCGGGAACTATTCTTGGGGATTTGCCTCCTTATGAAGCATTTTGTATGGGAGGAACATCATCTGTTAGAGGTTGGGGATCTTGTGATTTGGCAGTAAGTAGAAGTTTTGTTGAGGGCACAGCAGAATATAGATTCCCTGTTTGGAGAATGATATCAGGAGCTTTATTCGTCGATGGAGGAAGTGATTTAGGCTCTCAAAAGTCAGTCCCTGGAAAACCTGGCAAATTATTGCAAAAATCAGGTTCTGGTTTTTCTCTTGGAGGAGGAGTTGGGGTTAAAACACCAATAGGTCCATTAAGATTAGATGTTGCTAGCAAGGACCTAAGTGGAGATTGGAGATATACACTTGGAGTTGGATGGAAATTTTAAGTGTTTTCTTGGCCTGCTAATTATGATTCTTGTTATACCTTGGCTGGGGCTATCTCCAGAGAGGGTATAGGGCTACATAGTGGAGAAAAAACGAGAGTTACAATTTCTTCCTATGAGAAAGAAGGTTATTATGTATCTTTTAGGGATAAACCTAATAAGATTTTTAAGTTAACTCAGGATTTAATTGGAAGTACGATGCTTTGTACGGCTGTTAAATTAGGGGGGAGAAATTTGTATACCATCGAACATTTATTATCTTCATTGGCAGGGTGTGGTTTGAGTTATATACATATTGAGGTTGATGGGAAGGAGATTCCTCTTTTAGATGGATCGGCAATCCAGTGGGTTAGAGATTTTGAAGAAGCGGGGATAAAAAAGGCACCTAGACCAGATAATTTTTTTCGAGAGATTAATAAATCAATAATTTTAAACAAAGAAGATTCAGTTATAGCAGCAACCCCTTCTGAAAAAACTACAATTATATCCACTATAAGTTTTGCCTATAAAGCAATTGGAAATCAAACTTTTGTGATTGATTTAAATCCAAAAAGTTTTGTTGAAATGATTGCTCCTGCTAGAACATTTGGATTTAAAGATCAATTTCAAGAGTTAAGTGAACTTGGATTAATAAAAGGAGGCAGTTTGGAAAATGCCCTTGTTTGTGACGGTGATAAATGGGTAAATCCACCATTAAGATTTAATAATGAACCAATAAGACATAAAATTTTAGACTTAATTGGGGACTTGGCTTTGGTAGGGTTACCTAAGGCTCAAATTTTAGTTTATAAAGGATCACATTCTTTAAATGCTTTATTGGCCTCATCGCTAAAAAATTAACTTTATCTTTAATTGTTTTGGAAAAGAAATTATCCATTGAAAATAATCAACTTTCTTCTGAGCAAATACTTGGTTTGTTACCTCACAGATATCCTTTTGCTCTTGTGGACAAAGTTATAGAGCATATTCCTGGAGAAAGAGCTGTAGCAGTAAAAAATGTAACTATAAATGAGCCTCAATTTCAGGGACACTTTCCTGAAAGACCCTTAATGCCTGGTGTTCTTATTGTTGAATCAATGGCTCAAGTTGGTGGAATAATTGTAACGCAAATGCCAGACCTCCCTAAAGGACTTTTCGTCTTTGCTGGAATCAATAATGTTAAATTCAGAAAACCAGTTGTGCCTGGAGATCAATTGATAATTTCTTGTGAGTTATTGTCTATTAAAAGACAAAGATTTGGGAAGGTTAAAGGTGAGGCGCATGTCGATGGGAAGTTGGTTTGTGCTGGAGAGTTAATGTTTTCATTAGTTGATTAGGGATATGGATAATAAAAATTCTGAATTAAATGCAAGCTTTAGTGGTGTAAAAGTCCACCCAAATGCTGATGTTGATCCAAGTGCCGAATTACATGATGGGGTTATTGTCTCTAAAGGAGCTATTATCGGTCCTGATGTGACTATTGGGAAAGGAACCAAAATAGGACCTAATGCTGTTATTTCAGGAAGAACTCAAATTGGTATAAACAATAAAGTTTTCCCAAGTGTTTTTATAGGTCTTGATCCACAAGACCTCAAATATAAAGGGGCCCCTACTGAAGTTATTATTGGAGATAATAATACTTTCAGAGAATGTGTAACTATTAATAAAGCAACTGATGAAGGAGAAAAAACTATTATTGGCAATAATAATTTGTTGATGGCTTATACTCACATCGGACATAATTGTGAACTCGGTAACAGGATAGTTTTATCAAATAGTGTTCAAGTTGCGGGGCATGTGAAGATCGAAGATAAAGCTATTATTGGCGGTTGTTTAGGCATTCATCAATTTGTCAATATTGGATATTTAGCAATGATTGGAGGGATGACTAGAGTAGATAGAGATGTCCCCCCTTTTTGTTTAGCAGAAGGACATCCAGGAAGATTGAGAGGTTTAAATAGGATTGGAATAAAGAGAAGTGGTTTAATGGAAAATAAAGATTTTGACTTAAAATTACTTCAAAGTACTTGGAATCTACTTTTCAAATCTAATGATGCGATTTCAAATTCACTAGAAAAAGTAATGAAAGGAGAATTAGATATTTCATCTTCAAAATTATGTAATTTCTTAAAAGAGTCAATATCTAAAGAAAGAAGGGGACCAATGCCTGTAGTGAATGTATGAATAAAAAGATCTTTATAAGTACTGGAGAAGTCTCTGGAGATTTGCACGGAAGTTTGTTATCAAAAGCATTATTAGATGAAGCTAAAAAAAAATCTATAGATTTAGAAATTTGCGGATTAGGCGGGGAAAGGATGAGGAAAGAAGGTGTAAAAATTCTTCAAGATACTACATCAATTAGTGCAATAGGAATTTGGGAGGCTTTACCTCTTATTATTCCAACCATAATAATTCAAAGAAGATTTTATAAATTATTAAAAAAATATCCTCCAGATTGCTTAATTTTGATTGATTATATGGGCCCAAATATAAAAATTGGAACAAAATTAAAAAAATCGAAAACTAAAACTCCAATTTTTTACTATATTGCACCTCAAGAATGGGCTTGGAGGGTTGGGAATAATAGCACAACAAATTTAATAAATTTTTCTGATAAAATACTCGCGATATTTAAGAAAGAAGCAATATTTTATAAAAAAAGAGGTGGAAATGTTTTGTGGGTTGGGCATCCCATGATTGATTTAACAAAAAAACTTCCGCTAAAGAGAGATGCTCGAACTATCCTAAGCCTGCGCCCAGATCAAAATATTCTACTTTTAATGCCCGCATCAAGACCTCAAGAATTACGATATATATTACCTACTTTTATGCTGGCCGCTAAAAAATTACAACAAAAATATCCAAGTTTGGTTGTCTATATTCCCTCCTGTCGAAGGGCTTTTGATGAAATATTCAAAAAAGCATTTAGAAAATATCAAGTTAAAGGACTTGTTATTTCTCAAAAAGATAGTGAAAAATTAAAACCTTATATTTATTCGCTCACTAAAATTGCTTTTTGTAAGTCTGGGACAGTTAATATGGAATTAGCTTTATATGGGATTCCGCAGATTGTTGGTTATAAAGTAAGTAGGGTAACTGCTTTTATAGCTAAAAAAATTCTTAATTTCAGAGTAAGATTTATTTCCCCAGTAAATTTGTTAGTTAATAAATTAATAATACCTGAGTTTGTACAGAAAGAGTTTGATGAAAAGAAAATCTTCTATAAATCTTGTAGGATTCTTGAGGGGAAATCAGAGAAAATAAAAATAAAAAAAGGTTATGCTTTTTTAAAAAAAGAATTAGGTGAAGAGGGCGTAGTACAGAGAGCAGCTAAAGAGATTATTAATCTTATTATTTGAACTTTATAATAAAAAAATGAAATACCTCTTACCTCTAATAATTGCTTTTTCAATGTTTATAAACCCTGTAAACGCTTTTGCAGAGGAATTGATTCTCGCAGGAGGTTGTTTTTGGTGTTTAGAACATGATTTAGAGTCATTAAGGGGGATAAATTTTGTACAAAGTGGCTATTCAGGTGGAGATTTACTAAATCCTACCTATGAAAATCATAAAGGACATCAGGAAGTTGTTCTAGTGGACTACGATTCTCAATTGGCAACTTTACCCGAGATACTTAGGCTCTATTTTAGAAATATTGATCCTCTGGACGGCGAGGGTCAATTTTGTGATCGTGGAGATTCTTATAAGCCAGTAATTTTTTTCAAAGATTCAACTGAAGAAAGTGAAGCAAAAAATGCAATCATTTCAGCCTCAAATGAGTTGCGAGTGCCAATAGCAAAAATATCTGTAGAACTAAAATCAAAAGGTAAATTTTGGTTAGCTGAAGATTATCATCAGGATTTTGCTGAGAGAAATGAATTAAAATATAAGTTCTATAGATTCTCATGTGGGAGAGATCAGAGGTTGGATAAATTATGGGGGGATAAGGCTAGATCAACAAATCTTTGGACTGAATGATTTTAAATATAGTTATTTATTTTTAATCCATTGAACAAGAGTTTTAACTCCAAAACCGGTTGCACCTGATGGGTTAATTCCCTTATTCTTGTCAGTCCAACAAGTGCCAGCAATATCAATATGAGCCCACTTAATATCTTCATTGAAGAATTCTTCTAAAAATAATGCAGCAGTTATTGACCCACCTGCTCTAGGGCCTGTATTTTTCATATCAGCTATATGAGACTTTAACCCTTCTTTGTAAGATTTTTGTAAAGGCATTTGCCATAATTCTTCTCCAGCCTGAGTTGATGCTGCTTTTAGATCATTTGCTAAATCATTATTATTGCTCCAGAATCCAGCTACATCATTACCTAATGCAATAACAATAGCTCCTGTTAAAGTGGCAAGATCTATTATTGAATCCGGTTTTAAATTGGATGCGTAAGTTAAAGCATCAGCTAATGTGAGCCTACCTTCTGCATCAGTGTTATTTATTTCAATTGTCTTACCATTAGATGCCTTAACTACATCTCCAGGATGTACTGCAGATCCATTTATCATGTTTTCGCAAGCTGCCACAATAAAATGTATTTCTAGTCCCTTTGGTTTTATTGCTCCAATTGCTTTTGCTGCCCCTAAAACTGCAGCGCTTCCGCCCATATCATATTTCATCATTTCAATTTGAGATGCTCCTACTTTCAGATTGTATCCTCCAGAATCAAAGGTTAAACCCTTCCCAACAAGAGCAATCTTTTCCTTTATAGGACCCTCCGACTTCAAAGTAAGGTGTATAAATTTAGGATCAAGGTCAGAACCTTTTGCTACAGCTAAATATGCACCCATTCCTAAATATTCACAATCTTTTGCCTCTAAAATTTTTACTTCCAAACCATGATCCTTAGCTATTTGAGAAGCCTGAATAGACATTTCCTGGGGCGTAAGACTATTTGGAGGGGCGGCTACAAGTCTTCTGGCTAGTTCTACGCCTTCACATATTTTTTCTGTCTCTTCAAAGCTAATTTTCTCAAATTTTTTTAAATTCAAAAACTCTATTTCTTTTAGAACATTCTCTTCATCTTTTTTCTTGTTGAATCTATTGTCCTTGTAAGCAGATAATCTAGCTGACTCTGCTAATTGATTTATTTTTAGTTTTGAATTTATTAATTCCCAAGGTAGCAAGATGCTGATTTTTTCATTTTTATCAACAGTTTTTATAATTATATTTCCTATGGAGTTTTCTATATCACTTTTTTTAAGGTCTTTCGATTTGCCAAGACCAACTATGATTAAAGTTTCTAATTTTTGATCTAAAAATTCAAAACTTAGAGTTTTTCCTTTTTCTCCTTTGAATTTTTTTTGAGTAACAGTTTTTAGTAATAATTTTGGGTCAACAACAAATTTTATATTTTCAAGTTGGCTTGCTATTTCTTCCTCTAAAACTCCAAAAATTAATGAAGCACCTTGCCAGTTATCTAGATTTTTTTGGAATGTCGAAAATTGCATTTGTAAAATGGATTTGGTTAACTTTTAGTCGTTTGTGAAAGTAGTTGCCCACCTATCTCGGGTTTCTTTATTAAAGGGTGGTAACCATAAATATATCAGTTGCTGTTCTAATTTACGTCTTAATTTTACTTCTTTAGGTACATCTAAGAAGAAACGAATATCTTGATGACTTGAGAGGTTATTATGGGCTAGGGCTTCTTTATAGTTCATGAGGTAATTTTTACAGTCATGTTCTCCCTTCCATCTTTTATTTGCTATGTTTGTTTCTCCTATATAAAGGATTATTTTAGATTTCTCCATTGAGTCAATTACAAAATACATTGCGGGACCATCGTGTATATATTGATTCGTTCTCCAGAAGTTTAATGATAATGGCTGCAGGGAAAACGGATCAATTTTTCTTTCATTTGAAATTGTATTTATAGGAAGACATGTTTGGTGCAAAGTTTTATTGTGGGCATCTTTTGAAATTTTAAATTGGTGATTATATATTCTATTTCTCCATTCAGTTAGGATTTTGCCTTTGATTTTTAGATTATTTGAGTGTTGAAAATTAATTGATGTATTTACATTTGAACCAAATAATTCAAATTGTCTATTTTGATTTGAAATATTATTTACGTTGAATTTTTCCAATATTTATGAAACATGTCTACTAAATTTAATTCTGAAAAAATATAAATCAAAGAATTATTTATAAACTAAAATTTATTAATGTTCTAATCAATTTAAAAGATTCTTGTTATCTTGTAATTGAGCCTTAATCTTGCGAAGTAAAAAAATAGAAATGGGATTCTTTGAGTCAGACATCGTTCAAGAAGAAGCTAAAAAGCTTTTTACAGATTACCAAGAACTTATGAAACTAGGCTCTGATTATGGAAAATTTGATAGAGAAGGGAAAAAAATGTTTATCAAAAAAATGGAATCTCTTATGGATCGTTATAAGGTCTTCATGAAGAGATTTGAATTGTCTGAAGATTTTCAAGCCAAAATGACAGTAGAACAATTAAAGACACAGTTAAGTCAATTTGGGATTACTCCTGATCAAATGTTCGAACAGATGAATAAAAC
The DNA here is from genome assembly GCA_003278735.1 of Prochlorococcus sp. AG-355-J09. Lineage (GTDB taxonomy): Bacteria > Cyanobacteriota > Cyanobacteriia > PCC-6307 > Cyanobiaceae > Prochlorococcus_A. The sequence goes on from QCDO01000006.1 coordinate 29,679, forward strand.
CTTAATAAGAATGAAGGATGAACTTGATAAAACTTCTTAAAGTTAACGTTTAAAGCTTCATGTCAGATAATTTAATGTTGCCATCATGGCTGTCAAGAGGAATAGAAGAATATTTTCCAATTAAGGGAATAGATCAAACTTTTTCGGAGATAATTGATCATGCGAAAAAAAATAATAAAAAATTAAGGGTTAAACTTGGAATCGATCCAACTGGAACAGATATTCATCTTGGGCACAGCATATTGTTCAAAAAACTTAGGGCATTCCAAGATAATGGACATGTTGCAGTTTTAATTATTGGAGATTTTACTGCTCAAATTGGAGACCCAACTGGAAAAAATAAAACAAGAGTGCAGTTATCGGAAAAACAAGTTAAGGATAATGCAAAAACATACTTAACCCAACTAGGAATGGGTAAACCAGCTAATGCATCTATTTTAGATTTTGATTCAAAAGATAGAATAGAAATCAGATATAACAGCGAATGGTTAAAAGGATTAGATCTTAATTCGATAATTGAATTAATGGGGAGTGCAACAGTTAGTCAAATGCTAGCTAAGGAGGAATTTAATAAAAGGTACACTTCACAAGTTCCAATTGCTTTGCATGAATTTTTATATCCACTATTACAAGGGTACGACTCGGTAGTCGTTCAATCAGATATTGAGCTTGGAGGTACAGATCAGAAATTTAATATTGCAATAGGAAGAAATCTTCAAAGGCATTTTAAACAAGAACCTCAATTTGGAGTTCTTTTACCAATTTTGACAGGTTTAGATGGAATTAAGAAGATGAGTAAATCTGAATTTAACACCGTCGGTTTAACTGATGATCCTCTTTCAATGTATTCAAAATTAGAAAAAGTACCCGATAATATAATACCTACCTATTTTGAATTACTTACTGAATTAGATTTAAGCTTGCTTCATAACTCAAATCCTCGTGAATTACAGAGAAGAATGGCTTTAGAGGTTACTACTTTGTTCCACGGAGCTGAAGAAGCATTAAAAGCACAATCAAACTGCGAAAAATTATTTCTTGGACACAAAGAAAAAGTTGGAGAAATTCCAGAGATTTCATTAAAAGAAATAGTTTTTCCAGTTAAGTTTTTTTACTTGCTAAGTGCGCTAAAACTTTTCAAATCTAGCAGCGAATCTAAAAGATCTATTAAAGGTGGGGGTGTAAAAATTGATAGTCAGAAAGTGATAAATCCTGATTTGGTTTTTAATTCAAAAAATGATTTAGAAGGAAAAATTTTGCAAATTGGGAAAAAAATAATTAAGAGGTTTGAAAACTGAAAATTTATGAATAAAAGATTTAATTCAGAAGATAAAATAATATTGGCAATTGATGGATTAGATGTAAATCAAGCAAAATTACTTCTGCAAAAATGTCCTAATATTACGTGGGTTAAAGTTGGTTTAGAACTTTTTGTGAGGGAGGGTCCAAGAGTTATTGAAATATTAAAAGGTTTTAATAAAAAAATTTTTTTAGACTTAAAATTTCATGATATTCCAAATACAATGCGCGCAGCATGTTTCGAAGTTTCAAAATTAGGAGTTGATATAATTTCTATTCATGCTTCAGCAGGTTTAAAAGCCCTTAAGGATTCGAAGAAAGCATCTTTAGAAGGAGCCACATCAGTCAGTGTTAAACCTCCATTTGTTGTAGGAATAACTGTTCTAACAAGCTTTTCTCTTAAAGATTTTCAAACTGATCTTGATAGAAATAATTCAATTGAAGAAAATGTATTGAGACTTGCAAAATTGTCTTTTGATGCTGGATTAGATGGATGTGTTTGTTCCCCTTGGGAGGTAAAAATGTTGAGATCTATTTATAAGAATAATTTTGAACTTATTACACCAGGCATCAGATTAAATATTGAAAGTAAAGATGATCAAAATAGAATTATGACTCCCCATGAAGCTATAGATAATGGCGCTTCTAGGCTAGTCATTGGTAGATCAATATCAAAAGCTACAGATCCTAATAAAGCTCTAATTGAAATATTTGAATCTATTGATTCTGATTAATTTTGGATTCTTCTCCCTTAAGTAATCTTTTTATGTTTGTTCTATGTTTCCAAATTACTAATAATGCCACAATTAAACTTATAAAAAAATATGAGTTCATAAATTTACCTAGGTAAAAAAACATAAAAATAGGAAGTAAGATTGCAGCTGAAATACTGGATAAAGAAACAAATTTAGTTTTTGTTAGGACTATTAAAAAAATACCAAGAGATGCGAGTCCAACTTTCCAAGAGAGAGCTAAAAACATACCTAATCCAGTTGCAACAGCTTTCCCTCCTTTACCCCTAAGCCATATTGGCCAAATATGTCCTGAGATAGCGGATATTCCTGCAATAACTTCTATTAATCCTAGATCTGTGTAATATTGAGCAATTTTTACTGCAAGAAGGCCTTTCCCAACGTCAATGATAAATACAAAAAGTGCAGGCCATTTCCCAACATTTCTTAAGACATTTGTGGCACCTGTAGATCCAGAACCTATAGTTCTTAGATCTATATTTTTGAGATATTTCCCAATTAAAAAACCTGTCGGAAGTGATCCTAAAAGATAACTTGTAAAAATTATTAAGATATTCATAGAGCTTAGTTTAATTCAAGATCATCGTAAATTTCATTATCTGAACCAGCGAATGCAATCCATAATGGGAATTGAAGTATTGGAATTTCAATAGAGGTTTCTGCTGCATCAATGATAATAAATGGCAATTCTTCATTTGCTTCTAATCTATCAGCTCTCTCGATGACACCTTCAGGCCTTTCAAAAAGAACAATCCCACTATTAGGTCCAAAGTCATCCCTTGTAAGACCAAGTGAATCTTGAAGAACTCTTCTCCATTCACCTAATCGTTCAGGCTGAGAAGCTAAAATAAGTGTCTGAAACTGATCTCCATATAATTCGCCAAGAATAGATATTAAACCCGCTGATAATAAGGCATTTTTTTGTCGAGAACCTCTACTTTCAAGAGAACCTCTTCCGCCCATGTTAAAGAACCAATCATCCATAATTTCTATATCTGATGAATTAAGACTCCGTCTTAATTTCCAAGGTTCTGCATAAAAGTCAGGTTGTTCTGTAAAACTCGAAAAGCAACTCTTTATAATCTCTTGATCTGGCTTAAATGTTTCAGAAAGAGCAGGAACATTAACTACATTGCTCGTTACATTGTTTTGTTTTTTTTCATCGAGTGGAGATGGCTTTACGATTATTGGTTGAGAAACTAATTCAAGTTTCTCTACGTTTTGTGAAAGATTCTGCAAAGCTCCAGTTAAATACTCCTGAAAGCCTTTTACTCTCTTAGCAATATTATCTGACTGTCCTTTGAAATTTGATTCAATATCTTTTTCTAGTTCATTTTTTTTTGTTTCTAAATCTTTTATTTCTTTAACTAAAGAGTCTTTTTTTGAAACGAGATCTCTAAAAATTTCATTAGAAATTTCATCAAAAGATTTATTTGATTTATCGTTTTTTGGTGTAATTTTTTTATTTTGAGTTGTATTTTTCTTACTAATTTGTTTGGTTTTATCATCTGAAATTGACTTGTCTATTATTAATTCCTTTTCAGGATTATTGTCGGAAATTTCTGTATTAGTCATTTAAATAATTTTGATAAATAGGCAAATTCTGAATTTTAAGAATCTTTAATTTCCAGGGAGTCAACTTTTTTTATGAGCTCATCTTTTAATTGCTTTGGATTAAATAAAATTGGTAATAAATGAGGACTGGACTTTTCTCTAAAATAAAAAATACCTGGGATAATAGGGAAAAAGAATTTCCATGAAATCCAGTTTTTGAATGGAAAAGTTCTAATCTCTTTCCCTAATTGTAAAACGATAAAATCATCATTTGTTATTTTTATTCTTAAGGTGAATGACTGAAGTAATAAAAAAAAGCTAAAAGAAGCAAAAACTATTGTTGGCAAAGAACCAATATTCAAAAACAAAAGCATAAAACTTAAAACTATTAGAATGATTGGCAACTGAAACGATGGAGATATTATTACTGGCTCCTCTTTTTTTAATTTAGTGTTAAACATGGGATCATCCAAATAAAATTTGTGTAAGTAATACATCCATTAAAGATACAGTAACGAGAGTCATCACAACTGCGCCTGTTGTACTTGTTCCAACCTCTTTTGGACCACCTTTAGTTGTGAGTCCATATCCACAAGCAATCATTGAAATAAGTAATCCGAAGACTACAGATTTTATTAACATTGAAGTTAAGTCTGTGTTAGTTAAACTCACATTACCTGATCTTACAGATGTCCAAAAAACTATTGGAGGAACTTTATAAAAAATTGTGCTCCAAATTTGTCCGCTCCATAAAGCTACAGATAAAAATAAAAGACACTGTATTGGTGACATTATTACCATCGAAAGTAACCTTGGGACTACCAAATATTGGACTGGTTCTGTCCTTAACATTGTTATTGCCTCAATTTGTTCAGTAACTTTCATAGTGCCCAGTTGAGCAGCATATGCAGTTGCAACCTTTCCAGTCATTAAAGTAGCAGTTAGAAGAGGAGCCATCTCTCTCGCCATGCCTACTGCTAGTAAACCTCCAATTTCACTTGAAACACCCATGCTTGTAAGTTGTGATGCAACTTGAATATTAAAAACTGTACCTGCGGCAATTCCTGTAATTAGTACAATTAATAAACTTCCAGGACCTGACTCCATAAGTTGGTCAAAGAGATCATTTTTGGAAATTTTACCCTTAAAGATAAAATTAATTGCTTGCCCGCCAATGATTAAGCTGCTTAGAAGTCTTTTGAGAAAATTAAGGTAATACATATCTTTATATTAGTTTGTAATTAATTTCCGATCCCATTTTCTCATGATTAAAAGACCAATTATTACCAGTATTGAGGGTATCAGACCAATACATAATCTAATAGTTAATTGTGCTGAGTAGCATTGTTCAATAATATTTATACTGTCTTTATCAACAATGCATGATTGATAACCAGATAAATACAATAAAAATCCTAATAATTGAACACTAAATGCAATACCGATCTTCTGAATAAGTACCATCCAAGCAGTATATAATCCTGCTGGTTTCTCTGGATCTTCGTCTATCGCATCAGGAAGTAGTGACCAAGGGATAAGAAAAGCGGTTGAAGCTCCAATACCAATAAGACAGATTATAAAAATTAAGAGAATGAACAGAAATTTGTTACTGGCATTTAGGAATAAACTATCTCCAACACCTGAAATTTTTGATAATGAAGGTAAAAATAAAGCTGCCGTACATGAAACAATCCACATAATCGCTCCATAATTTAAAGCTGAAATCCTATTCAATTTATTTGATACTCTGGTCCATATTTGTAAACCCACTAAAGCGCTAATTTGGAAAGGTATCGGGATCCACTTCGCAATAGACGTTGGTACATTCAGTACATCCTCTACATAGATTAAAGCTACCGTTTGCATCAATTGTAAGGCGCACCAGAGAAGAATATAAAGAGTAATAACTTTTAGAAATTTTTTATTTCTGAAGATCCTTTTGAATTGAAGTTTTATTGCTTCAACTTTTCCTGAGGGCCTTCTTGCTTTTTTTGCGAATGGAGCCAATCCCCAACAAGAAATTAATGTTGCAGCAACTGCAATGCATCCACTAATTTTACCCATTAAAAAATATTCATTATTTGCTGATCCTTCAGAACCTAATACAATTCCAGCAATAATCAAACCAGTTAGTCCTGCAATTATTGAGCCAGTAAATCTAGATGCGTTTAGTCTTGTTCTTATTGTTGTTTTTTCAGAAATTTCAGTAGATAGAGCTGCAAAAGGAAGATTAATACTCGTATAAGCAGTCATTACGACTATAGAAATTATGGCATAGTAAATAGTCTTGGTTAGCACGGAACCAGTTGGCGTCCACCATATCGCAGCTAAAGAGAAACCAAGAGGAACAGATGCTGCCACCATCCAAGGGATTCTAGGCCCCCATCTAGATTTGGTACGATCACTTAACCATCCAATTAACGGATCATTTACTGCATCCCATATTTTTATTAACATTAATAATGAACCTGCAATTATTACTGGTAAACCAGCAGAAATAAAGAATTTGAACAGAAAAAAACCAAATTGCGTCGCGACTAAACCTGTACCTGCGTCTCCTAGTCCATAAGAGAACATTAATCTTGTTGTTGATCGAGTAATATTTTTTTTCGAGTGTGAATTTTCCAATCTTTTTACTTTGTTGATTGTTTGATAATGTATTATTGCAGTGGTAATTCTATTACTTAATGCGGGCGTGGTTTAGTGGTAAAACCTCAGCCTTCCAAGCTGAAGATGCGGGTTCGATTCCCGCCGCCCGCTTTTAGAATATATTATTTTTTGCCCCAAATACTTCTTCTGAAATGATTAATAAAGAGCTTCTACTCTTTATTGAAACAGATTTTTCATTAATAGTTAAGGGTTTAAAAATCTCAGACATGCTAGTGTCAATAACTTTTAACCAATTATGCTTACATTTCGGTAAGGAGAAATCGATACTTTTTGAATATGCATTTAAACCTATCCAGACCAGCGGGTTAGTTTTGCCTTTGTTAATGCTAAAGGCAACTGTATGAGACCAACTACTCCAATCGGGCATATCTAATTTTGTTCCATGCCAATGATATCTTGGAATATTTTCATTTGATTGATTATTCGGAAAGAATGATGGATTAAAAATGTTTATTAGTTTTTTTCGGATTCTTATAACGTATTTAAAATATTCTAATAATTCCAAATCTTGTTGACCATGTTCCCAATTCATCCAGCCCAATGAATTATTTTGGCACCAAGAATTATTATTACCGCCTTGTGACCTTCCTATCTCATCACCCATAAGTATCATTGGAACACCTTTAGATATAAGTAAACTAAGAATAAGATTTTTTTGTTGTCTTTTTCTTAAATCATTAATTAATAAGTTTGAAGTTGGTCCCTCTATACCATGATTCCAAGAATTGTTATGGTTATCGCCATCTCTATTTTGTTCTCTATTGGCAAAATTATGTTTTCTATTGAAAGTTACTAAATCTTTTAGAGTGAATCCATCATGTGAAGTAATAAAATTTATTGATTTTGGGAAAATATTATCTTCTTTATAAACAGATGGTGTCCCCTTTATTTTATCGCTCATATTCCAAGCTGTATCCTTATCCCCCTTCCAAAATTTCCGCAAGTCATCTCTAAAATGACCATTCCAAGTGAAAGTATTCTTCGATGGGAAATCACCTAATTTATATAAACCGCCACAATCCCATGGCTCACTTATGAACTTGATATCAATAAGTTCTGGTTCACATTCTATATCTTCAAAAATTGGAGGATTATCAAGAGGTGAAAGATTTTCACCTCTTGATAGGGCAATTCCTAAATCAAATCTAAAACCATCAACTCCTAATTCACTTGCCCAACATTTTAATGATTCAATTATTAGTTTTCTAACTAATCCTCTGTTTGCTGCAATAGTATTACCACATCCGGAGACGTCCTGATAATTTTTATCTTTTCCAATAAAGTAATAAAGATTTTCATCTATACCTTTCCAAGATATTGCTGGTCCTTTTGAATCACCTTCGGAAGTGTGATTATATACAACGTCTAAAATGACTTCAATATTTGCTTTATGACATTCCTCTACAAATCTTCTAAATTCCTCTCTATTCTTTTCGGCGGATTCATTCGAAAGATATTCAAAATGCGGAGTAAACCAATTAATTGGACTATAACCCCAAAAATTTTTTAGACCATTTGGGGCATCAGTAGGATCAAAACAAAAAATTGGAAGTAATTCAATCGTTGTAATACCCAGTTCTTTGAGATATGGAATTTTTTTTAAAAATTTCTTAAAACAACTTTCATCTTTATCAGTTGATTCAGTGAAAGCTTTGATATGGAGTTCATAAATAATTGTTTCTTCCCAAGAATGTTTCGGTCTTGGATAATCCTTAAAATTAAATAATTTCCTATCGCAAACAACGCTTTTAAGACAAGAATTAGTATTTTCTTGCGTTTTTAATGCATTTTCTCTCTTATAACTTCCCCATCCGGTAATACCCCTTGAACATGGATCAAGTAATACTTTTTTTTCATAGTTATTATTAATTTCATTATTTTTTTGTTTCACTCTAAAAGCATAAGTGCTACCTTCTTCTAGATTTTTTATTTCTGCATGCCAGTAAGGACCTTTATTATGAGTCTGATTTAATTTGAATATGCTTTTTGGGGAAATAGAGTCTTCTTTCTCAAACAATAAGATTTCTACATATTCTGCATTTGTGGCTATTAAGGAAAAATTAACCCCTTGTGAAGTTAGAGAACTCCCTAAAGGAAATGGTTTACCTTTATTGAGATGAATCACTTTCTCTTTATCATTGATTAGTAAAATATTGAGATAATTTATTTAAATTACTGATATTTGAATAATAGATCCAAAATTAAAAAAAAACTCAAATTTAAGGCTTCACTAATCAACTCTATTAGATCTTGAAGAGTATTATTTTTTTCATTTATGGCAATTTATCCATCCATCTACTCAGTGAACCAAACGATTTATAGAAAAAGTCTGATAATAATAAAACTAGATTTTTCTTGATTTCAAAATACAAATTGCGTTTTTTCATGTGATGAGAAGGAAATATATCTGAAAATTAATAAAACATAATAAATAGCTCAAATTCTTAAATTCACCCCCCTTTAACATTTACCCTCTTTGCTAAATGTAGTTAGATTTTTATTGCTAAATCCAGTTCCACCAATGCTTTTTGCTGTTCTCTAAATGAAGAGGCTATTTTTTATAAATGAAAAATCGCTGCTACAAAAAATAAATAATGTTGCTATAAATGTCCCTAAAATTGGTATAAAGCTTTGCGCCGCCGGCATTTTCGGTTGCCGTATTTGTATTTGCTCCATATGATGTGAAAGTTCGAGGTTTAAAAACTCGATTTAAATCTTTTTTTAACCCTTAGCTTTAATTTAAATTTCAATGAACAAAGCTGATTTAGTAAACCTTGTTGCAGCTCGTACAGAGCTCACAAAAACGGATGTTTCTTTAGTTGTTGATGCAGCTATTGAAACTATTGTTGATTCAGTAGTGGAAGGCAAAAAAGTCTCTTTACTAGGATTTGGTTCTTTTGAGCCAAGAGATCGTTCTGCAAGACAGGGATTAAACCCTAAGACAGGCGAAAAAATAGCAATACCCGCTAAAAGAGTTCCAACATTCTCTGCAGGTAAACTTTTTAAGGATAGAGTTCAAGGGTAATCTTTTTAATCTATTTCTTCCTTTAATAATAAGGTGCTCTTTTAGGGCATCTTTTTTTTATTTCAATAAGGTGCAACTAGATCAATGACCAAAACTTCTGCCGAAGTGTCCACAATTTTGAAATCTAAAAAAGTAATGAAATTTTTAACTATTTTATCTTTAAAATTTTTATTATTATCAAATTTCCTTATGGCAGAAACAATTCCAACAAAATCTAAAATTTTAAAACAATCTAGTGATTGTTTTAAAGATTCTCAAGTCCAATTATGTAAAGAATTAGTTTCTGAAATAGAAAAACTTCAATTAGTAGTATTTGATCAAAATAGATTCAAATGTCAATCAAGTTTATTGGGGCTGCAAACGGAAATTATTGAAGCTTATTTTTTTAATAATTTCTCAAATGAGAAAATTTCATTAATGATCCCATATGTGATTAAAAATTGTTAATTATTAAAAAAATTAATTTTTTTGGAATATTATAAATTTGTTATTTAATTTGTAATGGTAAAAGGTTTTTCTGATAATGAAGTTAAAAATAATACTCAAAATACTCAAATAAAAGAAAAAAAAGGCTTAGCTGGTTTTCTTAAAGGCAAGAAATTTACTTACACTTTGCCAGGTAAAAAACAAATAAATATTTTTGGATCAATAGTATTAGGCTTAAATATGATTTTAGTATTGCTAGTCATTCTGTATTTAAAGAATCAAGAATTCCATGACTTTGTATTTAATGTTGGTCGTTAGCTATATTTTTAGATCGAAAAATTTTATTAAATGATATATTTAAATTTTAGAATATCTTATGAAGATAGTTAATTTAGTTTCTCAAGTATTTTTTTTGTTAATAACTGTTCTTTTTTTGATATATTTTCTAACAGGTTATGACTCTGCTTTTGAAGCAGACCAAAATTGTCATTCATATCTTTCAAGTTATGATAACCCATCTGGAAATTATGGTTGTGATCATGATAATGAGACACATCAGTGGATTCTTTACGAGTCCAATGAAAGTAAAGAACCAGCAAAAATTATTAAGAAATTCAGGTACAAGTTTTTATAAATCAATTTTCTTATAAAAAAACTTTGCAGATATAATTGAAATAAACGCCGTAACTGTGAAAGTAAGATATTGATAGATGCTTCCTTCTAAGTAGATTTTATTTTTATATAGAGGAAAATCGACTAAAGATCCTATAGTGCCCCAAATAATTACCCATACAGATATGTATAAGAATACTTTTAATGGATTAGATTTTTTTGCTTCCATTTTTTAATTAATACCAAAAATTGAAGAAGTTACAGGTCTGCCGCTAAAAACTAACTCGGTTAATATGAGCATTAAAAATCCGATCATTGCTGCTCTACCATTTACAAGCTCAGCACTGCTATTAAATCCAAAAACATTCTTTACTTCATCTCCTTGATTGTCTACCCATTTTGAGTATTCATTATCAGTTGATGATGTATTAGCAAAATCATCTTTTTGATTTTCTATTGAAGAGTCGTTTTCTTGCATACAATTATTTTTGATTTATTCTAGTAATCTTAAAACTAATTTATTATTAAATTAAGGTTTAAATTATAAAAAAAATTAAGACAAAAATTATTATCCATAAAAATTGTAATCTCAAAATTAATTGACAAATATATTTAATATTCTCTCCAGTGCAATCATCTCCATTCTCATTGATCATTGGCTTTTCAATAATCTCGTTTTTATATTTACTTTTCCCACCCAATTTTATACCAGAAATATAAGCGAATATAGCTTCTGAAATCCCAGCATTAGGCGAATCATATTTTTTACCATCAAGATAGCTTTTTTTTATGATTGATCCATACTCATTAATTTTGGGACTTACTAAAGGTAATGTGATTAAAACTAATCTTGAAGGAACAAACGTAAACATATCTTCAATTTTTGCACTGAAAAAACCTAAATATCTAAAATAATCATATTTGTAACCTATCATTGAATCTAAAGTACTTATGGCTTTATAAGAAAAACCAAGTGATAAAGGCCCTGGCAGAAAAATTGAAAATTTCATCAAAAAAATTCCAATAAAAATCCAAAATAGTGGCCCAAATGTTCCATCAACAGAATTTTCGGTAAGACTCTCTGTACTTGATCTCAAAAGATGTTCTAAAGAAGATGAACTTACATCCCTACTTACTATCCTTTGTACCTTCTCTTTGATTATTCTCTTATTTTGGTGATTAATTTCTTCGCGTTCCATTAGCGCTGCAATTTCTTTAACACTTGAAATAAGTCCCTTAGTCGCAATACAACTTGAAAGTCCAAAAAAAATTAGCAATCCACCAAAAAAATTATTTCTTGATTGAAAATAACTGAGTTCTATCAATTTACCTAAACCAAAACTTATTCCAATGCTTGATATGGCTACGATTAACCCCCCCCCAAACAATATATTTTTATTTTTCCCAAAATTATTTATGAGGTAATCAGATATTTTTTTTATGTAGAAGCCAATTACCTGAACAGGATGGATTAAAAATCTTGGATCGCCGATCATTAAATCAAAACCAATCGATCCGATGAATATTAAAAATAAATTTATTTCAGCCAACTGAACATCGAGCGCAGACCTTTACCTACTTTCTCAATTTCATGTTTTGAGTTCTCTTCTCTTAATTTTGTCATTAAGGGTTTGTTTTTATCACATTCCTCCACAAAATTCTTAGCGAAAGTTCCATCTTGAATATCTTTTAGAATTTTCTGCATTTCTTTCTTTGTATCACTATTGATAAGTCTTTTACCACTTACATAATCTCCATATTCTGCAGTATTTGAAATGGAATCTCTCATTTGAGATAAGCCTCCCTTCACCATTAAATCAACAATAAGTTTAACTTCATGTAAGCATTCGAAGTAAGCAAGTTCGGGCTGATATCCTGCCTCTACTAGAGTTTCAAAGCCTGATTTGACGAGTTCTGATAGGCCTCCGCACAAAACAGCTTGTTCGCCGAATAAATCAGTTTCTGTTTCTTCTTTAAAGTTCGTTTCAAGAATCCCAGCTCTCGTTCCGCCAATCCCTTTAGCGTAAGCCATCGCTAATGATCTTGCACTGCCGGAAGAATCCTGTTCCACTGCAAACAATGCTGGAACTCCTTGACCATTCTGATATTCCCAACGAACAGTGTGTCCGGGTCCTTTTGGAGCAATCATTACAACATCCACAAAACTAGGAGGTTTGATAAGTCCGAATCTTATATTGAAGCCATGAGCAAAACTTAATATTTTTCCTTGTTTTAAGTTTGGTTCTATTTCTTTAAGGTAAACATCTTTCTGAAACTCATCTGGGAGGAGAATCATAATCCAGTCGGCTTTTTCGCAAGCTTCAGAAACGCTAAAGACTTGTAAACCATCGCTGATAGCTTTGCTTTCAGACTTACTTCCTTTATATAATCCAACAATTACATCCATACCACTATCTTTAAGATTTAGGGCATGTGCATGACCTTGTGATCCATATCCAATAATCGCTATTGTTTTATTATTTAAAAGACTTAGATCTGCATCTGTGTCGTAAAAGAGTTGGGTCATTAGTTGTAGCTTCTTTGCATTTGATAGTTATTATTTTAGACATTAAGGTGGCAATAAACCAAAAAAATTATTAATTTAAAAAATTAAAATTAAAATAATAATTTAGAAATTTTAAGACTGATTTGCTTCGCTTGGATGTGTAATTACTCTATCAATTAAGCCATAATTTTTTGCTTCTTCCGCACTTAGAAAATAATCTCTATCAGTATCCTTTTCAATTTTCTCAAAAGATTGGCCTGTCATATCTGCCATAGACATGTTTAACATATCTTTAATTCTTAAAATTTCCTTAGCCTCTATTTCAATATCACTTGCTTGGCGTTGAGATGTCCCTCCTAAGGGTTGATGAATCATTATTCTGCTGTGGGGCAAAGCAACTCTTTTACCTTTTGTCCCAGCGGCCAATAGGAACGCTCCCATGGAGGCTGCGAGGCCTACGCATATGGTTACTACATCACTTTTTACGTATTTGATAGTGTCATAAATTGCCAATCCAGCAGTTACTGATCCTCCTGGGCTATTTATATACAGATAGATAGGTTTGGAATTGTCATCAGAATCTAAATAAAGCATTTGTGCAACAAGACTATTAGCAATACCATCATTCACTTCTTGTCCAAGAAAAAGAATTCTTTCAACACCTAGTCTTGTATATATGTCGACCCATCTTTCGTATTGACTTCCTGGAAGTCTGTAAGGCACGCTTGGAGTTCCTATTGGCATGATTTTAAAATAGTTTTGTGAGTGTTAAATTTTATTTGGTAGATCTTTTTGGCTTGTGAGTATTCTATCGATAACTCCATAATTTAGGGCTTCTTGTGGGTTGAGATAACTCATCCTGTCAGAGTCTTTTGAGAGTTCTTCGATGGTTTTTCCAGTGTTACGAGATAAAATCTCCAGCATGGATTTTTTATTTTTCAAAACTTCCTCAGCTCTTATTTGGATATCGGTTGCTTGTCCTCTTGCTCCGCTTATAGGTTGATGCAAAACAATAGAAGCATGTGGAAGAGCGGCTCTCTGTCCCTTAGTGCCAGATGAAAGAATAACTGCGGCAGTCCCCATTGCTTGTCCGATACATATCGTGTGTACTGGAGGCTTAATGTAACTTATTGTATCGCAGATAGCGAAAGCTTCTGTTTCAAAACCTACTGCGTCACCCGTGTACCAACTTGTCCCGGTTGAATTGATATAGAAATAGATTGGTTTTTCTGGATCCTCAAACTCTAAGTAAAGAAGTTGAGCAATGATTAGCTCAGTAACATCCATTCCTAGTTGTCTTTTCGCATCATCATCTGAAAATAATGGTAAACCAAGATAAACGATTCTCTCTTTCAGTAAAAGAGAGGGGAGATCTGGGGGTGGGGTCCTCATAACGGTGTTTTCGCCGTAATAAGGAGCAGATACAGTCATTTGTATCACAAAATTAAGATTGAACTGATTCTAGCTAGATTTAGCCCTGTGTCGCTGGCGATTTAAAAGATTTGTTTGACTCAGGATTATTTATTAGTTTTCCAAATACCATTCTTCCAGTTGGAGTTTGTAATGCTCCTGTGATGACAATATCTAATCTGCTTCCAACAAAATTCTTTGCCTCATCAATAACAACCATTGTACCGTCATCTAAATATCCAATACCTTGCATTTTTTCTTTGCCTTCTCTCACGATTTTTATATTAAGAGACTCTCCTGGTTGTACTTCTGGCCTTAAAGCTATAACCAAATCACTCAAATTCATAACTTTTAATTCTTTAACTTCAGCGATCTGAGAAAGATTATAATCAGCCGTAATTAAAGTTCCTGTCATATCCTCAGTAATTTTAAGGAGTTTTTCATCTACTCCATTACCTTCATACTTTGTTGGGTTTATTACAAGTCTTCTCCCATATAAATCTCTTAATTCTTTTAATAACTTGAGACCTCTTCTCCCTTTTGACCTTTTTTCATTACTGCTTGAGTCAGCTAAAGTTTGCAATTCATCAATTACACTTTGAGCAACAATTAATTGACCTTCCAATAAGCCGCAACTTAATAGACCATTGATTCTTCCATCAATAATTACGCTAGTATCTAGAATTTTTGGACTTGCAGCAGGGAGAATTCCTTCATTAACTAGATATGCATCAGTGTTATTTGGATTGAATAATCTCAATAACGTCCTTCCATGGGTATCTGCCAACTTGTAACCAAGCGCACCAAAGAAAATGTTGCTTAATATAGCTGCTAATGGTTTTGCGAAAAAAACCTCTCTAGGGAAGGGAATTAATAGTATTGGAGCTAGTAGGAGATTCGCAACAAGTAATCCTAAAATTAATCCAACAGACCTACTTATAAGTAAGTCCGTAGGCATTGTTCTTATTTGATCAAGAAAAGTCTTTCTAAGTTGAAGGAATACAAAACCAGCTGCTAATCCTACAAAAAAACCAATTATTGCTAAAACAATTCTAAAACCCTCTACATTAGATACCTGTTTAAGTATGTCTACTGGCAATAAATCAACACCAAGCCAACCTGAAGCAGCCCCAGACAATACAAATAAAATTAATACTAAGATATCTGTCATATATATAATCTACTAGGATTTATTAATTGAGTAAATAAGGATTGTATTTTTTTCGATCCTTAATACTTTTTTGGAGCTTAAAAATGAATTTAGATTATGAATAAGTTTCCAAGAAGTGCTTATGTGCACATTCCTTTTTGCCACAGAAGATGTTTTTATTGTGATTTTGCAGTTATTCCACTAGGAAACGAAGTTGAAACTTTAAAAGGTTATGGAAGCAAAACTGTTCAAGAGTATTTGCAATTTTTATATAAAGAAATATTGTCAATTAAGCATAAATCACCTCTATCTACAATTTATATAGGAGGTGGTACACCATCAATTTTAGATCCTGCCCAAATTAAAGAATTAGTTGATCTTTTTAAAGAAAATTATGGAATTGACTATGGTGCTGAAATCACTATGGAGGTTGATCCAGCAAGTTTTACTCAAGATGATCTTTTTGGATTCATAAATGCTGGGATAAATAGATTTAGTCTTGGAGTACAAAGTTTTAATAATCAGATACTTCAAAAGTCGGGAAGGCGTCATTTGAAAGAAGATGCAGAGAAATCTTGTTTATGGTTGAAGAAAGAATATGATTCTGGGTTAATAAAAAGCTGGAGTTTAGACTTAATTCAAAACTTGCCATTAAGTGGATTTAAAGAATGGCAAGATGACTTAAAAAAAGCAATTACATTTTCACCACCCCATCTATCTATTTACGATTTAAATATTGAAAATGGCACTGTTTTTAAAAAATTAATTAATTTAGGCAAATTAAAACTCCCAAGTGAAGAAGAAGCTTTTAGGAATAGTGAATCAACCCATTTAATTTTAAAAAACTCAGGATATTCAAGATATGAAATCTCAAACTATTGCTTGCCGAGACATCAGTCGAGACATAACAGAGTTTATTGGAGTGGTTCAGGTTGGTGGAGTTTTGGTCAAGGTTCCACTAGTTCACCTTGGGGGGAAAAGTTTACTCGGCCAAGAGTTTGTAAAGAATATAAAGCATGGGTAGCTAGACAAGACGAATTTAATTTAGATTCGTCCCTAACTAATAAGGAGTTTGTATATAAAGAACTTGATGAGAAAATAATGTTGGGATTAAGACTCAAAGAGGGTGTAGATATAAAAGAAGTGTTTAAAGAACAAAACTGGGAAAACAAAAGATTTGAAAGCAACTTCAGTAAATTGGTTGAAGAATGGGAAAGATTTCTTGAAAGTGGACTCCTAGTAAGAAAAGGGAATAGGTTCTTTTTAAGTGAGCCTAATGGCATGGAACTTAGTAATCAAGTTCTAGTTTCTATGTTTAAGTGGTGGGATGAGATTAACTAAGTCTTTCAGAGTCTACCCATTCTTTTAATTTATCCTTAAACAATTTCTTTCCTTGGATAATTGGTTGGCAAAATGGGGGTTGATCATCATTAAGGCCTAACAAATCTGCAGTAACTCTTACTTGCCCATCGCAATAATTACCTGCGCCGATACCTATTGTGGGAATTGTTAAAGAATTTTGTATTTCTTTAGCAAGCAAATCAGGAATATGTTCAAGAACTATTGAAAAACATCCTAATTCTTCAAGAATTGAAGCCTCTTTCTTAATTTTTTCTTGGCTTGCTAAGCTTTCTCCTTGTTTTCTTAATCCAATATTTAGATAGCTTTGTGGTGTAAGACCTATATGACCCATAACAGGGATTCCCATTCTTATTAATCTAGAAATAACTTTTTGTATTTCTGGTTCAGCACCTTCCACTTTTACAGCTTTTGCATAAGTGCTCTGAATGATTTTCCCTGCATACTCAACAGCCTTATCCTCACCACATTGGTAAGTCAGAAAAGGCATATCTGAAACGACTAGAGGTTGTTCCTCAATTTTTTTCTTAAATCCTCTTGAAACAGCATTAGTATGATAAATTATGTTTTCTAAAGTTATTGGCAACGTCGATTTGTATCCTAAGCAGACCATTGCTAATGAATCTCCTACAAGTACTAGATCAACATTTGCTTGTTCTGCAATAGATCCTGATATGGAGTCCCAAGCAGTAAGTGCAATGATTTTGCGAGATTTTTTTTTATAATTAACTATTTCTGAAGGTAACATAATAAATTAATGTATCATTTTTTTTAATCAAGAATTGCTAATATGATTTTGACTCGGCCTTTCGCGGTTTTAACGCCTAAACCTGGTCAGGACCGGAAGGTAGCAGCCACAAGGGATGCTTGAGGCAGGCGAGATAACCGAGTCACTCTATTTTACCTTTTAACCTATATCTTTTTTATTTTGCCTTAATCTCAAAAACTCAGGAATACTGGCTCCTGCTTCTTTATTGTCTGAATAGTTATATAAAGGTTGATTAGATAATCTGTTTTTTATTCTTTGCTGGTTTAATGGTTGGGTTGTTTCAAACCCTGTAGCAATTACAGTAACTTGTATCTCCCCTTCCATTGCTTCATCGACAACTGCACCAACAATAATATTAGCTTCTTGATCAACAACATCATAAATAATTTCAGATGCAGAGGTCATGTCTTCTAAAGTCATGTCTTTGCCTCCAGTAATATTTATAACGCACCCTTTAGCTCCATCAATTCTTGCTGCTTCTAATAAAGGACTATTCATTGCTGCCTGTGCTGCCTCTATAGCTCTCGATCTTCCTGAACCTATTCCTATTCCGAGAAGAGCAGTGCCAGCCTCAGTCATAACTGATCTAACGTCTGCAAAATCAACATTAACTAATCCCGGACAAGTAATTATGTCACTAATGCCTTTGACTCCCATCCTTAAAACATCATCAGCATTCCTAAATGCTTCTTGAAGAGGAGCTCCTGCTATAACGTCTTTTAATCGGTCATTTGGAATAACTATAAGAGTATCAACATTTTCAGCTAGTCTTGCGATCCCCTCCTCTGCTTGACGCATTCTTCTTTTCCCTTCAAAAGAAAATGGTTTGGTTACTATACCTACTGTTAGAGCCCCACTTTGTTTGGCTACTTCTGCAACAACTGGAGCAGCACCTGTACCAGTTCCTCCACCCATTCCAGCGGCTATAAAAACTAGATCAGATCCCTCTAAAGCTTGTTGAAGCTCTTCTTTTGATTCTTCGGCTGCTTTTTGCCCAATACTTGGATTCCCACCTGCACCTAAACCTCTAGTGAGGTTTTGTCCAAGTTGAACTCTACTTTCTGCAGAAGATTGTAGTAGGGCTTGTGCATCGGTATTGAGGACTCTAAATGATACACCTTCTAAATCACTATTTATCATTCTATTGACTGCATTACTGCCACCACCACCTACACCAATAACTTCTATTTTGGCGTTTTGGCTTGGAAGGATTTCTCTCGATTGATCAAAGTTTGGATTGTTACCGAAGCTCATCTCTTAATAGGAATCTTTTACTAATATTGGGTGCATTATGAACTTACTGCGCTCATATGTAGGAATTTGTTGAGGAAAATCCTAAAAATATTTATTTGTTAAATATTTTGTTTTGAATGCAAAACCCATATCAACACTACAATAATTAAAAAAAATTACTCAAAATCTTTTTTCAAATATTAGGGTTTGAACACTTTTATTTTTGGGTTATCTGGATTAGTAAGATCAATATTATCTATTTTTTTTGAAAAGCTATTTTTCTTCAATTCATTTTTGAGATTGTTGATTTTTTGAAATTGATTTTTGATTAAATTTGGTTTAAATCCTAAAAATATTGTTTTTAAATCTTTTTCTTCAACAGTTAGAAACCCATCGGATGAAAAAGTTATTTTAACTATCTCTAATTCATAATTATCTAAAGCAATAAAAATTTCAGATAATATTTTTTTAAATTTTCCTTTCCACCCAAAAACTTTTATGGTTAATTTATTCAAATTTTTTTCATCCACATTTTGTTTATTTATAAAAATTCCATCTTTATCAATGAAGCCTAATATTTTTTCGTCGTTTAATATTCTCTCACCGTAAGCTATTGGAGTTCTTGAATTAATATGAACTTTCAAACCAAAAGGAAATAGTTCTCTGTTTACCGAAACATTCTTGAGAGATAAATTTTGTTTTAACTCTTTTTCTAGCAAATTAGTTTCAACAAAAATTAATCGGATAGGAAAATTTAAAGATGAATTTTTTATCACATCATCCTGCGAAAATAATTCACTACCAGAAATCCTAATGTCCTGAGTATCAACTTTTTTGAGTGTTTTTATGCTTAATAAGCTTGTTAAAAATAAAAATGAAATTAGAAAAAAAAAGCTTCTATTTTTGATTCCTTTTTTGTTTTTCACAAATCACATCGAGCTTTTTCCATCAGTTGGTCCATCCATTCTCTCGCTTGCTCTGCATCTGAAAATGGTACATCCATCTCTTTCCCATCTCCTACTAATCTCAACCTGCATTTACCTTGAGATTCACTTGTTAGAGGAGCTTCACCTGAAGTTAGTGCCATTAATTCAACTAATTCCAGTTTCTTGATCGTAAAACAATCTTTTTCTTCAAATTTACCAGCTTCAAATGCGCTCCACTTTAACTCCCCATTCTTTAAAGACGCTGCACCTGAACTATCTAACTTGCACAGTTCAGAATCACTAGCCCAACTTCTAAATAGATTTTGCCTTCTTCTTTCTAACCATCCAAGTGCAGTTAATAAAATGAAGATTAAAAGTAATGGTAACCAAAGTAGTCCATGCAACATTTGATTTAAATTACAAATCAGAAGATATATCTACCAGTTTAGCCACAAGTTGTTCAATTTTTAAACCTGAAGCTTCCCAAAGCATTGGAAACATACTGTTTTTTGTGAAACCAGGAATTGTATTTATTTCATTTAGTAAAATTTTATTTGAAGATTTTTCTAAAAAGAAATCTACTCTTGCAAAACCGAAAATATTTAGTGCCCTGCAACTTTTAATAGCAATTTCTTTAATTTCTTTTGTGATTTTAGAATCTATTTCGGCTGGGATAATTATTTTATTATTTGAGTGATATTTTGAATCGTAATTATACCAATCACTTTCGTAAGTTACCTCGCCTATCTCAGACGTTAAGAGTTTTGAATTCCCAATTATTCCACATTCAATCTCCCTTACCTCTAAACCTTCCTCTATTAAAATTCTTGGATCTATTTCCCGAGCCTTTTCTAATGCTAGTAATATTTCAGATTCATTTTTGACTTTGGAGATGCCAAGAGATGATCCAGAGTTCGATGGTTTAACAAAAACAGGAAATTTTAAATTTTTTAAAATTTCATTAATTATTTTATTTTTTGCTTGCTTATCTTTGAGATCTTCATTTTGAAAAACTAGATAATTAACTTGTGGAAGTCTAAGATTTGAGAAAATTGTTTTCATCAATATTTTATCCATTCCAAGTGCAGAGCCAATAATTCCGCATCCGACTAAAGGTTTCTTTGTAAATCTAATTAAGCCATGAATTGATCCGTCTTCACCATTAAATCCATGTAAAAGAGGAAACCAAACATCAACATTTTGAAATTCAATTCCATCAAGGAAGTTAATTTTTTCTTTATTAAAAATTTCTTGTTTTTTTGTTTTATTGTTTTCAATTTCACCAATTAGGATTTTTTCTGAAATATCACTATCAAGCCAATCTCCACATTTGTTTATATAAAAGGCTTTAACTGTAAAGCGTTCTTTGTTTATTTGTGCATTAAATGCTTGAAAAACTGTTTTTGCAGAGGATATAGATACTTCATGTTCATTGGAATGCCCGCCAAATATTAACCCAATACATTTTTTCTTTCCCCCGATCATTTAAATAAATTTATAAAGAAAGTTCTCCTGATAGTGAAAAAGGTCTTGCTTCATTTATTCTGACATTTATCTCATCTCCCAACGAAAAATTAAAGTTAATGTTTTTGGGAATCTCTACGAAAGTTAATCTATTTGTTCTAGTTCTACCCATAATTTGAGAGGAATTTTTTGGATTTAAACCCTCAATTAAAACGCTTTCGATATTATTGATATATCTTTGATTTCTAATCCTAGCAGTTTTCTCGACCAAATCATTAATTTCCTTTAATCTAGTTTTTTTTACCTCTTCCGAAAGTTGATTCGTCCAAATTGCTGCAGGCGTATTTGGTCTTGGAGAGTATGCTGCTGTATTAACCTGATCAAAGCCAATTTCTGATATTAGCTTTAATGTATCTTGATATTGTTGTTCGGTTTCTCCTGGGAAAGCAACTATCGCGTCAGCTGTGATTGATGCATCTGGCATTAATGACCTTATGTTCTCGATAATATTTTTATACTTTTTAATAGAATATCCTCTGGACATTTGCTTTAAAATTTCATCATTTCCACTTTGGAAGGGGATATGGAAATGTTCACATACTTTATCAAGTTCATAACAAGCTTGAATCAACCTTTTTGAAAAATATCTTGGATGACTAGTAGCAAATCTTATTCTGCGAATTCCTTTAACATCATGAATATAATATAAAAGATTAGTTAGGGTATTCTCTTTTCTCCCCTCTTTTGTAGTTCCCGGAAGGTCTCTACCATAAGCATCAATGTTCTGACCCAAAAGAGTAATTTCTTTAAAATTATCATCAGCCAATTTTTGGATCTCACTTTTTATCGCATTTGGATATCTAGATTGCTCTTTTCCTCTGACAGAAGGAACTACACAATATGAACATCTTTCATTACATCCATAGATGATATTAACCCAGCCACAAATAGAGCTTTCTCTTCTGGCACTTGTTATATCTTCAGAAATGAAGGTTTCTTCTGTAGCAGCAACTTGATTTCCTGAATCAACTTTCCCCAAAAGATTCTCAAGATTATTTACGTGTTGAGGCCCCATAACTAGATCAAGTTCTGGGACTCTTCTTAGTAAAGATTCTCCCTCTTGCTGAGCAAGACAACCTGCAACAATAAGTTTTAAGCTAGGTGTTTTGTGCTTTCTTTTTGCTTGTCTTCCTAGAAAGCTATAAACTTTTTGCTCTGCATTATCTCTAATAGTGCATGTATTGTACAAGACCAAATCGGCATTTAATTCATTTTCTGCTCTGGTATATCCCATTTTCTCTAATGTCCCAGCCATTCTCTCAGAATCAGCCTTGTTCATTTGGCATCCAAATGTAGTTATCCAATAACTGCCAGTAGTTGAATTCTTTTGAGATTTTTTTTCGTCTGATTTTGTTTTTGTTAGCACTTTGCTAGGAATTTTTTATGATTCTTTAATTCAAAATTACAAGTTAAATAATTTTGCTGCAATATTTTTGAGGGCGAGCGAGGGGATTCGAACCCCCGAATAGCGGCGCCACAAGCCGCTGCCTTAACCACTTGGCGACGCCCGCCTCACATTTATAAATTTAACAACTCAAGGGGAATTTTTCATAGTTATTTTTATCTTTTTGCGAAATTTGAATTATTTTCTAATTCAGTAAAGTTTTCTTATGATTTAAAATAGAAGAAAATTCAAAAATTTGAGTAATTCCGGCAAAGCTGAGGTTCTTATTCCCAGAAGCCTTTGTTTAATAGAAGATATAGATAACCTCATTATCGATGTAGAGGATTTATGTTCAGTTGCCATTAGTTGGGAGGATGGATTCGTTTCTGAGATAAAGCCTTTAAAAAATAAAATTACAAAACCAAAAAATATTTTATTCCCAAGATTTGTTGAAACGCATTCGCATTTTGATAAATCTTTTACATGGGCAGACTTTCCTAATCTGGAATCAAACTATGGAGGAGCATTATCAGTAAATCTTGAAGAACATAAAACTAGAACCACAGATAAGGTTCTTGAAAGAGTTGAGAAATCATTAAAACTTTCCATACAAAATGGATACCGAGCGATTAGAAGTCATATTGATACATACAAAGGGCAATCTATTGATATTTGGATTGAACTTTTTAAATTACAAAAAAAATTTTCATCTCAGTTGACTTTACAATTCGTTGCTCTAGCTCCATTGGAATTCTGGGATACAACTAATGGAGAAGATTTGGCAAAAATATTTTCCTCTTATGGAGGTATTTTAGGTGGTGTAATTGTTCCTCCTTTCAATAAAAAAAATACAAGCAAATTTCTCGCAAAGATGCTTCTTCTGGCTAGTAAATATAAATTAGAAATTGATTTGCATATAGACGAATCGATCATTGAGCCTGGAGCGGGAATAAAAGTTTTATTGGAGACAATCGAAAATTTAAAAATTAATAGTATTCCAATTACTTGTAGTCATTTGAGTAGTCTTATTTCTCTAAGTCCTAGAGAGATTTTAAATTTAGGAGAAAAAATGGCTGAGAAAAATATTAAAGTTATTGCTTTACCTCTAACAAATTTTTGGCTGCTCAATCGAAGTAATAAAACTACCTTATTAAAAAGACCAGTTGCTCCAATAAAGCAATTACAAAAATCACACGTGGATGTATCTCTAGGTAGTGATAACGTTCAAGATCCCTGGTACCCATTTGGAAATTTTGATCCTTTTTATATGATGTCTTGCTCGATACCTATGCTTCAACTAAATCCCTGGGAGAGAATGACTCTATCTTCTATTTTTTTAGCTCCAAGCAGATTATTAAATTTAAAGTGGGATGGTTTAATAAAAAAGGGTTGCCCTGCTGATTTTGTGATTTTAGATGCACAAAGATGGGCAGATGTTTTTTCGAGTTCTTTAAAGAGAAAAGTGTTTATAAAAGGCGATTTATATTGCTAATCGGCTAATTTATATACAAAACAATAAGAATTTAATTAATGACATCAAATACTCTTAAATTTATAAACAAATTTAGGGAAGTTAAAAACTTAGAGATTATTGAAAGCCAATCTGACATAAAAAGACTTTCAAAAGATTTTTATAACTACTCTCCAATCCTTACTGAAAAATTAGACGAATGTATTGCTGATTTGGTTGTAAGACCTAGTGATCACAAAGCAGTAAAGGAAGTAGCAGAAATTTGTTGTAAATTTTCTATCCCACTTACTTTAAGGGGTTCAGGTACAGGTAATTATGGACAAGCTGTCCCATTGTTTAAAGGAGTTGTAATGCAGATGAGTCACTTTAATAAGTTAGAAGAATTTGATCCAGATACAGGTTTTGTAAAAGTGCAGTCTGGCTGTGTTATGGGAGATTTGAATAAACAATTAGAGAAATATGGGAGGGAATTAAGGTTGCTTCCTAGTACTTGGAAAACTGCAACAATAGGAGGCTTTATTGCAGGTGGATCAGGAGGTATTGGTTCAATTAGATGGGGATTTTTAAGAGATCCAGGAAATCTTATTGGTTTAGAGGCAGTAACGATGAATGAAAAACCTGAATTATTAAAATTTGATGCTGAAGAATCCGAACCTCTGAATCATGCTTATGGGACTAATGGAATAATTACTTCTTTACTACTTGCTACTGATATCAAACGTAAGTGGTATTCAATAGTTATCGACTGTATTGAATTTGAAAAAACAATAGAAATATTAAAAACTCTCACCAGCGCAGCAATTGAACTGAAACTAGGAGCAATTCTTGAAAAAGAAATTGTAGATCAAATGCCAAAATGGTTTAAAACTAATTCTAGAAGTCACAAGATTTTAATTCAATCTACTCTTGGAGGAATAAAAACCATCGAGCTAGTTTGTAAAAAATTTAAAGTTGAATCTACCCTCCTTGGGGAAGAAGAAAAACTTGTCAATGGAATTTCTGAAGTCGTATGGAATCATACAACTCTTCATATGAGGTCTAAGGATAAAAATTGGACGTATTTACAGATGCTTTTGCCACTTAATGATGAACTTCAATTGATTAATTTTTTTAGAAAAAAATGGGGCAGAAAAGTTCTTTGGCATTTAGAGGCAGTTTCTCAACAAGGATCACCACGATTAGCTGCTTTGCCTGTATTAAGGTGGAATGGGATTGATGAATTGAATGAAATAATGGAAGATTGCAAGAAACTTGGTGCATTTATTTTTAATCCCCATGTTTTAACTGTCGAAGGCGGAGGCCTAGGAGTGGTTGACGCAGATCAAGTAAAAGCGAAATTAAAATTTGATCCTAAAGGGCTATTAAATCCAGGAAAATTGGAAGGTTGGAAAGTAAAGGAACAATTTAATATTTAACATTTCTGTTTATTTGCAAATTTAATAAATTCAGCAACTAAAAAAATAGAACCTGTAAGAACAGGATGATTAGGTGGCCATTTTTCTAGGGAAAATAAATACTCAATGGCAAGTTCAAATGTTTTAAATTCAATTATTTTTTGAAAGTCAATTTCTTTAATCTGAGAGAGATCATTTAATTGCCAACTAGGTTGGTTTGGAACTGGGACAAGTAATAAGCGATCATTTTTCTTTAGAAGTGTTTTTAATATTGCGTAAATATCTTTTTGTCTTTGGACACCTAAAATCCAATAAATTCCTTTATCTTCATTATCCCAGTTGATTCGCTCAATAGAGAGTGCTTTTGCAGCAGGATAGTTATGCGCACAATCTACAAGAATTTCTTTGTTGAAATAATTTATTATTTCTAGCCTTCCGTTCCAAGTTGTCTTTTTAAGACCTTCATATATGTGTTTTTCTTTTATATTAAATCCCAAATTATTCAGCGCTTCAATTGCTCCAACAGCTACTGAAGCATTTTGCTTTTGAAAAATTCCTTTTAATCCAAGCTCATAGCGGTTTGAAATTGAATCTTTCCAAATAATTTCTGCTCCTACCTCTTTAACTTTTTTGGTTATTAAATTTTCAACTTGACTATTTTGATTGCATGAGATGACAATTGAGTTTTTTTCAATAACTGCTAATTTTTCTTCGGCAATTTCTTCAATCGTATCTCCAAGAAATTCTTTATGGTCTAAGCCAATATTCCCAATAGCAATGATTGGTCTAGATTTATGGGCTGTTGTCGCGTCTAATCGGCCCCCTAAGCCAGCTTCAAGAATGAGTAATTCAACTTTTTGATGGTCAAAAAAACTTAGTGCGCAGCAAATGATTTTTTCAAAAGGAGTTAATTCAAATTTTGAAAAATTTTTTTCTATTAATCTATAGATTTTTTCAAAATCAGTTTTATTAATATTTTTTTTATTAACTCTAATCCTCTCGCATACATCCAAAAGATGAGGAGATGTCGTTACACCGAAATTCCTTTTAGCTTCAAAAAGTATACTTTCCAAATATGACGCGATTGATCCTTTCCCATTGGTTCCAATAATCTGTATCGCAGGGATATTCTTGCAAGGATTACCAAGTTCTTGAAGTGCTTTTTTAATTCTTGATAAACCTAACTTGATATTATCCCTTTCGTATTTAGGAGATAATAATTCAAAAGTTTTTAAATTTGCATTTTTCAAAATTTTAATTGCTATAGTTCTTCAAAAATTGAATTTAGCTTATCCAAAAGAATATTAATTTCTCTTCGAGAAATAACTAATGGTGGGACAATCCTTACAACATTTCTTCCTGCAGGAACCACCAGTAATCCTTTATCAAAAGCTTTTGATGTAATTTTTTTTACATCAGCATAATCATCATTGATCACAAGACCTTGTATTAAACCTAAACCTCTTTTCCCGCTAATAATATGTGGAAATTTTTTTGACAATTCTTCAAACCCAGCACTTAATTGTTCGCCTCTTAGATAAACATTATTGATAATATTTCTTCTATTTATTTCTTCTAATACAGTTAGGGCAGCTTTACAAGCGAAAGGGTTCCCTCCAAAAGTGCTTGCATGATCTCCTGGAGAAAAAATGTTGGCTTTTTCTTTTACCAATAATGCTCCAATTGCATGACCTCCTCCTAATCCTTTAGCAAGGGTGAATCCATCAGGTTCAATTCCTAAATTCTCATAACCCCACATTTTTCCAGTTCGACCTACTCCACTTTGGACCTCATCTAAAATAAGAAGAGAATTATATTTATCACATATTTCTCTCAGGCTTTTAAAAAATATTTTACTCCCAGGAATTACGCCGCCTTCGCCTTGTATTGGTTCAACTAAAACGCCTGAAATTTTTTGATCATTATTTTCACACTCTTCAAATAATTTTTTTACCGAATCAAAATTGTTAAATTTAAAAAATTTGAACCCTTGAATCATTGGTTCGAAACCTTTTTGATATTTGGGTTGTCCAGTAGCACTCAAGGCTGCCAATGTCCTTCCATGAAAACTAGACTCTGCTGCGAGAATAATTGATTCTTTACCTTTATTTGTTTTATTACCATATTTTTTAATTAATTTAATTGCTGATTCATTTGCTTCCGCACCACTGTTGCAGAAGAAGACGCTTTTGGCACAACTCATATTCGTTAAAGTTATGCTTAATTGTTCTTGTTCTTCAATGTTGTAGAGGTTGGAAATGTGCTGAATCTTTTTTAGTTGACTTGATAGCCTTCTTCTTAAAACTTTATCGCTATGTCCAAGACTACAAGTTGCGATACCAGCAACGGCATCTAGATACTTTTTGCCTTTGTTGTCCCAAAGCCAACAACCTTTTCCTTTTTTGAAAGATATATCGAATCGACTATAAGTATCCATCAAAGTGGGAGCGGTCGGACTTGAACCGACATACCCGAAGGTGCCGCATTTTGAGTGCGGTGCGTCTACCAATTCCACCACGCTCCCAAGGCTTTTGAAAAAATGAACTTTTTTATTATAACAAAAATCATCTTATTGACTATTTTTTTGGTCAAGGAACAGTTATTAGGATAACGTTTGTTAATAGTTAATCTTATCGATAAAAACATAAGATTATTTATTGCATTTGCTGACAAGAAATGAGGGGGGAAAGAAAATTTAAACATTTATGATACATTTTTGTGATTAAATGCGCTTAAAAGTCTTTTTTGAAAGGAGATGGCTTCATGATTAGTAATATTGTGCTATATTTGACAAAAAATCAAATGTCTAAAATCCAAGCAAAAAAATTATCCTTTAAATTTGTTCCTTATCTTTTTATTGCAGTAACTATACTTACAACATTCGGATCTAATAACGGAACTTGGGCATGAACGAATTCAAATTTAATGGTCTAAATAAAATTTGGTCTAATCGCTTTCTAGTTTTGTTTATATTACTTTTGGGTTGTATTTCACTAATCAATATTGCTTACGTTTGAATCAACTTTCTTAGCTTTAAAAAAGTATCGAGAAAAGACTAAGCTGCTTCGAGTTTTGAAAGATTCTCAGATCTTGGTACAATTTTATATCCATTCTCCTCAAAATTATTTTTACTGATTTCTCTAATTATTTTTACACCTAAATTTTTTAGTTTTAATTCAAAATTTTCATAACCTCTATCTAAATGTTCTAATCCATAGAAATTACTACTACCTTTTGCAATGATTCCTGCAATTATTAATGCAGCTGATGACCTTAAATCTGAGCCAACTAGATTCATCCCATTAATAGTTTTAACACCTTTGATATGAGCTACGTTTTTGTTTAGTTTTATACTGGCACCCATTTCATTAAGTAAATAAATATGATTCATTCTGTTTTCGAAAATTGTTTCAGTTATTTTTGATTCACCATTTGCGATTGTCATTAGAGTTGTAAATGGTGCCTGCAAATCAGTAGGAAATCCTGGGAAAGGAGCTGTTTCAATATCTACTCCTTTAATCTCTTTACTCTTGATAGAAATCGAATTACCTTTAATCGTAATTTTACTCCCACTCTCTTGAAGCTTATTAGTGACAGCTTCAAGATGATGAGGGATTACTGGAGAAACTGTAATTGAAGAGGAAGTTGCAGCAGCAGCTATTAGAAAAGTTCCAGCTTCTATTCGGTCTGGAATTACTTTATGGGTACATCCGCCAAGCTTATTAACACCATCAATAATAATTGTTTCTTTACCGGAGTCATAAATTTTTGCCCCCATTTTATTAAGCATTTGGCATAAATCTTGAACTTCAGGCTCTCTAGCAGCATTTTCAATAGTAGTTCTACCTTTGGCTAAAGATGCTGCCATTATTAAAGTTTCAGTCGCACCTACGCTTGGACAATTTAATTTAATATGAGTGCCATGAAGTCTATTTTTGTACCCCCTTGTTTTTGCCTTAACAATTCCCTCTTCAATAATAATGTCTGCTCCTAGTGCGATTAATCCATTAATGTGTTCGTCTATTGGTCTGGAACCAATATTGCATCCACCTGGCAAAGGTACCTGAGCTTCTCCAAATTTAGTTAATAGTGCACCTATACAAAAGAAACTAGCTCTTAATCCTTTAACAAGTTCATATGGAAGTTCTTTAATCGAAATAGTTGTTGGATCTATTTCTAGTTGGTTGTTTTTACGAACTAAATTCACTCCTAAATTCTTTAAGATATTCCCCATCTTTTCAATATCAGTTAGAAAAGGTACATTTTCAAGAATTATTTTTTCATTAGTTAGCAATGATGAGGCTAATAAAACTAAAGCGGAATTCTTCGCACCACTTATTTCAACTATTCCATTTAACTTGCCTTGGCCAAGAATCTTTAAATTTTGCGATTTAAGATATGACTTCGTTTTGCTTCCGCAAATCATTAAGACTTAATTTATTAAATTCATCATGACAAACTAATAATATTAAGTCCACCCTATGTAACGTCATGAATATTAATTAAAAGTGAAAATGTATTTTTTGATTTCTTGGGAAATAAAAATTTAATAAATAATTGATCAAAATATTTATGTAATTAAAATATAGTTGATAACAAATTTTTCAAAATACTCATAGAAAATACTTTTTTAAAAATAACTAGTAAAAACAATAATCTAGTTAAAAGATTTAGATCATTTAAAAGAGGATCATCTCCAAAAGATCAAGACTTTTTTTGCATAGAGGGTACACATCTCATTGAAGAATTGCTGAAGTCTGGAAAAAATCTCTCTAAGATTTTAGTTACCGAAAAATGGCTAAGAAAGAATCAAAATCTAAGCAAAAAATTTGATGAGTCATCAATAAATATTGTCTCAGAGGAAGTCTTGGCATCTGCGGTTTCAACAATTAATCCAGATGGGATAGCAGCTTTAGTAGAGATTTCAGCAATACCTAATTATCAATTTAATAGAAAAGATGATTTTGTTCTTGTTCTCGACAGAATTCAAGATCCTGGGAATATGGGTAATCTATTTAGAACCGCTTTAGCTGCGGGTGTTAATGCAATTTTTTTAGCTGGAGGTGCGCACCCATTAGGCCAAAAGGTATTAAGAGCATCCTCAGGTGCAGTTTTTCATCTGCCATTTTTAAGATTTGATGGCATTGAAGAAGAAATATTAAATTCTTTACTTAAGTCTTTGTCTGAATTATCAAATGTAGGATTTAAGATTTTCTCTACTAGTAGCAATAATGAGAGTTCAAAAAAACCTTCAAAACCTTACTGGGAAGTTGATTGGTCTAGACGTACAGCATTAATTTTGGGTAATGAAGGCCAAGGTATTCATAAAAAAATTCAAGAAGCTTTTAATGAAACAATTACAATTCCGCATAGCGAGATTGTAGAATCATTGAATGTGGCTTGTGTTGCAGTTCCGTTATTACTAGAACGAAAAAGAGTCGCATACACCTCTAAATAAATAAATAAAAAGTGACTGATTCAAGTTTTGATTTTGATTTAATCGTAATAGGAGCAGGATATGGAGGTTTTGATGCCGCTAAACATGCTGCTGGTAAGGGACTTAAAGTCGCAATAGTAGAATCTTCTGATATGGGAGGCACTTGTGTTAACAAGGGTTGTGTTCCATCTAAAGCTCTTTTGGCTGCAAGTGGAAAAGTTAGAGAAATAGCTAATTATGAACATTTAGCTAAATTTGGTATACATGCTTCACCAGTAAGGTTCGAGAGATCAAAAATTGCAGATCATGCAAATAATTTAGTTTTAAATGTTAGAGAAAATTTAACAAAAACTCTTAAAAGGAGTGGAGTTGAGATTATTTTGGGCATTGGAAGAATTGAAGGAAATCAAAAAGTAGGTGTAAGAGATAAAAACGGAATTGATAAAATTTTCACATGTAAGAATATTGTTATAGCAACAGGCTCTTCTCCTTTTGTGCCCCGTGGAATAACTTTGGATAATAGGACCGTATTTACTAGTGATGATGCGGTTAAACTTGAGTGGCTTCCAAGATGGATAGCAATTATTGGAAGCGGATATATAGGTCTAGAATTTGCTGATGTTTATACCGCGCTTGGTTGTGAAGTTACCATGATCGAGGCTTTGGAGAATATTATGCCAACATTTGATCCAGACATCACTAAAATTGCTAAGAAGAACCTTATTCAAGCAAGAGATATAGACACAAAATCAAATGTCTTTGCGACAAAAATAACACCTGGATGCCCTGTAAAAATAGAACTGACTGATGCAAAATCTAAGGAAGTTGTAGAAACTTTAGAAGTTGACGCTGTACTAGTCGCAACTGGCAGAAGTCCTAATAGTAATAACTTAAATCTTGAGTCGGTTGGTATCGAAACAGTAAAAGGTTTCATTCCTGTAGATGATCAAATGAGAGTTAAGAATGGTGATGAAATAATACCTAACATTTGGGCTGTTGGAGATGTAACGGGCAAACTAATGCTTGCCCATACAGCTGCAGCGCAGGGTACTATTGCTGTTGATAATATTTGCGGTGGTAATGTCGAAATTAACTATAAAAGTATCCCCGCAGCAACCTTTACTCACCCAGAAATAAGTTCAGTTGGTCTCTCTGAAGTTGAAGCTAAAGAGATATCTACAAAAGAAAATTTTACTTTGGGAGTTGTCAAAAGTTTCTTTAAGGCTAATTCAAAAGCATTGGCTGAATTGGAGAGTGAAGGATTGCTAAAGTTGATTTTCAACAAAGATAATGGCAAAGTATTAGGTGCTCATATTTTTGGATTACATGCAGCTGATTTAATTCAAGAAATTTCTAACGCTATTTCAAGGAACCAAGATGTAATTGAATTATCTAAAGAAGTTCATACTCATCCTACTCTTAGTGAAGTAGTTGAGGTCGCATATAAACAAGCGGCATCTCAAATAAAATAATTTCTAAAATTAATGGAGATAAGACGCAGGCCACCAAATCCCACAGTAAGGGTAGAAAATTTAGAATATGCTGTCCCTCATAGAGAAGCACAAGCAAAAAATATTCTGGAAGAAATTGTATGGCATAAGGATATTGAAATTAAGAATTTTAAAAAAATAGTCTCTCTAGAAGATCTCATCAAAAAGATTGAGAAACTTCCTACTCCCAAAGATTTTTATAAAAATATTTTGGAGTCAAAAATAAAACCAGGAGTTATTGCTGAAATAAAAAAAGCTAGTCCGAGTAAAGGAGTTATTAGAAAAGATTTTAACCCAGAAAAAATAGCAATTTGTTATGAAGGATTGGGTGCATCATGTATCTCAGTACTTACCGATAAAAGGTTTTTTCAAGGTAGTTATGAAATACTCGAAACTGTAAGGAGATCAACTAATCTCCCTCTACTCTGCAAAGATTTTATTATTTCTGCTTATCAGATTTATAAAGCAAGAGTATCTGGTGCTGATGCCATATTATTAATCGCTGCGATTTTAAGTGATGACGATTTAATTTATTTAAAGAAAATAGCTGATAATTTAAAAATGAGTGTTATTGTTGAAGTCCATAACACTAATGAATTAGAAAGGATTCTAAAGTTAAAATCTTTTAATTTGATTGGAATAAATAATAGGGACTTAAAGACTTTTAAAACAGATTTAAAAACATCAATAGAATTGATGCATACATATGCAGATATATTTTTAAAACAAAATATTATTCCTATAAGTGAATCTGGAATTAATTGTGCCGAAGATTTAGAGTCGCTTAGATCTATTGGAATCAAGGGAGTATTAATTGGTGAAACTTTTATGAGAGAAACTAATATTGAACAATCCTTCAAGAAATTATTTAACTCAATTTAATATTGACTTCAAATCGTGCTATAAATTTGAATAAACAGAGTTGTACTGAATATATATGCAGGCTGTAATTTTAACAGGTATAGTCGCAGGATTTGTGCATGTAGTTAGTGGCGTTGATCATTTAATTGCAATGGCACCAGCAGCGATTAATAATCCCCAAAAAGCTCTTAAAAATAGTTTCTCATGGGGCTTGGGACATTCTTCAGGAGTGCTCTTGTTAGCTTTTCTAGCGATTTTTATTAAGGATATTACGCCATTAAACAAATTTTCTAGTATTGCCGAATTCCTAGTTGGAATTTCACTTCTAATTGTTGGAGTATTTGCTATCAAAAATTCTTTTCAATTAAGTATCCACTCGCATTCCCATAATCATGAGAATGGAATTGCCCATCGTCACTTTCACTTTCATGTTAAGGAACAAAAAAATAATAATAAGCACTCACATGCTTTGACTGGTTTAGGCTTGCTACACGGTATAGCTGGAGGTTCACATTTTCTTGCAGTTCTTCCTGCTTTAGCACTACCTTTAACAAGCGCTTGCTTATATTTGATTTCATATTTGATTGGTTCACTCATTAGTATGAATCTTTTTACTTGTTTAATATCTTTTACTACCTTTAAAGCAAGTCAAAAATTTATTAAAAGATTAATAGCTGTAGCAGGAGGGCTTTCCTTTTCTTTGGGATTATTTTGGATTCAAAGAAGTGCTTCTGTTTTTTTGAATTAAAAAATTTTTTAATTTAGGAATAATTAATTTAGAGGTGACAATCCCAATTATTTTTTCGTTATTGATTAATCCAAATTTTTTACTATCTTCGCTAAATTCGATATTGTCGCCGATAACCTCAACGTTATTTTGATTTACTGAATTTATCCTTTTTATTAGGTTTTTATTTTTAATTGGATGATTAAAAATAACTATTTGTCGATTTTTCAGTATTGATTTATTCTTTTTATATTTTTTAAAAAATACAATGTCACCTTCTTTTAGGTAAGGAAACATCGATTCACCACTAATAATCGCAGTTTTTCTTAAACCTAGAAAAAATAAAATAAAATCAAAAAAACTTTTGAAAATAACTCTGATTAACTAGCTGTTACAAAAGCGTCTGATCTTCCTTTTGAAGCCCAGAAAATATTATGAATTTTTTCTACATAACTCATGAGTTCTTCAGCTTGGGCTAAGTCAATATTAACTTTGCATGCACTGCATAATTTGGCCGCCTTCCAAATGGTTTCATGTAAGTCTGGATAAGTTTCTAAGTGAACTGGTTTAAAGTAATCTGTCCACAAAATTAGAATCTCTTTCTTTGTTTCTTTTGCTTGATCTTCTTTAACTGCAACATATCTAGAGAATGTATTACTGTATGCAGCCCACTCTGCTGAGTCAGTGCTGGAAGGAGCTTCTAATGCAATAAGTTTTTTTGTCATTGATAAAACTGCTTCAGCTGCAACTCTAGTAGATGCTGGGTCGTAAACACCACAAGGACCATCGCAGTGAGCATGGACTGTCATTGGGGATTTTTTATCTAGAAAAGAATTGATGAATTTACTTAACATTTCAAATATTTGGTGTTGTATATATATTACTTGGAGATTAACTAAATTGAAAAGTCTTAGATATTTTTCTTACTTAATTTAATTGACTTTTAATAATTCAACTTCAAATATTAAAGTCGCATTAGCAGGTATTACATTTCCAGCTCCTCTTGATCCATATCCAAGTTCCGGAGGTATTGTTAATTTTCTTTTGCCTCCAACTTTCATGCCTGCTACACCTTCATCCCAACCTTTTATTACTCGTCCAGCCCCCAAGGGAAAGCTGAATGGAGCTCTGCCGATACTGGTATCAAATTGTGTCCCGTCTTCTAGTGTTCCTGTGTAATTTACAGTAACTGTTTGCCCAGAACTAGCCTCATCTCCTTCCCCGTTTACGATATCTGCAATAATTAAACCACTTTCTGTAGTCCTTGAATTGTTGTCTGATGGTGTTTCTTCTGCCATAGCGAAAAGTATAGGATTTGGATCAGATGGGTCTAGTTCAAATAAATTATTATTTGAGACATTTGATGATTTTGCAATAGGTGTTCTTTGAACAGACTGAGTTTCTGATTCAGCAGCATTAACAACTTGAGGTGAATTAAATTGACTGAAAAGAGTTAATGAAACACAAAAAACAAAAATTGCAAAACTGATAAAGACTTCTTTCACTTAAATTTTGAAAGTTACTATAACTTAGTCTACAGAATGAAGGTACAATAAATGGGTGATTATAAATTTAATTTCGTAATTTTAGATTGTTAATCCCAACTCAAATTAAAAGTCTAAGACAATATTTTTACCCTTGTTTAGGAGGGATTTTAGGAGGAATTTCAGTTTCAACTCATTTTTGGCTGATTTTTATGCCGATATCATTATTTATTTTATGGAAGGGGAGTAAAAGGAGAATAGCAAATTTTTGTTGGGGTTTTTTCTTTATCTTGATAAGTCATTCTTGGCTTTATGATCTTCATCCATTGACATGGCTTGGGTTTTCATGGCTTACAAGTTTAATAATCACCATTTTAATATTATTATTTTGCGCTTTTTTGGGTGGGATATTAGTTTATTTATGGGGATTGTTAGTTGAAATCATTCTCTGGAAAGAAGATGTTTTCAAAATAAAAATATTATCTTTAATAGTAAAAGTATTTTTTTTATCTTTGACTTGGGGTATTGGTGAATTGATACTTTCTCAAACACCTTTTTTTTGGATAGGTTTAGGAGAGAGTCTTATCCCAGGTGATATTTATCTTGCTGGTTTAGCAAGATGGATTGGTGCAAGTGGTTTATGCGTATTACAAATATTGATTGGATTTTGGATTTTTTATATTCAAGGTAGATGGGAAAGAAAACTTTACTTTAAAAAAATATTTCTTTTAGGACTTTTGGTTTTTATTTTCTTACATTTATTTGGAGGTTTAACAACTCCAATTAAAAGAAGTTATGAATATCCAGTAGCTATTTGGCAAACTAATATACCAACAAGAGAAAAATTAAAAATAAATGATGAATTTATTGAAGAAAAGCTATCTATCGCTCAAAAGTATGCTTTATCAAACAAAGTGAAACTTCTTGTTGCTCCTGAAGGTACTCTATACAGTAATTTTTATTTATCTAAAGGCTTTAAGGTTAATACCTTGGCAGGAGGTTTCAGAAATTCTAATAATGAGTTAAGAAGTTCTTTATTCGGATTTCAAATTGGAGATAAATCTTTTACCTCATTTATAGATAAAAATAGACTTGTTCCAATAGGTGAAAAAATACCTAGATTTCTAGATAGTTTTTCAAGAGGATTATCTGCAGTAGGAGGAATTCAACCAGGCTCTGATTCAAGATTTTTTGATCCAAAATTTACACAACCTCTAGCAGTGTCTATTTGTTATGAAATTAGTGATGGATTGAAAATAAGAAAGGCTATTAATAATGGTGCAAAACTAATAATAACTGCAGCAAATTTAGATCCCTATCCAACTAAGCTTTATAATCAATTCCTGTCTTTGGCAAGATTGAGAAGTATTGAAAATAAAAAAGATAATCTACTTGTATCAAACACTGGTCCTTCGGGTTTAGTTAAAGATGATGGGAAAATAATTCAACTTCTAGATTTAAATGTGGAGCAAAATAAAGTAGTTTTCCCCAATTTTTCATCCGACAAGACCTTCTATACAAAATTTGGAGATAAACCTATTTTGTTATTGTTTATATTTTTTTTGGGAATAAATTTCTTTTGGAAAATTAATTAATTAATCCGCCACCTAATAAAATTTCTCCTTTGTAAAAAACTGCAGCTTGTCCGGGTGTTACTGAACTTTGACTTTCTTCAAATATTAATTTAAATGTTTTAGTTGGATTATCTAAATTTTTCAAAGGGATTAAAGTTCCTTTAACTGGATGACTTCTATATCTGATTTGTGCTTCTACTTGTATCTCTTGCTTAGGTTCTTCGATTGAAACCCAGTTAACCTTAGTAATTATTGCTTCTTTATTAAATAGATCACTTTTATCTGCTACATAAACTATGTTTTTTACCCTATCTAAACTTTTTACATATAATGGTTCAGGCCAAGCGATGCCCAAACCTTTTCTTTGACCCACTGTAAAGTGCTGTATACCATTGTGAGTTCCTAGGACTTTCCCATTTATATGCACAATTTCTCCTTTATTGGGTTCAATGTGTTTGTCGATAAATCTCTGCATTGATCCATAATGCTCAACTAAACATAAATCTTGACTTTCTGGTTTTTGAGCAGTTCTAAGGCCTAATCTCAGGGCTTCCTTTCTTGTGTCTTCTTTTTTCATTTCACCAAGAGGAAATTCTAATCTGCTTAGTACTTCTTGTGAAAGAGAATAAAGAAAATAACTTTGGTCCTTGTTTTCGTCAGCACCTCTTAGAAGAAGGAAGTCCTTAAATACAAAGCTCTTACAATCAAGTGTTTTAGCATAAGATGATTTTTTTATCCTTGCGTAATGTCCGGTCGCAATATGAGTAAAGTCTTTTTTGTTTATTGCGTAATTAAGCATCTCTTCAAACTTCACATTCTTGTTGCACATCGAACATGGAAGTGGAGTGAATCCTTTCTCATAGCTTTCAGTAGTTTTTTTAATTACCTCTCTTTCGAAAATTTCTCTTGAGTCTATTATTTTATGATTAATTCCCAAATCTTCACAAAGGCCAGCAGCATCTACTAATCCTTCAGAACAACAGGAGCCTTGTCCTTTCATTAGCCAAAGAGTTAGTCCCTCAACATTCCAGCCTCTTTCTATAAGAAGAGCAGCTGAAAGGGAACTATCTACGCCACCAGAAAGACCTACAATAATATTTTTCTTCTTTTTAGTTTTATCATTAGAAGAAAAAAAGTTCTCTAATTTTTTATCCTTTTGTATCTTTAACATGGAAGTTTAAATTTTTGAACAGTACTTCAATTGCTTTGTACTAATTATGAACGAAATTGTATGGCCAACAATTGACTCTAAACATTTAATTGTTGATTCAAAGCAAATGTTGATATTAGAGAAAGAAATGTTTTCTGATGGAATGCCTCAAGAAGCGTTAATGGAAAAAGCTGGTATTCAAATTAGTAGATGGCTCTTGAAAAGGAAACCTCTTCTAAAGTACGGAATAACTGTTTTTGTAGGTCCTGGGCATAACGGTGGGGATGGTGCAGTAATAGCTAGAGAGCTTTTTTTGAAAGGTTTTTTAGTAAAGGTATGGTGTCCATTCCCGATAAAAAAAACATTAACAAATAACCACCTTAATTATCTTACATCTATTGGTGTCACAAAATTAGTAGAGCCCCCCGATGCAAATGGTAAAGAACTTTGGATTGATGCTGTTTTTGGTAATAATCAAACAAGAAAAGTTGATAATAAATTAATTAAACTTTTTAATCAAAAATTTCATAATAAATCTGGCAAGGTAATAAGTATTGATATTCCAACAGGATTATGTCCTGATAAAGGAGAGCCTTTTTTAGATAAAGCAGTAAAGGCAAACCATACCTTGGCAATTGGTCTTAACAAGATTGGGTTGACGCAAGATTCTGCATTACCTTTTATTGGAGAATTGCACCATATAGATGTTGGGATGTCTATTAGTAAACTTTCCAAAGTTGATAAAAAGATTTTTAAGGTTACTTATAAAGATTTAAAAAATATTGATTTGCCTTCTTTACCAAGAAATTCCAACAAATATAAAAGAGGTAGAACATTATTAATAGCTGGAAGTAAAAAATATCCTGGTGCTGCATACTTAGCATTAAAAGGGGCAATATCAAGTGGCGCAGGCTATATCTCGGCTGTCCTGCCTGAGTTAGTTGCAGAATCTATTTGGCAAGTTGCTCCAGAAATAGTTTTAAAGGATACTATGCAATCTAATCAAAATGGAAATGCATCTTTATTTAGTGCATTAAAAAATATTGATTTAAGTGAATTTGATTCAGTAGCTGTCGGCCCAGGAATTGGAATTGATAATGATGATTGGCAAAAAGCAAAAGACATTCTCACTGGTTTTGAAGGATTATTGATCTTGGATGCGGATGCACTCAATAGAATTTCAGAATCTAAATTATGTTCAAAATTCTTCTTAGAGAGAAGATTTAAGACATGGATAACACCGCATAGCAAAGAATTTTCGAGGTTATTCCCTAATATCAAATTCGAGACTAATGTTGAAAAAGCTCTTAATGCTGCGCAAGAATTTAACATTAGTATTTTATTTAAAGGAGCTAACAGTATAGTTGCTGATAGTAAAAAAGCTTGGCAACTTTTCGGAACCGATTCACAGACAGCTCGAGCTGGATTGGGTGATCTTTTATGTGGGTTCATAGCTGGCAGTTCTGCGATTGATTTAACCTTTTCTAGAAACATAACAACAGATTTTTTTGCTAAATACGTACTTTTGCATTCATTTGCTGCATCAAAGTGCAGAAAAGGGTCAAATGCTTCTGCTATTGGTGACGAATTGTCAAAATTAATGAGAAATATAAAAATGAGACAAATATCTTGAAAGAAACAATTTGAGAGAGTTATTTATAGTTTTAAACACATAAGTGTACAAATATAACTTGAAATCTGAAGCGCGCATTAAATATTTGGCTATTTCTTCAAAAGTGTAGGAAAGTTTTAATACCTTAATTAGGTCAAAGTATGGTTTCATCATTACCAACACAAGCAGAACAACCTAAAAGGAGAAGTAATGATCCAATTAGTTGGTATTTACAGAATATCGGTAGAGTTCCTTTATTAACACCTGCCGAAGAGATTGAATTGGGGAACCAAGTCCAAAAGATGATGATTCTTACAGAAGATGGACAATTAAATGAAAAGACTAAAGAATTTACAACTCAGCAAAAAAGAACTATCAAAATTGGTCGAAGAGCTAAAGAAAGAATGATGAAAGCTAATTTAAGATTAGTTGTCAGTGTTGCAAAAAAATATCAAGGCAAAGGACTGGAACTTCTTGATTTAGTACAGGAAGGTTCTCTAGGGTTAGAGAGAGCTGTTGAAAAATTTGATCCGACAAGAGGATATAAGTTTTCTACTTATGCCTTTTGGTGGATTAGACAGAGTATGACAAGAGCAATTGCCTGTCAATCTAGAACAATCCGTTTACCTGTTCACTTAAGTGAAAGGTTAGCTTCTATTAGAAAAGTTAGTAGAGATTTGGCTCATAAGCTTGGTGCAATGCCAAGCAGAATTGAAATTGCAGAGGCAATGGAAATTGATGTTGAAGAATTGGATTCTGTATTAAGACAAGCTTTATCGACAAGTAGTTTAGATGCTCCAGTAAATGGTGATGATGGCAGGAGCTTTTTAGGTGATTTAATTGCAGATAGTAATAATGAAGAGCCTTTAGATCAAGTTGAACAAAAAATGCATCAAGAGCAACTTGGTAAGTGGTTAAGTCATTTAAGCGAGCAAGAACAACACGTTCTTAAACTAAGGTTTGGACTTGATGCAAATGAGAGACATACGCTTGCAGAAATTGGAAGATTATTAGAAGTTTCTCGAGAAAGAGTCAGACAAGTTGAACTTAAGGCACTAAGAAAATTAAGGAATTTAACCAGAAAATTACCTAGCGGTATTTAATCTAATCCTCTGCCCAAATATATTTCGTTAATTCTTCTGAAGGAGGTTCGGGAGCTTCAATTGCATTTTTAACTGACTCCGATATTTCAGCATCAATCTTCTTTTCAATAATTTTTAATTCTTCTTCCGTAGCGAATTTACCGTCAATAATTTCTTGAGCTAATTTCTTAATAGGGTCTCTTTTCCCCCAAAACTCCTTCTCTTTTTCAGACCTTAATTCATCTGGATCAGCAAGAGAATGCCCTCTATATCTATAAGTTAAACATTCTAAAAGTGTGGGACCTTCTCCTGCCCTAGCTCGCTCAATTGCTCTCTGTGCTGCCCCTCTTACTGCTAATACATCCATTCCATCAACTTCCTCGCCGTGCATGCCAAAAGCAGACGCTTTTCTCCAGATTTCTGGATTACTTGTAGCTCTATCATGTGCCATACCAATAGCCCATTTATTATTCTCAACTACAAAAATTATGGGCAATTTCCATAACTGGGCCATATTTAAACATTCAAAAAACTGCCCATTATTGCAAGTCCCATCCCCAAAAAATGCTGCAGTTACCGCATCACTATTACTATTTCCCGCAACTTCCTTTTTGTATTTACTTGAAAAGGCTGCCCCTAAGGCAACTGGAATTCCTTCTCCAATAAATGCATATCCTCCGAGTAGGTGATGCTCTCTTGAAAATAAGTGCATGGATCCACCTCGGCCTTTGCTACAACCAGTGGATTTACCAAAAAGTTCACTCATTACTTCAAATGAGGGAACACCCGCACTTAGTGCATGAACATGATCGCGATAGGTACTACAAAACCAATCATGTTTCTTTTTCATGGCTCCAATTACTCCCGTGCTTATAGCCTCTTGACCGTTATATAAATGAACGAAACCAAACATTTTTCCCCTGTAATACATTTCTGCACACTTATCTTCAAACCTACGTCCAAGCGTCATGTCTTCAAAAAGGAATAATCCAGTTTCTCGATCTAATTCGGCTTTTTTTATGTCTTGAAGATTTGAGATTCTCTCTACGTGTGTTTCCAAGAAAAATACCTTAACGAAGTTTTGATTTGTTAACATTCTAAGCCGTGATGGGCGATTTTCATGATTTTTTTTAATAACTCTGTAAGACCTTGTGAAAAAATTTTTTAAGTTGATAAAATTTGTCTAAGAATTTTCAATAGGATATTTGTTTGGAACTTCCTTTAGACCATTTTCGTTTAATTGGCGTAAGCCCCTCTGCAACTTCTGAGGAAATATTAAGGGCGTTTCAATTGCGGTTAGATAAAACACCTGATGAAGGTTTTACTTATGAAGTTTTAACCCAAAGATCTGAGCTGCTTCGCCTCACTGCCGATCTACTTACAGATCCAGAAAGCAGAAGAGAGTACGAAAATTTGTTATTAAATGGGAATTCTGGATTGGATTTTTCCTCAAATAGAGAAGTAGCAGGATTAATACTTCTTTGGGAATCAGGTTCACCAAAAGAAGCTTTTAAAATTACGAGAAAAGCATTGCAACCCCCACAAACTCCAGCTTTAGGAAGTAGTAGAGAAGCTGATTTAACATTATTAGCTGCTTTAACAGCTAGAGATTCTGCAATTCAAGAACAACAGCTTAGATCCTATTCGAACGCGGCAGACTTTTTATATGAAGGTATACAACTTCTACAAAGGATGGGAAAGCTTGGACAAAAAAGAAAAGAACTTGAAGAAGATTTGGTTGCTTTGCTTCCTTACAGAATCCTAGATCTACTTAGTAGAGATCTAAATGATCAAGAGTCTCATAAAAAAGGCTTAAGTATGTTGGAAAATTTAATAATCAAAAGAGGTGGTTTGGAAGGTAATAATAAATCTGAATATAAAGATTATTTAAATCAGCAAGAGTTTGAAGTTTTTTTTCAACAAATTAAGTCATTTTTGACAGTGCAAGAACAGATCGATTTGTTTCTTGAATTACAAAAAAGAGGATCATTAGAAGCAGGATTTTTAGCGTTTCTATCCTTAACAGCTATTGGTTTCTCTAGAAGAAAGCCAGAAAAATTATTTGAAGCGAGAAGAATTTTAAAGAAACTAAATTTATCAGGTCTTGATTCAATGCCTCTTGTTGGTTGTTTAGATTTGCTTTTAGCAGATATTGACCAAGCCTCTGCAAGGTTTTCAAGTAGTTCTGATGAAAATTTACGAGATTGGCTTAATAATTATCCTGGAAATAAGTTAGAAGCGATATGTATTTTCTGTAAAAATTGGTTAGAGAATGATGTTTTAGTTGGGTATAGAGACATTGACTCAAAAGAGGTGGATTTAGATTCTTGGTTTGAAGATAGGGAAATTCAAGAATTTATTGAAAAATTAGAAAAGAAATCAAAAAAAATTGCAATTAGATCAAATCTTCAAAACCAACAAATTGAGAAGGAATCCAACACAAAAACGACTGAAGATTTTGATAATATATTGGAGAATATTGATGAAAGAAGATTACCTTGGCCTGGTGGCATAAAACAAGGCTATGAAAAGGTTGAGACCAAAGAAATAGAATTCAATGAGCAATACTTTAAGAAAAAACCAATTGAGTTTTACAATTTTTTAATTGAAAAAATTGCTGAATTAAAGTTTAGTTTTGGGGAATTCTTGAAGGATAAAGAGATAATTAATCGGTCGCCGTATTTAATTTATATCTATGCGTTTTTGATATTATTTGTATTTGGTATAGGTATTGGATTTTTAAGAAATAATTTTAAAAAATCAATTCAGGACGAATCTATTGCTGAAAAACCATTAATTGCAAAAGATAAAAATCAAAATATTAGTGAGATAGATATTGTTCAAGAAATAAAAAAAAATCCTTCAAGTAAATTGAATTCTATTTCTGAGAAATCTACTTCAATTATTTCCTATGAATTTAAAGAACTTTATACTGCTTCACCTTCTTTGGAAGATATAAGTAATTTAATTAATGGATGGCTTCTTAATAAAAGTAATTACTTAGCCGGAAAGGGTGAAATTAATCTTTCTAAGATTGTTAGTAAAGGTCTAATTGATCGAACAATCGAAGAAAGACAGAACGATATCAAGAAAGGAATTTATAAGGAGATTAATTCCCAAATACTTAAAATTGATTTGGAATCGCAAACTTCATCTCGGATAGTTGTTTTAGTAGAACTGAATTATCTAGAAAGGTTATTAAAGAACTCTGGAGAATTTATTAATGAAACATCTTTAAATCCCCTTAAAGTCAAATATATTTTGGGCTTTTCAAATAAATCCTGGAAATTGGTTGATTTCGTGAGCGGCTTTTAATTACAAACTTCAAGATCATCTATAATAATTAAAAATACTTATTAATAATGTTTGATGAACTTTCGTCACGCTTTGAAGATGCAGTAAAGGGTTTAAGAGGCGAAGCAAAAATTAGTGAAAATAATATTAACGATGCATTGAAGGAGGTTAAAA
This sequence comes from Prochlorococcus sp. AG-355-J09, assembly GCA_003278735.1. Lineage (GTDB taxonomy): Bacteria > Cyanobacteriota > Cyanobacteriia > PCC-6307 > Cyanobiaceae > Prochlorococcus_A. The sequence continues at coordinate 74,028 of QCDO01000006.1, forward strand.
GAGCACTCCTTGAAGCAGATGTTAGTTTGTCTGTAGTAAAAGATTTTATATCAGATGTCAAAGATAAATCCATAGGAGAGGAAGTAGTAAGGGGTGTAAACCCAGGTCAAAAATTTATAGAAGTCGTAAATAAAGAATTGATTAACATTATGGGGAATGAAAATTCTCCATTAAACGAAAATGAAAATAGTCCTACAGTCATTCTGATGGCTGGACTTCAGGGAGCGGGTAAAACAACTGCAACAGGAAAATTAGGACTGTATTTGAAGGAAAAAGATAAAAAAGTTCTTTTGGTTGCTGCAGATATTTATCGACCAGCAGCTGTAGAGCAGCTTAAAACATTGGGAAGTCAATATGATTTGGAGGTTTTTTCGGCCACACAAAAAAATAGCAAACCAGAAGAAATAGCAAAGGAAGCATTGAATTTTGCTAGTGAAAATGATTTTAACTCGATAATTATTGATACCGCAGGAAGACTGCAAATTGACGATTCCATGATGAGTGAAATGGTTCGAATAAAAGAAGTTTCTAATCCTGATGAGGTTTTGCTTGTTGTTGATTCAATGATTGGGCAAGAAGCTGCAGACTTAACAAAATCATTTCATGAAAAAGTAGGAATCACAGGAGCGATATTAACTAAGTTGGATGGTGACTCAAGAGGTGGAGCTGCTTTATCAATAAGAAAAATAAGTGGTAAACCAATCAAATTTATAGGTGTGGGTGAAAAAATAGAGGCATTGCAACCATTTCATCCAGAGAGAATGGCTAGCAGAATTTTAGGCATGGGCGATGTATTAACACTTGTTGAGAAAGCCCAAAAAGAAGTTGAACTTGCTGATGCAGAAGCGATGCAAAAGAAACTTCAAGAAGCAACTTTTGACTTTAATGATTTTGTAAAGCAAATGAGATTAATTAAGAGAATGGGTTCACTTGGTGGATTGATTAAATTGATTCCTGGAATGAATAAAATAGATGATGGGATGATAAAAGATGGAGAAGATCAACTTAAGAAAATAGAATCTATGATCTCGTCAATGACTCTTGAGGAGAAACAAAAACCCGAAGTTCTTGCCGCTCACCCCTCAAGAAGACAAAGAATCGCTCAAGGTAGTGGTTATGAAGCAAAAGATGTAGATAAAGTTTTAGCCGATTTTCAAAGAATGAGAGGATTTATGAAACAAATGTCTAACGGAGGAATGCCAGGAATGGGAGGTATGCCAGGAATTGGAGGTATGCCAGGAATGGGAGGTATGCCAGGAATGGGAGGTATGAGTGGTAATAAGCCAATGAAAAAACAAAAAAATAATAAAAAGAAAAAAGGTTTTGCCGATTTATAGTTTCTATATTTTTACCTTTAAATGATATTATTATTAAAAATGCATTAATTTAAGATGATCAAATTGCGCCTTAAGCGCTTTGGAAAGAAAAAAGAGGCAAGTTTCAGAATTGTTGCGTGCAACAGTACTTCCAGAAGAGATGGAAGACCTCTGCAAGAACTAGGTTTTTATAACCCAAGAACTAAGGAAACCAGGCTTGACACAGAAGCTTTAAGGGCAAGACTTACTCAGGGTGCTCAGCCAACTGATGTTGTGAGAACTTTATTAGAAAAGGGAGGGTTATTAGAAAAAACAGAAAGACCCTCTATCGCCATTGGTAAAGCAAAGTTAGAGAAGGAAAAATTAGCTAAAGCTAAAACTAAAGACGAAGAAAATGATAGTAGTAAAGCTGAAAGCTAGTGAGTTGATAAATTTTTATTCTTATTCAATAACTAGATGAAGGAAGTTTCCAAAACTGGTCACTTCAAAATAGATTTGCCAAGTTCTGATGCCGCTACAGCATTATCTGGACCTGGTAATTCTTTTTTAAAAAAATTCGAGTCTCTTACTGGAGTTTCTTTAACTATAAGAGGATTACAACTTGAGATGAACGGTGTCATATCCAAAATTGAGAGAGCCTCAGCATTAGTAGAACTAACAAGACCAATTTGGGAACAAGGGTTAGAAGTCCCAGAGGTAGATCTTAAAGCGGCTTTAAGTTCTTTAAATATGGGCGAATCGTCTTCACATGCTGAACTTGGAAAAAAAATTCTTGCGCGTTCCAAAGAAGGAAGATATTTAAGACCAAGAACTATAAGGCAAAAAGAATATGTTGAATCAATTGAAAACTTTGATCTTACGTTTGCAATTGGTCCAGCTGGAACTGGTAAGACATTTTTAGCAACTGTTTGCGCGGCAAGACTATTGAATGAGAAAAAAATTGAAAAAATTATTTTAACCAGACCAGCTGTAGAAGCTGGTGAAAGTTTGGGATTTCTACCTGGTGATTTGCAACAAAAAGTAGATCCATATTTAAGACCACTATTTGATTCTTTACATAGTATTTTCGGGTTTGATAGAACAAATTCGTTAATCGATAAGGGAATTATTGAAGTTGCACCTTTAGCATTTATGAGAGGCAGAACTCTAGATAACTCGATGATTATCCTAGATGAAGCACAAAATACTACTTGCTCTCAAATGAGAATGTTTTTAACCAGATTGGGTGATAGATCTAAAATGATTGTAAACGGAGATATTACACAAATTGATCTAAAAAAAGATCAGGAAAGCGGCCTCATCGAAGCATCGAGAATTTTCTCTGAAACTCAAGGTATAAAATTTTGTTATTTAACTGTTGAAGATGTAGTCCGTCATCCTTTAGTTCAGAAAATTATTGAGGCTTATCAATAACTTTATAACTCTGGAGATCCGTACCCTGAAATTTTAAAAATCGAGTAGAATAGGTTCATATTTATTAAAGAAAATGCCAGCAAGTAGTAATTTCAATCAAGCTATTCGTGAAGCACAAACTAGTTCAATTGTTGGACCTAATGTTGTTCAAAAAGCTTTACCTTACGTAGGTGGAGGTATGGTTCTAACTTCTTTAGGCGTTTTAGCAGGTGTCTCACTCATAGCAACAAATCCTGGACTTTTCCAGCCTCTTTCAATAGTTGCGTTAATTGCAGAATTGATTTTGTTTTTTATAGCCACAAGTGCTGCAAATAATGCAAATAATTCTAAGGCATTGCCTTTATTAACAGGATTTAGTTTGTTAACTGGATTTACCTTAAGTGGAATAGTTGCTTTAGCAATAGGAACGATTGGTATTAGTTCTGTCGGAACAGCTGCTTTAGCTACAGGTATAACATTCGTTATTGCCTCTTACGCTGGCCAAAGAATGAGCGATAGTGTTGGTCAGGCATTAAGTGGGGTTGTTGGTCTTGGGTTAATAGGTCTTCTCATAGCAATGTTTGTTCAATTAATTGGAGGATTCTTTGCTCCAGGAGTTTTTGGAGGCTCAGGACTCGAACTTATAATTGCAGGATTTGGAACTGTATTATTTGTGGCAATGTCTTTCGTTGATTTCTATACCATGCCAAGAAGATATAATGATGAGCAATACCTTGCGGGTGCTTTAGGTATGTATTTAACTTACATAAATCTTTTTGTTTTTATATTGAGATTAATGATTGCTCTCCAAGGCGGTGGAAGAAGAGACTAAAAATTTTGAATTGTCTAATTAAAAGCGTAGATTTATTCTGCGCTTTTTTATTAGGCGATATCAAAAATTTGTTTTTTTATAAATTCTTTCTGCTCTGAGTCATATTTTACTGAATTATCAAAACTATTTCCCATATTATCTAGCTCTCCTAAGACTTGATTAACAGACTTTGTAACTGACTTAGTTTCGAGTAGTCTCAAAATAGCTTTACATCTGCTTGAAATATTTTCTGATGCTGTCTCATATTCATAATTATTATCTCTTCGATGAATAATAATTTGAGCGGAACTCATTATTAAATTTTTTAATACTATATCTGTTACAGCATCACCGCCTTCGTTCAGTTTGTAAATTAGAGAAAAAGGAAGTTGATCTAACAAAAAACAATCTTTATCTGATAAAGCGTAGGCAAAAAATCCTCTGAGTCCATTTCTTGTTTTAATTAGCTCTGCAATTCTATCTGCTAAAACTTCTTCGCTGAGTAAATCTTCGCTCCAATCTTTACACCATATTGCTGATATATTTATTGCTTGTGTAAAAGAAGCTTCCTTTAAATTTATGGTTTTTTTTTCCATTTTTGATCAGAATTTTATTATTGATGCATTAAAAGACTTTGACTAATTATAGATCTGGGTTTGTAACTTTACTAGGAAGGCCAAATGTGGGTAAATCTACTTTAATAAATAAATTGATTGGAGAAAAAATAACAATTACTTCTCCAATAGCGCAAACTACTAGAAATAAATTAAAAGGGATACTAACTACAGAAAACGGGCAAATAATTTTTGTCGATACGCCAGGTGTTCATAAACCTCATCATCGACTTGGAGAAATATTAGTAAAAAACGCAAAATCTGCAATTAATGGAGTTGATATGGTTATTTTTGTAATTGATTCAAGTGAAAAACCTGGAAGAGGTGATGAATATATATTGAACTTTTTAATCGCAAATAAAACTGAGTTTATTGTTGCACTAAATAAGTGGGATTTGGTTAATAAAGAATTTAGGAATTTACGATTAGATCAATATAGAAGATTTTTTGGAATTAATAGAAACTTTCAAGTTGTAAGTGCTAATCAAGGAGAAGGATGTTCTGAACTAGTCGATATGGCACTTAATTTTCTTCCAGAGGGACCAAAATTTTATAGCGAAGAAACTATTTGTGATCAACCATTAGATAACTTATTATCTGATTTAGTAAGAGAGCAGGTATTAATAAATACAAGAGAAGAGGTACCTCATAGTGTCGCAGTAAAGATAGAAAAGAGAGAGGAAATGAGAAGAAAAAATGGCAAAGTTTTTACAGCTATTTTGGCTACTATTATTGTTGAAAGATCTACTCAAAAAGGCATTCTTATTGGAAGGAAAGGTTCAATGCTAAAAATGATTGGTCAGACAGCAAGATCAAATATGTCAAAATTAATTGATGGCCCAGTTCACCTAGAGTTGTTCGTAAAAGTTGTTCCAAATTGGAGAAAAAAAGAATCAAGGTTAATTGAGTTTGGTTATGAGGAAGATTTGTAGATGAGTGGTTTTAATTTTGATGTAATTACATTGTTCCCTAAAGCTTTTGAATTAATAAATAATTTAGGGGTCATAACAAGAGCTCTAGATAAGAATTTGATAGATCTAAATTTACATGATTTAAGAGAATATGGAGAAGGTTCTTATCGACAAGTAGACGATAAGCCTTATGGAGGAGGAGCAGGGATGGTATTAAAACCTGAACCTATTTATAAGGCATATGAATCAATTAGAAAAACACCTAAAAGTAAAACTTTATTGATGACGCCACAGGGTAAAGTCTTAAAGCAAAAGGATTTGACGAGATGGTCATCTTTAGATCAATTAATAATTATTTGTGGTCAATATGAAGGTTTTGACGAAAGGGTTAGATATTTAGCTGATGAAGAGATATCGATCGGCGATTATGTACTTTCTGGAGGTGAAATACCAGCTATATCAATAATTAACGGTTTGACTAGGTTATTGCCAGGAACTCTTGGTGATCCAGACTCCTTAGTCGATGAGAGTCATAATTCTTTTTTATTAGAATATCCTCAATACACTAGGCCATTAACTTTTAAAGATATGAAAGTGCCAGATATTCTAGTTAGCGGTAATCATGAAGAGATTAAATCGTGGAGAAGACAAAAAAGTTTTGAAAGAACATTGGAGAGAAGAAGTGACTTAATTTCAAATCAAAACTACAAAAAATCCCCACAAAGTAAGAGAATAATACAAGAAAATAATCATTTCATGAAATTTAGAATAGGTAATGGATACGATATTCACAGGCTAGTAGAGGATAGAGATTTAATTATTGGAGGTGTAAAATTGCATCACCCTGAAAGTTTAGGATTGGATGGGCATAGTGATGCTGATGTTTTAAGTCACTCAATAATGGATGCATTATTGGGAGCTCTTTCGTTGGGCGACATAGGAAAGTATTTCCCCCCATCTGATGAAAAATGGAAAAATGCTGATAGCTTGTTTTTGTTATCAAAAGTAATTGACTTGATAAGACAAGATGGTTGGGAAATAAATAATATTGATAGTGTTCTTGTTGCTGAAAGGCCAAAAATCATGCCACATATAAAACTAATGAAAAAAAACATTTCTGAAATTTTAAATATTGAAGAAAATTTAATTGGTATTAAAGCAACCACGAATGAAAAATTGGGTCCAGAAGGGAGAGAAGAGGGTATTAGTTGCCATTCAGTAGTTCTTCTTGAGAAAAAATGAGATTTAATTTAAATTTGAAAAAAAAAATTCAAAGATTTTGTTTATTATTAATTTGCTTAGTAGTTTTAATTTTTCAATCTGATATTCCCAATTTAAAAGCTCTTACAATGGATACTTTTCAAAGTGAAATGGTCACAGAGGAATTAAGACTTAAAGTACCTGCTGATGTAAAAACAGCATGGCTAAATGCGGAAAAAGAAATATGGGAGCCTTGGTTATCTTCTCAAGATGGTTTTTTGGGTAGACAATTATTTTGGGATAAAGAAAAAGAAGAAGCTTTAATATTAGTAAATTGGAAAAGTAAGAAATTATGGAAAAGCATACCAATGTCAGAAGTAAATTTAGTTCAACAAAAATTTGAAGATAATGTTAAAGCTGCTCTAAATGTAGGCGATAATCCTTTTGAATTGATTTATGAGGGAGAATTAGATAAACAAAGATGAATTCTGATATCAAGTTTGATTTTCAAAGAAGAGATAGGCTTGGACTTATTGAGGCTATTTGGGGGCAAGATAAGAGTATCGACCAATTAGAAAGATTATGTGGAAATGTATTAAGTAAAAATGAGGTTGTGTTCATTACTAGGATTAATAGTGAAAAGGCTAATTATCTTTTAGATTTGTATGATGATGCACGATTCCATGAAGAAGCAAATTGCCTAACAATTGGGAAAAATTTTAATAAAATAATTACGAATAAAAAAGTTGCCATAATTTCAGGCGGCTCAAGCGATTTGGCCGTAACACTAGAAGCTCAATTAGCTCTCGAAATTTATGGAGTGAATTGTCAATCTTTTATAGATGTTGGAGTAGCGGGACTTCATCGATTGATGAGTCAGTTAGAAGAAATTAATAAATATGATGTATTAATAGTTTGTGCTGGAATGGAAGGAGCTTTGGCAACAGTTGTAGGCGGATTGTTGGCTCAACCGATAATTGCAGTACCTGTCTCAGTAGGGTACGGCGTTAGTAAAGATGGAGAAGCTGCTTTAAATAGTATGTTGTCAAGCTGTTCTCCAGGTATTGCAGTAATGAATATAGATAATGGTTACGGAGCAGCAATGGCGGCTCTTAGAATTATTAAAAGTATTTCCTAAATAATCACTTTTTTTCTATTTCTAATAGGTTTTCTATCCATAAATTTAGTTGTTTTGATAGCATTCCTTCTTCTCTCATTTTGATTGCTTTTATTACGACTTCTGTATTTACCCACTCTGGAAATCTTTTCGGCATTTATTTTTATATTCAGTATTTTTAATTTGGTACAAATTTTTATAAAAACAAGATCTAAGTAACAAATTTAATCTTTTATGTTTGATTTTGTACCTAATCTAGAGAGCTCAGATGAGGTATGTTCACTTTCTACATTTTTTAATCTTTCAATCAGCTCGGAGAGATCTTTATGAGCTAACTCCCCATTTTGCTCCCATTTTAGCGACCTTGAGTTGCTATCAATTTTTTCTTCCATTGTTAAATTTAAGTATTAAAAATATAAAACGAAAAAAGGAGAAATTTGGTTATTGTTTCAAGCCTAAACTTAAAAAAATATGAAGATTTTTAATACATTAAATATTTTTCTTTTATCCGCCACCAACTATTGAAACAATTTCTAAATTATCACCATCTTTAAGCTTCACTTTTTCCCATTTCATTGAATTTATAATTAAATTATTTAACTCCACTACAATTGTATTTGGTTTATATCCCATATGGTGAAGAGCTCTAGATAGTAGAACATTTTCTTGATCAAGTTCTATTTTTTTTTCTTCTCCATTTACCCTAATTTTCATGAGACAACTTTTTTAGAATCATCATAGCGTCTTCTTTAGGATCTTCAGAATTCATTAACTCCGAAACTAAGGCAACTTTTTTAAACCCATTTCTTTTTAAATATGAAACATTATTTGACTTGATTCCTCCAATAGCAAACCAAGGAATATTTAAATCCTTTGTTAATGTTTTAATATTTTCAATACCTAAAGGTATTTTATTCTTTTTTGTTGTAGTTTCAAATACTGGCCCTATTCCTAAGTAATCACAACCGTCTTTAAGAGCATTTGAAATATCAATTGCATTATTTGCACTTACACCAACAATTTTTGAATATCCTAATAGTTTTCTTGCGGTTTTTAAATCTAAATCGTCTTGACCAAGATGAATTCCATCAGCGTTAGATGCCAGAGCTATATCAATTCTATCGTTAACGATAAACAAAGAATTATATCTTTCACATAGATTTTTAATCTGAATTGCTTCTTCAAGATGATCTTGATCAGTTCCCGTTTTAAATCTATGTTGAATTATTCTTACTCCAGCAATTAAAATCTCTTCTATTATTTCTAATAAATTATCTTTTTGATCTGTTATTACATATAAGTCATTTTCTTTTAATATTTCCTCCGACTTCTTAAGCTTGCTATTACTTAATAAGTCAATTTCAATAGTATAAATTTCATATCTAATTTCAGAAGCGATTTTTGAAAGCTCATGATTCTGCAGCCTTGAGAATTCTTCTATAACTCGTAATGCTTCTTGAACTCTGGCTGAATTAGAACTTATAATTTGCTCAGAAGTTTTTCTGTTGAATTGCTCTTGATGACTCAATCCTTTACATTTGTCCTCAATGTGATTTCTTGATTTTTTATAAACTTCTAAATGATTTTTTCCTAAAATTTGTCTAAAATTTTTAATCTTTTCAACATATTTTTCTTTGCCTAGGCCAAATCTAGCCCAATCCTCTAATACTCTTAGTCCTTCTCTGGCTCTATCTAGATTAGCGTCAATAATTTGATAAATTCTTAAATCTTCAGCGTCTTTAGGATTGGAATTCAGCATTTGTAATTTATTTTTTGTAGTTTTTAAAAATTTTCAGAGCATTATCTTTATCTTTTTTAATTTGATTAGAAAGTTGATCTATATTTTTGAACTTGATTTGAGATCTAAGTTTTTCAACTGGTTCAACAGATAGATTTAAACCATATAGATCGATTTCTTTATTTATTAAATGAACTTCAACTGCAGAAGGCAATAAAGGATTTATTGTTGGTTGAGAGCCAAGATTCATAACAGATTCAATTTTTTTGTTGGAATTTTCTATGGTTGTCCAAGATGCGTAAACTCCTTCTCCAGGTAAAAATTTTCTGCCATCTATTTCAAGATTTGCGGTAGGCCATCCTATACTTTTTCCAATTCCTTTACCTTTAACAACTTTTCCATTAAAACTATAAGGCCTATTAAGAATTTTGAAAGCATTTTTCAGATCACTTTTCTCTAATAGATCTCTTATTCTGCTACTGCTTATTCTACCTTCATTGTCTTCTAAAATTGGAATAATTTTTAGCTTAATATCAGTATCCTTAATCATATTTTTTATTGTATTTATATCTCCACTTCTTCTGAAACCAAATTTAAAATTAGCACCTACAGAAATGTTTTTTGCTTGTAATTGATTTATCAAAATATCTCTTACGAACCTTTCGGCACTTAATTTGGATAGTTCCATATCAAAAGGAATCAGAACTAATTGTTCAATCCCCAGATCTTCAAGAATAGATAGTTTTTCATTAGGGAGATCAAGTCTAAGACGCATCTCTTTGTAAAGAACTTCTCGGGGATGAGGCCAGAAGCTTGCAATTGTTGGGGTATATTGATTTTCTTCAACTACACTTTTTATTAATTGTCTGTGGCCAGCATGAAGGCCATCAAAACTTCCAATAGCTATTGAGGTGGGATTCTTAACTTCAGATGGCGATATTAAAGAGATCAAAAGATTACGTGCAATTTTATGATTTTAGTGGCAAATTTGGATTGATTACAGTTTATTCAATCAAATGAATGTCTGACAAAATGGATTTTCAGTCCCTTTCATTTGGAATGCGGCGCATTGGATGGATACGCTTTTGGGTTCAGTCCATTTTAGGTGTTGTTGTTGCAGCTGTTTTGCTTTTTTCAAATGTTGTAAATAACAGCGAAGGACAGCTGGGCTTAGCGCCTGGTCTATCACTTACATCAATATCCCTGATTTTACTACTTTTTAGTCTTTGGCAAGGTTGGTTAATAGTTAGAACAGGAAGAGCAATTGCAAGCAACGCAAGACCCTCAAGAGGACAAACCGGTAAATTGATAAAACGAGGACTTGTAGTTGATTTATTTGGAATTTTGTTTGGATTAATTGGATATCAAGCTCTTATGGGAGCGTTATTCATACAAGCATCCTCTCAAACAACTGGACAATTGATAACAGCGACATCTGATATCCCAATTACTGGTCTTGAAATATTATCAGTTCTCAGTAACACGCAAGTTATCGCTGCTCATTTTTTTGGACTTTGCTTTTCTTTATGGCTTTTAAGAAGGATTTACAAATGAATTATTAATTTTAGGTAAGTCATCTAAATTACCTCTCCAAAATAAATCTGGTTCTACAGGTGTAAGAGATATTTTATTTTCTTGTATTTGAGATACATCACTAGGCCAATTCTTAGGACCGTAACCTTTCGATTTAAGATCTAAAACAACTTCTCCTGCTAACCAATAATAATCATCACCCCTCGGGTCTTCCCTTTTTGAAAATTGATTTTTATATTTTCTTACCGATAATCGTGTCCAGGATAATTCTTTTATCTTGTTTTTTTCGCAGGGGGGTATGTTCAAATTTAATAAAAGTGAAGCTGGCCAACTATCATTAATTGCTTGTTCGGCAATATTCATTGCAATTTCTCCAGCAAATTCAAAATTTTTCCATTTAAAACTAGCAACACTTATTGCCATGGAAGGAACATTTTCTAAAGTGCCTTCCATAGCTGCAGCGACTGTGCCTGAACAAAAAATATCTGTCCCTAAATTGGGGCCGTGATTTATTCCGGATAGTACCAGATCAGGTTTATGATCCAAGAGTTCAGATAGTGCTAATTTGACACAATCAGCAGGTGTGCCGGAACATCCCCAAGCTTCTATACCCTCTCCAAATAATTCGTTAGCTTTTTCCACTCTTAATGGGGATTGCAAAGTAAGACCATGACCAGTAGCTGATCTTTCTTGGTCAGGACATACTACTTTTACCTTATGTCCTCTTTTTTGGGCTGATTTTGCTAAAGCTCTTATCCCCGCTGCAAAAACACCATCATCATTGCTAATTAATATATTTAACGGTTTCATTAATCAAGACATTTTATTTATGGACGATATTTAAGTAAGATAAAGCAATACTTATTTTTACTATATCAGTGAGTCAAATTGAATCATTAAGTCAAATTGAGGAAAAACTAAATAATCTTTCTCTAACAGCAAAAAATAATATAGAAAATTCTAATACTCAGGAAGAACTGGATCTATTGAGAGTTTCCTTGCTAGGGAAAAAAGGTGATTTATCAATTATCTTGAAAACAATGGGTCAATTATCTGCAACTGATAGACCAATTATTGGCCAGAAGGCAAATTTAATAAAGATAAATTTGCAAGAACTAATAACTGAAAGAAAAAATAAACTAAACAGCGAAGCCTTAGATAAAAAGATTAAAAAAGAAAAAATTGATGTAACTATCCCTTCAATTGGAACTCCCCCTGGGAATAAACATCCTTTGATTTCAACTCAAGACGAAATAATAGATATATTTTGTGGTTTAGGATACTCAGTTGAAAGTGGCCCTGAAATAGAAACTGATTTTTATAATTTTGAGTCTCTCAACATACCCAAAAATCATCCCGCAAGAGATATGCAGGATACTTTTTACTTAGACGAAAATCGACTTTTAAGGACCCATACTTCTCCTGTTCAGATAAGGTACTTAGAGAAGAATCCTCCTCCAGTAAGAATTATTGCTCCCGGGAGAGTATATAGGAGAGATGCAGTAGATGCTACTCATTCCCCTGTATTCAATCAGGTTGAGGTTTTATGTATCGATCAAGACATTAATTTTAGTCATTTAAGAGGAACAGTTCTTACATTTTTAAAGGCCTTTTTTGGAGATATTCCTGTAAGATTTAGAGCTAGTTATTTCCCATTTACTGAACCTTCAGCAGAAGTAGACGTCCAGTGGAAAGGTAAATGGTTAGAAGTAATGGGTTGCGGAATGGTTGATCCAAAGGTCTTAGAAAAATTAGGAATTGATTCTGAGAAATGGACTGGTTTTGCAGCAGGATTAGGAGTTGAGAGATTTTGTATGGTTAGACATCAGATCGACGACATCAGAAAATTTTATACAAATGATATTAGATTCTTAGAGCAGTTCTAATAGTATTTAATTTTTAAATTAGGATTGTCCAACAAATTAGTTTAATATAGTCCTAGTTTTTATTTTTTGATTGGTACGTAAAGCAGGACTAATCGTTAATGATGGAAAGGAACTAGCTGTTCAAACTGCAACTTCTGTTCAAAAAAAATTGGAAAAATCTAATTTTGAAGTTGTAAGAGTTAGTAGCTCCGGAGGGATGGTTGGTTTCGCAAATCCCGATCAACATGTACGTCCTTTGGGATATACGAATTGCGTCCCTGAGGGGTTTGATTCATCGATGGAATTTGCAATTGTTCTTGGCGGAGATGGGACTGTACTTTCTGCTGCAAGGCAAACGGCACCTGCTAAAATTCCAATTCTCACAATAAATACTGGTCATTTAGGATTTCTTGCGGAAGCTTACTTATCTAACCTAGATGAGGCTATAGATAAAATAATTGCTGGAAATTGGGATATTGAAGAAAGAACTTGCTTTATCATTAGCGTAATGAGGAATGATCAGAGGAGATGGGAGTCTCTTTGCCTTAATGAGATGGCTCTTCATAGAGAACCTCTAACAAGTATGTGTCACTTTGAAATTTCTATAGGTCGACATGCTCCTGTGGATATTTCAGCTGATGGAGTAATTTTATCTACCCCAACTGGTTCTACCGCCTATTCTCTAAGTGCGGGAGGACCAGTTATCACACCTGATTGTCCAGTCGTGCAATTAACTCCAATTGCTCCACATTCATTGGCATCTAGGGCATTGGTTTTTAATGATTCAGAGCCAGTAACTGTTTTTCCTGCAACTCCTGAAAGATTAGTAATGGTTGTTGATGGCAATGCTGGTTGTTATGTTTGGCCTGAAGATAGGGTTTTAATAAGAAAAAGTAAACACTCAGTAAAATTTATTAGACTTGAAGATCACGAATTTTTCCAAGTATTAAGAAATAAACTTGGTTGGGGTTTACCCCATGTGGCTAAACCTGATAAATAACAATTATTTGAATTTATTTTTTCGCTGTTAATAGAAAAACAGGATTATTTGGTTCTAGTCTCATTCCCTCCGCAATACTTAAGTTTTTATAGGTCTGAATTAAATTTAAATTTGTTATGAAATTTTTATCTTCTAATTCCTCTTTCAATTCTTTAATAGTTTGAATATTTATTATTGGGATAACGATAATGTCTCCAATATCCATATCTTGTGCAAGTTTATTAATGATCTGGAGTTTAGTTTTTTTATCACATCCTCCAATTATTAATCTATTAGGGTTTTCAAAAGAACTTAAATTTCTCGTATTCAAGGTGTAATTTATGTCTTCCTCAAAAATAAATTTTGGTTTGACGTCAAGCCTTTTTGAGTTTTCTAGTATTAATTCTTTTGAGCCAATCCTTTTATCGAAACAAAACAAATCCAAATTAGGCCTTAACTTTAATGCCTCTAAACCAATTGACCCACAACCTGCTCCTATATCCCAAATCACACCATTTCTTGGGAGCTCTAAAGCAGCTAATATTTGAATGCGAACTTCTCTCTTAGTTAATAAATTTGGTCTATCATCAAAAGTCTTAAAAACATTATCGTTGATTCCAAATAGAGGAAGATTGTTGTTCGAAAAATATTCCTTTTTTTTTGAAAGAATAGCAATATTCAAATTTGATATATCTGAGGGCAATGACTCTTTAAGATTTAATTTCCTGATTTTTTCATTTTCGAAGCCTATTTCTTCACAGAGCCAAAAATCATAGATGTCAATCAGATCAAATTCTGATAAATTTTTTTTTATTATTTCTAGACTTTTGTTATTTGAATCTGTAAGGATAGCCAAATTTGAAGGTCTTGCTTTAAGAGCCTCAATTAACTTAGTCGAATCTCTGCCATGAATACTTACATTAACAGTATCTTGCCATGGGATCTTTAACTTACTAAATGCTAATTGAATGCAAGTATTTGAAGGGTAGAAACTTAATTCATCTTTTGAAAAATTTTCTAGTAGTATTCTCCCAATGCCAAACCAAAGAGGATCTCCTCTCGAAATTAAAATAACATCAGTTTTTTGTGATCTAAGCCAGTTTACAAGTTCCTTATTACTACTGCTCGAAAAAAATAATTTCTTTTTTTCTAAATCATTTTCGCTCCATGATCTTATTTCTTCAAAATATGAATTTGGAACTGCAATAGAAACTGTCTCTTGAAATAGATTTTGTAATTTGAAAGATAGATCCTCAAATTTATAAGAATTAATTCCTACTACATGAATTTTTCTTTTTTTTTCAGTCATGAATATTTAATTAAAAGAAACTTATCTATTTGAATGTTTTATAAAATTATCTTATGATTGTTCGAGCTTTCATAATAAATCAATTGTCTGAAAGAAGAAAGAGATTACATGATTTATTATTAACTCTAATAAATAAAGATAGTGAATTTGAGTTTATTGAAGAAGATTCTAGCGATTTAACATCTAGCTATTCCGAAAAAGACACTTTGAATTTATCTCGAGTTATAGAAAAAAATCGTAAAATAATCAAAAGATATCAAGCTATTGTAAGAACAGCTGTTACTCTTGATGCCCTGATGGATTCTGAAAATGAAGAAAATTACAAAATCAAATAAAAATATTTTTTTAAAAGTAATATTACCTTTACTTATACTATTTTCCTTTATTTTTAACCCATTAAAAGTATCTGCAGAAGTTGCAGAAACAGAAATAAATGGGGAATTAATAAATGCTAGTAGCGAGTTTTTAAGGGACTTGGACTTTGAAACTTGGCAATTAGTAGCTTATAAATCTCCTCTTCTTGAAGATAAGTTAATTTTAAGGGTAATAGGTTATCCAGGAAATCTTAGGATTGACCATCCCACTGGATTAAGGGTTGAATCTGGTAGAAAACAGTGGTTATTAAACGATAAAACATTATCCAACTTAGAGTTAGCAAATGATGGTAGGCAAGCTGCTGCTGAATTTGATCTTGATGAGCTGATTCAAAATATCGATAAAAATAGGCCATTGAGACTATCTTTATCAGGTGTTTTTTCAGAGTTACCTGTCCCCCCTTTCGTGGTTAAAGAATGGAGGTCACTAAATTGATATTTAGAATACGAGATGTCTGAAAAAAATGTAAATCATATTAAATGGATGAAAAGGGCAATTCATTTAGCTTCTCTTGGCGATGGGAAAACAAGTCCTAATCCTAAGGTTGGAGCAGTAATTCTTGATAAAAATGGAAATATAATTTCAGAAGGATTTCATCAAAAGGCAGGTATGCCTCATGCCGAAGCAATGGCTTTGAATAATTTAAAAAAAGATGCTGTAGGAGGTTCAATGTATGTAAATCTTGAACCTTGCTGCCACCAAGGTAAAACACCTCCATGTGTAGATAAAGTCATATCATCAGGTATAAAAGAGATATATGTTTCTATTAAGGATCCTGATAAAAGAGTATCTGGTAAAGGTATAAAATTGCTCAAAGAAGCTGGAATTAAAGTTCACTTAGGATTATGTAAAAAAGAATCTTTAGAGTTAAATAAAGCTTTCGTTTATAGGAATATTACTGATAAGACATATGGTGTTCTCAAATGGGCCATGAGTATTGATGGAAGAATAGGATTAAAAAATGGCAAAAGTAAATGGATTACTAATGAAGAATCAAGGTCACTAGTTCACACTCTTAGAGCTGACTTTGATGCAATAATTATTGGAGGAAATACATTAAGAAAAGACAACCCACTTTTAACTACTAGAGGTTCGAAAAATCCAGAACCTTTGAGAGTGGTTTTCACAAAAAGTTTAAATTTACCCGCAAAATCTCATCTTTGGCATTGTGATTTAGCAAAAACTTTAGTTATTTATGATTCTTCAACAGCCAATGAAAGCCTTTTAACCAGAATTCCTCCAAATGTGGAGGTTGAAAAAGTATCGTCAGATAATCCAGAGTTGATTTCAAAATTATTGGCTAAGAGAGGATGTAACAAAATTTTGTGGGAATGTGGACCAAAATTGGCTACAGAGGCAATTAAATATAACTGTATTCAGGAAATAATTACTTTTATTGCTCCTAAAATCTTAGGGGGAGAAAATAGTATGAATCCCTTTGGAGACTTTAAATTTAAAGAAATGCATGAAATAATTAAGTTAAGCGATTCTGAGGTTAGTCTCATTGGTAATGATATATGCGTTAGGAGTCAATTTGAAAAGTGATTTTCACTACCAATAAAATCAGTCAAATTACCGTTCGGTTCTTACCCAAAAAAAATGATACGGATACGGAAACCCTTCGTTTAGTTTATAATAAACTCAAAATTGCTTGAAGTTATGCCAATTAGACAAGACGATAATCAACCTAATAGAAGATTTGGAATTGTAAATATAATTTTAATTGGAGTTGGAGCCCTACTTCTGTTTAGTAGTCTCTTCCCGAATCAAAATATGCAAATACCAAGAGTTCCTTACTCTTTGTTTATTGATCAAGTAAATGATGGTGAGGTTAAAAGAGCTTATATTACTCAGGAACAAATTAGATATGAATTGAACGGAGCTGAAGAAGGAGCCCCCTCTGTATTAGCCACAACTCCAATTTTTGACATGGATCTTCCACAAAGATTAGAAAGTAAGGGTGTTGAGTTTGCAGCAGCTCCTCCTAAAAAGCCTAATTTCTTTTCAACTATTTTAAGTTGGGTGGTCCCTCCATTAATCTTTATTCTTGTTCTCCAGTTCTTTGCTAGAAGAAGTATGGGCGGAGGAGGAGCACAAGGTGCTCTAAGTTTTACTAAAAGTAAAGCTAAAGTCTATGTCCCTGATGATGAATCAAAGATAACTTTTGATGATGTTGCTGGAGTTGATGAAGCTAAAGATGAGCTTACCGAAATAGTTGATTTTCTCAAAAAACCTGAAAGGTATACAGATATTGGCGCAAGAATTCCTAAAGGGGTCCTTTTAGTCGGTCCTCCAGGGACAGGCAAAACGCTTTTATCTAAAGCAGTGGCAGGTGAAGCGGAAGTTCCATTTTTTATAATTTCAGGTTCTGAGTTCGTCGAATTATTCGTGGGTGCTGGTGCAGCAAGAGTAAGAGACTTATTCGAACAAGCAAAGAAAAAAGCACCTTGCATTATTTTTATTGATGAACTGGATGCTATTGGCAAAAGTCGCTCTGGGTCTATGGGCGTAGTAGGTGGAAACGATGAAAGGGAACAGACATTAAATCAATTACTTACTGAAATGGATGGTTTCGCATCTGCTGATAAGCCAGTAATTGTACTTGCAGCTACAAACCAGCCGGAAGTCCTCGATGCGGCTCTACTGAGACCAGGCAGATTCGACAGACAAGTATTAGTTGATAGACCCGACCTATCTGGTAGAAAAACGATTCTTGAGATTTATACAAAAAAGGTAAAGTTAGCAGATTCTATAGATTTAGATTCTATTGCTCAAGCTACAAGTGGATTCGCTGGTGCAGACTTAGCAAATATGGTTAATGAAGCAGCCTTGCTTGCGGCAAGAGCAAAAAGGAAAAGTGTAGAACAGCAGGATTTGAGTGAAGCTATTGAAAGGGTTGTGGCTGGATTGGAAAAGAAAAGTCGTGTTTTACAAGAAGATGAAAAGAAAGTTGTAGCTTATCACGAAGTTGGTCATGCAATAGTTGGTCATCTCATGCCTGGAGGTTCCAAAGTTGCTAAGATTTCAATTGTACCAAGGGGTATGAGTGCACTTGGTTATACTCTTCAATTGCCAACAGAAGAAAGATTTTTGAATTCTAAGGAAGAATTAAAAGGACAGATCGCCACACTTCTTGGAGGAAGGTCCGCAGAAGAGGTCGTTTTTGGAAAGATTACTACTGGAGCCTCAAATGACTTACAAAGAGCAACAGATATAGCCGAACAAATGGTCGGTACATTTGGAATGAGTGATATTCTTGGCCCCCTTGCTTATGACAAACAAGGTGGGGGTCAGTTTTTAGGGAATGGAAACAATCCAAGGAGATCCGTTAGTGATGCTACAGCTCAAGCAATAGATAAAGAGGTAAGAGATTTAGTTGATGATGCACACGAAACAGCACTTAGTATTTTAAGGAATAATTTACCTCTACTTGAATCAATTTCTCAAAAAATTCTTCAAGAAGAAGTTATTGAAGGAGAAGATCTTAAAACTTTATTAGCAGAAAGTAAAATGCCTGCATAGTAGAATTTAGGTTTTCATAGAAAATAAATGTTAAAACCATATAATCTTGCGAGTAAAAATTTCTTATCAAGCTTGGATATGACAAGAGCGGAAGTTTTCCAAATGTTTGAAATTGCTAGTAACTTTAAAAATAAAAAATTAACTTTTAGATTCAAAGATAAAGTTTTGGGACTTATTTTTGATAAGTCTTCTACCCGTACAAGAGTTAGTTTTCAAGTGGCAATGTCAAGACTTGGAGGCACTACAGTCGATCTAAACCCGACTACTTCCCAGATTGGTAGAGGTGAGCCAATTAAAGATACAGCAAGGGTTTTAAGCCGATATTGTGATGTTTTAGCAATAAGAACTTTCAGTCATTCTGATTTAGAGGAGTATGCAAAGTGGTCAGTGAAGCCAGTAATTAATGCTCTTACTGACCTAGAACATCCATGTCAAGCTTTAGCAGACTTTTTAACAATTAAAGAGGAATTTCATGATTTTAAAGATGTAGTTTTGACCTTTATAGGCGATGGTAACAATGTTGCTAACTCTCTTATTCTGTGTGGCGCATTATTAGGCGTAAAAGTCAGAATTGCATGTCCAAAAGGCCATGAACCAAATCCATTAATAATAAAAAAAGCAATGAAAATATATCAAGATAAGAATTCATTGCAAATTGTAAATGACCCTTACATCGCGGCTAAAGGAGCAAATGTTTTGTACACAGATGTTTGGTCATCAATGGGAGAGGAAAGTAAAATGGAGCAGAAAGATAAAAATTTTAATGGATTTACCATTGATACAAACTTAGTAAATACCGCTGACAAAGAAGCAATTATTCTTCATTGCCTTCCTGCATATAGAACAAAAGAAATTACTGATACGGTATTTGAAAGTAAAAATAGCAGAATATTTGATCAGGCAGAAAATAGATTACATGCTCAACAAGCGCTTTTGGCAAGCATAATTTCTTGAAATACTTGCAAAATATTTAATGAAAAGGTACAAATGTATTAGAGTACATTTGTTTTATATGAAAAGTAATTCTATTAATAATTTGACTGATGCTCAAAATGAGCTCTACTTATGGATAAAAGATTATATGAGAGATTTTCAACATAGCCCATCAATAAGGCAAATGATGGAAGCTATGGGACTTAAATCGCCAGCTCCAATTCAAAGTCGATTAAAGCATCTTCAAGAAAAAGGGCTTATATCATGGCAAGAGGGCAAGGCTAGAACTTTGCAAATAGTTGATGAAATTTTAGAGGGGGTTCCAATATTGGGTTCAGTTGCAGCAGGAGGTTTAATAGAAACTTATACGGATATCCATGATAAATTAAATATTTCTGAAGTTCTCAAAAAGAGAGAAGTTTTTGCACTAACAGTAAATGGAGATTCAATGATTGAAGCATGCATCGCAGATGGAGATATGGTTTTAATGGAACCTATTAAAGACGAGTACTCTCTGAGGAATGGTTCAATTGTCAGTGCCATGGTCCCAGGTTTGGGAACAACTTTGAAATATTTTTTCAAGAAAGGTGGAAAAATTTTTTTAGAAGCAGCAAATCCAAATTACGAAACAATTGAATTAAATTTAGGAGATGCAATTTTCCAAGGAAAACTTTTGGCAGTATGGCGTAAAATATAAAACTTTTAAAAAAAATAAAATTAAGATATTTAAACGAATCCTTTTTTACAAAAATAACAAAAGTTCCAAAGCTATTTATTACGTATTTTTTAGTTGTAAGCAAAAGTTTTAATTAAATTAGTCTAAAAGTTAATTTAAAAAATTAAATAAATTAAAAAATTTTGATTAATTTTCTAAAAAGATATTTGGTGCAGTAATTTTTGAAAACCTTAAGACAAATAAAAGTCATAATAATAATAATAATTAAATTTCTTTATTGATATTTTTTAAATAGAATTATAGGATTAACTATCAATTTATTATTTAGATAATATTTGATGACCAAAATTTTAGTAACCGGTGGAGCTGGATTTATAGGATCTCATACCATATTAAAATTACTTAATGAAGATTACGATGTTGTAACTATTGATAATTTGTCAAATAGTTCATATGAGGTAATTAATAGAATTAAATTCTTAGCTAATAAAAATTTTGATTTCATAAAAGGAGATATTATTGATAAAAGTATTTTGAAGTCAATCTTTAGTAAATTTAATATAGAAGCTGTAATTCATTTTGCAGGATTAAAATCTTCTTCAGATTCTAATAACAACCCAATATCATATTTTGAAAACAATGTTGTAGGAAGTATAAACCTTCTCAAAGAGATGGCCAATTTCGGAATAAAAAAAATTGTTTTTTCATCTTCAGCAACTGTTTATGGTGAACCTTCAACAAAGAAATGTAAGGAAACTTTTGAATTGTCTCCAATAAGTGTTTATGGAAAGACAAAATTATTAATTGAAAATATATTACTGGATATCAAGTTCGCGCAACCAGAGTGGAGGATATTCAATCTTCGTTACTTTAATCCAATTGGAGCTCATCCATCAGGAATAATAGGAGAAGATCCAAGAAATGTACCAAGTAATTTAATTCCATTCTTGACTCAGGTAGCAATTGGAAAAAGAGAGCAACTTTTAGTTTTTGGTGATACTTATGATACTAGTGATGGCACTGGTAAAAGAGATTATATACATGTAGAGGATTTAGCTTCCGGACATATTGCAGCTTTAAGAAATTTGGAAAAAGCAGAGAAAAATAATATTAATGTTAATTTAGGTACTGGCCAATCATATAGTGTTCTAGAAGTTTTACGTGCATTTGAGCAATGCTCAGGGAAGAATATCCCCTATAAAATTGTTGGAAAAAGGTTGGGAGATGTAGGAGAGTTATATGCTGATACTTCATTAGCAAAGAGAATACTTGGTTGGGAGGCTAAATTTGATATTTTGCAGATGTGTAATGATGCTTGGCGTTGGCAGAAAATGAATCCCGAAGGTTATGATAAGACTTAGGATAAATACTTAAAAATTTTTTTAAAATTTGTTTTTTAAACCTAATACTTATATCAATGTTAATTTTTATCTTTCATTATGGTAGTTATTAGTGATTATTTAGTTTACTCTTTTTTAAATAAGGAAAAAGATAATGTTTAGTTTGACAATGGAAACACATACTTAAAACTTTCTTTAAAGTTCTCCAATTTCTGAGTTAGAAAAGCATATTAATTTTTTCTTAATTTTTAATTATTAAGATATAAAGTTGTTTTTGAGTATTGGATATATCTTGTTAAAGATATTTATACGATCAATTACACATTTAGCTTAAATAGCCCATCCTTCCTGAAATCATCTAGTTAACTAATACTTTTATTAAAAATCAATCTTAAATTAATTTATTTAAGAAAACCTCTCTCTTTTAAAAAATCTGAAATTTTTATCATTCTTGTAATATCATTTTCTCTTGGTTTTAGAATATCCAGTAGCTCAGCAACGCATTGAATCTCAAAAAGACAATTTGGATTGTCAAGCTCTGATCGCATCCAATTAGGTGCAACTGTTTTAGGATAATGTTTTGCAAAATCTCTATCCATTTCAATGAAGGAATCCCTTAAGTTAGCTTCTAACCAAGAAAGCTTTTTTTGGGATAGCTTTTTTTTGGCAATCCAATCTTCAAAAATTGATTCTATCGTCCAATTTTCAGTACTTTTCATAAAAAAAATTTTTAAGCTTTAGTTGAGGATTTGAAACAATCCTGAGAGATATTTTCTGGAAATTTAAATAAACTTCGCCAAAAAAGAATATCTCTATTCTAATAATAAATAATTACTTCACTATTTTATCTATATAAATACGATCAGACACTTAAAAAATGATTTGGTTTATGAATTTAATAAGATGGTATTAGTAACTTCTGCAACTTTTTAAGAATCTTTATTTTGATCCACTAGTTAATAACTTAAATCCTTTTTAAAATAAGAACCATAAAGATTTGTTCCTACGCAACCTTTCCTAAAATGGATTGGTTCGTGTGTTGTATATAATCTAAAAATGTCAGTAAATCTTGGACTTTTAAGTCAGTGTTTGATTCCTTAATAAAAGCCCCAGAAAGTATGCTAAAACTTGTCAATCTCTAGGTGCATTTTAAGGTGCAGATTTCAATAATCATACTTTATAAAGTACTATAGGGATTAAGGACGTTAGCAAAGTAATCTTAAAATAGATTGATATCACTAACGTTTCGAGTTTTGGGGCCATAGCTCAGCTGGTAGAGCACCTGCATGGCATGCAGGGGGTCAGCGGTTCGAGTCCGCTTGGCTCCACTTATTTTTTATTCATGGCAATCGTTTTTAGGAGCGTTTTTGTGAAAACATAACTTTTGTCCCAACTTGTCCAAGCTTGTTTAGTCAATTCTGCACTATAAAGAACTTAAGAACGTTGTTAAGTTGCATTAAATGGAACCTTTAAATTTGGTTGAATTAACAAGACAATAAGTCAAACTCATAAGTGGTTTTGGTTCATCAATATTATGCAGTATTAAAAATCTAAATAGAGATTAATTATTAAAAAACAAAATTAGATGATATTGATATGGTTGGAATTATATTTCCATATTTGTCTAATTTTTGATTTGTATTTTCAATAATTGAATTTATTTTTGATTTAACATAAGGGGGGAAATCTTGACCCCTAGATGACTTCGAAATAACATCTGGCAAATCATAATACTGTAATCCTGCACTAATTGAAAAACTAAAGTTTTGATTGATTTTCTGTTTCCAGCCAAGTGATAGTGAAGGAATTAATTTATAAGAATCATTATTAGTTTCTACAATTAAATTTCCACATTCTCTACAAGTTAATGTAAAAACACCTGCATCATATATTTGACTACTTAAATCAATATTTGAAGATGCTTTTATCGATGAAAGCCCTACTCCAACTTTTCCAAAAAAACCTGATTCTTTGACACTGCCTGTAATAAATCTTTTTAAGGAAATTTCAAGTCCTTTGGATGAATACAAAATAGGTACAGGTTCTATTAATGAATAATCGAGTTCTGAAATGTTACCTTCAAAATAATGTAATCCAAAAACTAGCTGATTTTTATTAGAAATGTCCTTTATTAAATTTAAATTTAATCCTTTTTCGCTTATACCTATCTCAAAACCGTCTGAGAATTCTATAGGCTTTGCATATATGTAATTGTAGTTCCCTCTCAAAAATAATAAAATCGATGTTATTTTAAAAATTTTTAAAATTAACACAAAAAGGTAACATTTAACATATCTCTTTAATATTTTCTTAATATTTCCAATTAATGGATAAAACTGATTTATAATTGTAACAATTTTTTCTCTGCTGAATAT
>QCDO01000007.1 GCA_003278735.1 Prochlorococcus sp. AG-355-J09
GTTAGAGAAGACGTTTTAGATATTCTTCTTAATTGCAAGCAACTATCAATAAATAGCACTAATACAGAGCTGGAAATCGGCAGGTTAGTAGCTAGTGGTCCAATGGAGGTAAAGGCTAATGACATTCAATTCTCCTCTCAAGTTGAAATTGTGGATGGTGAAAAACCGATTGCGACTATCCAGGAGGGTCATAACTTAGAGTTGGAAATCCATGTTGAAAGAGGTGTTGGATATAGACCTGTCGACCGAAAGAGTGAAGAGACAACTGCTATTGATTTGCTTCAAATAGATGCTGTATTTATGCCGGTGAAGAGAGTGAACTTTACGATTGATGAAACAGCAGTAGCAGAGGGTGGAACGGGCAGAGAAAGATTAAAAATGGAGGTAGTAACAGATGGCTCAACCAGTCCTGATGATGCTATTGCTGAAGCTGCAAACCAATTAATAGAACTCTTCCAACCCCTCGCTACTGTCACAATGGTTGAAGAAATTCCTGAAGAACCTGAACCATCTCCTGAAGCTCAAATTCCTCTCGAGGAACTAAACTTGTCCGTTAGAGCATATAATTGTTTGAAACGGGCACAAGTTAACTCAGTTTCGGATTTAATGGGCTTCAGCTATGAAGATCTTCTTGAAATTAAAAACTTTGGCTCTAAATCTGCAGATGAGGTTATTGAAGCTCTTGAGCGCATAGGCATTTCTATTCCACAAAGCAGAACATCGGTTTAACAATTTTTAAGATTATGAGACACCAACTTAGAATTCCATTATTAAGTAAACCTGCTGATCAGAGGAAAGCACTTCTAAGAGGTTTAACTACACAATTAATTAGAGAAGGTAGAGTAACGACAACAAAAGCTAGGGCAAAAGCTTTAAGAAATGAAGCTGAAAGAATGATTTCACTCGCCAAAGATGGGAGTTTGGCTTCTAGGAGAAGAGCTATTGGATATATTTATGATAAAAAATTAGTTCATTCATTATTTGAAAAAGCAAAGGAAAGATATGGGGACAGAAATGGTGGTTATACACGTATAGTCAGAACTGTTTCAAGAAAAGGTGATAACGCTCAGATGGCCATAATCGAGCTTGTTTAAGTTTGATATTAAAGGGGTTTTTACTAAAAAATATCTTTTGAAAAGGGTAGCTTTATTAGTCCAATATGATGGATCCAATTATTCAGGTTGGCAAAAACAAAAAAATGCAACTACTGTTCAAGAAATTTTAGACAGAGCTCTCTTAAAGATTACAAATCACAAAATAAAGACTTTTGCAGCAGGAAGGACTGATGCTGGAGTTCATGCATCAGGTCAAGTAGTACACTTTGATGTTGATTGTGTTGTTCCAGGAAATAGTTATTCTGATCTCTTAAATAGTATTTTACCCTCAACAATTAGGATCTTGGAATCAGTTGAGGTTAAAGATAGTTGGCATGCATGCTATTCAGCAATGTATAGGCATTATCGATATGTCATTAATAACAGTAAATTCCCTAATTTGTTCATAAATAATTGGTCATGGCATAGATATCAAAAAGTATTAGATGAAGTTTTAATGTTAAATGCATCCAAGACAATGGAAGGTGAACATGATTTTTTTGCTTTTCAGAAAAGTGGTAGTAATAGATCAAACTCTATTACAAATATAAAAAATATTGATATTAAAAGAGTAGAAGATTTGATTTTAGTTGATATTAAAGCTACTGGTTTTTTATATGGAATGGTGCGTTTAATTATTGGTCAACTAGTTTTAGTTGGAGAAAAAAAAATATCGCCAGAAATTTTTACTGATAGATGGGTACATAAAAAGAAAAATGATGTTAAAGAATCTGCTCCAGCTAAGGGGTTATGTTTTGTAAACGCTGTTTATGAAAAAAATGTTTTTAAAAAGATTAATAACAATGATTTTTTCCCTGTATTCTTAATTAAGGGTTTTTCTTAGTTTAATTTAAGCTAATTTTTTTGTAATGATTTAAAACTGTTGTTTAATATTCATTCAATAAGGTAGAATTTAGGACTAACTTTAAATTTATTTGTATAAATTTGGTAAATGAATAAAACAATTACTCCATCTTTAAAAACCATTGAAAGAAATTGGTTTTTAGTTGACGCAAAAGATAAGACACTTGGGAGACTTGCTACAGAAATCGCAACTGTTTTAAGAGGTAAGAATAAACCAACATTTACACCTCATCTGGATACTGGAGATTTTGTCATTGTAGTTAATGCTGAAAAAGTTGAGGTAACAGGTAAAAAAGCATCACAAAAGTTGTATAGAAGACATTCTGGAAGACCAGGAGGAATGAAAATTGAAAAATTTGAGTCTCTACAAGCAAGAATTCCTGAAAGAATCATCGAGCAAGCTGTTAAGGGCATGCTGCCTCATAACTCTTTAGGAAGACAGCAATTTAAAAAATTAAAAGTTTATAAAGGTGCTGATCATCCTCATGCTGCTCAGAATCCTGTATTATTAAATAGTTAATTTATTAAAATGAATAGTCAAATAAAAAACAAAGCTGTGTATTGGGGAACTGGAAGGAGAAAAACTTCAGTAGCTAGAGTTCGTTTGATTCCAGGAAATGGACTAATAAAAATTAATGGTCGTTCTGGAGATGATTACTTAAACTTTAACCCTTTGCACTTAAATTCAATAAAAGCACCTTTGCAAACATTAGGTCTTGAAAATTCTTATGATATTCTGGTAAATGTTTTTGGTGGTGGATTGACTGGTCAAGCAGATGCTATCAAGCAAGGAGCAGCAAGAGCACTTTGCGAATTATCTCCTGACAATAGGAAACCGCTAAAAACTGAAGGCCATCTCAGTAGAGATCCTAGAGCTAAGGAAAGAAGAAAATATGGTCTTAAAAAAGCAAGAAAAGCTCCTCAATTCTCCAAACGTTAAAGGAATTTAAATCATGCCAAAATCAGAAATACACCCAAAATGGTATCCAGATGCAAAAGTTATTTGCAATGGAGAAGTTGTAATGACTACTGGCTCCACGCAACCTGAATTACATGTTGATGTATGGAGTGGTAATCATCCTTTCTTCACTGGCACTCAAAAAATTCTTGATACAGAAGGTAGGGTTGATAGGTTTATGAAAAAATATGGAATGGGTTCAGCTAATTCTGCTACATCAAAAGAGCAAAAAGAAGAAAAAGATTCTAAAAAATAGAATTTTCAAAAATTAAGCATAATTTCA
This sequence comes from Prochlorococcus sp. AG-355-J09, assembly GCA_003278735.1. Lineage (GTDB taxonomy): Bacteria > Cyanobacteriota > Cyanobacteriia > PCC-6307 > Cyanobiaceae > Prochlorococcus_A. Next base: position 3,200 of record QCDO01000007.1, read on the forward strand.
ATTGGAATACTCAACATTAATTGCAAGGTTGAAAACTGCTTCAGAAAGTTTTGAAAATTTGGAAGTCCAGCTTGCAGATCCTGATATAGCTAATGATCCAAAAAAATTAGAATCAATAGCAAGAGAAAGGTCAAAATTGGAACCTTTGGTGGTTGATTTTAATAAGTTACTTGATACTGATAAAGAAATCGAAGATTCAAAAAATCTACTAAAAGAGAATAGAAATGATAAAGAAATGGAATCTTTGATAAATGAGGAATTAATAACTCTAGAGGAATGTAAAAATGAATTGATTCAAAAAACGACAATCGCTTTATTACCAAAAGATCCAAGAGATGAGAGAAGTGTAATGTTAGAAATCAGGGCCGGTGCTGGAGGTAACGAGGCTTGTATCTGGGCGGGTGATTTAGCAAGAATGTACGAAAGATATGGACAAAAAATTGGATGGTCTGTAAAACCTGTTAGTGCTTCCGAGTCAGATATGGGAGGATTTAAGGAATTAGTTATCTCTGTTAAGGGAGATTCTGTATATAGTCAACTTAAATTTGAGGCCGGCGTACATAGAGTCCAAAGAGTTCCAGCTACTGAATCTCAAGGTAGAGTTCATACCTCAACTGCCACAGTGGCCGTCATGCCTGAGGCTGATCCTGTTGAGGTGAAGATTGATCCAATAGATCTAGAGGTTGGTACAGCAAGATCGGGAGGTGCAGGGGGACAAAATGTTAACAAGGTTGAGACAGCTATTGATCTTCTCCACAAGCCTACAGGAATAAGAGTTTTTTGTACTCAAGAGAGATCACAATTGCAAAATCGCGAACGAGCAATGGAAATTTTAAGAGCTAAATTGTATGAAATTCAATTAAAAGAAGCCAATGCAAAAGAGAGATCACAAAGGCTTTCCCAGGTTGGAACAGGCGATAGAAGTGAAAAAATCAGAACTTATAATTTTAAAGATAACAGGACAACTGATCATAGATTAGGTTCCAATTTTTCTCTTGAGCCAATTCTTGCTGGTCAATTAGAAGAAGTGATTAATGCATGCATAGCTCAAGAACAAAAAAGAATGATGGAAGATTTTAATAAAGAAGTAAATTAAGATTTTTTTATTAGATTGCAACCCCTATTACGTATTTACTCCATTCTTTATGCTTGCCAGAGTCAATTTGTCTTGTAGCTTCAAAATTTAGATTACTTAATGGACGATAAGGCCGACGTTTTAAGGGCATATTCGCCTCTTCGGGGGTTCGATTACCTTTTTGTACATTACATCTTAGACATGCTGTAGTAACATTTTCCCAGTGATCTGTTCCACCTCTGCTTCTTGGTAAAACATGATCTATTGATAGGTCACTACCCCTATAGTTACAGTATTGGCAAGAATTATTATCTCTCAGAAGAATATTTTTTCTTGTTAAAGAAACCTCTCTAAAAGGAACTTTGACGTAGTAACGAAGTCTTATAACTGTCGGCAACTTTTTGCCACTATGAATTGAATATGTTTTATCTTCCTCTAAGCTTTCTGCTTTACCTTTTATCATCAAAATTACTGCTCTTCGCCAGGAAGTGATGTTTAAAGGTTCATAAGATGCATTTAAAACTAGAGTCTGGCCCATGCCAAAATACAATTTACATGTCATGCTAACTGTATATTTCAATAAGCGCATATATTTGTGCAAAGTTAATGCAAAAAAGGCAAACAAATCAGGTATTTAAATTTGACAAATTTCCAAATTTTGAAAAAGATATAGATTTTAAACAAAGAGCATGGATTGAAGTTAAAGGTAAAGCAATAGAAACAAACGTCAGACATTTAAGATCAAAATTAAGTAAAAATTGTCAATTTATGGCAGTCGTTAAAGCTGATGGATATGGACATGATGCGGAATTAGTATCACAGTATGCTATCAAAGGTGGAGCATCTCAATTAGGTGTTGCCACATTAAATGAAGGCATTAAGCTCCGTTCTTCTGGAGTTAAAAAACCAATACTTATCCTCGGAAATCTTTATACGAAAAGGGATCTTATTATATGTTTTAAAAATGATCTTATGCCAACTGTCAGTAGTATAAGAGAATGTTTAATTTGCAATAACATTGGTAAGCACTTTGGATCGAAATTTCCTTTACACCTTAAAGTTGATACCGGAATGTCAAGATTAGGATTTGAATACGATAAATTTGTTCAGCAATTTGAAAAAATAAAATCTTTTGAGAACATTTTAATAAGAGGAATATATAGTCATTTATCCTCTGCAGATGAAGCTATCGCAATAGATTCTCAAAGTGTTACACAATTACAAAGACTGAAGTTTAATGAATTATTAAAGCAAATTAATCTTGATAGAAATAATGAAATTAAGATTCATTTGTCTAATTCTGCGGGAATGCTTCTTAGCAAAGATTTTCATTTTCACATGGTACGTGTTGGGCTTTCTATGTACGGATACAGTCCATTAGACAAAATAGATAAAAATTTGTTACTTAAACCAGCTTTATCTTTGAAGGCCAAAGTAGCTTTTATAAGAAATATTGATAAAGGTGTAAGTGTAAGTTATGGAGGCAAATTTGTAAGTCATAGAAAAACTAAGTTAGCTGTATTAAGTATTGGTTATGCAGATGGTGTACCAAGAAATCTTTCAGGCAAGATTAACGTAATCTACAATAATAAATTTTATCCTCAAGTTGGATCTATAACTATGGACCAAATGATGGTAGACATAACAGATTCTAATGAAATTAAAGTTGGTAGTACCATGTTATTACTAGGATCTGATGGAGATAAAACAATTTCTCCTCTTGAATGGGCAAGTAAATCTAATACTATTCCTTGGGAAATTCTTTGTTCTTTTAAAAATAGATTACCTAAAGTTCAAGTAGACTAGACATTTCGATTAAATAAAAAATTTTGAATGTTTGCATAAAAATTGATAATGTATAAGAACTGGAGAGGTGGCTGAGTGGTTGAAAGCGGCTCCCTGCTAAGGAGTTACAGGAGGTAACTTTTGTCGAGGGTTCGAATCCCTCCCTCTCCGTGATTTATTTAGAAAATTTTTAATTAAAATTTGTTTTAAAACAAGTCAAGATCAATATCTTCTAGTTCATAAATAGAATTTAAAATCAAGTCAGCGCCTGCATTTCTAAGATTTGTTTCGTAAGAAATACGTTCTTTTAATCGAGAATCTAAATGTAAATGAGGGGGAGCTATTCCGATACTTATGAATTTCTGAGATGGTATTTCCTTTCTAGCGTTTATAACTGTATTTATATCTGCAATAGTGTCTCCTACATATGCAATGGGAATATTTGATTCACCAATTTTATCTCCAATAAGCTTTTTTGATAAGTTAATAAAACCTTTAGGATCAGGCTTATCAGGGGCATCTCCCATAGATATTAATGGTGGTGATTTTAGTCCAAGTCTTTTTTCTAAAACAAATTTTGCAGAAGCAGATTCTGCACCACTAACAAAACCCCAGATTATTCCATTATCTTGAATTAAATCAAAAAACTTTTTATCAACTAATAACTCCTCATTTGTTATGTAACCCGACCAGTATTTACTATCTTTATTTGGATCTCCACCAAAGTAAAGCTTTTCAAAACATTTTACTATCTCCTCTCTTGGAGGAATTTTAAGGTTTAAGTTTTCTTTTTTTATACATCTTTTTATAAGTTCTAAACTTAAATCCCAGTCATTATTCCAGATCCCTTCATTTTTGGCATTATCAATATCCATATAGCTTGGCTCCCATCCGGTAAATTTGTAGACAGTTTTTTTTAATGAAAGTCTGTAACTATTCTCTACGCTGCGGATTACCCCATCAATGTCAAACAAAATTAAACCAATATTTTTCAATTAATTTTCTTACATGATTATTATAAAAGATTAGTATTCTTATAAAGAAAAAGCAAAGAAAAACATTCTATTTATAAAAATTATGGATTAGCGAAACTTAATTTTGTAAATATCCTCTGGGAGTGAGAAATATTTCGTCAACTAAGGTTGTTTGAGAATTGCCAATAATAATGATTGATAACATATCAATCTCTTTAAAAGGAATGGTTTTTAAAGTAAAAAATTTTTTAGTTTGATTTTCTCTCCCTACTTGCCTAGCTAATAAAACTGGAGTATCACCATGTCTAGATTGTAAACATATATCTATTACACTTTTAAGCTGCCAATTTCTCTCAATGGATTGAGGATTAAATAAAGCTATTACAAAGTCGCCCACAAGAGCTCCTTCAATTCTTTTTTCTATTAAAGACCACGGTGTTAATTTATCGCTTAAGCTTACTGAACAAAAGTCATTCATTAGTGGTGCTCCACTAATTGCAGCAGCTAATTGAACACTACTTATACCTGGATGTATTTCAAAGTAAGGCCTATATTCTTTTTTGATTTTTTGTAGTAGTTCTAAAAGTAAACCTGCCATTCCATAAAATCCAGATTCACCTGAAGAAATTAAAGCCACTTTTATTCCTTCTTCAGCTAGTTTAATTGCCTTACTGCATCTCTCTTTTTCCTCAGTAAGTTTACTTTCAATTAAAACCTGATCATTCCTTTTTAAGGGTTTTATTAAATCTAAATACATCTTGTATCCAATCCAAACAGTACATCTTGAAAGTGCTTTTCTTGCATTATTGGTTAGGAAGGAGATATCACCGGGCCCACTTCCAATAATATGGATCTCACCATGGGTTGGATTATATTGATTTTTTGATTCTGCTACAGCGATAGTTACTGCCCCAGATTGATTTTTGAAAATTCTTTTTTCTTCTAATAATTTTGATTCTTCTCCCGCTGCGAGTAAGCAAGAGGCTTCTGCTACAGAAGGTGTACCAATTTCCTTTTGCACGACATTTGATGGATTTGGGACAATTATTGTTGAAAGATCTTTTTTACTAAAAAACTTTATAGGCAAGTTTTTTTCTTCAGAAAGTTCTAATATTCCTTTCTCATCTTTTTTTATATCTATAGTTGCAAATCCCGCAATTGATTGCTGCGATAAATTTCCTGACTCCAAAAGATTATTTAAAGAATTTGCTATTAATTCTTTGCTTGTATTTCTTTCACATCCAATGCCAATCCATAATACAGGCGGGTGCCAAGTTGTTCCATGATTTTCGAATATACTCACATGAAATGTTGAATCTCGTTTTTCAGTTTCTTTTTTATCAATTTGATTAATAATCTCAGCTGATTCTGAAGTTTTCCATAAGCTATTACCAGATAATTGTTTGCAAAATATTTCTTCGTTTTTAGCTTGTTTAATTACTAGTTTTGACCAATCGTTTATTTTGCCAGATCTTTTCCACCCCCATTGATTTCCAAATGCATCAAGATTTAAGAGGCTTTGATCATTGGAATTATTAGTTTCTATAATTTCGCCACCAAGTAAATTAGCAATTTGACATGAAATATTTTGCGTATTTGACTGATGTAAGCCAATTAATGGAACTATCTTGGAACATTTGTTATCTATAACTATTACTCCTGGATCTTGATCTTTAGAGGTTAAAAATGGATTTATTATGCGTATCGATGCAGCAATTGAGCCTATAAAAATTATTAAATCTATCTTCGGCCATTTTTTTAATAATATTTCTACAGGTTTTTGTACTTGAATAAGTTCATTTTCCTTTCCCTCCTCTTTTGAAGAACCCGCAATATATATGTCTTTGACAAATTCGGTTTTTTTAAGCCTTTTTAAAATTTCTTTTGAATTATTAGATAGACCTATCGCAATGCCTTTCAAATTAGAAACTATTGATAGTAACTTTGAAATTATATCCTGTCGCTGGATTTAAAAAAATTTTCTTTGAAATATAAAAAAAAATTTAAGAAATTTATATAAATTTTGAGTAAAAATACTCATAATTTAGTCATAGACAAGAATTTAACAAAATATTCATATAGTAACAATCATTAGAACATTTGTTACGTTAATGCATAACGAAAGAATCTTTGCCTTATTATTTTTGAAACGAATATCTAAAGTTCCGAAGGATTCGTTTTCTTGAACATTATCATTAAAAATAGGTTCAAGATCCGATCAATCGGCTTTAATGTCAATTATTTTCGAGGTGCTAGATGACCATCAGCCCACCAGAAAGTGGAGAAAAAAACAAAAAGGTTTTGGAAGATCCTGTTAAGGCCGATCCAAGACCTATTGATTTTGCCAAATTAGATAAGCCAGGATTCTGGTCAAGTAAATTATCTAAAGGTCCGAAAACTACAACTTGGATCTGGAATTTGCATGCTGATGCACATGATTTTGATGTGCATACAGGTGATGCTGAAGAAGCAACAAGAAAAATCTTTTCAGCTCATTTTGGACATCTTGCAGTCATTTTTATATGGATGAGCGCTGCATTTTTCCATGGAGCAAGATTTTCTAATTACTCAGGTTGGTTAGCTGATCCAACTAATGTCAAACCAGGAGCTCAGCAAGTATGGGCAATCGTTGGTCAAGAAATGCTTAATGCTGACCTTGGTGCTAACTACAACGGTATTCAAATTAGTTCAGGAATATTCCACATGTGGCGAGCATGGGGAATCACTAATGAGAGTGAACTTATGGCTTTAGCAATAGGTGCGGTAGTAATGGCTGCGCTTATGCTTCATGCTGGAATTTTTCATTACCACAAAGCAGCTCCAAAAATGGAGTGGTTTCAAGATATTGAGTCTATGCTTAACCACCACATAGCTGGTTTAGTGGGTTTGGGATCTTTAGCATGGGCTGGCCATTGTATTCATATCGGAGCTCCTACTGCAGCTCTATTAGATGCAATTGACGCAGGCTCTCCTTTAGTTATTAATGGAAAAGAAATAGCAACTATTGCAGATATGCCTATGCCGCATCAACTTTGCGATCCACAAATTATCGGTCAGATATTTCCAGGATTAGCAAGTGGTACAGGTAATTTCTTCAGTTTAAATTGGTTAGCTTTCTCAGACTTCCTTACTTTCAAAGGTGGACTTAACCCTGTGACAGGAAGCTTGTGGATGACTGATGTTTCACATCATCATTTAGCTTTTGGTGTAATAGCGATAATAGGTGGTCATATGTACAGAACCAACTACGGTATTGGTCATAGTATGAAAGAAATATTAGATTCACAACAAGGAGACCCAATATTATTCCCCGCCCCTAAAGGTCATCAAGGTCTTTTTGAGTTCATGGCAGAAAGTAGACATGCTCAGCTATCAGTAAACCTAGCGATGCTTGGATCAATAAGCATACTCGTATCTCATCACATGTATGCGATGCCTCCATATCCTTACATAGCTACTGACTACATGACAGTTCTTGGATTATTTACCCATCACATGTGGATAGGTGGATTATTCATAGTAGGAGCAGGTGCGCATGCTGGAATTGCAATGGTTAGAGATTATGATCCAGCAAAACATATTGATAATGTATTAGACAGAATTCTTAAGGCAAGAGATGCTTTAATCAGTCACTTGAACTGGGTTTGTATGTGGTTAGGATTCCATAGTTTTGGACTCTATATTCACAACGATACTATGAGAGCTTTGGGTAGACCCCAAGATATGTTTAGTGATTCTGCTATCCAACTCCAGCCAATCTTTGCTCAATGGGTACAGAGTATTCAAGCATCTGCTGTTGGGACTTCCCTTTTAGCAGGTACTGCAGAAGCTTTACCTCACAAAGCTTTAAGTGAAGTCTTTAATGGAAGTTTAGTAGAAGTTGGTGGAAAGGTAGCTATAGCGCCAATTCCACTAGGGACAGCTGATTTAATGATTCATCATATTCATGCTTTCCAAATCCATGTAACTGTTTTGATACTTCTTAAAGGTGTTCTTTATGCAAGAAGTTCAAGGTTGATTCCTGACAAAGCTTCTTTAGGGTTTAGATTCCCTTGTGATGGTCCTGGAAGAGGTGGTACATGTCAAGTTTCTTCATGGGATCACGTTTTCTTAGCTCTCTTCTGGATGTATAACTGTTTATCAATAGTTATTTTCCACTTCTCTTGGAAAATGCAGAGTGATGTTTGGGGACTTACTGGTGGTAATTTTGCACAAAGTTCAATTACTATCAATGGTTGGTTAAGAGATTTTCTCTGGGCTCAAGCTTCTCAAGTATTAACAAGCTATGGTCAATCAATAAGCATGTACGGTTTGATGTTTTTGGGAGCTCACTTTATATGGGCGTTCAGTTTAATGTTCCTCTTCAGTGGAAGAGGATATTGGCAAGAATTGTTCGAATCAATTGTTTGGGCACACAATAAACTTAAGGTTGCACCAACCATTCAACCTAGAGCTCTATCTATTACTCAGGGACGTGCAGTAGGTGTTACACACTTCCTTGTAGGTGGCATAGCTACCACATGGGCCTTCTTCCATGCTCGCCTTTTCGGGCTGGGCTAATAACCTGAACTTCTCCTTTTTAATTCAATGGCAACAAAATTTCCATCATTTAACCAGGGTCTAGCTCAGGACCCCACAACCCGACGAATATGGTACGGAATAGCTACCGCTCATGACTTTGAAAGTCATGACGGTATGACCGAAGAAAAACTTTATCAGAAGCTATTCTCTACACATTTTGGACATCTAGCAATAATTGCTCTCTGGGTAGCCGGTAACTTATTTCATATTGCTTGGCAAGGTAATTTTGAGCAATTTGTACTAGATCCAACTCATGTCCGCCCTATAGCTCATGCCATTTGGGACCCTCATTTTGGATCTGGCATAACAGAAGCAATGACACAAGCTGGAGCAAGCGGTCCAGTAAACATCGCTTATTCAGGTCTCTACCATTGGTGGTACACAATTGGAATGAGAACTAACGAGCAACTCTTCCAAGCTTCAATATTCATGAGTATTTTGGCTTGTTGGACTCTATTTGCTGGTTGGTTACACTTACAGCCAAAATTCAGACCTTCTTTAGCTTGGTTTAAAAATGCAGAGTCAAGATTAAATCATCATTTAGCTGTCTTATTTGGTTTTAGTAGTATCGCTTGGACAGGCCATTTGGTTCATGTTGCTATACCTGAATCAAGAGGTCAGCATGTGGGTTGGGATAACTGGTTAACAGTGCTTCCTCACCCTGCAGGATTAGCTCCCTTCTTTACTTTAAACTGGGGAGCATATGCCCAAAATCCAGATTCTCTAGATCAAGTATTTGGAACAGCTGAAGGAGCTGGTACAGCAATCTTTACTTTTTTAGGTGGTCTTCATCCTCAAAGTGAAGCATTATGGCTTACCGATATTGCGCATCACCATATTGCGATTGGAACAGTTTTTGTAATTGCTGGTCATATGTATAGAAATACTTTTGGTATTGGACATAGTCTCAAAGAAATTACAGAAGCCCATAATACAAGACACCCTAATGATCCTCATAAAGGTAGTTTTGGTATTAACCACGATGGAATATATGAAACTGTAAATAATTCATTACATTTCCAACTTGGATTAGCATTAGCATCCCTTGGTGTAGCAACTTCTCTTGTAGCTCAACACATGGGTGCACTTCCTTCTTACGCTTTTATTGCTAGGGACTATACTACACAATCTGCTTTATACAGCCATCATCAGTACATAGCAATGTTCTTGATGGTTGGTGCATTTGCACACGGTGCTATTTTCTTTGTAAGAGATTATGATCCAGAATTAAATAAAGATAATGTATTGGCAAGAGTTCTTGGAACAAAGGAAGCTTTGATAAGCCATCTTAGTTGGGTAACAATGCTGCTTGGATTCCATACTCTAGGAATTTATGTTCATAACGACGTTGTTGTAGCTTTTGGTAATCCTGAAAAGCAAATTCTAATTGAGCCTGTATTTGCTCAATTTGTTCAAGCTGCTCAAGGTAAAATGATGTACGGCTTTAATGCTTTATTATCTGATCCAACAAGTTCAGCAAGTCTCGCTGCTAATTCATTGCCAGGTAATCACTACTGGATGGATTTGATCAATAGACAAGATGCATTAAGTGCTTTCTTGCCTATCGGCCCTGCAGATTTCTTAGTTCACCATGCTATCGCTTTAGGTCTTCATACAACCGCTTTAATACTTATCAAAGGAGCACTTGATGCTAGGGGAACAAAATTAATTCCTGATAAGAAAGATTTAGGTTATGCATTCCCTTGCGATGGTCCTGGACGTGGAGGTACTTGTGATAGTTCATCTTGGGACGCTATGTACTTAGCTATGTTCTGGGCATTAAATTTAATAGCATGGGTAACTTTCTACTGGCATTGGAAACACCTAGCAATTTGGCAGGGTAACGTAGCACAATTTAACGAATCAGGAACTTATCTAATGGGTTGGTTCAGAGATTATCTCTGGTTAAACTCTGCTCAACTTATTAATGGATATAACCCATTTGGAGTAAATTCCCTATCTCCTTGGGCCTGGATGTTCCTATTCGGACACTTAGTTTGGGCTACTGGTTTCATGTTCCTAATATCATGGCGTGGTTACTGGCAAGAATTAATTGAAACATTAGTTTGGGCACATCAGCGTACTCCAATTGCTAACCTTGTTGGCTGGAGAGACAAGCCAGTTGCACTTTCAATTGTTCAAGCTAGATTAGTTGGACTAGCACATTTCACGATTGGAAACATACTTACATTTGGGGCATTTGTTATCGCATCCACTTCAGGTAAGTTTGGTTAAATTTCCCTTAAACAATTTAAATCACCACGTTTGTGGTGATTTTTTTTGTTTAATTTTAATGTTCTAAATTAAGTTAAAATTGTGTAATTATTATTAGATATAAATGTCAGATATAAAACAATTAATTTCTGTTATCGTCCCTGTTTTCAATGAAAGCGAGAGTATTGGTCTTTTATTGGATGAAGTTATAAATGTAATGTCATCTCAAAAATTTAATTTTGAATTGATTGTTGTAAATGATGGTTCTAAAGATAATACTCATCAAGTATTAAAGCAACTAACTCTCAAAATTAAAGAATTGTCAGTAATTTCCCTTCGCAAAAATTATGGTCAAACTGCAGCAATGTCAGCTGGCTTTGATAATTCTAAGGGAGATATTGTTATTACCTTGGATGGTGATTTACAGAATGATCCAAATGATATTCCTTTATTAATTTCAGAGATTAATAATGGTTTTGATTTGGTTTGTGGTTGGAGGTTTGATAGAAAAGATAAATTAATTAATAGAAAAATACCATCAAAAATAGCGAATAAGTTAATAGCTAACGTAACAGGTTTAAAGTTGCATGACTATGGTTGCTCATTAAAAGCGTTTAAGAAAGAAATAATAGAAGATATAAAGTTATATGGGGAACTTCACAGGTTTTTGCCTGTTTTAGCAAATATTGAAGGTGCAAGAATCAAAGAAATTAAAGTAAATCATAGGAGCAGGCAATATGGATCTAGTAAATATGGAATTGATAGAACTTTTAGAGTTTTAATGGATTTACTAACTGTTTGGTTTATGACTAAATTTTTAACAAGACCGATGTATGGATTTGGTTTTGTTGGAATTATAAGTATTTTCTTTAGCCTTGCGATAAGTTCTTATTTTATAGTTTTAAAAATAATGGGTGAGGATATTGGAAATCGTCCGTTGCTGATGTTTGCATTAATATTAGGAATTGCTGGTGTTCAATTATTTAGCTTTGGATTGTTGAGTGAACTTTTAATTAGGACATATCATGAAAGTCAAAGTCGTCCAATTTACAGAATTAGATCAATAAACAGTGCTAAGCAAAATTGATTGTTTACTTGAACTGTCTTATTAATAAAGCTGAAATTTCAACGACTTCAGGAGAAATATCTCTTAAGCCTTTTCGTAAAATTGGTAATGTTGATTTATCAGCCAATTCTTCCGCAATTTTTAATGCCTTTAATTTATTTTCTGTATCACCCTGAAAAAGACTAATCATTTTATTTCTTTGAGAATTTTTATAAAATATTGAGTACTTTTTTTCTTCGTGATTGTATAAAAAACTATTTTTTTTAGATACAAATTTATTATTACTTTTTTTATTTTTCTTTAATTGAATAGAATTTAAATTGCTTTGATTTATTAACTTTTTAAAGCTTCTTTTTTTAAAAACCAGAAGTAATATTCCTATAAAAATAATAAGTAAAATTGCGAAAAAATTTAACATGTAAAAAGTTAATAATTTTTATATCATCCAGTAATAAAATTAACATTATTTCGCTGATCAATACTAAAGTGTTTAAAGATGTTTAAAGAACTATGCCATCTGATTTACCAAGTCTTTTACCCTCAATTTTTGTTCCATTAATTGGTATAGCAATGCCTGCTGTTTTTATCGTATTGATTGGAAGATTAATTACAGCAACTGAATAAATTATCAAACACTAAACTATTAAAAAAATGAGCGACTTTCAAAAATCATTCTCTGAATCAACAAGTTCTATTAAGTTTGATGAGAAATACATAGATACTTCTGTACAACCAAATGATATTGGCGTAGCAGAACAATGGGCAGTAAAAGCAGTTGCTGATCCTTGTGTTGGTAATTTAGCTACTCCAGTTAATAGTGGTTATTTTACAAAAGCCTTTATAAATAATTTACCTTTTTATAGAGAAGGTATTTCCCCTAATTTTAGAGGTTTAGAAACTGGAGCAGCTTTTGGATATCTTCTATACGGACCTTTTACCATGACTGGCCCATTAAGAAATTCTGAATTTGCTCTAACAGCTGGACTTCTCGCTACTATTGGAGCTGTTCATATTTTGACAGCACTTTTTGTGCTATACAATGCACCTGGTAAAGCACCTAATGTTCAACCTCCAGATGCGACTGTTAACAATCCGCCAAAGGACTTATTTACAAGAGCTGGTTGGGCTGATTTTACAAGTGGATTTTGGTTAGGAGGATGTGGAGGAGCTGTTTTTGCTTGGTTACTTGTTGGGACATTACACTTAGATACCATAATGCCAATCATTAAAAATATTTGGACTGCTGGTTAATTTCTAAATAAAAGAATAAGTAATATTTTAATTTAAAGTTTAGCTATATTAATTAACGTATGGTACGGTCCCATCTATAATTTCTAACTACTCTTCCTGCCGAAATAAGTTTAGATTTATAATGCAATGAGATTTTATCATTAGACTTTTTTAGGGTATCTAATCCTATTCCATTTCTGCCAAAATCCATTCCAGAGCTATGGTAGTAGAATCCGTCTCCTTTGTAGATTCCAATATGATCACATTTTTCTTCATTTCCAAAAAATAAAAGATCGCCAGGTTGTAGAGCCGCACACGATTCTTTGTAATAAAAAAGGTGCTTACAAAAACTTTTTATTTGAAAAGAGTCTCGAGGTATAAAAATTTGATGCTTTAAAAAAGCAGTCTGAATTAATCCAGAACAATCAAAATTAGGTCCTAATGTACCTCCCCAAAGATATTCATTATTTAACTCAGATTGATCCTTGATCCATTTTAAAATTGAGTATACTTTATCTTTTATTAAAAAGTGTTCATTTTCTAAACTGTTATTTTTTTTGAATTCGTATTTCTCAATAATTAATCCATCTAAATTTATCCAACAGACGTAACCATCTTCATATAGTTGAACTAGTATTCTTGAATATTTATGGTTGTTTTGATAAATATTTGGATAAATAAGTCTAAAAATTCTATTTTTAAATATTTCAGTAACTAATTTATCTTCTGTTTCATTTTGATATCCCGAAATATTAACTTTTAATTGCCACCAAATAGTTTTTGAAAAATTAGTTTGTTTAAATAGTGAGATAGGATTTTTATAAATTTCCATTCAATGTCCTTTTACTATTTAAGTCAGGAGATGGGTCTAGCCTTAAATGATATTTTAAGGAGAGTATGCTCTCATGATAAAGATTTTTCAAGAGAAGATATTTCGATAACTTGGATTAATTATAAAAGTGAAAATAAAAGTGTATTTAAAGGTTTTGGAACTGGCATTAATAACAAAAAAATGGTTTACCCTGCCAGCATAGTCAAGTTAGTTTATGGCCTTGCTGCATTTTATTGGATTAGAAAAGGAAGTTTATTATTATCAGATGAAATTATTGATGCTGTAGGGAAAATGTTGACTTTCTCTAGTAATAATGCAACAAGCTTTTTAATTGATTTACTTACTGGAACAACAAGTGGACCTCGTATTGAAGGCGAATTATGGGAAAATTGGAAATACCAAAGAAGTATAATAAATGATTGGCTACATGATTTAAATTGGGAAGAATTGGTTGGTATAAATTGCTGTCAGAAGACTTGGGATGATGGACCATTTGGTCGTGAGAAAGAATTTTATGGATATGATAATAAAAATAGAAACGCTATGAACTCTGACTCAGCTGCAAGGGTTTTGGAGGAAATTATGATTCATATTGATTATCAAGAAAATAATTTAAATTTGCGAAGTTTTTTAAAAAGAAATTTAAATAAAGTTGTTCTTAAAAACGATTCTCTTAATCAAATAGATGGTTTTTTGGGTGAAGGATTACCAGAAAGCATTAATCTTTGGAGTAAAGCAGGCTTAATGTCTGAAGTTAGACATGATTCTGCTTGGTGGATTAATAATCAATCTCTACAAACTTTATTAGTAGTTTTTTGTAATGGAGAAAAATATTCCAAAGATTCTTCCCTTTTACCGTTTATAGCAAAAGAAGTATACGATTTTAATAAGAGATATACTATTGAGAACTAAAGTGAATCTTCCAAGAAATTAGAATCTAATTTGTCAGTATAGGCTTCATAAGGCAACATCATTACTTTTTCAAAATCTAAATCATTCTTAATCCATTCTCTATATTCAGCTAATAAACTTTTTCTATCTTCATTATCTAATTCATAAATACGCAACGCGGTATCTTTAAAATTTTCTTTAATTAAATTTTCAATTTCTTTCCTCTTCATTTTATGTTAGTTCTCCTTCCAAAATTACTCTTCTTATTGTTGATAACGCAATTCCTGTTTGTGATCTGATTGATCGATAAGAATATCCTTCATTACGCAATCTGATTACTAAAGATTCTTTTAGAGGACTTATTTTGGGCCTTCCTCCCAAATTATTTCCAGATAATTTTCTGCGTAATAGTTGTTCTTTTTTTCTTTCACCTAAACTTTTGTCTTCTAAATTATCTAATTCATATAAAATCTTAAAAATTGAAGAATTTGCATTATAAGATTCATTAGCAGCAAAAAAACCAGTCAAAGTTCGCAATTGAATATCCTTATTAATAAGTTTATTTATTGTTATCAAACATTCTTTTTTATTTTTAAATGCTCGATCAAGCTGAGTTATTATTAATTGATCGCCTTTTGATAATGAATTTATAGCTTTATTGAGTTGGGGTTTGATTTTTTCATCTAAACTTATAAATTCAGAGAACACTAGACTGCAACCCTCTTCCTTCAAAAATTTTATTTGCTCTTCTAAATATTTATATTCGTTATCAGTAGCTCTAGCATAACCTATTGCTTTAGAGTTTTTACTTTTTTCAGATAATAAAATACGTTTTCTTTTAAATTGAAAAGTCAATGTTTTATTACATATATTTTTACTGTATCAAAAAATAATTAAAAAAACACTTTTTAGTACAAAATAAAGCAATCATTTTAAACTTTATAATCATATTTTTAAAAAAAATTACGTTCTTATATCTGTATTAAAAATAACGTTATGAAATCTGATTCAATTTTAGTTAATGTAACAAGAACGTTGTGTAACGAGTAAATTTAATTAAAATTTTTCTAAATTGCAGAAGGATTAGTTGAATTCATTAATTTATTTACTTCTGTTGAATGAGCTTCGTCTTTGAAATTATAAATAGTTAATTCATCTTGTTTTTAGTAAAATAAAAATACAGGTCAAGAAGATTTAATGTGACTAATAATCCTAATAGTATAATTTCAAAACCTGAATGGTTAAGGGTCAAAGCTCCACAAGTTGAGCGAATTGGTAATACTGCAAATTTATTAAATGATTTAAATCTCAATACAGTATGTCAAGAAGCAAGCTGTCCAAATATCGGCGAATGTTTTGCTAGTGGAACTGCAACTTTCCTCATAATGGGTCCTGGTTGTACTAGGGCATGTCCATATTGCGATATTGATTTTGATAGATCTAAGAGAGACTTAGACCCAACTGAACCATATCGTTTAGCCGAAGCTGTTTTTAGAATGAAGCTTAAGCATGTTGTAATCACATCAGTTAATAGAGACGATCTTGAGGATGGTGGCGCATCTCAATTTTTTCAATGTGTTCATCAAATAAGAGAAAAATCTCCTGAAACTACTATTGAGCTTCTAATACCTGATCTTTGTGGCAACTGGAAAGCACTTGAAAAAGTTCTTGATTCAAATCCAAATGTTTTAAACCACAATATTGAGACTGTGTCTTCGCTATATAAAAAAGTAAGACCTCAAGGCAAATATGAAAGAACTCTTGAGTTGCTTAAAAGAACCAGAGACTATTCTCCCAAAATTTATACAAAGTCAGGTTTCATGCTTGGTTTAGGAGAAAAAGACGAGGAGGTCTTAAGTCTGCTTAAGGATTTAAAAAGTAATTTAGTTGATATTGTTACTATTGGCCAATATTTATCTCCTGGCCCTAGTCATTTACCTGTTAAAAGATTTGTAAGTCCTTCAAAATTTAACTACTTTAAAGTGTTCGGGGAAAAAGATTTAAACTTTATGCAAGTAGTTAGTTCTCCTTTAACTCGTAGTAGCTACCATGCTGAAGAAATTCAAAAACTTATGAAAAAGTATCCAAGATAGTCATTTTTATTTATTTGAATCTATCCACTCATTTAATTTCCATTCAACTAGATCATTTTTAATCATTGGATCATTCTTTATAATTTTTAGTGCATTTTTATAATTATTCATTTCAAGAATGAGTAATCCGCCGTCACCTGGCATCTTTAACTCATCTACTAAAAAACCACTTTTTATATTAATTCCCTCTTTTTTTAATTTTTTTATCCAATCAATATGTTCGTTAATTATTTTTTGTTTTAAATCATAATCAATTAAGTATTCTTTTTTTATGATTTCAGTTTTTATAAAGAAAGGCATTTACATTTTCTTTATGCCAAGCATTTCTTCTTCGCTTGGGGGAACTA
The DNA here is from genome assembly GCA_003278735.1 of Prochlorococcus sp. AG-355-J09. Classification (GTDB taxonomy): domain Bacteria; phylum Cyanobacteriota; class Cyanobacteriia; order PCC-6307; family Cyanobiaceae; genus Prochlorococcus_A. The sequence continues at coordinate 20,288 of QCDO01000007.1, forward strand.
TTAATTTGAAAGTACTCTTAAAATGAGACCAATTTTCAATTATTTCGGCGGCCTTTAAGCTATTTGTTTTTGCTTTATATTCCCTAATAATTTCCAATAAAATATCTTCCTGCATTGATGAAGTTATTTTATGAATGCTTACTATTTCCTTATTAACTTTATTATTTAAATCATTATTCTCATCGATTATGAAAGCTATTCCACCAGTCATGCCTGCACCAATATTCCTTCCTGTAGAACCTAGAATAACCACTTTCCCACCAGTCATGTATTCACAACAATGATCTCCTGCTCCCTCTGTTACTGCTGTAGCACCACTATTTCTTACTGCAAATCTTTCTCCCGATTTTCCTAAAGCAAATAATTTCCCACCTGTTGCTCCATAAAGGCAGGTATTTCCTAGGATAACTTGTTCGGAGGAGATTTTATCTATTTGGGGTGGAATTATTGTGAGTATTCCTCCATTCATTCCTTTACAAACATAATCATTAGCTTCTCCGGTTAATTGAACATTCATTCCCTTTAGTAAAAAGGCACCAAAGCTTTGTCCCGCATATCCTTTGAAATTTAAGTTAAGTTCTCCTTTGAAGCCAGTGTTTCCATGAAGTTCTGCGATTTCGCCTGATATCTTCGCACAAACACTTCTGTCTGTATTTTTTATCTCAATTTCTTTAGTCAATTTTTCGTGACTTTTAATTACATCTATAAATTCAGTATCGGACAAAAACTCGTCTTCTAATACAGAACCATTACTATGAGCATTTTTTGAATGTTTTAACCATGATCTATCAGTGGTTATGTCTTTATTATTTACTAAAGAAGAGAGATCGATATTAGAAGTTTTTGGAAGACTGATATTTCTTGCAGAAAGAAATTCTTGATTACCAATCAGTTCTTCCATATTAGAAACTCCAATACTACTCATTATCTGTCTTACTTCTTCTGCTATGTATAAGAAAAAATTGACAACATTTTCCGGAATACCTTTGAATCTTTTTCTTAACTCTTCTTTTTGAGTAGCCACTCCAACAGGACACTTGTTTGTATGACAAACCCGAGCCATTATGCATCCTTCAGCGATCATAGCTACAGAACCGAAACCATATTCTTCAGCACCTAGTAAAGCTGCAATAACTACATCCCAGCCTGTTTTAAGACCTCCATCAGTTCTCAAAATTACTCTTTCACGTAAGTTATTCTCTAAGAGAGATTTATGAACCTCAGCAACACCTAATTCCCATGGTAAACCTGCATGTTTAATAGAACTTAGGGGCGAAGCACCTGTACCCCCGTCATGGCCTGAAATTTGAATTACATCCGCATTAGCTTTGCTTACTCCAGCAGCAATAGTGCCTATACCAATTTCAGAAACAAGTTTAACGCTCACTTTCGCTTTTGGATGTACTTGGTGTAAGTCATGGATAAGTTGAGCTAAATCTTCAATTGAATAAATATCATGATGCGGGGGAGGAGATATTAGAGCGACCCCAGGTTTACTATTTCTTAGTTTTGCGATGTAAGTATCAACTTTTGGACCAGGCAATTGTCCCCCTTCTCCAGGTTTTGCACCTTGAGCCATTTTAATTTCGAGTTGTTTACCACTTCTTAGATATTCAGGTGTGACTCCAAATCTACCTGATGCTATTTGTTTAATAGCTGAACAAGCTGTGTCTCCATTTTCTAGACCTTTAATAAATGGTAACGTCGCTGATTGAGTATTTTCATCGATATCATTTAAAACATTAAAACGAGCTGGATCTTCTCCCCCTTCTCCACTATTACTTTTGCCACCAATTCTGTTCATAGCAACTGCTAAAACTTCATGCGCTTCTCTTGATAAAGCACCCAAACTCATTCCTCCAGTACAGAACCTTTTGCAAATTGATTCAACACTTTCAACTTCCTCTAATGGGATGTTTTTTCTTTTTGAACTAATTGTTAGTAAATCTCTTAGAGATGTTGTCGGTCTATTACTAATGAGTTTTTTATAAGTTTCAAAATGATCGTATCCTGGACCTTGTTTTACAGCTGAATGTAAAACTTTGGACATCTCAGGGTTATTGGAATGATATTCTCCATTATTTCTAAATTGTACAAATCCCAAAAATTCTAATTTTTTTAGATCGATCTCTGGGTAGGCTTTCGTATGTATTGAAATTGTTTCATTAGTTAATTCTTTTAATGTTATGCCGGCGATGCGGCTTGTTGTGCCATCAAAAGCAACTTTTATTAAGTCAGATCCAAGGCCTACAGCTTCAAAAATTTGTGCGCCATGGTAACTAGATAAAAGTGATATGCCTATTTTCGAAAGAATTTTCCTAAGACCGTCTTCTAATGCTTTTTTAATATTTTCTTGAACATCGATTATTGATAATGGATTTATTTTTTTGCTATCAATGAGTTTTTGAGTTTTTGGATGTTTTAACCAGTGCCTACCTGCTTCGAAGGTCAACCAAGGGCAAACTGCGCTTGCACCATAACCAATTAAACAAGCCAAGTGATGCGTGCTCCAACATTGACCTGTTTCAATAATTAGAGATGCTTTTAGTCTGATTTCTTTTTTTAGAAGATAATGATGAATTGCCCCAACAGCAAGTAAAGGAGGAATAAGAGTCTTTTTAGGATTAATTCCCTTATCAGAAATAATAATTAAAGAGCAACCTTCTTTTATAGAGATCTCACTCTGTTTACAAATTACTTTTAATCGGTTCTCTAAGCCTAGAACACCTTCCTCAATATCAAACAAACTTGAAATGGTTTGAGATTTAATTTTTGATTTTTTAATGGATATGAGTTCTTCCTCATTGAGAATTGGACTTTGTAAATGAACAAAAGGTTTAGGATCTTTAATCTCAAATGGAGTACATCTTGCTCCAAGATGCATTTCTAAACTCATTACCAGTTTTTCTCTCAGTGGATCAATAGGAGGATTTGTAACTTGCGCAAATCTTTGCTTGAAATAGTCATATAAAATGTGTGGCTTTGAAGAAAGCACTGCTAATGGGATATCGTCTCCCATGCAATAGGTTGGCTCTTTAGCTAATGAAGCCATTGAATCCAAGATAAGATCATTATCCTCTGCTGAAAAACCGTAGGCAGTTTGTTGTTGTAATAACTCAAGGTCTTTTAGTTTGCAGTCTTTAAACCATTCACTATTTTCAATTTTTATAGTTCTATTACTTAGGAGATTTTTATAATCATGTCTTTGAGCCGCTTCAGATTTTACCTCCCAATTTCTGAGAATTTTATTTTTATGAAAATCAACCGCTAACATTTGTCCTGGTCCTAATCGACCTTTTTCTACTACTTTTTCCTCTTCAAGATCTACTACCCCTGTTTCGGAACCCATTATTACAAAACCATCATTTGTTATTGAATATCTTGCTGGCCTTAGGCCGTTTCTATCAAGCGTTGCTCCGACAAAATTTCCATCTGCGAATACAAGTAGAGCAGGACCATCCCAAGCTTCTTGTATGCTCGCAGAATATTCATAAAATGATTTGATATCATCTCTCTGTTCTAGGTCTGGTTGATCTCTAAATGCTTCAGGAACAAGTTTTAATAATGAATCAGTTATTGGTTGGCCTGAACGAATATTAATTTCAAGGGTTGCATCAAGATTTGATGAATCACTTTTATTTACATCTACAATAGGCTTTATTTCATTAGATAGATCTCCCCAAAAATCATCTATATGCGTTTCTGAAGCTTTAGCCCAATTAATATTTCCCAAAAGAGTATTAATTTCCCCGTTATGCCCTAAAAATCTCATGGGCTGAGCAAGTGGCCATTTTGGAAGAGTATTTGTACTAAATCTCCTATGATAAACGGAAAATGAGACCTTAAAATTCTCTTTTTTTAGGTCTTGATAAAATTCAGATAATATTTCAGACCTAACCATACCTTTATATACAACTGTTTGAGAACTAAGTGAGGCAAAATAAAATTCGCAATCCCCGACATCGTTTTTAAAGGTTTCTCTTATTTTTTTTTCAATTCTTTTCCTTAACTGGAACAAAAGCCTTTCAATATTCTGATTATCTTTTGTATCTATGTATAAAATCCACTGACAAATATATGGGACATTCGCTTTTGCTAAAGGACCTAAGATTTCATTATTTACAGGGACTTTTCTCCAAGATGTTTCTTTGACGCTTAATTTTTCTGCTTCCTCCTCACATATTGATTTGCATTTTTCAATTTTCTCTTTTTTATTAGGCATAAAAACCATACCTAAACCTCTGTCCAATTTTTGTTTATTTTCAAGACTCAATTCTTCATCTAAATAACCCCAGGGAATTGAACATAAAATGCCTGCTCCATCGCCTGAGTCACTATCTCCTCCACAACCTCCTCTATGCTCCATGCAGTTGAGGCCCTTTAATGATTGTTTAAGAATCCAGTTGCTTTCTAAACCTTCAATATTTGCTATGAAACCAACTCCACAAGCATCTTTCTCCCCAATTATTCCATTTGGGGAATAACTATCTTGATATGAGTCAACGATTCTTTTGATACCCTCTCGCATAGATTATTTAATTCTATTTAGTTATTTATGTATTTCTATTATAAAAATAAATACGAAAATAAATCTAAAGATAATGAATATTTACCAAATAATTTTAATTTGACAGATTATATAAAAAATTTAATTAAAAACTTTTAGTTAGTGCTCTCAAAAGGTTATGATAGTTGGATGTTTATTTTTATCTAAGTTTAATAGATGCCCACCATCTCACAATTAGTAGGTTCAGAGAGAAAACGTCTGACAAAGAAAACAAAATCTCCTGCATTAAAAGCTTGCCCTGAGAGAAGAGGGGTATGTACAAGAGTCTATACATCAACACCAAAGAAGCCTAATTCAGCTTTGAGAAAAGTTGCTAGGGTTAGATTAACTTCTGGTTTCGAAGTAACGGCTTATATTCCTGGTATTGGTCATAATTTGCAAGAACATTCTGTAGTACTACTTAGGGGTGGAAGAGTCAAAGATTTGCCAGGAGTTAGATATCATATAATAAGAGGAACTTTAGATACGGCTGGAGTCAAAGATAGACGACAATCCAGATCTAAGTATGGAGCAAAAGCTCCAAAAGATTAATTTGTAAACATCACCTTTTTAAAACATGTCACGTCGTAATGCAGCAGTAAAAAGACCAGTTCTTCCTGATCCTCAATTTAATAGTCGTCTTGCTTCAATGATGATCTCTCGATTGATGAAACATGGTAAAAAATCCACAGCTCAAAGGATATTGTCTGATGCGTTTTCTTTAATAAGCGAGAGAACAGGTGGAAATGCAGTGGAATTATTTGAAACAGCTGTAAAAAATGCTACTCCTCTTGTCGAGGTAAGAGCTAGAAGGGTTGGTGGTGCCACCTATCAAGTACCTATGGAAGTTCGCCAAGAGAGGGGTACGGCAATGGCATTAAGATGGCTTGTTACATTCTCACGTGCAAGAAATGGCAAAAGCATGTCCCAAAAACTTGCTGGCGAGTTGATGGATGCAGCAAATGAAACTGGTAGTGCCGTTAAAAAAAGAGAAGATACTCATAAAATGGCAGAAGCTAATAAAGCTTTTGCTCATTACAGATATTAATTTCATCAAAAGGCACTTAAGTAGTTTATTATTATTAAAGTTTGCTTTTAGTGTGAACTACATCTATCAAAAATTATTTTATTTGGAGCTTTAAAATTGGCACGCGACTTTCCCCTGGAACGAGTAAGGAACATAGGTATAGCCGCTCATATTGATGCAGGGAAGACAACAACAACTGAAAGAATTTTGTTTTATTCAGGTGTAGTTCATAAGATAGGAGAGGTTCATGATGGTGCTGCTGTAACAGATTGGATGGCGCAAGAAAGAGAAAGAGGAATAACTATTACTGCTGCTGCAATATCTACTAGTTGGCAAGATCATAGGATTAATATTATTGATACTCCAGGACACGTTGACTTTACTATTGAAGTTGAAAGATCAATGCGTGTTTTGGATGGAGTTATAGCTGTATTTTGCGCAGTTGGTGGAGTTCAGCCTCAATCTGAAACGGTTTGGCGTCAAGCAGATAGATACTCTGTTCCAAGAATGGTTTTTGTTAATAAAATGGACAGAACTGGTGCGGATTTTTTAAAGGTTAATAAGCAAATTAAAGATCGACTAAAGGCAAATGCACTTCCGATCCAGTTACCTATTGGTGCTGAAGGTGATCTCACAGGCATTATTGATTTAGTAGCCAACAAAGCATATCTTTACAAAAACGATTTAGGTACTGATATTGAAGAAGCACCAATTCCATCTGACATGGAGGAGGAAGCTGCTGAGTGGAGAATTAAGTTAATGGAGAGTGTTGCAGAAAATGATGAAGAGTTAATAGAAATATTTCTCGAAACAGGAGAATTATCAGAAGAACAACTTAAAAAAGGTATTAGGGAAGGGGTTTTAAAACATGGATTAGTTCCAGTATTATGCGGTTCAGCTTTTAAGAATAAAGGTGTCCAACTTGTACTAGACGCTGTAGTCGATTACTTGCCAGCTCCAGTTGATGTAAAACCAATACAAGGTATTTTGCCAAGTGGAAAAGAAGATGTTAGACCTTCAGATGATAATGCTCCTTTCAGCGCATTAGCATTCAAAGTGATGTCAGATCCCTATGGGAAATTAACTTTTGTAAGAATGTATTCAGGTGTTCTTTCAAAGGGAAGTTATGTAATGAATTCTACTAAGGATGCTAAAGAGAGAATTTCTAGATTGGTTATTCTTAAGGCTGATGAAAGAGAGGAGGTTGATGAATTGAGGGCTGGCGATTTAGGAGCTGTATTAGGTCTCAAGAACACAACAACTGGTGACACTTTATGTAATACTGAAGATCCAATAGTTTTGGAGACATTGTTTATCCCTGAACCAGTTATCTCAGTAGCTGTTGAGCCAAAAACTAAAGGCGATATGGAAAAATTATCAAAAGCCTTAACTGCTTTGTCTGAAGAGGATCCAACCTTTAGGGTAAGTACAGATCCTGAGACAAATCAAACTGTTATTGCAGGTATGGGTGAGTTGCACTTAGAAATTCTTGTTGACAGAATGTTAAGGGAATTTAAAGTTGAAGCAAATATAGGAGCTCCCCAGGTTTCATATAGAGAAACTATTAGGTCTAGTTCTAAAGGGGAAGGTAAATATGCAAGACAAACTGGAGGTAAAGGTCAATATGGTCATGTAATTATTGAAATGGAACCTGCTGAAGTTGGTAAAGGTTTTGAATTTGTGAACAAAATTGTTGGTGGAGCTGTACCAAAAGAGTATATTGGGCCTGCATCTAATGGAATGAAAGAGACCTGTGAATCTGGTGTTCTTGCCGGTTATCCACTCATTGATGTAAAAGTAACACTAGTCGATGGTTCATTCCACGATGTAGACTCATCTGAAATGGCCTTCAAAATTGCAGGTTCCATGGCCTTTAAAGATGGGGTTAAAAAATGCAATCCTGTCCTTTTAGAGCCTATGATGAAAGTTGAGGTCGAAAGTCCTGACGACTTTCTTGGATCTGTAATTGGTGATCTCTCTTCCAGAAGAGGTCAAGTAGAAGGACAATCTGTTGATGATGGATTGTCTAAGGTACAGGCCAAAGTGCCCTTAGCCGAAATGTTCGGTTATGCCACTCAACTCCGATCAATGACTCAAGGTCGGGGTATATTTTCAATGGAGTTCGCAAATTATGAGGAGGTTCCTCGTAATGTTGCTGAAGCTATCATTTCCAAGAATCAGGGCAACTCCTGATCTCTAAACTAAACACTCTTAAACCCTCGATTCTTTAATTCAAAATGGCTCGCGAGAAGTTCGAAAGAAACAAACCACATGTCAACATAGGTACTATTGGCCATGTTGATCATGGAAAAACCACACTAACAGCTGCTATTACAAATGTATTAGCTAAAAAAGGTCAAGCTCAAGCTCAAGACTATGGAGACATTGATGGTGCTCCTGAAGAAAGAGAGCGTGGCATTACCATTAATACAGCTCATGTCGAATATGAAACTGAAGGCAGACATTATGCTCATGTTGATTGCCCAGGACATGCTGATTATGTGAAAAACATGATCACAGGGGCGGCTCAGATGGATGGAGCTATTCTAGTTTGCGCAGCTACAGATGGTCCTATGGCTCAAACAAAAGAGCATATTCTATTGGCTAAACAGGTTGGAGTTCCTGCTCTTGTAGTTGCTCTCAATAAGTGCGATATGGTCGATGATGAAGAAATCATCGAACTTGTTGAAATGGAAATTAGGGAATTGTTAGATAGTTATGACTTCCCCGGAGATGACATTCCAATAGTTCAAGTTTCAGGTTTAAAAGCTCTCGAAGGTGATTCTACTTGGGAATCAAAGATTGAAGAATTAATGAAAGCAGTCGATGCTAGCATTCCCGAACCAGAAAGAGAAGTTGACAAACCATTCTTGATGGCAGTTGAAGATGTTTTCTCGATTACTGGTAGAGGAACTGTTGCTACTGGCAGAATTGAGAGAGGTAAGGTTAAGGTTGGAGAAGAAGTAGAAATAGTTGGAATAAGAGATACAAGAATAACTACTGTTACTGGAGTTGAAATGTTCCGAAAACTTCTTGACGAAGGTATGGCTGGCGATAATGTTGGTTTACTTTTAAGGGGTGTTCAAAAAGAAGATATTGAGAGAGGAATGGTCCTTGTGAAGAAAGGATCTATTACCCCTCATACTCAGTTTGAAGGAGAAGTTTATGTTCTCAAAAAAGAAGAGGGCGGAAGACATACTCCTTTCTTCGCGGGATATAGACCTCAGTTCTACATCAGAACAACTGATGTGACAGGTCAAATAACAGCATTTACCTCAGATGATGGCTCTAACGTTGAAATGGTTATGCCAGGAGACAGAATTAAGATGACTGGAGAATTAATTTGTCCAGTAGCTATTGAACAAGGTATGCGATTCGCAATTCGTGAAGGTGGACGTACTATCGGTGCTGGAGTTGTTTCTAAAATTCTCAAATAATAAAATTGAATTTTAAAAATTTAAACTCAATCATCTAATATATGTTTATATAAAGGGTCATTTTAATCAATGACCCTTAACTAGAAGTTATTTGAAACTATGACTGCATCAATTGCACAACAAAAAATAAGAATTAGGCTCAAAGCATTTGATAGAAGAATGCTGGATTTATCTTGCGACAAAATTATTCAAACTGCTGATACTACTTCTGCCTCAGCAATAGGTCCAATACCTTTACCTACAAAAAGGAAGATTTATTGCGTCCTTAGATCACCACATGTTGATAAAGATTCTAGAGAGCATTTCGAAACAAGAACACATCGAAGAATCATAGATATTTACAGTCCTTCTGCAAAAACTATTGATGCTTTAATGAAACTTGATCTCCCTAGTGGTGTAGATATAGAAGTTAAACTTTAAGAAATCCCGAATCCGCCTTAAATTGATTAGTATAGAAAGAATGAAATGAGGTCTAAATGGGAGAACTCTCAGTAAGGGAATTACCTTTATTTCCTTTGCCAGAGGTAGTTCTTTTTCCTCAAGAAGTATTGCCTTTACATATTTTTGAATCCAGATACAGAATGATGCTTCAATCTGTTCTTGAAACAGATTCTATGTTTGGAGTGATTAAGTGGGATCCAACTACCAAAAGTATGGCTAACGTTGGATGTTGCGCACAAATCTTAAAACATCAAACTGCAGAGGATGGGAGAAGTAATATTATCACTCTCGGTCAACAAAGATTTCAAGTCTTAGAAATTACTCGTTCTACGCCATTTTGTTCTGCGATGGTTAGTTGGATTAGTGATGATCATATTGATGACTTTCAAAAATTAGATTCTCTACAAGATTCAGTAAAAGAAGCACTTAGTGATGTTATTAATTTAACGAGTAAATTGACTAATACAAAGAAAAATCTACCTGATAAATTACCTGACAACCCGATGGATTTATCATTTTGGATAGGAGCTCATTTGGGCGGTCCTGTTGCGGAAGAACAGCAAAGACTTCTTGAAGAAAGAAATACTTTTACCCGTTTGCAAAGAGAATATGAAATGCTTGATCATACAAGAAAACAACTTGCAGCAAGAACAGCATTAAAAGAGAGTTTTCCTGATACAAAAGAAAGTTAAATGTTTGAGTTATTATTCCCTTTTTTTTTAATAGTTTTATTCTTTCTAGTCCTAGCGGTAATTTGGAGAAATAATGCTAGAAAATATATCTCTTCCGGTACAGTAGCTTCTGCATATGATGCCTGGACTCAAGATAAATTACTTGAGAGATTATGGGGAGAACACATACACTTGGGTTTTTATCCATCAGGGAAAAAAAATATTGATTTTAGAAAGGCTAAAGTTCAGTTTGTTCATGAATTAGTCAAATGGAGTGGTTTAGATAAATTACCACAGGGATCCAGAATACTTGATGTAGGTTGTGGAATAGGAGGAAGTTCTAGGATTCTTGCAGAATATTATGGGTTTAATGTCACTGGCATTACAATTAGTTCGGCTCAAGTTAAAAGAGCAAAAGATCTTACTCCTCGTGGGCTAAATTGCAAATTCCAAGTTATGGATGCTTTGGATTTGAAATTTGAAGATGGATCATTTGATGCTGTCTGGAGTGTTGAGGCTGGTGCACACATGAATAATAAAACTAGGTTTGCAGATGAAATGCTGAGAATCCTAAGACCTGGAGGTTATCTCGCGTTGGCTGATTGGAACTCTAGAGACCTCAGGGCATACCCCCCCTCATTTTTTGAAAAGTTAGTTCTTAAACAATTACTTGAACAATGGGTACATCCTAATTTTATTAGTATTAACGAATTTAGTAACATTCTTAGAACTAACGAAAATAGTTCAGGTAGAGTTATTTCTGAAAATTGGAATTCCTATACAAATCCTTCATGGTACGAGTCCATTATGGAAGGCATTAGAAGGCCCTTCGTAATTTTGTCACTTGGCCCATTTGCGATAGTCAAGTCCATTAGAGAGATTCCAACAATACTTCTCATGAATTGGGCATTTAGAAAAGGTTTAATGGAGTTTGGAGTTTATAAATGTAGAGGGTAAATTAATCTAGTTCAACATTTTCAGAAAAATAATTTCCAAAATCTACAAAATTCTTGCAAAGCGGCTTTAACTTATTTTTTAATTCAAGAAAATTTTTAATGTTATTTTGATAATTGATTTCTAGATCAATGTAAATTATGTATTCGCCTAATTCTCTTTTTGAAGGTCTCGATTCAATTTTACTCATATTAAATCCAAAATCTGCAATATGATTAATAGCTTTAAGCAAAGCGCCAGGTTTATTTGAAATTAATGAGAACGCAAAACTAGCAATATTAGCTAAATTTGAATTTGATTCCTTGCTCAATAAAACAAATCTAGTGCAATTACCTGGAACATCATTAATAGGAAATGCTAATTCTTTAAGTCCTTCGATTTGTATTAACGATTTTGAACCGATAGCAGCTCTGAATTTACTCCCTTTGATCATATTGACAGCTTCTGATGTTGAATTTGTTGGGAGAGGAATTGCATTGGGAAGATTCTCAGATAACCATTCTGAACATTGAGCTAATGCTTGAGGATGAGATAATACTTCTGAAATGTTTGAAAGTTCTCCATCACTAATTAATGCATGTTTTATAGGTAAAACAATCGCTTTATTTATAAAAATTTCAGGAAATTTCCAAAGGGCATCTAAAGTAGCTGTAACTCCCCCTTCTACAGAATTTTCTATAGGGACTACAGCAGCATCACAATTGTTGCACGCTATTGATTTAATGACCGAATGTAACCCATTACATGGTACAAATATAGGTGTCTGAAAATTGGCAAGCTTTGATAATATATGGGCTGCTTTTTCTGCGTATGTTCCTTGAGGACCTAAATATGCAACTTGTTTGCGCATGATTAATTGTAAAAAAAAAAGAGATCAAATAAGCATTGGAGTAATATAGAAAATGCTATTGTCTTTTGATGCTAAACAGAAACTCAAGCTTTCTGTAACACGTAATAAAGAATTTCTTTCTAAGTATCTTTTGGAAGAAGAAAGAGTTGTTGGAGCAATGCTTGACTCCAAAAAATTAGTACCAGAAGGAGTTGGTAGATATAAGTATACAGTAACAAGTTTTAAGGTTTTTCAATTAGATATTAACCCTGTTGTCTCAATTGCGGTAGAAAATAAAGATGGAATTTTAAAAATGAGTGCCCTTGAAAGTACATTGGATGGTTTGGGAATGATAGAAGATTTTAATCTTATTTTGAAAGCGAATTTGGAAGCAACTGCTATTGGTTTAGAAGGTGAGGCGCTTCTTGGGGTATCTGTTAGCCAGCCCCCTCTACTGAGGCTGGTACCAAAGAAAATTTTGGAATCTACTGGTCATTCGGTATTAAATGGGATTCTGTTGGGTATAAAGTCAAGGGTTCAACAGCAACTCGTAAAAGATTTTTTAGATTGGTGTGAATTAAATAAGATTTGATTTTTTTAAGAAACTTTTCCTATGCAGTTTAGTTATTCCATTTTTTTTGATTAATGAAAAATGCTCTCTAGTTCCATAACCTTTGTTTTTAAATATCATGTATCCCGGGTATTTTTTTTCTAACCTTTCCATTAGATTGTCGCGAGAAACTTTGGCAACTATGCTTGCAGAAGCTATCGAGATAAATTTTGAGTCTCCAGATACTATATTTTTCTGAATTCCGTTCCATGGCCTTAATAATAAGGGGCCATCAATTTTTAATTCAGTTGGCTTTTCTTTTAATTTTTTTAAAGCTCGTATCATTGAAAGTTCTGTCGCAACCCTGATACCTAACTTATCTATTTCTCTGGCCGAAGATTGCCCAATTCCATAATCTGAAGAGAGTAATAAAATTTTTGGTAAAAGTAATTTTCTTTTTTTGTGAGTTAGTTTTTTACTATCTGTCACTCCAAACTTTTTTAAGATGAATTTATTTTTTTCAGTTAATACTAAAGCTGCTGCAAAAACTGGACCAAAAATTGCTCCCCTTCCAACTTCATCTATTCCAACTTCGAATACTTTATTATTCAATGCTTGCTGAAGATCTCCTTCTTTTTTTTCTTGCATTGTTTAGCTCATCTGCAAGTTCAATTTCATCTTTTTTATCTGTAAGTACAACTTCATTATTTTCATTAGTTTTATTTGTTAATTTATCTTTAGAATTTGCATTTGCTTCAATTTGAATTTGAATCTTTTCTTTACCCGATTTTGAGATTTTTTTAATTTGTTTTGCTTTTGTTTTTTTATTATCTAAGGTTTTTTCCGTTTCTTTATTACTTTCTTTTAAACGCACAAAATTATTGCTGGTGAGATAATCTTTACCCAACTTTATAAGTGGATTAATACCTAATTGGCTGAAAACAATTTTTTCTTCATTTGTAAGATCAACTGTTATTATATTTTTTTCTTTTAAATTTGATTGGTTAAAATTATCATTATCATTTTCTTTTTCTTTTTTATTAGAAGAATTCTCTTTGCTTAGGTCTTTAGAGTTAATTAATGCCGTATCAATTACTTTTTCCTGCTCATCAGTTGATTGATAAGTATCAGTATCTAAGGATTTTAGATTGTTTGATTGGTTAGATTTATTTTCAACATCTTTAATTTTTAAGTTAGAAATTTCGTGATTTAATATATTTTCTATATGTCCCATACCATCGCATGTAGAACATTTTTTACTGAATAATTCATATATATTTTGACCTTGTCTTTTTCTGGTTAACTCTACTAAACCTAATTCAGTAAGCTGAGCTATTTGAGGCCTAGCAGAATCATCTTTTATTGCTGAGGTAAAATGCTCAAGTAATTGAAATTGATCTCTTCTAGATTCCATATCGATAAAATCTATTACTATAACTCCACCAATATTTCTTAATTTCATTTGTCTTGAGATTTCAACTGCTGCTTCGCAGTTTGTCCACAAAACGGTTTGTCTTGAATTTGCAGATCTTGTAAATGATCCAGAGTTTACATCGATTACTGTTAAAGCTTCAGTTGGTTCGATAATGATATAACCTCCTGAAGGAAGATCTACTCTCGGCTGGAGAGCTTTTTGAATTGTTTTCTTTATTTCGTACTTCTCGAAAATATGTTGGTTTAAATTGTTATCGTGAAATTCAATATCTATATCAGATTCATAATTTATTAAAAAATCTTTTGCCCTTGCAACTGAAAATTTACTATCAATAATTATGCTTTTAGTAGATTCTTTAATATAATCTCTTAAAATCTTCAAGGAGAAATCATCATCTCTTTTTATCAAATTTGGCGGATTAGAAGCTTCAGAAACTTTTAGTACATTTTCCCATTGTTGAATTAATTGTTCTAAATCTTCAATTAGAAGTTCTTCTTTTATTTTTTCAGCCTCTGTTCTAAATAGCAAGCCTGTGCTCGGTGGTTTTATTAAAACCCCAAGAGCTTTCAAACGGCTTCGTTCAGTTTCTGTATTTATTTTTCTTGAGATATTTACTCCTTGGCCATATGGCTGTAATACCGAGTATTTACCTGGGATTGAAATACTTCCGGTTAGTCTGGGACCTTTAGATCCTGTGGGTTCCTTTATTACCTGTACTAGAACTTTTTGTTTTGGTTCTAGTAATTCAGTTATCCCAAAAGTCCCTTTTTTGAGTCTTAGTGGACCTAAATCTGAAACATGGATGAATCCATTTTTCTCACTTTCACCAATATTTATGAAAGCGGCATCAATTCCAGGTAGAACATTTTCAACTGTTCCTAAAAAAATATCTCCAATTTGATATTGACCTTGTGCGACGATTAATTCATCAACTCGATCATCTGTGAGTAGTGCTGCTATTCGAGCCTGCTCTGCAATGATAATTTGCTGAGACATATAGTTGATTATGAATGATTTGGATTTTGAAAATCATCTAAATTAAAGAATTTGATTGTATCTTTTAGTAAAGCAAGTTTTTTATAGCTTTTATTTTTTACTTTTTAAAGTTAATAGTGATTGAATTCTGCTATTTATAAAGCTTTAAACGATTTTCAAACTAATTGAAATTGAATTCACAGCTATGTCCATATCTGAAATGAACAATAACTAAAATAATATTAACATTTAATCACCTTTAAAGCACGTTGATACATTATTCTAATATTGGTGAAATTTTTTATCTAAAGTGGTTCAAGTAAACAAAAATTATTTAAAACTCAAAGCTGGCTATTTATTCCCTGAAATTGCTAAAAGGGTAAAAACATATTCTCAATCAAATAAGAATGCTGAAATTATTAAGCTTGGCATTGGAGATGTTACAGAACCATTACCTAGAGCATGTATAGAGGCTATGGGTAAAGCTTTAGATGACATGGGAACAACAGATGGTTTTAAAGGTTATGGACCAGAACAAGGTTATTCTTGGCTCAGAGAAAAAATATCTGAGCATGATTTTATTTCGAGAGGCTGTCAAATTACACCTGAAGAAATATTTGTGTCAGATGGTTCTAAATGCGATAGTAGCAATATTTTAGATATTCTTGGCGAAGATAATTCAATTGCTGTAACAGATCCTGTTTACCCAGTTTATGTAGATAGTAACGTTATGACAGGCAGAACTGGTGATTCCCTTGAAAATGGTACTTATCAGGGATTGACATATCTTGCAATAAACGAGGGGAATAATTTTCTGCCAGAACTACCTGAAAAAAAAGTTGATATTTTATATCTTTGTTTTCCTAATAATCCGACTGGAGCGACGATTAATAAAGCAGAATTGAAAAAGTGGGTTGACTATGCCCTTCAAAACAATTCCTTAATACTTTTTGATGCAGCTTATGAAGCATTTATTCAAGATGATGAAATTCCACATTCAATATATGAGATTGAGGGAGCAAAGGATTGTGCAATCGAATTTAGATCTTTTTCAAAGAATGCAGGATTCACTGGAGTTAGATGTGCTTTTACTGTAATACCTAAAAATCTCAAAGGTTTGAGCTCAACAAATGAGGAAATAGAGTTATGGTCTCTTTGGAATAGGCGACAATCTACAAAGTTCAATGGAGTAAGTTATGTAGTTCAGAAAGGTGCAGAGGCTGTTTATTCTCTTGAAGGGAAGAAACAGGTAAGAGGTTTAATTGATTTTTATATGGAAAATGCAAAAATAATGAAAAATAAACTTCAGAATTCAGGATATAAAGTTTATGGTGGGGACAATGCTCCTTATATCTGGATTAAAGTTCCAGATCAAATGACATCTTGGGACTTTTTTGATTTCCTTCTCCAAAAAGTTAGTGTAGTGGGAACACCTGGGAGCGGATTTGGATTAGCGGGAGAGGGTTATTTTCGCTTGTCAGCATTTAACTCACGATCAAACGTCCTTGATGCAATGGAAAGAATAATTAATATATAATTACAAGTACAATTTAAACTCTAATAAATTAAATGCTATCTATAAAGTTAGAACAAAGTGTAAATAATAATTCAGCAGTGATTGAAAAGAAACCTGCTGAATTAAAAAATAAATCTCCGAAATATAAGGTTTTACTTCATAATGACCCAGTTAATTCCATGGAGTATGTCACTATTTCACTGCGAGAAGTTGTACCGCAATTAAGTGAACAAGATGCTATTTCCATAATGCTTGAAGCACACAATACGGGTGTGGGTTTAGTAATCGTTTGTGATTTAGAGCCAGCAGAATTCTACTCAGAATCACTAAAATCTAAAGGAATCTCTAGTTCAATTGAGAAAGAGGATTAATAACGGTTGAATTTGTTATTTAGAGTGAGCTAATTTCCTTTCTGATAAAGGACGGACTTTTAGGGATTCTTTTAAGGCGCACTTTCCATATTCTCTCTCAAGAATATCAATAACTGTTTTACCAAATTCGTCTTCTTGATTATCAAAAGCTTCTAAGCAAACCTGACCAAGTTTTTTTCCTAGTGAGCCTGGATTCCAAAGAAGTTTTCTCGCTGTCCAGGGCATCATGCTCATTGGATTATAATTAGGCTTCAAAATTTTATGTTCCAAAGCATATTTCTCAAGAAGAGTGTGAGGTTGCAAACCTATAAAGAATATCGCTGGATCAACTAAACCTTTTCCAAAAATATTTTCTAATTCTCTATGGTAAGCAATTGTTTGTCTTATGGTGCTGGGCGTTTCATCAAACACATTAAATGAGTAATTGACTGAAACATGATTCTTGAAACCTGATTTGACTAGCATTCTGCAATTATTTAATACAGTTTCAAGGTCATATGCTAATCTCATTTTTCTAACAAGTTCTTGAGATCCCGACGTTATACCTATCTCAAAATAGCTCATACCTGTATCAACCATAAGCTGAGCTAGCTCAGCATCAATATTATCTGCTCTAATGTATGCAGCCCAATTAATATCGTCCCAGCCTTGGTCTTTAATAGCTTGCAAAAGTTTTTTTGCATCTTCAATATGTTTTTTGGCTGGAATAAACTGTGCATCTGTGAACCAAAATCCCCTTACTCCAAGATCATATAATTGCTTCATTTCTTTGATTACTTCCTTAACAGGATTAACTCGAACCTGCTTCCCCTCTACAACTGTGTAAACACAGAAACAACAATTATGAGGACAACCTCTTTTTGTTTGTACCCCGACATAATAATCGCCACCTTCTATATACCAATCGAATTCAGGCCATATTGATTTAATATATTTATAGTTGCAGGCAGTTTTAACAGTGCCTGAAGGTTGTTCATGTATTAATTTGTTTCGAGGAGTTTGTCCAGCAATGTAACATCTTTCTTCCTCTATTGAATCTCCTCTGATTATTTTTTCTATGAGATTTTCTCCTTCTCCAACTGAAATAACAGTTCCTATTGGGAGTAGATTTCCCAACTGTTCATAAAAGACACTAACAGCCCCACCTCCTAAAATTACTTTTACATTTTTATTGTATTTTTGTGCTCTTTTTAGTCCCATCTTGACTAAAGAGGTATTTCTATATATTTCTCCATAATGAGATGCAATTAATTTTAATCCTCCCCACGAACCTCTAATTTTTTTTAAGATGTTTTTTGAGTAAAAAACTTCAAAAGAGTTTTGTAAGGGATTTCCACTTCTACCATCAACAGGTGCATAAATTTGTATATCCCTCCATGAAAAAATGATAAGATGTGGTCTAAATTGATCAATTTTTCTAGCTAAATATTTGGAAACTTTATTAGATGGAATTATTGCTAGATCAATGAATTGTTGCTCTAAACGTGGAAAACATTTATGTATATGGTCTGCTAAATAAATAGGTCCGATTGGAAATATTGGATTACATGGCAATCTTACAGTTAGTATTTTTCCATAGTGCTTTCTTTGGTAATTGTTTTTATTTAATTTTTCGAACTTCAAATTAAAATTCATATCATGAAATTTAATATATATTTCTTTATGAATCTAACTACTTTATTACTAATTTGGAGAAATTAAAAATCCAAAGAAAATACTTTCGAAAATTTTTTTTAATTAAGACATCAAAAATCATATAAATCCAACATACTTTGAGGAGTTTTAATCCATCTATTCATCTTGCTTATAACGCATAAAAACCTTCATCAAACGCAATATAAATTCTATTTCCAAAGTAAAATATAAGAGGAACAAAAACAAATAATTTAAAAAGATATCTAAATTTTAAAATTTAATTAAACATGTCAATTTGCTTTGTAATTGCCGATAATTGGAATTGAACCAATGACCTACCGTTTACGAGACAGTTGCTCTACCGCTGAGCTATACCGGCCAAATTAAATATTGGATTTTCATATAGAATTAATTTTATAATTGAAAGAATTTATGTCAAAAATAGATCCTGAATTGAAAAAAAAATTATTAAAGGAGTCTCAAGCTCCTTTCAAGGGATTAAGAAGAATATTGTGGATAGCATTTAGCGGCTCTGCATTTTTAGGACTTCTAATAATGCTTTCCAGAATTGCAAACGGAACTGAATTACAGCAAAATAACCTTCTCATACAGTTGGGTGCTTGTGTTATATTTCCTACTTTATTAATCTTTGACAGAAATAAAGATTAATAAGCTAAATGTTTAATTATTGTGATAAGGTCCTCTTTTTGGTGACAAATTTGAATGCTTTGATTACATCCCCTTCCATCCATGAAGAGAATTTATCGCAGCCAACTCCACATTCAAATCCTGTATTTACTTCTTTTACATCATCTTTAGCTCTTTTTAGAGAGTCTAAATTACCCTCAAATATTATTTTCTCTGATCTAATCACTCTCAGAGAACAATTCCTCTGTAATTTGCCAGTTTGTATATAACAGCCCGCAATAGCTCCTTTACCAACTGCGAAAGTTGCTCTAACTTCAGCTTGCCCTAATGACTCTTCGACAAGATCGGGTTCAAGTAGACCTTCCATGGCCAACTGAATATCTTCTAAGAGTTTATAGATTACTTCATATTCTCTAATGTCAACATCATTAGCATCAGCTGCTCTCTTCGCGCCAGAAGCCAATGAGGTGTTAAATCCAATGATAACTGACCCAGATGCGGCAGCGAGATCTATATCTGTCTCGGTTATTTCTCCAGGAGCAGAAAGTAGGACTCTGACTTGAACTTCATTTTTTGGTAATTGTTCTAGTGATCCTAATATCGCTTCAACACTACCTTGAACATCAGCTTTGAGAATTAAGTTTAACTCTTTTAGTTCCCCATCATTTGCTTGAGTTGATAAGGATGATAAGCTGACTCTTCTAGAGGCCATTTGCTGAGCTAATTTTATGGCTCTAGCATCTGTTGCCCTTTCTCCGACAATCGCTCGCGCAGTCTTATCATCAGGGTGGACTTCGAATTCGTCTCCAGCAGTGGGTACTTCACTGAATCCTAGCGCTTCCACTGGGAATGATGGCCCTGCTTCTTTAATTCTATTACCATGTTCATCAACCATTGCTCTAATTTTTCCAAGGACTGAACCCGCAGCTAAAACATCTCCAGATTTCAAGGTTCCATTTTGTACTAACAAAGTAGCCACAGGCCCTTTTGCTTTGTCTAGGTGGGCTTCAATTACAGTTCCCTTTGCAAATCTATCAGGGTTAGCTTGTAGATCTTCTACCTCTGACACTAATAAAATCATTTCGAGTAATTTTTCAATGTTTTGTTTTTTAATAGCACTTACTGGAACCATCACTGTATCTCCTCCCCAATCTTCAGCAATTAAATCTTTCTCTGATAGTTCCTGCTTTACTCTTTCTGGAGATGCTCCTTCTTTGTCAATTTTATTAATTGCAACAACAATTGGTACTTTTGCAGCTCTTGCATGACTGATAGCTTCTAGTGTTTGAGGTCTGCAACCATCATCTGCAGCAACTACAAGAACAGCTACATCTGTAACCTTTGTACCCCTTGCTCTCATTGCAGTAAAGGCTTCATGACCAGGGGTATCAAGAAAAGTTAATTTTTTCATTTCAGATTCATGTTCAAATTCAACTTGATAAGCTCCTATGTGTTGAGTGATTCCACCTGCTTCTCCCGAAGCTACTCTTGATTCTCTGATGGAATCTAAAAGACTTGTTTTGCCATGATCTACATGACCCATCACTGTAATAACAGGTGGTCTTCTTATTAGATTATCAATATCTTCAGATTCAATCATATCGACTGTTTTCTCAGCAGCTTCTTGGATATCATCTTGCAAAACAGGTACCCCAAATTCTTCTGCTACTGTTTCAATAGTTGCTAAGTCGAGTGATTGAGTAACAGTTGCAGTTATTCCTTTAAAAAAAAGAGATTTTATTATTTCAGAACTTTCAAGACTTAATTTATCGGCTAATTCTTGGACTGTTAAATTATCTTCGGGCACGATTATCATTTCAGGTCTTACTTGTTTGGCGTCTTTGGCAGCCTTTAACTCCATAGCTCTTCTTTTCTGTCTTTGCCTAGTAGTTTCTTTTTTCTTCTTTTTAAATTGTTTATTAGTTTTTTGAGATTTGGATTCAGCAGACTTTTCTTTCTGCGGACGCGCCAAACTAGCTGATAAGATTGAAGTTTTTTCGCCTGAATATCCACTAGTTTCAGATGTTAATGAATCATCATTCTCACCAATAATATGAACTTTCTGTCTTTGTTTTTGGGGATTTTTGCTTCTCAATGCTTCAAGTTTTGCGCTATCGTCCCAGTCTGTCTTTCCAGGTTTTTTAGAATTACTTGAAAATGTTCTATGGGGTGGTTTTTTTGAATTAGGTGCAGTTTGAGGACGAGTATTTGGAGCTTTCGCCTTGTTTTTAGTTGCCTCAATATTTTGTTTTTCGTTATTCTTTGTACCTAGTTTCTCTTTCTCAGAGTTATTATTTTTTTGAAGTTGTAAAAGTTCGTTTGGTGATACTGGCTTTCTAATCCTAGAGGAATTTTGGCCATTGAATTTAGAACCAGGCCTATTTGGCATACCAGGTCTATTAGGATTGCCTTGCCTATTAAAGGATCCAGGTCTGCCTTGATCTGAAGGTTTGTTTCTTAAACCAGGCCTATTGGGCATGCCAGGTCTATTAGGATTGCCTTGCCTATTAAAGGATCCAGGTCTGCCTTGATCTGAAGGTTTGTTTCTTAAACCAGGCCTATTGGGCATGCCAGGTCTGTTGGGAGAACCAGGTCTGTTTGAGGCAGTTTGTTTAAAAGCAATGTTTTGCCTATTATTATTTTGCTTATTTGGATTTATTTTTGGATCTTCTCTTCTTATTGGAGCTCCTACTAGCTCAGGGGTTTTCATTCTATTATTAAAATTTTTTGTTTTAGGTTTGTTTGTATTTTGATCAGGTTTGTTCGATAGTCGTCTTTTATCCCCTGCACTGGAGATGTTCTGGGAAGATTCATTAGATTTAAAATTATTGTTTATATTTTTAGGCTTTGCAATTAATTGAATAGGTGGTTTTGCTGGACTTTTGATAGGTGGGGTTGTGTTATTTTCTAAAGTTTTTTTATCTTGGTTGAAATTTTGTGAAGGTTTTCTATTGGAATTTGTAAGATTTGCTCGGGATTGTGAACTGTTATCAAAATTAGGTTTATTGGGATTTTGTAGTTGATTTGAAATTATTTTTACACTCTCAGGTTTATTAATAGGCTTCATCAACAATGGCTTTTTGTTTGAATTATCATCGAGAGTTTTCCCTTTCATAGAAGAGATAAGAGATTCATTTTCAGTGTTTTGTTTATAATTATCTTTTTTAATTGAAGGTTTGTTAATGGAAAGTATTTTTTTATCTGAATTCTTTTTATTAATAAGATTTTTAATTTTTTTTGCCTCTTCTGCACTAATAGAACTGCTATGGCTTTTTACTGAAATTGAAAGTTTTTGAGCGGCATCAAGTATATCTTTATTTTCCAGATTTAAGTCTCTGGAAAGTTCGTAAATTCTGATTTTATCGCTGATAGTCATTTAATCTGATTTGTTCTCTTTTTTTTAAATAGGAGAGGATTTAGTTTAATTATATTCCCTTAATGGGGATAGTTATTGTAGCTTGTAATTTCTTTTTCAAAAATTTCAATAAATTCAGGTTCTAAAAATGTTTTTAAAGCTTTCTGAAGCTTTTTTTTGATCTTTGAATCTGAGTAGCATTTTTTTGACTTGCAAATGTAAGCTGATCTCCCCATACCCTTTTGAAGCATGATGCCTTGCTTATGATCTTTAGTAATCTTTAAAAGATCTTTCCGGTCATATGTTTTTCTACATGAAATGCATACACGCAAAACAGGGATTTGTTTTATCACCGTTTTTTCTCCTCTTTGGCAGATGTCTCAGTATCTTGAACAGTCTCTGATGGATCAGCATCTGTGAATTGTTCTCCTTCGTATTGTTCCTCTTCATATTCTTCTTCATCTTCGGGAAGGGGATAAAGCTCTCTTAATCTTGCATCTTCTGCAGCACGCTCAGCTTGTTCTGCTTCTAATCTTAGTTCAGCTTCTCTCTGGAGATTCTCTTCATCTTCCCTTTGAGTGATTAATTCAGAGACTGCAGCATCTTCTGCTTCCTGATCGTATTCATGTGAGTTTTTAACGTCAATCTTCCAACCAGTTAATCTTGCGGCAAGTCTTACATTTTGACCTTCCCTACCGATTGCGAGACTTAATTGATCGGGAGGAACTAGTACATGCGCGTGTTGACCTGCTGGGTCTACAAGTCTTACTTGATCGACTTTAGCAGGACTTAAAGAGTTTAAAATATATTGTATTGGATTAGATGACCATTTAATAACATCAATTTTTTCTCCTCTCAGTTCATTTACTACTTGTTGAATTCTTGCTCCTCTAGCCCCAATACATGCACCTACAGGGTCCACTTCTTCTTCGACACTATCAACAGCTACTTTTGTTCTTGGCCCAACACCTCTCGAGGGAGGATTGGCTTCTCTTGAAACAGCAACAATTTTCACTGTACCTTCTTGAATTTCCGGTACTTCATTTTCAAATAAATAAACAACTAATCCAGCATTAGCTCTGCTTACAAAAAGTTGCGGCCCTTTTCTGGCTATTTCACTAACTTCTTTCAAGAATACTTTGAAAGTTGCATTAGCTCTATAATTATCATTTGGTAATTGATCTCTTTTAGGAAGTTCGGCTTCCACTTCAGGTCTTCCAATACCAGAACTAACTCCCATAATGACTGATTGTCTCTCAAATCTTATAACTCTTGCAGTTAAAACAGGATCTTCCAAATCCGCAAATTCTTCTTGGATCATTTTTCGTTGTTGATCTCTTAATTTTTGGGCTAAAACTTGCTTTGTTGTTGAAGCAGCCATTCGCCCAAAATCCTCTTTTTCTGGAGTAACGTCTAAAACAACTGTGTCACCTATTTGAGCATCATCAGCAACTTGTTTAACTTCTATAAGAGATATTTGATGATCTTCGCTCTCAACTTCTTCAACTATTATTTTACTCGATAGTATCCTATAACCTTCTTCATCTAGATCTAGTCCAACATCAAAATTACTAAAATATTCCTCATCAAATGGATCTTGGTTAACTCCAATGTAAAAAGTTTTTCTATATTTTTCGTATCCCTTTAACAAAGCTTCGCGTAAGGCTACTTCAACGATATTAGGAGGTAACTTTTTTTCCTCACTAATATCTTCAATAAGATTGTTTAAACCTGGGAGAATAACTAATGCCATCTATGATGGGGAAATTGAATAATGGTTGAATAATAATTAATCTTTTAAGGTACAAAGACTAATTTTTAATACTTCTTCGAAAGGGATTTTCTTTATCCTACCTTTAATGTTAATGGCTAAATAGTCATTAGACTTTTCATAAAGTAAACCATTCAGGAATTTTATTTTTGAATTCTTTTGGTTTAACTCAACATTAACTGGAAAACCCTTAAAAGTTTTGAAGTCTCTTTCTGAGGTTAATTCATCACTGACCCCTTGACTACTAATTTCTAACACATATGAACAATTTAAAAGATTTGATTTTTCTATTTCGTCAGACGCTGGGGTATTAAATAGCGCACAATCATCTAAGGAAATGTCATCTCCATTAGTTTTTCTTATGGTTATTTCAATAACTATCGGATTTTGATTAGTTTGTATATTTAAACTATATATTTCTAAATCCCTTACATAAGCCACTTTTTCTAGCAGAGCTTCGAGTTTACTTTTGTTTTCTTTATTCAAATCTATTTATAAATTTATTTTAAATTTATTTTCACATATTAATAAGTTTTTTCTATAGAAAAATTTAAAAATTTGCATTTTATGGATGTAAACAAAAAAACAACATTAATCTTTTTCTTCAATTAGATTTATCTAATAAACTCAAAAGCAACTAATTAAATGAAGTATCTCAAGATTAAATTTATTAATTTAATCCAAATATTTTTGATTATATGTTTTTGCATACTCAATTTCTCTCAAAATGCTGAAGTTTTAGCTTTAACTTCTTTTGAAAGTCATAATTTCGTATCTTCCGCAGTTAAAAATATTGGTCCTGCAGTTGTAAAAATTGATACTGAGCGATTGGTAGAGAGGCAACAATTTGATCCTACTTTGCTTGACCCTTTATTAAGGGATTTACTTGGCGAGCAAGGAATAACTCCTGAAAGGGAGAGAGGACAAGGTTCTGGGGTCATCATTAATGAGAATGGTTTGGTTCTTACAAACGCCCATGTCGTAGAAAGAGTCGATAATGTTTCAGTTACTTTGGCAGATGGATCTATTTGTGATGGTGAAGTTTTGGGTACAGATACAGTAACTGATCTTGCTTTAGTAAAAATTGATGAAGATGCTTATTCTGGTTTTGCTCCACTTGGAAATTCTGAAGATCTTGAAGTTGGTGATTGGGCCATAGCTCTAGGTACACCTTATGGTCTTGAAAAAACAGTTACCTTAGGGATCGTTAGCAGTCTTCATAGAGATATTAATAGCTTAGGATTTTCAGATAAAAGGCTCGATCTTATTCAGACTGATGCGGCAATAAATCCAGGAAATTCCGGTGGACCACTCATAAATTCTAATGGTGAAGTAATTGGAATTAATACATTAGTAAGAAGTGGCCCTGGAGCTGGTTTGGGTTTTGCGATTCCCATCAATCTAGCTAAAAGTGTTTCCGATCAGCTTCTTAAAAATGGGGAGGTTATCCATCCATATTTAGGGGTACAGTTAATTTCTTTAAATCCTAGAATTGCTAAAGAACATAATCGAGATCCTAATTCCCTAGTTCAATTACCTGAAAGAAATGGAGCTCTAATTCAATCAGTTATCCCAAATAGCCCCGCTGAAAAAGCTGGTTTAAGAAGAGGCGATTTAGTAATAGCAGCTGAAAATATCTCTATTAAAGAACCTAAAACTTTACTTGATCAAGTAGAAAAAGCTCAGATAGGAAAAGTATTTCTCTTAAATATATTGAGAGATAATAAAGAGATACAGATAAATATCAAACCAGAACCTCTTCCAGGTTTGACATAAAGCACCCATTGAAATTTAATAATCTATAACCATTAGAGAAAAAGATTGTGGATTCACAAACTCAAATGAAACAAGTAGTTGCTGATGCAGCAATTAGTGAAGTAAAGAGTGGCATGATCATAGGATTAGGGTCTGGATCTACAGCTGCGTTAATGATAAAAAGCCTTGCGGATGAAATACATTCAGGAAAGCTCCATAATATAAGAGGTGTTGCAACTTCTTTTCAATCAGAAGTTTTAGCGCTTGAACTGGATATCCCGCTTATCGATTTAGCTTCTGTATCTCAAATTGATTTAGCCATTGATGGAGCAGATGAAGTTGATCCAGGATTTCAATTAATAAAAGGAGGAGGAGCATGCCATGTTAGAGAAAAGTTAGTAGCATCTAAAGCTAATCAATTGTTGATAGTTGTTGATGAAACTAAACTTGTACAAAATCTAAATCAATCTTTCCCTTTACCTGTAGAAGTTCTTCCAAATGCTTGGAAGCAAGTTCAGGAAATCATTTCAAAAATGAATGGCAGTTCTACTTTAAGAATGGCTACTAAAAAAGCTGGCCCTGTGGTTACTGACCAAGGCAACCTCATCCTAGATGTATTATTTAATGATGGTATTAAAAATCCAAAAGACATTGAAATGAAGATTAATAATATTCCAGGAGTATTAGAAAATGGATTATTCGTTGATCTTACAGACAAAGTATTAGTTGGTAAAATTGAAGACGACATTCCATTGGTTTACTCACCCTCAAGAGCTGGCTAATCTTCAAATCTTATTTGTACAGAGTTGGCGTGGCTATGTAAGCCCTCACTTTTAGCAAGATTAATAATATCAAGGCTATTAATTTTTAAACTTTTTTCATTAAATTCTATTATTGAAGTATTTTTCATAAAAGTTTCAACCCCTAAAGAACCGCTAAATCTAGAATTACCTGATGTGGGTAAAGTATGATTTGGTCCAGCAAGATAATCTCCAACAGCTTCTGGGGTCCATTTCCCTAAAAATATTGCTCCTGCATTCTCTATTCCTGCAAGAATTTTTTTGGAATTCATAGTAAGGATTTCTAGGTGTTCAGGGGCAAAGTTATTGCTTAGTTCAATACACAATTCGTAATTATCGCAAATCACAATCAAACCCCAATTTTTTATTGATTGCATACAAATTTCTTTTCTTGGATGATCGTCTATTTTTTTATAAATTTCCTCTAAAACTTCTTTTGCCTGGTTCTTTGATGTAGTTAGAAGTATTGATGAAGCTAAAGGATCATGTTCTGCTTGCGCTAATAGATCTGATGCTACATGAGTGCTTTGAGCTGTTTCATCTGCAATGATTAATATTTCACTTGGACCAGCTAAAGAATCGATCCCTGTAGAGCCATAAATGAGTTTTTTCGCAGTTGTAACATATATATTCCCTGGACCTGAAATAACATCAACTTTATTGATTTGATTTGTGCCAAATGCTAAAGCTCCAATTGCTTGAGCTCCTCCAATTCTAAAAACTTTATTGATCCCTGATAAGTGCGCTGCCGCTAAAACAGTTTTGTTTATTTCTCCATTTTTATTCCCAGGAGATACCATTATAATTTCTTCTACTCCTGCTACTTTTGCAGGTATAGCATTCATCAATACTGTACTTGGATAAGCAGCTCTACCTCCAGGAATATAAAGACCTGCATTTTTAACTGGTTTCCATCTTCTTTGGACAGTATCACCATATTCACCTTTTATAGTGAAAGATTGAGGAATTTCTTTTTCATGGAATTTTTGAATTCTTTTATGAGCTACCACAAGTGAGTTTTTCAAATTATTATCAATTTCATCCCATGCATTTTTTATTTGATCCTCACTTACTTGCATAGGGTCAGGATCGAAACCATCAAATTTTTTTGTATATTGTTGTACCGCTTTATCTCCAGAGATTTTTATCTCTTGAAGAATTTCTTCAACAATTGTATTTATTTTATTATTGTTATCTGAATTAGTTCGCGTAGAAATTCTTTTTAATTCTTCGATAGCTTCTTTTTTATTATTTATGATCTTCATTTGCTTAATTTTTTCAAATAGTGAGGCTCAAAAACCAATTTAATATCCTCTAAATTATATATGATTGATTAGTAGACGATTAATTTGTTATGATGGGATTCTTCTATTTACGCACACTCTGTGGCCAACAACAAATCAGCAAAAAAGAGAATACAAATTGCCGAAAGAAATCGTTTAATAAATAAGTCATATAAATCCACTGTTAGGACTTTAACCAAAAAAACATTAGAGAATTGTGAAAAATATAAAAAAACCCCCAATGAGGATAATAAAAATTTAGTGAAAGCAAGTCTTAATAAAGCTTTTAGCTTAATTGATAAAGCAGTTAAAAAAAATGTTCTTCATAAGAACAACGGTGCTAATAAAAAATCGAAAATCAACAATTTTGTAAAAACTACTTTTACCACTAAGTAAAAAGACAGATCATAATTATGAGCGATATAGAACTCTTAGACTCGCACTGTCATTTAATATTTGAAAATTTTGAGGGAGATCTTGATGATGTTATTTTAAGATTGCGTCAAAAAGGTGTAAAAAAATTAGTTCATGCTTGTTGTGAATTAACAGAAATTCCAAAGTTGAAAAAAATATCCCACGAATTTAATGAAATTTACTATTCAGTTGGTTTGCATCCGCTAGAAGCAAGAAAATGGGAACAAAGTTCAAAGTCCATTCTTAGAAAATCAGCTCTAGAAGATAGACGAGTTGTAGCTATTGGAGAATTAGGCTTAGATTTTTTTAAAAATGAAAATAAAACTCAGCAGATCGAAGCACTTATTCCGCAAATGGAGTTAGCTCATGAACTTCAGTTGCCAGTAATTATCCATTGCAGAGATGCTGCAAATGCAATGATTGAGATATGTAGTGATCTCTCTAAAAAAGGAAAATGTCCTGATGGAGTACTTCATTGTTGGACAGGAACACCAAAAGAAATGAAGCGATTTTTAAATCTTGGATTTTACATCAGTTTTAGTGGTATAGTTACTTTTCCAAAAGCACATGACCTTCATGAGTGTGCCAAAATAGTCCCAAATGATAAATACTTAATTGAAACTGACTCACCATTTTTAGCCCCTGTTCCTCATAGGGGTAAGAGAAATGAACCTGCGTTTGTTGAAAATGTTGCCAATTTTATGGCGGATTTAAGATCTACTGAATTAACCACAATTGCTAAAGAGTCATATAAGAATGCTGAAGATTTGTTTAAATTTGACTTGTTAAGTAGGCCCAGCAGCTGTTAAGATGAGGAATTACTGGAAATTTTTCTTAATTTTTTGACTTTAACTTACACAATAAAAGATTTATCAGCATTAAACAAAATTTAAATCTTTTTTATTAGATTGTTTTTTTGTTGAAATCGAGATTTATTGTTTGATCTCATTTAAAGTGAACAGTTAAAGAACTAATTATTGAGTAGATTAAAAGTAAATAGTAAATCTCACAAAATCGCAGGTTTTCTTGGATGAGCAGTAGCGCTTTACAGGTAGCAAAAACAGCTACTTATCTACCAGATTTAGTTGAAGTACAAAGAGCAAGCTTTAAATGGTTTTTGGATAAGGGTCTAATAGAAGAACTACAAAATTTTTCACCCATTTCTGATTACACAGGTAAATTAGAATTACATTTTATCGGTGAAGAGTATAGGTTAAAACGACCTAGACATGATGTTGAGGAAGCTAAAAGAAGAGATGCTACATTTGCATCCCAGATGTATGTAATTTGCAGGTTAATTAATAAAGAGACTGGAGAAATTAAAGAACAAGAGGTATTTATTGGCGAACTGCCATTAATGACCGAAAGAGGAACTTTTATTATTAATGGTGCCGAAAGAGTTATAGTTAATCAAATTGTTCGAAGTCCTGGGGTATATTTCAAAGATGAACTGGATAAAAATGGTCGAAGAACTTACAATGCTAGCGTTATCCCTAATAGAGGAGCATGGTTAAAATTCGAGACTGACAAAAATAATTTACTTTATGTGAGAGTTGATAAAACTAGAAAAATTAACGCTCATGTTCTTATGAGAGCGATGGGTCTTTCAGATAATGATGTAGTCGATAAACTTAGGCATCCCGAGTTCTATCAAAACTCAATTGACTCAGCTAATGACGAGGGTATTAATTCAGAAGATCAGGCATTACTTGAGCTATACAAGAAGCTACGTCCTGGTGAACCACCCTCCGTTTCTGGTGGACAACAGCTATTACACAGTAGATTTTTTGATCCTAAAAGATATGATTTAGGCCGAGTTGGCAGATATAAAATAAATAAAAAATTGAGACTCACGGTCCCAGACGATGTGAGAACACTTACCCATGAAGATGTTCTTTCTACTATTGATTATTTAATTAATCTTGAATTGGATATTGGCGGCGCAAGTTTGGATGATATTGACCATCTTGGTAATCGAAGGGTTAGATCTGTTGGAGAACTTCTTCAAAATCAAGTTCGGGTTGGACTTAATCGTTTAGAGAGAATTATCAAAGAAAGAATGACTGTTGGAGAAACAGATTCTTTAACTCCTGCTCAACTAGTCAATCCTAAACCTTTGGTCGCTGCCATAAAGGAATTTTTTGGCTCCAGTCAATTAAGTCAGTTCATGGATCAGACTAATCCTCTAGCTGAATTAACACACAAGAGAAGAATCTCAGCATTAGGTCCAGGGGGATTAACTCGAGAAAGAGCAGGCTTTGCTGTGAGAGATATCCATCCTTCACATTACGGAAGATTGTGCCCTATCGAGACTCCTGAAGGTCCTAATGCAGGACTTATAAATTCTTTAGCTACCCACGCAAGAGTTAATGAGTACGGTTTTATTGAAACACCTTTTTGGGAAGTTAGTAACGGTAAAGTAAATAAGGAAGGTAATCCGATTTATCTTTCTGCTGATTTAGAAGATGAGTGTAGGGTGGCTCCAGGAGACGTCGCGACTGACAAGGATGGCAATATAGTCGCAAATCTAATCCCAGTAAGATACAGACAGGATTTTGAAAAAGTCCCTCCTCACCAAGTTGATTATGTTCAGCTTTCTCCGGTTCAGGTAATTTCAGTTGCTACTTCACTTATTCCATTCTTAGAACATGATGATGCTAATAGAGCTCTCATGGGATCAAATATGCAACGCCAAGCTGTTCCATTGCTAAGGCCAGAACGTCCTTTAGTTGGTACTGGTTTAGAATCTCAAGTCGCTAGAGATTCGGGAATGGTCCCCATAACAAAAGTTAATGGAACTATATCTTATGTAGACGCTAATGAGATTGTGGTTAAAGATGAACATGGTAATGAACATTTCCACTATCTTCAGAAATATCAAAGATCAAATCAAGATACCTGCCTCAACCAAAGACCTATTGTGAAAATTGGAGATAAAGTTATATCTGGGCAGGTTTTAGCAGATGGATCCGCATGTGAAGGAGGCGAAATAGCCCTTGGCCAAAACGTTTTAATTGCTTACATGCCTTGGGAGGGATACAACTATGAAGATGCCATACTTGTGAGCGAGAGAATGGTAACTGATGATTTATATACCTCAGTACATATCGAAAAATATGAAATTGAAGCAAGACAAACGAAGCTAGGACCTGAAGAAATCACAAGAGAGATTCCTAATATATCTGAAGAAAGCTTGAATAATCTTGATGAAATGGGAATTATTAGAATTGGTGCTTTTGTCGAGAGTGGAGATATTCTGGTAGGAAAAGTGACTCCAAAAGGGGAATCAGACCAACCACCTGAAGAAAAACTGTTAAGAGCTATTTTCGGTGAAAAGGCTCGAGATGTGAGAGATAATTCTCTAAGGGTACCCAAAACTGAAAAAGGAAGGGTTTTAGATGTTCGCATCTATACTAGAGAACAAGGTGATGAATTACCTCCAGGAGCTAACATGGTTGTTAGAGTTTATGTTGCTCAAAGAAGGAAAATTCAAGTGGGTGACAAAATGGCCGGGAGGCATGGAAATAAAGGAATTATTAGCAGAATCTTACCGAGAGAAGATATGCCTTATTTACCTGATGGAACCCCTGTGGACATAGTTCTAAATCCTTTAGGAGTTCCAAGTAGGATGAATGTAGGTCAAGTTTTTGAATTATTGATGGGCTGGGCAGCCTCCAACTTAAATTGCCGGGTTAAAGTTGTTCCATTTGATGAAATGTATGGAGCTGAAAAATCACATCAAACTGTCCAAGCATTTTTAGAGGAAGCTTCAAAACAGCCAGGTAAATCATGGGTTTACAATCCTCAGGATCCTGGAAAGTTATTACTTAAAGATGGTAGAACAGGGGAACCCTTCGACCAGCCAGTTGCTGTCGGATACTCTCACTTCCTCAAATTAGTTCATTTAGTGGATGATAAAATTCATGCTAGATCCACGGGGCCTTACTCTTTGGTTACACAGCAACCCTTGGGCGGTAAAGCTCAGCAGGGTGGACAAAGGCTAGGAGAAATGGAAGTATGGGCTCTTGAAGCTTATGGTGCCGCATATACTCTTCAGGAATTGTTAACTGTTAAATCTGATGATATGCAAGGAAGAAATGAAGCGCTTAATGCGATCGTAAAAGGTAAACCAATCCCAAGGCCTGGTACTCCTGAATCATTTAAAGTCCTTATGAGGGAATTACAATCTCTAGGCTTAGATATTGGGGTTTATACAGATGAAGGAAAAGAGGTAGATTTAATGCAAGATATAAATCCGAGAAGAAATACTCCATCAAGGCCTACTTACGAATCACTCGGAACTTCTGAATATGAGGAAGATTAAATACTCAATTAAAACCTTTTAATTTAAATTCTCCAAAAATGACAAACAGCAACTTAAGAACTGAAAATCACTTTGATTACGTCAAAATTTCAATAGCTTCTCCACAAAGAATAATGGATTGGGGTCAAAGGACATTGCCAAATGGACAAGTAGTTGGTGAAGTTACGAAACCTGAAACTATTAATTACAGAACACTTAAACCAGAAATGGATGGATTATTTTGTGAAAAAATTTTTGGGCCATCTAAAGATTGGGAATGCCATTGTGGAAAGTACAAGAGGGTTAGACATCGCGGCATTGTTTGTGAGAGATGTGGGGTTGAAGTTACTGAAAGTAGAGTCAGAAGACATAGGATGGGCTACATAAAACTTGCTGCGCCAGTTTCCCATGTTTGGTATTTGAAAGGAATCCCTAGTTACGTTGCAATACTTTTAGATATTCCGCTTAGGGATGTAGAACAAATAGTTTATTTTAATTGTTATGTCGTTTTAGATCCAGGTGATCATAAAGAACTTAAATATAAGCAATTACTAACTGAGGATGAGTGGCTGGAAATTGAAGATGAAATTTATGCTGAAGATTCAACTATAGAAAATGAACCTTTTGTTGGAATTGGCGCTGAGGCACTGAAGCAATTACTTGAGGACCTTGATTTAAATCAGGTTGCTGAGGAGCTTAGAGAAGAAATTACTAATAGCAAAGGGCAAAAGAGGGCAAAGCTTATAAAAAGGATAAGAGTTATTGATAACTTCATTGCAACTAATGCGAAACCAGAATGGATGGTATTAGATGCAATACCAGTTATACCTCCTGATCTTAGACCTATGGTTCAGCTTGATGGAGGAAGATTTGCAACTTCAGATTTAAATGACTTATATAGAAGAGTTATAAATAGAAATAATAGACTAGCTAGGCTTCAAGAGATTTTAGCTCCTGAAATTATAGTAAGAAATGAAAAAAGAATGCTTCAGGAGGCTGTTGATGCCCTTATAGATAATGGAAGAAGAGGGAGGACTGTTGTTGGAGCAAATAATAGAGCTCTTAAGTCCCTAAGCGACATAATTGAAGGAAAACAAGGAAGATTTAGACAGAATCTTCTTGGAAAGCGTGTTGACTATTCAGGAAGATCTGTAATAGTTGTTGGTCCTAAATTAAAAATGCATCAGTGTGGTCTACCAAAAGAAATGGCAATAGAGCTTTTTCAACCTTTTGTAATCCATAGATTGATACGACAAAATATTGTGAATAATATTAAAGCTGCAAAAAAATTAATACAAAAAGCTGATGATGAAGTCATGCAGGTACTTCAGGAAGTTATTGATGGTCATCCAATTCTCTTAAATAGAGCCCCTACGCTGCATCGTTTGGGAATTCAAGCTTTTGAACCGAAATTAGTTGGAGGTAGAGCAATACAACTTCATCCTTTAGTTTGTCCTGCATTCAATGCTGACTTTGATGGTGATCAAATGGCAGTTCATGTTCCTTTAGCTTTAGAGGCACAAACTGAAGCACGCATGCTTATGTTGGCTAGTAATAATATTCTTTCTCCTGCTACTGGGGAACCAATTGTGACTCCATCACAAGATATGGTTTTAGGATCTTATTATCTGACGGCTTTGCAACCCAATTATCAACAACCAGAATTCGGAGATAATAAGACTACTTTTGCTTCCTTAGAAGATGTCATATTTGCCTTTGAAGATAAAAGACTCAGCCTTCATGAATGGGTTTGGGTTAGATTTAATGGAGAAGTTGAAGATGAAGACGAAATGCGTAGCCCACAGAAAACTCAAGAGCTAGAAGATGGCTCAAGATTAGAAATCTGGAATTTAAGAAGGGACAGATTTGACTCAGATAATAATTTAATAAGTAGATTTGTGCTGACAACTGTTGGGAGAGTAGTTATGAACTATACCATTATCGATTCTGTATCTAAAACGTAATCTTTAAAAACTATTTTTCATTCATTTAAAAATCATGACTTCATCTAAATCAAAAAAAACAACCAGAGTACGTAAAACTACAAAAAACTCAAAAAATAGCAATCCAGTTACGATGCCTGCTCTCGCTAAAACTTCCCCATCATTTAAAAATAAGGTAGTTGATAAGAAAGCCTTAAAAAATTTAGTCTCTTGGGCTTATAAAACTCATGGAACAGCTATAACTGCAGCTATGGCAGATAATCTAAAGGATTTAGGATTTAAATATGCTACCCAAGCTGCGGTCTCCATCTCAGTAGATGACTTAAAAGTTCCTGAAGCTAAACAAGATTTAATTGGACAAGCTGAAGAGCAAATATCTGCTACAGAAGAATGCTATAGACTTGGTGAAATTACCGAAGTTGAAAGGCACACAAAAGTTATAGATACCTGGACTGAAACTAATGAAAGATTGGTAGATGCTGTAAAGAATAACTTTAATCAAAATGATCCACTAAATTCTGTTTGGATGATGGCTAATTCAGGAGCAAGGGGTAATATGTCTCAGGTAAGACAACTTGTTGGCATGAGGGGATTGATGGCTAATCCTCAAGGAGAAATTATTGACCTGCCAATAAGAACTAATTTTAGAGAAGGACTCACTGTTACTGAATATGTAATTTCTTCTTATGGAGCAAGGAAAGGTTTGGTGGATACTGCCTTAAGAACTGCGGATTCTGGTTATTTGACTAGAAGATTAGTTGATGTTGCTCAAGATGTAATTGTCAGAGAAGAGGATTGTGGAACAGAACGATCAATAGTGGTTGAAGCTGAAGATGGTAAATTTGGAGCAAGGCTTCTTGGTAGGCTTACTGCTGAGGATATTTTTGATGCTGAAGGAAACCTTGTTGTTCCTCAAAACACTGCTATTGATCCTGCATTGTCAAGAGAAATTGAGGCAGCATCAATAAGTGAAGTAAAAATAAGATCCCCATTAACATGTGAAGCTAACAGATCCGTTTGTAGGAGGTGCTACGGATGGGCGTTGGCTCATAATCATTTGGTTGATTTAGGCGAGGCAGTTGGAATTATTGCTGCTCAATCGATTGGCGAGCCAGGAACTCAATTGACAATGAGAACTTTCCATACTGGAGGTGTATCAACTGCTGAAAGTGGAGTTGTAAGATCAAAAATTTCAGGTAAAGTTGAATTTAGTTCAAAAGCAAAGGTTAGAGGTTATAGAACTCCACATGGTGTAGAAGCTAAACAAGCAGAAGTTGATTTCATACTCAAGATAATTCCTGGAGGAAATAATTCTGGCAAGGCTCAAAAAATTGAAGTTTCTAGTGGATCGCTTTTATTTGTAGATGACGGTGAAGAAATTAGTTCTGATATAACTGTTGCTCAGATTACTGCTGGAGCCGTGAAAAAGAGTGTTGAAAAAGCAACAAAGGATGTTATATGTGATTTGGCTGGTCAAGTTAGGTACGACAAGGTAATTCAACCAAAGGAGGTAACAGATAGGCAGGGTAACATTACCTTAAAAGCTCAAAGGTTAGGCAGATTGTGGGTTTTAGCTGGAGATGTTTATAACTTGCCACCAAATGCAAGACCGGTTATTTCATCTGGAAAATCTGTAGATGAAGGGACAGTTTTGGCAGAAGCAAGTCAATCAAGTGAGTTTGGAGGACAAGTTCGATTAAGAGAATCAATAGGAGATTCAAGAGAAGTTCAGATTGTTACTACTTCAATGTCTTTAACTAATTTTAAATTAATTGAAGAATCTACTCACTCAGGTCAAATATATAATTTGGAATCTGGTGATGGCACATCTTATCGTTTAAACATTTCCCCAGGAAATAAGATCAGTAATGGTGAGGTAATAGCAGATTTAACGGATGAAAGGTTCCGTACAAAAACTGGCGGTTTAGTAAAATATGCACCCGGATTAAGTGTCAAAAAAGCTAGATCATCTAAAAATGGTTTTGAAGTAAGTCAAGGAGGTACATTGCTCTGGATTCCACAAGAGACACATGAAATAAATAAAGATATATCTCTTCTAATGATTGAAGATATGAAATGGATTGAAGCTGGAACAGAAGTTGTAAAAGATATTTTTAGTCAAACATCAGGTATTGTTACAGTTACTCAAAAAAATGATATCCTTCGTGAAATAACTGTAAGAAATGGAACTTTTCATGAGTGTGATGATGAAGAAGTTTTGAATAGATTTACAGAAGAAGGAAATCTCGTGAATCCAGGCGAAAAGATTTTAGATGGTGTCGATAATAAAGAAATTCTATTTGTTCAAAAATTAGAAACACCAAAATGTCGAGGCTTGTTATTAAGAACTGTTGAAGAATTTACTATTCCTGACCAGGCTGAGTTACCACAATTATCACATGTTAAGCAGGAAAAAGGTCCACATTTAGGCTTAAAAGCTATCCAAAGGCTTACTTATAAAGATGGTGAATTGATAAAATCAGTCGAAGGGGTTGAATTACTTAGAACACATTTAAGTATTGAAAGCTTTGATGCTACTCCTCAAATGACTATTGATGTCGAGTCGATTGAAGATGAAAATGATGCATCAATCAATAGATTAAATTTAGTAATATTGGAGTCTATTCTTGTGAGAAGAGATACAATATCTGACTCCAGTCATGGCTCAACACATACTGAATTGCAAGTCAATAATTACCAAGTAGTAAAAGCTGGAGATGTAATAGCTACTACTCAAATTCTTTGCAAAGAGAAGGGATTGGTTCAATTACCAAATGTTGTTGATGATGAGCCAATAAGAAGGTTAATTGTTGAAAGAGAAGAAGATAAAATTACAATTAAAATTAGTGGTAAAGGTGTAGTTAAAGTTGGTGATCGTGTAGTTGATGGTGATCCTATTAGTGATTCTGTAAAATCAACTTCTTGCGGAGAAATAGAAGAGATTTCTAATAATTCAGTTACCTTAAGACTTGGCAGGCCTTATATGGTTTCTCCTGATTCAGTTTTACATGTTAAGGACGGAGACTTGGTTCTTAGAGGAGATGGTTTAGCTTTACTTGTTTTTGAAAGGCAAAAAACTGGAGATATCGTACAAGGATTACCTCGTATTGAAGAGTTATTAGAAGCTAGGAGACCCAGAGACTCAGCAATTCTATGTAAAAAATCTGGAATTGTTCAGATTAAACAAGGTAATGATGAAGAATCAGTTTCTTTATCAGTTATCGAAAAAGATGATTTAGTTAATGAATATCAACTATCGATTGGAAAAAATTTAATGGTTAGTGATGGACAACAAGTTAAAGGTGGAGAATCTTTAACTGATGGTCCAGTTAATCCACATGAACTATTAGATTGCTACTTCAGTGATTTAAAAGATCAAAAACCTTTGATAGATGCAGCTCGAGAATCTATTTCAAAACTACAAAGAAGTTTGGTAGGTGAGGTGCAAAATGTTTATAAGTCGCAGGGTGTAGCAATCGATGATAAGCATATTGAAGTTATTGTAAGACAGATGACAAGTAAAG
The DNA here is from genome assembly GCA_003278735.1 of Prochlorococcus sp. AG-355-J09. Classification (GTDB taxonomy): domain Bacteria; phylum Cyanobacteriota; class Cyanobacteriia; order PCC-6307; family Cyanobiaceae; genus Prochlorococcus_A. The sequence continues at coordinate 58,471 of QCDO01000007.1, forward strand.
TCCGTATAGAAGATGCTGGTGATACTACTCTTTTGCCTGGTGAACTCATAGAGTTGAGGCAAGTTGAAGATACAAACCAAGCAATGGCAATTACAGGAGGAGCTCCAGCAGAATTTACTCCTGTTTTGTTGGGTATTACTAAAGCCTCTCTGAATACAGATAGCTTTATTTCAGCTGCATCGTTCCAAGAAACAACTAGGGTTCTTACAGAAGCTGCGATTGAAGGTAAATCTGATTGGTTAAGAGGTTTAAAAGAAAATGTTATCATCGGCAGATTAATACCTGCAGGTACAGGTTTTAGCGGTTTTGTGGAGGAATTATCTTCAGAAGCTGGTCCTCATCCCGATATTCTTGCAGAAGAATCTGGTGGCTACAGAAGAGCACAGAACTTAAGGCCAGATTATACAGTTGATATGCCACAATCACCTGCCGTGAGCTCTACTGCAATACTTGATGATCCTAGTGATGAAGATTTGGAGACAACGAGAAATCGTCATGGAATCGATCCTACTTCGAGTAATTTTGCGGCCTTCGCAAGGCCTAATGCTGAAAATCAATTTTCTGAAGATCAATTACCAGATCCTGCTGCATTGGAGGGATTGCAAGAGGAGGGCCTTCTGTCTGATGAATAATTATTATCTATTATTATTTTTAGTGACTAGAATGAATTTTTTAATTTGTTAGTGATGATTAAGCCAGAGATTGTACCTAAAAGAAAATTACCTCGTTATGGATTCCATTTTTATAATGAAAGACTTAATGGAAGAATGGCCATGATTGGTTTTATTGCCCTTATTCTTACAGAATTCTTTCTAAAACATGGTTTGCTGTTATGGTGAAAATAGTTTTTAAATAAAGACTACTAAATTTGAAAAATCTTCTTGGAAGTAGTATTAAGGATTTAGAAAATGTAGCTTTAAATTATGGGCAGGCTGCTTTTAGGGGTCGCCAAATTTATAATTGGATTTATAACTATAGAAATAAGAATAAAAATATTGATCAAATAGAAGTTTTACCTTTAGATTTTAGAAATAAGTTAAAGGATGATGGTTTTAAGGTAAGTGAGCTGATTATTAAAGAAAGAAGCTTAGCTAACGATGGTACTTTAAAGTTGTTACTTTCTACAGAAGATAATGAAAGTATTGAGTGTGTTGGTATACCAACTGAAAAAAGATTAACTGCTTGTCTGTCTAGTCAAGTTGGTTGCCCAATGGACTGCAAATTTTGTGCAACTGGCAAGGAAGGTTTGAAGAGATCTTTAAAAGCTAGTGAAATTTTAGATCAAATTTTATTTATCGAACATGAAATGAATAGAAAAGTGACCAATATTGTTTTCATGGGTATGGGCGAGCCTTTATTGAATATTGATGACTTACTTTTGTCAATTAGATCAATAAATAATGATTTTCAAATCAGTCAGAGAAAGATAACTGTAAGCACAGTCGCTGTTCCAAAAATGATAAGTAAATTATCAGCAAAGTCCTTTCAAATTTTGGGGAATTGTCAATTTACATTAGCAATTAGCCTACATGCTTCAAATCAAAAAACAAGAGAGAAGATAATACCTAGTGCAAAAAATTATGCAATCAAAAATATAATCGAAGACTGTAAGACATTCGTAAGAGAAACTGGAAGAAGGGTAAGTTTTGAATATCTAATGCTAAGTGGGGTGAATGATAAATTAGAACATGCTTATGAATTGAGTAATTTGCTGAAAGGTTTTCAATGTCACGTAAATTTAATACAGTATAACCAAATTGAAGAGGTTGAATTTCAACGAACCTCTTTAAAAAACCTCCAATTATTTCAATCTAGACTTGTAAACAATGGCATCGCTGTTAGCTTGCGAAAAAGCAGAGGTCTAGATAAAAATGCTGCATGTGGTCAGTTAAGACAAAATGCAAAAAATAAATAATATTATCTAATAAAAATTTTTTAAAAGTTTCTTAAACAGGTTATTATTGTGTTAATTAATCTTAAATCTTTGGGTTTTATTAAGACAAAAATTTTACCTTTCGCTATCGTTTCACTTTTTGGGATTGCGTTTTTTGCAGTAAGTGCAAGAATTTGGTTGCCTGGTGATATGATGTCTCCTGCGCCTATAAATTAATATTTTTAGTTTTTCAAAATGACAAATAATAAGGATCCTAACAAAGAAATCTTAGCTGATATCGCTGTTGATCCAGATGTTTTAGCGCAAGAATTGGCCTTAGAAATTGAAATAGATCCTTTAGAACAAATCGATGAAGATTCTTTTTCAAAAGGTTTAAACATAACTCAGGAGTGCAACGAAGCATTAAAAATGCTTAAAGGTAATAGAGAAGAAAGAATACAGGGATTAAGAATATTTTGTGAATATAGAGATTCTAGATCTTTCCCCCTCTTGTTACCATTACTTGATCAACCTTGTCCTGTTGAAAGAATGAGTGTCGTATATGCTTTAGGTCGTAATCCATGCCCTAGCGCGGTCGAGAAACTTGTCAGTCTTTTGGAGACTGACGATAATGCTTATGTCAGAAGAGCAACTGCATGGAGTTTGGCTAATTATGATAATCAAATTGTTTTGAAGCCATTAATAAATGCTTTGAAGAACGATGTTGCTGCAGTAAGGTTATGGTCATCTAGTTCTCTAGCTGAAATCGGCAATGTTTCTTTGGGAAATGCTCAATTGGCAGCCGAACAACTTTTAATAAGTTTAAAAATAGATAATGAACCAGGTGTAAGAAGTAATTGCATCTGGTCATTATGTAGATTGTACGAAAAATTAAACATTACATTTCAAGAAAGTTTCGTCGATGAATGTACCAAGATAGCTCTTTTTGATAAAGAACCTTCTGTTATGGAAGAGGCGAAAACTGCCTTGGATTCAATGGGTATGCAAGGTTTTTATAATTAAAAATCTTAATTTTTTTACAAGAACACTATATAACTAATTAATTTATCAGATATTCAATATAAAAAATTAAAATTAATTAACTTGTACCAACTGAAACAGAATATTTTCGTTATTCTATATAAAGTAAAATTACTTAGTACTTGAGTTTAATGCCTCAAAGAACATTGAGATTCAAAATTCATCAAGACGGAAGAGTTGAAGAGACTGTTCAGGGATTTACTGGTAATTCATGCAATGAAGCTACAAAAAAACTCGAAGACGCTCTTGGTAAAGTAACAGTTAAAAACAAAACTTCTGATGCTTTCATCTCAAATCAAAGTGAAAACTTAAACCAATTAAATCACGAATCTAATGTCACACTTTAGTACAATTAAAACTCAGCTCAGAGAAGTAGAGCCATTAATTAAGGCTTTAAATCATTTTGGTTATAGTATTAATCAAGAAGAAAAGTTTGTAAAAGGATATAAAGGTCAATTCACAGCCGTTGATATAAGTATGAATTTGCCTGGTGATACTCAAGTTGGATTTAAATGGGATAACAATTCTAATGCATATGAAATGGTTACTGACCTTGATCTTTGGAAATTTGAGATTCCCGTTGAAAGATTTATCTCAAAAGTTACACAAATGTATGCTTACCAAACAATCATTTCTAAAACGCAAGATGATGGATATCAAATCGTAGAGCAAAAAAATAAAAATGATGGTTCTATTGAATTGGTCTTAACCAAGTGGGAAAACTAATACCAAGATATGGATTTTACGGATCCATTTCATAATACTGAGGAAAATATTGAGATTACAGGCTATGAGGCCGTTTTAGGTGGTCAGTTAGCCGAAAAAGCTGTATGGGTTGATGAAGCAAAGTGTATTGGTTGCCAGTACTGTGTTCACGTCGCTTCGAACACTTTTACTGTTGATCAATTTCACGGTAGAAGTCGAGCTGTTAGGCAAGATGGAGATAGTTCTGATGTTATTCAAGAAGCAATAGATACATGCCCGGTTGATTGTATTCATTGGGTCAAATTTGAAGAATTAGATGATTTAGAGAATAGTCTCGATAGGGATATGTTTCAAACATTTGGAAAGCCACCGAGAATGAATAAGCACTAATATCAAAAAGATGCAATATCGTAGATTTGGTAGAACCAATCTGAATATTCCTGTTTTATCTTTAGGTGGTATGAGATTTCAAAAAAGTTGGGATCAATTAGATTTTTCTGAGGTTTCTTACGAAGAACAAAATAAAGTAGAAAATATATTAGATCTTGCAACACAATATGGCTTAAGTCATGTAGAAACCGCCAAGTACTATGGAACTTCTGAGGTGCAATTAGGGATGTGTTTTAAAAATACTAAGAAAATCCCAAATATAATCCAAACAAAGATTCCACCAAATAGTGATCCGGAAATTTTTGAGCGAGATGTATTATCTAGCATTGAAAAATTGAAAGTTAAAAAAATTGATTTGTTAGCAATACATGGTATCAATACTGCTGAACATTTACATCAGGCTATTCGAGATGGAGGTTGCATTGATATTTTGAGGAATTTTCAAAAAGAAAATTTAATTGGATCTATTGGATTTTCAACCCATGGAAAATCTTCACTTATTGAAAAGGCTATATCAACAAACTTATTTGATTATGTAAATTTGCACTGGTATTTCATTAATCAGGAAAATACAAAGGTTATTAATTTAGCCAATAAGCATGATCTTGGGGTTTTCATAATAAGTCCCACAGATAAAGGGGGACATCTTCATACTCCCTCAAGAAAAATGTTGGAATTTTGTAAACCACTTCATCCTATAGTTTTTAATGATCTTTTTTGCTTAAGAAATCAAAATGTCCATACTTTAAGTGTCGGTATTGCAAAAGAGACAGATTTCGCTCTGCATTTAGAAGCTGTCTCGTTGTTATCAGAATCTGAGAAGTATTTGCCTAAGATAATTAACAAATTAAGGCAGGAATCAATTAATTCCTTAGGTTTAGAGTGGCATCAAAATTGGAATAGAAATTTACCAAGTTGGGAATATACTCCAGGAAATATTAATATTCCTGTTCTGCTTTGGCTTTCAAATTTAATTGATTGGTTAGGTATGGAAGGATATGCAAGAGCTAGATATCAATTGCTTGGTAATGGAAGCCACTGGTTTCCAGGGTTCAACGCGAATTTACTAGATGTAGATGTTTCTGAAGAGCAATTATTGAAAGTATTAGAAGCTCATATAAATCCAAAAAAAGTTATAAAAAAATTGAGAAATTTAAAAGAAAAGTTTGGAGATAAGAATGTTAAAAGATTATCAAGAAAATAATTTCATAATGGATTTTTTTCAGGTTTGCCAACTTTTCTTGGGTAAATTTCAGGACAAAAATTCTTTGCTTGAATAAGAATAATATTTCGGGTGCCTTTATTTCTTGGTAATAGTATCTCTTTTTTATCTTTAACTTTTCCTTCTAATATTTCTAAAGTTTTATCTAGATTTTTGCTTTCTTCATTCGTCCATTTGCCACAATATAAAACTCCAAACCCTTCTTTTTTTAACATTGGTAGTATATATTCTGAAACTGTTGATGGATTACTAACCGCTCTAGTTGTTGCAATATTAAAATTATTTCTCATTGAAGATTGGTGGGCTAAATTCTCAACACGATCATTGATTACATGAATATTGTTTTTGAAATTGATCTGCTCAACAAAAATTTTTATTGCATCAGTTTTCTTTTTCGAAGAATCAATTAGGTATATCTCAGAATTAGGATGAGTTATTGCATAAGCTAAACCTGGGAAGCCACAGCCTGATCCAATATCTAAAAATTTTTTATTATCAAAATTAATATTCGTGAAAGCTTTGAATGGCCAAATGCTGTCAAAAACTTGAGATACCCAATAATCATCACCATCAGTTAATCTTGTGAGATTGGTCTTATTATTTAATTCTTTAATTTTAATTTGTAACTCTTGAAATAAATTTATTTCTTCTTCAGTTATTAAGGAAAGAATTTCTTCTGGTATGTTTTGTTTTTTCATTTCGTTATAAATATGAATTTTAACCATCCATTAAATACATTCTATTTATTAAAAATTTATTAGAATTACAATATTAATAAAAGATTATTTTGAAAGGGGAAACTTCCTATTACAAAATTTTAGGTGTAAGTGAAAATGCATCCAATCATGAATTAAGAAAGGCATTTTGTAAACTTTCTATTGAGTTGCATCCCGATACAACTTCATTAGAAATAGACGTTGCTAAAAGTAAATTTCAAGAAGTTCTTGAAGCTTATGAACATTTAAATAATAGTAATTTAAGGAAAATATATGATGACAAACTAAAAGAAAACTCTAGAAGTAAAAATAATACTAACGTTTTAAATAATTTAGTAATTGATTCTAATAATCAAAATTTTATAGGAAATAGAAGACCTTTTTCGAATGGAGAATTGTTTTCGTTGTTTCTTTTAATTATTATCATTTCTATAAGTTTAATTTGTTCAATTTTTATTGCTTCTTTTACTGGAAAAGAATTAGAGACAATACCGCTTTGGCTAATTAAATAATTTTTTAAAAAAGTCTGTGAATCCCTCTAAAAAACCTATCAATCAAAATTCACTGCAATCATTAGAATTGTGGCTAACTGATTTAGGTGCTGTGAAGGATATTAATAATCCATCTAAATGGTATCTATTACTTTCAAATTGGAATGCAACTATTATTTTTGAACAAGAAGATTTAAGCGTGATCTGGGAAAGTGAAGGAAAAGAAACTAAAAGACTTTTTTCCTATTGCATTAATAGAGAAGATGTGGAAAATGCAATACTGCAGGGACCTTAAATTTCTAACTAAAGATTTTTTAAGATTTGTCTTATAATCCAGTAACTTTTTTCTAATTGATCATCGGTTATACAGAGAGGTGGCAAGAGATAAATAACATTCCCGAGGGGTCTAATAAATAAACCTTGCTCCATTGCAAGACTCTTTATTTCTTTACCAATATTATTGAAATAACCTTTTTTGTTCCCAATATCTAAATCGAAGGCAGCGATTGTGCCGGATACTCTTATTTTTTTTATATATGGTAAGTTTTGAAAGTTAATTAAGTGGGATAAATGTTTTTCTTCAAATGAAAGGTATTTGTGTGGTTCTTTTTCTAATAAATCAAGGCTAGCGTTTGCCGCAGCACAACCTAAAGGATTAGCAGTAAAACTATGTCCATGCCAAAAAGTTTTTCTTGGGGAATCATCAATAAAGGATTGAAAAATTTTTTCTTTACATAAAGTTATGCCCATTGGTAAAAATCCACCAGTTAAGCCTTTTGAAATACTTATTAAATCGGGGACGATTTTTGCCTTTTGAAACGCAAAAAGACTTCCACATCTTCCAAACCCAGTCAAAACTTCATCAGCAATTAACAAAGAGTTATTATTGTTTATAATTTCTGAAACTTTTTTTATAAACTGAGGCCTAACCATATTCATTCCTCCTGCTCCTTGAACAAGTGGCTCGAGGATTACTGCAACTGTTGGAGTTTTAAGTAGAGTTTCTAATTTTTGGATCGCCTCATTTTCTTTATTTTCTACTTCTTCATCGTTCATCCAAGTTGAAGGCCAGGGGACTCTTCTAACTGGGAACATAAGATTATCGAAATTTTCATTAAAAATATTTCTTTCACCTAAAGCCATTGCTCCAAATGTATCGCCATGATAGGCGCCATCAAAAGCTACTATTTGAGTTCTTGTCTCTCCTCTATTTTGCCATGATTGGAAGGCAATTTTTAAAGCGACTTCCACTGCAGTAGAACCGTTATCAGAAAAGAATAATCTTTCTAATTTTGTTAATTCACTAAGTCTTTCCGCCAATTTTTTCGCCTGTGGATGTAAAAAATCAGCAAATATTACTTGCTCAAGTTTTTTTGATTGATTGAAAATGGCATCCGCAATGTATTGGTTACTATGTCCATGAAGAGTTACCCACCAACTACTGATTGCATCTATTAGCTCTTTTTTAGGATTTTTAGTAAATAGGAGGGCATCTTGACCATGAGTTACTTCTATTTGCGGTTTGCTGTTATTGATTTGTGTAAAAGGTGGCCAAATATTTGGGTGCCAATCTTGATTTGGAGTTTTTGAATCCAAAGATTTCATTTAACTTATTTTTGAGTTTAAAAGTGAGATTAACTTATTCTTGATGTCTAGTTCTTTCCATAGTATATCTAAATTGTTTGAGTCCATTTTTTTGATGTAAGGAAATTCAGCAATTAACGGAATACCACTAAAATCAACTAGAGTTCTTGGATTATCTAGGTGTTTTTCACCATTGATTACTAAACCTAAAATTTCAATATTTCTTCTTTTTAAGGCCTCAATACTAAGCAGGGTATGGTTAAGAGTGCCAAGTGAGCTCTTACATACAAGTATTACCGGAAGATTCCATTGTTTTATTTGATCTATTTGCAAAAAATTGCGTGTTATTGGAACCATTAATCCACCTGCAGTTTCTACAATTAATGAGCCTTGCACTTTTGGCAATCTCAACTTTTCAAAGTTTATTGTTTTTTGATCTATTTCAGCAGCCCAATGAGGAGATAGCGGTTTCGTAAAGACATAAGCTTCTTTGATGATTTTCTCTTTACTTAATTGTGCAAGTTTTTCAACAGTTTGACTATCAGTTTGCGATTCAATACCGCTTTGAATAGGCTTCCAATAGAAGGAATTTAATCCTTTGACGAAAAAAGAGCTTATTAAAGTTTTCCCAATATCAGTATCTGTTCCACAAATTATAAATTTGAAAACACTATCCTGACTTTTCATAATTTCTTTATGATTTGAATCTCAATTTGCCATGAAAGGTTAACTGTATTATTGTAATTCTTTGGCCAAAACTTTTGGATTTTTTTTAACTCCTTCACTGTTTTGTGTTTACAATTTGTTGATTGCGCCCCTACATTTTTAATGCTTCTAAAAAGTTTATATACATCTTCAAAATTTTCAAGATAATTAAACTTTTCTGAATAATGAATTTCAGTTGATTTGAAATCTTTTAATAATTCTTTAGGGCAAAGGAAATTAAGACCACTATATTGAATATCAATTTTTCTACAAGTATCTTTCCATTCAGGAAAACAATTTTTTGTTGGATAAGAAATGATTAAAAAACCTCCAGATTTTAATTTACTAAACCAATTTTTTATTATCTTTTCTGGCTTATTTAACCAATGGATGCAAAAGTTAGATGTTAAAAGAGAACAGTTATTGATTTCAGGAGGTAAATCATTATTCAAATCCCATAAAATTTTTTTACTAGATAATTTATTCACAAGAAGCATTTTTTTGCTGAAATCAATTCTGGCTACTTTTTGGGAAGAAAAATTTTTTTCTATTTCATCAGCTAATATTCCTGGTCCTGATCCAAGATCTATCCATTCACCTTTTTTTTGGGGATTTAATTCTTTGATAAATTGAACAATCTTTTTTGCAAAAAATCTCTGAATATTTGAATGCTCTAAATACCGATATGCAGCATCATTGAAATTATTTTTTATTTTCTCATTCCACTTTTTACTATCCATTTTCATCATTAAGCTTATTAACTAAGATCTCGTATAAATTTAGATTATTCAAGCAATGTCCTTGTTGAGCTAATTTAATTAAAATTGGATTTCTATCAAGAATTTTATTTAAGGAATCTAAGAAGTTATTATTTGATTCGTTTTCTAGAATCAAATCATTTTCTGATTTTATAAAAATAATTTTGCAATCTTTTCTTAAAAATAATGGAATATCTCTATTGATGTAAAGTTGTTTTAAATCTCCTAAAAGAAGAGTTTTATTTAAACTCTCTAAACTTTTATAAAAGATATTTTTAAAACTATTATTCATATGATTTGGCATAAATGATCTATGTATAAATTCTTTCAACATATCCTTAGTTTCATCTTTTATGATTTTTGTTTCCATTCTTTTTAGAGACTTCAAAATAAATTTTCTCTTATTACTTAAAGGAAGAAAATTATTAAAAGAATTTATAAGAACAATATGAGTTGCTTCTTTTAAGATTTTTTTTTGCATTAAATGAAAACCAAATGAATGGCATAAAGTCATTCTGATTTCTTTTTTAGATTCGCTTTTAATCCATTTTGCTTGATAATTATTTGTTGAAAAATAGCCCCTTTCATTATCTTGCCAATGCCAATTATTTTTTAAAAAATCAACTTTATAATCATCCCAGAAATATTTATTTAATCCCCACCCATGTTGAGTAATAATTTGTTTCATTTAAACTCTTTTAATACTGAAATGAAATTTTTTAGCAGATTTAAATCTAAGTTTCTTCGTATTGTTATTCTGATTCTTGATTGCCCAGCTGGAACAGTAGGCGGTCTTATTGCAATTGCTAAAAACCCATTTTCCTCAAGATATTTTTGCAGATAAATTGCCTTCTCTTCTTGGCCAACAATTATTGATAAAATGTGAGAATCTCCGTGAATTGGAAAACTAAAATTTTTAATAATTTCATCTTTCCATATCTTCGCAGAAGATAATAACTCATTACCCCATTCTTTATTTTCTAAAATCTTTTTTAAACCTTCTAGTGCTCCAGCAGCTAAAGATGGTGCAAGAGCGGTTGTGTACCTAAATGCACCACTTGTTTGGATAAGATACTCACCAATTTCTGAATTGGAGGCTATGAAAGCTCCACCGCTTCCAAATGCTTTTCCAAAAGTTCCAGTTATTATAGTTATATCTGAACGGAAATCAAAACTTAAACCCCTGCCTTCAGGGCCCAAGATGCCAATTGCATGGGCTTCGTCAACTAATATTTGAACATTATTTTTGTTGCAAATTTCCGTTATTTCTCTGAGCGGAGCAATTGATCCCTCCATGCTATAAAGAGATTCGACAACAACTAAAATGGAATTTTTTGTGGGGTTAGACTTAATAATTTTATCTTCTAAATCTTTTAAATTATTGTGTGAAAATCGAACTAGTTTAGCTTGAGCGGCTTTAATTCCAACCAATAAAGAGTTATGGATTAATTTATCTGCTATTACGATACTATTTCTGTTTGCTAAAGTCTGGATAGCGGCTATATTTGCTTGAAATCCACTTGGGAAAAGTAATACTTTATCTTGATCAAGCCATTTGGCAAGTTCTGTTTCTAATAATTTATGTATTGGTCTTGAACCTGTAATAAACCTAGAGCTTCCTGAACCAATACCTTCTAACATGCTTATTTCGTAAGCAGCTTTTATTAAATCCTTGTCCCTACTTAATCCAAAATAATCATTACTGCATAAGTCTATAAGTTTTTGATTTTGCGAATTTAAACTCAGAAGTTCGAATGATTTTTTACCTAAAGAAAATGTTTTTAATTTACGGATTCTATTTTTTGGAATTTTTATTTTTTTCATTTTGGCAAAATATAATGGGGGTTTAATTAAAAAGGTTTAGATTTACTATTAAAGTTTGCAAGGTATTTTTTGTTTATTAATATCTATATAGATCATATATTAAGAAGTTAACTCATCCTCTCTTCAATCACAATTATTGCTTAATTTAGAGGAATATTTCCCCTTTCCACTAGATGATTTCCAATTAGAAGCAATTCGAGCTATTAATAGCGGAAATTCTGTTGTTTTAACGGCACCAACAGGTTCGGGTAAAACATTGATAGGTGAATTTGCTATATATAGAGGCTTATCTCATGACAGTAGAGTTTTTTATACAACACCTTTAAAAGCACTATCAAATCAAAAGTTTAGAGATTTTGCTAATCAATATGGAGATAATAAAGTTGGTCTTTTAACTGGAGATATAAGTATAAATAGAGAAGCACCAATCTTAGTTATGACGACTGAGATTTTTAGGAACATGCTTTATGGCGAATTTGATGAATTTGATGATCCCTTAGAGAATTTAGAATCTGTGATTCTTGATGAATGTCATTATATGAATGACCCCCAAAGAGGAACAGTTTGGGAAGAAACTATAATCCATTGCCCTACTAGAACTCAAATAATAGCTTTATCAGCAACAATAGCCAATGCAGATCAACTACAAAATTGGATAGAAAAAGTTCATGGGCCCACAGTACTAATTAATAGCGATAAGAGACCAGTCCCACTTGATTTTATTTTTTGTAGTGTTAAAGGCCTTCATCCACTTTTAAATAATAAGGGTAATGGAATTCATCCAAACTGTAAGATTTGGAGAGCTCCTAAAGGGCAGAAAATGAGAGGAAAAGTTGGCAGGATAATGCAACCAAAGTCTCCCTCAATTGGCTTTGTGATCTCTAAACTAGCTGAACGAAATATGTTGCCAGCTATTTATTTTATCTTTAGTAGAAGAGGATGTGACAAGGCTATTGAGAATATAAAAGACTTAACTTTAGTAAGTTATTCAGAAGCGAATATGATATCCCAAAAATTAGATGTTTATCTTAAAAATAATCAAGAGGCAATTAAAGATAAATCTCAATGTGATGCATTAAAAAGAGGTATTGCATCTCACCATGCTGGATTATTGCCTGCATGGAAAGAATTGGTTGAGGAATTATTTCAGCAAGGTTTGATAAAAGTTGTTTTTGCAACTGAAACTCTTGCTGCAGGAATTAATATGCCCGCAAGAACCACTGTTATTTCTTCTTTATCAAAAAGGACAGAAGATGGGCACAGATTATTATTTAGCAGTGAATTTTTGCAAATGTCAGGAAGAGCTGGAAGAAGAGGAAAAGATACCCAAGGATATGTTGTTACATTACAAACAAGATTCGAAGGTGCCAAAGAAGCAAGTGCACTGGCTATTAGCAAACCAAATTCTTTAGAGAGTCAATTCACTCCTAGTTATGGAATGGTACTTAATCTTTTACAAAGTTATACTTTAGAAAAGTCTAAAGAATTAATTAAGAGAAGTTTTGGTAGTTTTTTATATTTAGGTGAATCTTCAGGTGAGAATATAATTCTTGAAAATTTAGATAAGGATTTAATTGAATTAAAAAAAATTACATCTAACGTTTCATGGAAAGATTTTGATGCCTATGAAAAGTTAAAAAATCGTATTAAAGAAGAGAGAAGACTCTTGAAAATTTTAGAAAAACAAGCAGCAGAAAAATTATCAGAAGAGATTACTAATGCACTCCCATATATTAAAGATGGAAGCTTAATTTCAATCAAAGCTCCTCAAATAAAAAGAAGAATTGTTCCAGGATTAATTTGTAAGAAAATCTATGAATCCCAAAAAATAAAGAGTTTATTGTGTTTGACAGTTGATAATTTATATATTCTTATAAAACCCTCATACATTGTAAGTATTTTTAATGATTTGGATGTAATTGATGTCTTAGGACTTGAAGTACCAAAGATGTATTTTTCTGGAGAGGTATTTAGGGGCGATGATATGTCGCAGCGTTATGCGGATCGAATTTTAGAAGTTTCTAAAAAAAATGATTTACAAACTCCACAATATGATTTGTCAACGGAAGTTTTGGCACAACAACAACAAATTAATAATTTAGAAGAAACAGTAAATGATCTTCCCGCACATAGATTTGGAGACTCTAGGAAATTAAAGAAATATAGAAAAAGAATTGTTGATGTTGAACAAGAAATATATATGAGAAAAAAACTTCTTGAGGATAAAGAAAATCATAACTGGAGAACTTTTACCGATTTGATTAAAATTTTGAATCATTTCGGTTGTTTAAATGATTTGGAATTGACAGAAGTTGGACAAACAGTTGGTGCAATAAGAAGTGAAAATGAATTATGGATTGGTCTGGTTTTAGTTAGTGGTTATTTAGACGATTTAGATCCTCCTGAGTTAGCTGCAATTATTCAAGCTATATGTGTTGATATGAGGAGGCCTAATCTTTGGTGTAATTTTAAGCCTTCTTTAAAGGTAATAGATGTTTTTAATGAATTAGATGGTTTAAGAAAATTAGTCGCTTCTCAACAAAATAAGTTTCATATCGAAATCCCTATTTATTTAGAAACAGAGTTAACTGGAATTATTTCTGAATGGGCAAGAGGAAAAAAATGGAAAGATTTGGTTTTTAATACTTCATTAGACGAAGGTGATGTAGTTAGAATTATTAGAAGATCAATTGATGTCCTTTCTCAAGTGCAATACTGTATTGGTGTTAGTAATAAATTAAAAAGCAAAGCAAAGATAGCATTAAGAGCTATTAATCGTTTTCCTGTTTCTGAATCTAATGATCTTATAAAAGGCTCTGAAGATATTAATCCTGCAACAAAAAGAATTGACAATAATTCTTAAATTATTTTTATCAAATCATTGAATTGATATTCATTGATTCATCAAATTCATCTTCGTTTAAATAACCTAATTTAAGTGTTGCCTCTTTTAAATTTAATGATTCTTTGAAGGCAAGGTTTGCAATTTCAGCTGCTTTTTCATAACCAACTTTTGGTACTATGGCTGTAACCAACATAAGTGAATTTTCTAAATTAAACTTCATTTTTTTTTGATTAGGTTCCATCCTATTAACTAATTTAATTCTGAAGTTTTCTATTGCATTTTTAAGTAATTTTAAACTTGTAAGAATGTTAAATCCAATCAGAGGCTTATACTCATTCATCTGCAAAGTGCCGCAAGAATTTGCCATTGAAACTGCATATTCAAGACCCATTATCTGAGTGCAAACCATTGATAAGGCTTCGCATTGAGTCGGATTCACTTTACCGGGCATGATAGAACTTCCAGGTTCATTTTGAGGGATAATTAATTCATATATTCCTGACCTTGGTCCTGAAGATAGAATTTTTATATCATTTGAAATTTTAAATAATGCACCTGCTAATATTTTTATCTGACTCATTACTTGAGCTAGACGATCATGCGAGGCCATGATAGAAAAATTATTTTTTGATTTATAGAACATTAGATTAGTATCATCGGAAATTGATTTAATGGACTCTTCACAAAATCCTTTTGGACAATTAATCCCTGTTCCAACTGCAGTTCCTCCCAGAGGTAAAAAATACAATTCATTCAGACTTATAATAATTGCATTCTCAGCATCTTTAAGTTGCTCTGACCACCCTGATATTTCTTGTCCAAAAGTAAGGGGAACTGCATCTTGAAAATGGGTTCTTCCTATCTTTATAAGGTCTTTCCATTGCACACTTTTTTTATCAAGGATCTTAGTCAGTTCTCTTATTGTTGGAACTAAATTGTTGATTATTTCATTAACAACTGATATTTGAATAGCAGCGGGGAAAGTATCATTAGTTGATTGAGATTTATTTACATCATCATTCGGATGAAGTGGTTGATGACTACCAAGCTCTGAATTTGTTTTTAATGCTGCAATATTTGAAATTACCTCATTAACATTCATATTTGTTTGCGTACCACTACCTGTTTGCCAAACCTTTAAGGGAAACTGTGAATCATGAAGCCCATCAAGTATTTCTTTACATGCCTCTACAATCAAATCTTTTTTTCTTTTATTTATTAACCCTAAATTGAAATTCGCAATTGAAGCAGCTTTTTTTATGAGGGTGAGTGAATAAATTAATTCAATTGGAATTAATTCTTCCCCAATAGAAAAATTTATTATCGATCTTTGTGTTTGAGCGCCCCACAAAGCTTCAATAGGAACCTTTATTGTTCCCATACTATCTTTTTCAATCCTAAAGTTTTTTGTCATTATTCATCTGAAAACACTGGTTTAACTTAGATAAGGTTTTCAGTAATCCTAGATACCTAACTTCTCCCATATTACACTTAAATTATTGAGATGAATCGAAGGATTAAAACATTCTTCCAAGTCACTTTGATCAATAAAATCCATTATTTCATTATCTCTCTCTATATTTTGTTTGAAATTCCCATTTTCTGTATTCCACGCAAGATGTGCATTTTTTTGTACTAAGCTATAAGCTTTTTCTCTAGACAACCCTTTCTCTACAAGTAAAAGTAAAACTTTCTGACTAAAGATTACACCACCATATATATTTAAATTTTTGAGCATATTTTTTGGATAAACTTCCAAATTGCTTACAATATCTTTCATTTCCCTGAGCATAAAATGCAAACAGATTGATACGTCAGGTAGCATAATACGTTCATTTGAACTATGGCTTATATCTCTTTCGTGCCAAAGTGGAACATTTTCCAGTGCTGTTAAGACGTAACTCCTCAAAATTCTTGCTAAACCGCTTACTCTTTCACTTCGAATAGGATTTCTTTTATGAGGCATGGCAGAACTTCCTTTTTGCCCTTTTGTAAAGCCTTCCTCAACTTCTAAAACATCAGTTCTTTGTAAATTTCTTATTTCAGTTGCGAATCTATCTAGAGAAGCGCCAACTAGTGCAATAGTTTGAACATATTCTGCATGCCTGTCTCTCGATATGACCTGCGTACTTGCTGTATCTGGCTTTAATCCGAGTAAATCACAAGTTATTTGTTCTACTTTGGGATTCGTATTAGCGTAAGTTCCCATTGCACCACTTATTTGTCCAATAGCTACAGATTTTTTCAGTGTTAACAATCTTTTTTTGTTCCTTATTATTTCTGCTAACCATCCAGCAAGTTTAAAACCAAAGGAAATTGGCTCCCCATGTATTGCATGAGATCTGCCAATCATTAAGGTATTTTTATGCTTCCTTGCTAATAATCTGACTTCATTTTCTAGGTTCTCAATTTCTTCTAATAACAATTCGCAAGAATCTTTTAACTGAAGAGATAAGCCAGTATCAAGTACATCACTACTGGTCATACCAACATGTATGTATCTTCCAGAATCTCCTACAAATTCATTAACGCTTGTAAGAAATGCTATGACATCATGTTTAACCTCTTTCTCAATTACTGTAATTCTAGATTCATCAAACTTTGCATTTGAACGTATGTCTTTCATGGCATTCTCAGGAATTTTCCCCAGCGAAAAATTTGCTTCACATGCAGCTATTTCAACCTTAAGCCAACTCTGGAATTTTGCGCTATCAGTCCAGATTTCCCCCATTTCGGGTAATGTGTAACGCTCGATCACAATTTTTATTAATTATCAATTTAAACTTTATAACCAAAATCGAATTATTGCTCTATACCTTGAAGATGTACTTGCCATTGAAGATATTTGCCTGGCTATTATTTTCTTATGTAACATTTTTCTGGCTAATTAAGAAAGCTTAAATATAAAAATGTTTCCATTTTTCTTTTATTCCTTTCGATAATAATGGGAAATTTTTTAGTTCTTATTTAAAATTGGAAGGTATTAAAGAATTTGGATCTTAATTTTGTAGAAGTTCATTATTCAGTCTTTTTTTATAGATTAATAGATGATTAAAAAAAGTAGATTAGACCTTTATCTTCTTAAAAGTGGTTTATGTGAAACTCGTCAAAAAGCCCAAGGTTTAATTCTTGCGGGCAAGGTTAGAGATATTAATGGAAAAATATGGGATAAACCTGGACAACAAGTATTAATTGGATCTGAATTTTTTATTGATTCCGAACCTATGTTTGTATCAAGGGGCGGCGAAAAATTATTGGAGGCATTTAATAAACTTGAAATTAAAGTAAAAGATAAAATATGTATTGACGCAGGAATCTCTACTGGGGGATTTACTGATTGCTTATTGCAACAAGGAGCAAAATTAGTTTATGGGATAGATGTTGGTTATGGGCAGACTGCATGGAAGATACGAAATAATCCCAAAGTCATACTTTTTGAACGAACTAATATTCGAAATTTAAAACCTAATGATCTTTTATCTAGAAGTAATGAGTTACCAAATTTTGTGGTTGCTGATTTGTCTTTTATTTCATTAAAGTTAGTTTTTAAATCTATTGGTAATTTATTAGAAGGTGATTGTATTGAGGGAATATTTTTGATTAAACCCCAATTTGAGGTGGGTAAAGATAAAGTCAGTAAAGGCGGCGTTGTTCGCAATCCTAGATTCCATACTGAGGCAATAGAGTCTGTTATTTATGCTGCTAAGAATTTCCAATGGAATATTAAGAATTTGATAGCTTCTCCTCTAGTAGGTCCTGCTGGAAATCATGAATATTTAGCTTGGATGACACAAGGAAGTCAATCAAATAAAAGGATTAATAGTGAATATATACAAAATTTAGTAAAAAAAACTCTTTGAATTAAAGAGCTTCTTCGTCTTTGTCGCCAGTTCTAATTCTCACAACAGAATCAATTGATGTGATGAATATTTTTCCGTCACCTATCTCTCCAGTTTTTGCTGCTTCAGCAATCGCATCTATGACTGAATTAACCTTTTCATTTTCTACGACAACTTCTACTTTGAGTTTTTGAAGGAATTCAACAGTAAATTCGGAACCTCTATATCTTTCGACTTGTCCTTTTTGCCTTCCAAAACCCCTGACTTCACTAACTGTCATTCCAACAATACCGGAGTTTACTAATGCAATTTTTACATCCTCCAGCTTAAATGGACGTATGATTGCTTCAATTTTCTTCATGATTAAAGATTGAACATTACTATTTTAATTGTTATTTGGGAAAACATCCAACATTGAAATATCAGAAAAACATTCAATATTAAGGCCTGCATTCGTGGCGTCTTCAATTAAAAGTTGGGAATTTTCTTCAGAAATTATTACTGTACTATTTGACAAAGCTTCCCACTGATCATTCTCAAAGTGTGTTTGAAGCCATAACATTCCAAATGCGCTTTTTGGTTGAAGGGATTTATTTAAGTTGTTATCGATAGTTATCAAACAAATGTCCATTAATTTTGCATTTAACTAAACACATATAACCCTTTTGGCCGACATTATGAATGTTACAACTGATACAAAAATAAGATTTAACAGCTTTTGACTTAGTCAATTGTAATACTTAGATTTGTTGATACTTTTGCGAATTTTTATATTTATATATAGTTTTTATATAGGTTTAGTAAAAAAGTTCTACTAAAAATGAATGCAGCTAAATTAGCAGATTCGACTCAAAGACCGCTATATGGTGAAAGAATTATTGAAGAATCAAAAATAATTTGTTTCGATAATCCGAACAAGAAAAGAATTTACGAAATTTCTATTCAGTTACCTGAATTTACATGTAAGTGCCCTTTTTCTGGTTATCCAGATTTTGCAAAGCTAAATATTATTTATCAACCTAATCTGAGAGTCTATGAGTTGAAGTCTTTAAAGCTTTATATTAATAATTTTAGAGATATAAAAATATCACATGAGGAAGTTGTGAATAAAATTATGGATGATTTAGTGAATGAAGGTTCACCTCACTGGATACATTTAAACGCTGCATTTAACCCTAGAGGGAATGTTTCTATGAAATTAGATATTTTTAGTGGGCAGAAAAGAAATTAAAATTTTTTTATTTCTTCTGATAATTTAAAAAATTCTTTTTTAAAACCAACTAGATTTTTATTGCTAAGGCCTCCAATAGATAACTTTTGTGATTCTTTATTTACAAGAATCCATAATTGGTTAGTTGGTATAAGACTAATTATTGTTCCAAAAATTATTAAAATAAAAGAAAAGTATATAAATGGTATGGACGGATCATTTTTTATTATTAAACCACTGCTGGGAATTATTTTTTTCAGAGAAACTCTTGAAGAATTAACTTCTAAGGGATTGTCATTGATATAGAGATTAATCCCGGAGAAATTTTCTATATTCGAAATTTTAAGTGGTCCATTTTCATTATCTATTGTTAAAAGGAAATTTTTTTTAGTCTCTGATCCTAATTCAATTAAAACTCCCCAAACTTGATTACCGATTTCGGGAATTTCCTTTAATTGTAATTGATAAAGAATATTATCTATTTCCAAAACAACATTTGATATTGCCCAATCTGCTTGATAAATAGTTAATCCTTTAAACCTGATTGGGTGATTAACTTTGGTGGTTTTTATTTCATTTAGATTTAGATCTTCAGAAGAAAAATTTAATTTTGAAATAAACTGTTTGGGTACACCATCACTTTCTCGTTCTATAGAAAAATCGACTAATTTTACATTTGCTTTTGAGTTTGTGCTCTCATTAACAAGATCCAAACTTTCTCCAGGCAGTAAATATTGTTCTTTTGTTTGACTTGTAAAACTTCCATATGCTGAACCTATAAGTAAGACTATTAATCCGATATGTACAACTAAAGGACCGATTTTTCCAATTAAACCTCTTCTTGCAGAAATATGACTTTTAAATTTGTATGTTTTCCATCCTCTTTTTTTAAGTAATAAATCTATTTTTGATATATGTTCTCCATCTTCATTGATTGAATGACTTGTCGTTAGTTGTAGTTTACTTAATTTTTTTTCGCTCTTGTATTCAATCCATTTTAATGAAGCTTTTAATGAAGGGATTTGTCTCCTGAAACTACAAGCTGCTAGAGAAATGCAAAGAAGAATTAATGTAAATAAAAACCAAAAGCTTGTATATATATGATCCAATTGAAGTATTAAGACTTTTTCTCCATCTAAAAATCCAAAAATGGGAGAACTATCGAAATGATCAATATAAAAATTATTACTACTACCTTGAGGTATAAAAGTACCTATACCGCTTGTAATAGCTATGAAGATTATCAGTGATATGGCGAATCGTAAACTTGATATTTTTAATATTAGATTCTTAAAAATAATCATTTAAATCCCATTTGATAATAAATTTAATAACCCTAGGGAAACTAAAAATATCCCACTTAAAGTAGGAATTATTTGACTAAATTTTCTAAGCGCTAAAAATTGTTTTAAGTTTTCTGCAGTAGCTCCCGCAACGATTAATGGAGTTACTTGGCCTATCCCAAAGAAAAATAAAAAGATAATAGATATTGTTGGATTTTTAACTTGCGATACCCAAGCCAGGAGAGTTGCTAAAACTGGAGTAATGCAAGGTGAAGAAGCTAGCCCAAAAGTAGTACCTATGGCAAAAGGTGCTATAAATGTTGGTATTTTATCTTCAATTATTTTAAAATCAGGTCCATTTGGGAACTGAAACTTTAGAATCCCTAGTAAATTTAAACCCATTATTATTGCTATCAAGGCAACGATCGAAGTGTAATAGGATGGGATTTGCCCATATATTCTACCTAAGAATCCACTGGCAGCGCCAAGTGCAACGAGTGAAAAAACGACTCCTCCTGAAAAACTAATAAGTTTAAATTTATTTTTCTCTGTTCCTCCTATATAAGCAATAGTGATTGGTAATAATGATAATGAGCATGGGCCAAGACTAGTTAAAAGTCCTGCGCTGAAAACCAAAAATATAGTAAATGGGCCAGGATTATTAAGGCCGTTCTGCATAAGCAGATTACCCTTTTGAGATAATTCTGAAATAACTAAATTAAATGATTCGATAGCTTGAATTAAATCTTATAAATTCTAACTAATTAAGAGACTTTCGTGTACTAATAATACCTATGAAGCCTGTAGATTCTAATGAACATCTCAGTAACATCCCTGCAATAAAAAATGATGCGATTAATGAATTCCCACCATAACTAATGAAAGGTAGTGGCAAACCGGTAGTAGGCATAGAGCCTGTTGCTACAGCAATATGCATTATTGATTGACCTATCAACAATACACCACATCCAATAGAAACTAATTTTGTATAGTTGTTCCTGCACTTTAGAGCAATTCTTACAGTTATATAAGAGAAAACTGCTAGAAAACCTAGGAATAAAGTACAACCAAACAAACCAAATTCTTCAGCATAAATTGCAAAAATAAAATCTGTGTACATAAAAGGTAGGTACTGTAATTTTTGTATAGACAAGCCAAAACCTTGACCGAATAGACCACCTGAACCTATAGCTAATAAACTTTGAACCAATTGAAACCCACTTTCCTGTTGATCTTTCCAAGGATTAAGAAATGAAGTAACTCTAAGTTTTTGATATTCGTTATTGAGGATACTAATACATCCAGTAATAAATCCTAATGAGGCAAATGAGCAGAGAGAACTTAGTTTTACGCCTCCACATAAACCCATTACCCAAAAAAGAATTCCAGTTAATGATGCAGTACTTAAATTAGGCTGCTTTAGTATTAATAAAATTAATAATCCAAAAGAGAATATTGAAATTAATTTTTTATCATTCTTAATCAGATTCCAATGAGCGAAAAGGTTAGAAGCTTCTAGAATTAGAAAAGGCTTAATTAATTCTGATGGTTGTAGACGTAAATTTCCCAGTACTAGCCATCGTGAAGATCCGTTAACTGTAATTCCAGTGATATTGGTAAGGAATAATAGAAAGAATAAAATAAAGAAAATAATCCTTGAACACTTTAAAAGATTTCTAATGTTTGTATTCAGAACAAAATAAAATAGACCGATTCCTGGAATTGTCCAAATAATTTGTTTTTTTAAGAAGTAAGCCCAATTTCCCATTTCCCTACTAGCCACCCACCAACTTGATGATCCAAGAATGCATATTCCTAATATTGACCAAATTCCAATAAGAACGATGAGGATTTTTGCCTCATAGGGCCATATCGTCCAAGGTAAGGGAAAAATAGACTCTACTATATTGCTTAGATTTTTTTTGTAATTAGAACTAAAGGTTTTTTTTCTTTTAGAAATTCTTTTAAATCTTATTTTTTCTTGACTTATCTCCAATTTTTTAGATGTATATGTACTATTGAGACGTTTAATTGAGATTTTGCCAAGTCTTTTATTAACGTTTTAAAGTGTAAAAGCAATTAATAAAAATGATTTTCATAAATTTTATTTTTAAGAATAAAGTAAAAAATGGTCTACAAATTTATGACAAATCTTAAGAATTAATTTTTTATAGAAAAAAACTAGCTAAAAGGCACCTCTCCGTGATAGATTCCGTGAGTTTATATACTTACTTCAAACCATTTAGAGAGGGTTCTAAACTATGTTCACATCAGTGGACTCAAATAGAAAAAAACTTGAGCATCCTTCTAAGGAAAATGTTCAATTTCCTCAACCACTGAATAATTCCACCATCAAAGAAAGTAAATCGGGCATTATCAATCAAATAGTTAATTTGCTTTCTCAAAATGATGAATACACAAAATTGCAACTAACAATTTTTGGGATTACCTTTATTGTCTCTATTTTATTAGCATCAATAACTGGAATTTTTCTTGGATTTACTTTTGGTTTTAGTATTTTTATAGGTGCAATTGCCGGCATTTTTTACCTACGTTTGCTTGCCAAAAGTATAGGTAAACTTGGTAGAGAATCATCAGGTGTATCAAAATTGCAACTATTAGTTCCAGTTTGCCTCTTTATTTTTGCGAGCAAGCTAGGATCTTTGGATATTTTTCCTGCAATGATAGGTTTTTTCATTTATAAGCCTTCACTAATTCTTTATTTTTCACGTTCTTAAGTAAATTTTTATTCAAAACAAATGTTTTTTAATTCCTTGCTAACAAATTTTGCAGCATTAGAAGTTGGTCAACATCTTTATTGGCAAATTGGAAATATCAGACTTCATGGGCAGGTATTTTTAACATCTTGGATTTTATTAGGAGCTTTATTAGTTTTTATTTCCTTAGGAACTAAAAAAATGGAAAATGATCCTAAAGGCCTTCAAAACTTGCTTGAGTTCCTTTGGGATTACATAAGAGATCTAGCCAGGACGCAAATAGGTGAAAAAGTTTATAGAGATTGGATGCCATTTATAGGCACTTTATTTTTATTCGTTTTTGTTAGTAATTGGGGCGGAGCTTTAATTCCTTGGAGATTGATTAAGTTACCAAGTGGAGAATTAGGAGCACCTACTGCAGATATCAATACAACTATAGCCTTGGCTTTATTGGTTTCACTTTCTTATTTCTATGCAGGTTTAAGCAATAAGGGTTGGAGATACTTCGAATACTATGTTCACCCAACTCCAATTATGCTTCCTTTCAAAATTCTAGAGGACTTTACGAAACCTTTATCACTCTCTTTCAGGCTATTTGGAAATATTTTGGCTGATGAACTTGTAGTAGGTGTTCTAGTTTTTTTAGTTCCGCTAATTCTTCCAATACCAGTTATGTTCCTAGGATTATTTACTAGTGCAATTCAGGCATTGATTTTCGCAACTTTAGCGGCCTACTACATTGGAGAAGCTGTTGAGGAACATCATTAGCTGTCTTCTACTACATTCGGACGCTTTTACAAAGGGTCTGTAATCTGGCAAAATATTTAATCGCGTAGGTCTGAAAATATCAGACCCATTCTTAAAAAAGGATGTCCAAGCGTGTATGACAACAAAGATTATCAAAAGTATTAAGCTCTTTATTTCAAAATTATGGATTCGATTACTTCCGCTGCATCAGTTGTAGCTGCTGGTTTAGCAGTTGGTCTAGGTGCTATTGGCCCAGGTCTTGGACAAGGTAACGCAGCTCAAGGTGCTGTTGAGGGTATTGCCCGTCAACCAGAAGCTGAAGGTAAAATCAGAGGAACTCTTCTTTTATCTTTCGCTTTTATGGAGTCATTAACAATTTACGGATTAGTTGTGGCTTTGGTACTACTTTTTGCGAATCCTTTTTCCTAAAAGTTAATATTGCTTTTAATCCTTATTAGCAATATTTAAATTAAATTTTTTAACTTCAACTGAATCATATGTTGGCCTTTAATTTTTTTGGTGCTACGGAAGGTGGATTATTTGATATAAATGCCACTTTGCCTCTAATGGCGATACAAGTAGTTGCACTTACTTACATATTAAATTCTCTCTTTTTTAAGCCTGTTGGCAATGTAGTAGAAAAAAGAGAAAAGTTTGTAAGTAATAATATTATTGAGGCCAAAAATAAACTTTCTGAGGTTAAAAAATTAGAAGCTGATTTATTAACCCAGCTTCAAAGTGCTCGTACAGAAGCCCAACGAATTGTAAGCGAAGCTGAGAATGAGTCTGACAAGCTTTATAAAGAAGCACTAGAACTTGCTAACAATGAAGCAAATGCTTCAAAAGAAAAAGCAAGACTAGAAATTGAAAGTCAGACGTCTGCTGCTCGTGATCAACTTTCTAAACAGGCTGATGATCTAAGCGAACTTATTGTTAATAGATTGATTCTAGAAAAATGAATTTGACTCTTTTCGCTACAGAAGGTTTTGGATTGAACTTCAATTTATTCGAAACTAATATCCTTAATTGGGCAGTAGTAGTTTTCGGTCTTTATAAATTTTTGCCTGGTTTCCTAGGTAAAATGCTTAAAAAAAGGAGAGAAGGCATCCTTCTTGAATTAAAAGATGCTGAAGATCGACTCCTAAATGCAACTCAAGCTTTAGAAAAAGCGAAGAAAGATTTATCTTCAGCAGAAGAAAAAGCTTCTCAAATAAAAGCAGATTCCCTTAAAAGATCTGAATCAATCAGAATGGAAAGTGAGAAAAAAGCGATAGAAGAGATGGCACGAATTAAACAAAGTGCAATCTCTGATGAGAGCTCTGAAGCATCCAGAGCAATCTCTCAACTTCGAAAAGAAGCTGTTGAACTGGCAATTAAGAAAGCTTTAGATTCTCTCCCAAATAGACTTGATAAAACAACACAAGAAAATTTGGTAACTCAATCAATTAACAATATTGAGGTGAACTAATGCCACTTTTAAATTCAGTTACTACACCATATGCAGAAGCATTACTTCAAGTTGTGAATGAAAATTCGCAAACTGAAGAGATAGTTTCTGAGGTTAAACAACTCTTGGAATTAATTAATGATTCCCCTGAATTGGAGAAGGCACTATCCTCTCCCATTTTAGAGACAGACGCTAAGAAGAAAATCATTGTTGAAATTTTTTCAAATAAGGTTAATTCTTCTTTACTGAATTTCTTAAAATTATTGGCCGATAGGCAAAGAATTGGAATACTTACTTCAATTCTTGATAGGTTTTTAGAAATTTACCGAGAAAATAGTAATATTGCATTGGCAACTGTTACTTCTGCAGTCGAGCTTACTGATGAACAGAAAGGTTTAATTACCAAAAAGATCATCAATATTGCTGAAACAGAAAAATTAGAACTTGTAACTAAAATCGACCCATCCCTTATTGGTGGTTTCGTCGCCAGTGTAGGATCAAAAGTAATTGATGCTTCTCTTGCTTCACAAATAAGAAAACTTGGCTTATCTCTTTCCAAGTAACTTTTAAATCAACCTTAAATTCTTAAATCCATGGTATCTATACGCCCTGATGAAATCAGTTCAATCTTAAAACAACAAATAACTGATTATGACCAATCTGTAAGTGTTAGCAATGTAGGAACTGTTCTGCAAATCGGTGATGGCATTGCAAGAATATATGGCTTAGATCAGGTCATGGCAGGTGAATTATTGGAATTTGAGGATGGCACCGAAGGCATAGCTTTAAATCTTGAAGATGATAATGTTGGAGCCGTTTTAATGGGAGAGGCACTTGGTGTCCAAGAAGGAAGTAACGTTAAGTCCACTGGTAAAATCGCATCTGTTCCAGTTGGTGAAGCAATGCAGGGGAGAGTTGTTAATCCTCTAGGACAACCAATAGATGGGAAAGGGGAAATTCCGACAAGTGATACTAGATTGATTGAAGAAATGGCTCCTGGAATAATTAAGAGAAGATCAGTGCATGAACCAATGCAAACAGGTATCACATCTATTGATGCAATGATTCCTGTTGGAAGAGGTCAAAGAGAATTAATTATTGGTGATAGACAAACTGGAAAATCTGCGATTGCTATCGACACAATAATCAACCAAAAAGGTCAAGACGTAGTTTGCGTTTACGTAGCTATTGGTCAGAAGTCAGCATCAGTAGCAAACATTGTAGAGGTATTAAGAGAGAGAGGAGCTTTAGATTATACAGTAGTAGTTAGTGCAGGAGCTTCAGAACCAGCTGCTTTACAGTACTTGGCACCTTATACCGGTGCAGCAATTGCTGAACATTTTATGTACCAGGGTAAAGCAACACTTGTTATTTATGACGATCTAACAAAACAAGCTCAGGCTTATAGACAAATGTCTCTTCTTTTAAAAAGACCACCAGGAAGAGAGGCTTATCCAGGAGATGTTTTCTACTTACACAGTAGATTGTTAGAAAGAGCAGCAAAACTTTCTGATGCTATGGGAGGGGGTTCTATGACAGCTCTTCCAATTATTGAAACTCAGGCAGGGGACGTTTCGGCTTACATCCCAACTAATGTTATTTCAATAACAGATGGACAAATTTTCTTGAGTGCAGATTTATTTAACTCAGGATTAAGACCAGCTATTAATGTTGGTATTTCTGTTAGCCGTGTTGGCGGAGCCGCTCAGACAAAAGCAATTAAAAAAATTGCTGGAACTTTAAAATTAGAACTCGCACAGTTCGATGAACTAGCTGCTTTTTCCCAATTTGCATCTGATCTTGATGAAGCAACTCAGCAACAACTTGAACGAGGCAAAAGACTTAGAGAGTTATTAAAGCAACCTCAATTCTCCCCACTGAACCTTGCAGAACAAGTTGCAGTTGTTTATGCAGGAGTTAAAGGCCTTATTGATGAGGTTCCAGTTGAAGATGTTACTAAATTTGCAACTGAACTTAGGGAATACCTGAAGTTAAATAAAGCGGAATTTATAGAAGAGATTCTTAAAGAAAAAAAATTAAATGATGGATTAGAAGCAACACTAAAAGAGGTGATAAATGAAGTTAAATCATCAATGCTTGCCACAGTTTAAATTTATTTAGGAGATACCATGGCAAATCTTAAAGAGATAAGAGATCGAATCGTTTCCGTTAAAAATACAAGAAAAATAACGGAGGCTATGAGACTTGTTGCAGCTGCAAAAGTTAGGAGAGCTCAAGATCAAGTTCTTAAGAGTAGACCTTTTGCAGATAAACTTGCACGAGTCTTAGAAAATATTCAATCTAGAGTACAATTTGAGGCTGTCGACTCTCCTCTATTATCCAAGAGAGAAGTAAAGAGTATCACCTTGGTTTGTATAACTGCGGATAGAGGTTTATGCGGTGGTTACAACACAAATATTATAAAAAAGGTAGAAATAAGATACGCAGAATTAGTCAAACAAGGTTATAAGCCAAATTTAATTTTGGTAGGGAAGAAAGCTATTGGATATTTTCAAAATAGAAAGGATAGATATGTAATTAAAAGTACTTTCAAAGAACTAGAACAGGTACCCACAGTCAAGGACTCCGAAGGAGTTACAAATGAGGTTTTAGCTGAATTTCTTTCAGAAAATTCTGATAGGGTGGAAATTATTTACACGAAATTCATCACTTTAGTTAGCTGTGCCCCCGTCGTTCAAACACTACTGCCACTTGATCCTCAAGGAATCGCTGAGGAAAATGATGAAATTTTTAGGTTGACTACAAAAGATAGTAAATTACTGGTTGAAAAATCCAATATTGAAAAAACTGATTCAGAGAAATTGCCATCAGATATTGTTTTTGAACAAAGTCCTGATCAACTATTAGATTCGTTATTACCATTATATCTACAGAATCAGGTACTTAGAGCTCTTCAAGAGTCAGCAGCTTCAGAACTCGCTTGCAGGATGACTGCTATGAATAATGCAAGTGATAATGCTAAAGAATTAGCAAGTACTTTGAATCTAACCTATAACAAAGCCAGACAAGCAGCTATTACACAAGAAATATTAGAAGTTGTAGGAGGTTCTGCAGTTTAGCAAAAAGATTTGGGATATGCCTGAATACAATATCAAAGTACAATTTGAGAAAAAG
Organism: Prochlorococcus sp. AG-355-J09; assembly: GCA_003278735.1. GTDB lineage: Bacteria > Cyanobacteriota > Cyanobacteriia > PCC-6307 > Cyanobiaceae > Prochlorococcus_A. The sequence continues at coordinate 87,003 of QCDO01000007.1, forward strand.
ACTTTAAGTTTTTTATGTTCTGAAGATCAAGATATTATTTCAGCGGCAAAAATGAATGGAATAGATTTACCAAGTAGTTGTTGTTCAGGAGTTTGTACAGATTGTGCCTCCATGATATTGGAAGGATCCGTAGATCAAGAAGATGCTATGGGATTAAATGATGATTTGAGGGAAAAAGGCTTTGCACTTTTGTGCGTAGCATATCCCAAGTCAGATTTGAATATTCTTATTGGTAAAGAAGTCGAAGATGATTTATATAATGATCAATTTGGTAAATATCAAAAATGAAATTAAGTTCAATTGATTATTATTTAGATTGGCCAGTATCAATAAAATTAGAAAATTTAAGGGAATACATTATTGCAAATTTAGAAAAAAAAGGTGATTTAATTCGATGGTCAATTGTTGATATTCAAAATTCTATTGACTCTTTTGGAACAAAAAAACTTAGAATTAAAGCTGTCTTAGCTAATTAAAAAATATAATTTGAAATATTTTTAATAATGGAAAATTCACCAACAATTTTTATTGTTCCAACTGGTATTGGTTGTGAAATAGGAGGTTTTGCTGGGGATGCACTTCCTACCGCTAAATTATTAGCGTCGGCAAGTGGATGTTTAATTACTCATCCAAATGTTATGAATGGCGGTAGTCTTTCTGAAAAAGATAAAAATATTTTTTATGTTGAGGGTTATAGTTTAGACCGACTTGCTAGAGGAGAAATTGCTTTAAAAAGGGCAAAGCAACAGAAAATTGGAATAATTTTTGATTCAGCCATTCAAAAAGAAATATTAGTAAGACATTTACAAGTTGCCGATGCATGTGTTTCCACTTTAGGGATTAATGTTAATTCTTATGTGATTACAAAAAAGCCATTAAATATAGTTATTGATTCTGATTATTCAAAAATCAGTGGTGGCACAATTGAAAATCCTGATACTCTAATTGATGCTGGAAAATGTCTTATAGAAAAAGGAGTTACGGCAATAGCAATTGTGGCAAAATTTCCAGATGATTCAGATTCTTTAGAAACAAATATTTATCGAGAGGGGAAAGGGGTTGATCCTATTTCTGGAGCCGAAGCAGTTATAAGTCATTTAATAAGCAAATTTTTAAAAGTTCCCTGTGCTCACGCACCTGCTTTAAATCCAATTGAATTGAATGAAAATCTAGATCCTCGTGCAGCTGCAGAAGAAATAGGATACACATTTTTACCATCAGTACTGATTGGGTTAAGCAATGCACCTGACATTGTTGAATTGCCTGTTAAAAATGAATCAATCTCACTGCACCCTGATCAGATTGAAACTATTGTTGTTCCTAATGGGGCACTAGGTGGAGAAGCAGTACTATCAGGGATTGAAAAAGGTTTAAATATTATCTCTGTAAAAAATCAAAATACACTTAAAGTGACAAATGAGTTTTATGATTATCCCAATCTTTTTGAAGTAGATAATTATTTAGAAGCTGCAGGCATAATTCTTGCTATCAAAAAAGGTATCAACTTTAAGTCAATTAAACGTCCTTTAAGAAAAATTCAACATTGTTCTTATAGTGATTAATAAGATATTGCTATGGGAACTCTCCAGTCACTTCCTAATGATTGACTGCTAAGTTTTAGAATTGGAGGAGCCTGCTTTCTTTTAAATTCCGCTTTTTTTATGAGTGAGATAATTTTTAAAATTAAATCTTTTTTATAGCCATCTTCTTCTAGTTGTTGTAAATCTTTTTTCTCTTCGATAATTCCTTTAAGAATATTATCTAAAGTAGAATAAGGTGGGAGAGAATCAGTATCTAATTGATCAGGACCTAATTCGGCGCTGGGAGCTTTCGTACGTATATTTTCTCCAATTATATTTACATTAGTATCTAACATATATAACTTTCTACGATTAATTGAATCTTCACTATCAAGCCAATTGCATAATTTAAAAACATTTGTTTTATATAAATCCCCAATTACCGATAATCCCCCATTCATATCACCATAAAGTGTGCAATATCCTACGGCCAGCTCTGATTTATTGCCTGTTGAAAGTAACAAATGCTTTTCTTGATTTGCTAAAGCCATAAGAAGTGTACCTCTTATCCTTGACTGAATATTTTGATTTGTTATCTCAGCCATTTCGAAATCTATGTTTTGTATAAATGATTCTTCAAAAGAGGTCATCAAGTTTTCAATTGGAATGCTCTTGAGACTTATATTTAATCTTCTTGCTAAATCTTTTGCATCACTCTTTGAATGAGATGAGCTCCACTTAGAGGGCATTGAAACGCAATAAACATTTTCACTTCCTAGAGCAGCTGTAGCAATTGCTGAGACAAGTGCTGAATCAATACCACCACTTAATCCAACTAAAGCGGTTTTGAATCCACATTTTTTTGCATAATCTTTAACACCAAGGACTAATGCATCAAAAATTGATGCCATTTCGGAGTTTTTAAATTCATTTTTTTCAGGTTTTGTTTGCTCAATTTCCCAGCTTGAGGAATCTTCCGAAAAGGATTTTAATTGCTTAATTTTATTTCCATTCTTATCAAGAATAAAACTATTGCCATCAAAAATTAAATTATCATTTGCTCCAATCTGGTTGACATAAATAAGTGGCACTTGAAGATATTGTGCAGCAAAACTGGAAACCTTGGATCTTAACTCTAACTTTTTCAGAGTATATGGGGAGGCTGATAAATTTACTAAAATATCAACTTTTTGTTTCTTTAAATCAATAATGGGATTTTTTCTATGAATTCCTCTACCTTCTATATCTTTATTGACCCATAAATCTTCACATATAGTAAAGCCAAGTCGCCAAGTTTTATTTTTAATTTTTTTAATCAATACGGAAACTTTTTCTTCTGATCTAAAGTATCTTTTCTCATCAAATACTTCATAAGTGGGAAGAATAATTTTACGCGCAATTATTTTCCATTCACCGCCTTCAACCAACGCAATAGAATTATAAAGATTAGGAAAAAAAGAATCATTTATTATCTCAGCTATTCCTACTGAGATACTTAAGTTTCCATATTTTTTATTAATATCTAAAGCTAATTGATCAAGAATTTGGTATTGATTTTTGATTAAATTTTTTTTAAAAAGTAAGTCATTTGCAGGATATCCCCATAATGACAATTCTGGAGTAAGAACAAAATCAGCAGAAATTGAGCTAGCTTTCGAAGCAATATTAAGTATTCTTTTTGCATTGCCCTCTAAATCTCCAACAACTGGATTTATTTGAGCAAGTAAAAACTTCATTCAACTAATTTAATAGATTCATATAA
>QCDO01000008.1 GCA_003278735.1 Prochlorococcus sp. AG-355-J09
ATTCCAATGGAATCAACCAAAATTCCAAAAAGGATTATTAAAAAACAGGTTAAAAAGAGAGTTATTAAGAAACAGCTTAAAAAGGTTGATAAAGCAATTCTTGAAATTGCGGAAATGAAATTTGAAAATTATGAAGAAAAAGAAGAAAAAGAAGAAAAACTAGACGCGCTTGTTTTTTTAAAGAATCAAATATTGACGGAAGCGGAGGAGTTACTATGAACGGAAGACTAGACAAGGTTGCTATGACCAACAAACTAATGCAACTCAAGAGAGAACTTCACTACAAATGCGCGATTGGGGAAAAGGGAAAATGGGAATGTATAGGAGCAAACGATTATCTCAACAGAGTGTTTGATGTATTAGATGAGTTTTGGCAGTAAATACTAAACAAAAAAAAAGAATTGATATTGCAACTTGTTGGGCTACTAATAGAATTTCTGTTATGGATAATCTAGAAAGATATGAAGACAGTTATGCAATAGCAGAAGAATTTAGAGAGTGGATACTGCATATAAGAGAAAAGAATGAAAATTTAAAAGATTCTTTTTTAAATTTACCAAAGGAATTAAAAGAATTATTAGACCAAAAAGTCTACGATTAAATGAAAAGCTTACTACTTGCATCCCTAATAGTTAGTGATTGATAGTCGATATAAAATAGAGGGGGAAACCCTCTTTATTTAATGACCCATCACATGGAATTTATGGCATAGGTGGAATAATAGTAAAGTGGATAATTTCTAAACGATTACTCCAATAAATATCAGTAATAAAAAATCGTCTTAGATTAAGCAGCATCAGATATGTTGTTATTCGTATCTACAATCTTTTCAATCTCTTTAATCATTTCCTCTAGCCATAAAGTATTATCTTCTGATCTCTTTTTAAAATAAGAAATCTTAGGTTGATTGATTTCTAATGTCTCATAATCTCCACTCATAAAATTTTCCTAAATTTATTTTAGTTAGTTTATTTATCAGTTTCACTAAGGGGAAAATAAGAAAAAATTAATTTATGGTTAATTAGTACCAATAGTAACTAAATAACTTTTATCAATATGAACTAAATAATAGCCTTTCTTATTTTTGCTGTAATCCATTCACTAAAAACAACAGCTACTACTATTGCAAATAAAATAACTGATACCTTAGCCCAAGCTAAGTCTCCTATTTGAGCATCTAATTCTATCCCTATGCCTCCTGCTCCAACCAAGCCAACAACAGTTGCTTCTCTAATATTTATATCCCACCTATAAATAGAAATACTTGTAAATGCTGGGAGAATTTGAGGCACTATGCCAAAGGTCATAATTTGTGCTTTATTAGCCCCTGTTGCCTCAATAGCCTCAATTTGGTTTTCATCAATTTCCTCTATAGCTTCATAAAGTAATTTTCCACAAAATCCTATCGATCTTAATCCGATAGCAATTATGCCAGCCAAGACTCCCGGACCCACAACTGCAACCAGAAGTAATGCCCAGATTACTGAATTAATTGATCTGCTTGAAACTATGCAAAATAAGGCTAAAGGTCTTAAAAATTTTTTACTCGGGGTAGTATTGTTTGCGGATAAAAAAGCTAATGGTATTGCAATTAAAGTTCCAATCGATGTACCAATAGTCGCGATATTTAAAGTATCCCAAATAGGTTTTATTAACGTGAAGAAATAATTAGTTTCTGGAGGAAACATCCTACCTAAAAGATCTAAAGCCTCATTATGTGAATCAAAAACATAAAACCAGATTGTTTTACTACTAATCAGACCGAAACAAAAGCTAAAAATTAAAGTACCTAAAAACCAACAAAGCCAGTTTTGTAAATCTCTTTTTCGATCAAATTTTTTCCAGGTTTTGTAATCCTTTTGTTTTATTATTGGCATTACTTTATTAATTTCCTGAGATGACTAGATGTATATTCAACAATCATAACGATAGAAATAATTACGATAAGAACAGCCGCTGCAGTCTCAAATTCATATCTATCAAAAGCTGTATTTAAGGTAGAACCAATACCTCCTCCCCCAACAATTCCAATAACCGCTGACTCTCTAAAATTAATATCCAATCTGTATAAAGATAATCCAATAAATCTTGGCATAACTTGAGGCTGGACACCATAATTAACCCATTGAAACCAACTGCTGCCAGTAGATTTGATTGCTTCAGCCTGGGATTTATTTATGTCTTCAATATCTTCAGATAATAATTTTGCAAAAAAACCTATTGTCGATAAACTCAGAGTTACCATCCCAGCAAAAGGTCCAAAACCCATTAACTTAACAAAAAATATTGCTAGGATAACCTCCTGAAAACTCCTCGATAATGTGATAACTCCTCTTGATAAGAAATAAATAAATTTAGGGGCTATGTTTTTAGCCGCCCCTAAGGAGACAGGTATAGAAATAAGTATGCCCACAATAGTTGCAACAATAGTCATCCATAGACTTTCAAAAATACCTGCCAAAATCTCATCAGACCTAGTTATAAAATCTGGAGGGAAAAAAGCAAATATAAAAATTTTACCCCTTGGGATCCCTTCAAGAATTCTTTGCCAATCAATTTCGGTAGTTAGGAAAACAGATAATAAGTAAGTACTAATTAGTAAAATTAATCCAATTCTTAATAACCTATTTTTTATTAACGGTTTTCTTTTCCAAATTACTTTCTTATCTTTCATTTAATATATTCCTAATTTGCTAGGGTTTTAGACCAGTCTTCTTCTCCATATATTTTTGTGAGTATTGTCTCTGATAAGCCACTTGGCTTGCCATCGTAAACAATTTCTCCAGCTTTTAAACCTATTATTCTTTCTGCAAAATTCTGAGCAAGAAAAACATCATGAATATTTATAATTGCAGCAAGATTTCTTTCCTTACATAACTCGCATATTAATCGCATAATTTGCCTGGAATTTTTGGGATCTAAACTAGCTGTAGGTTCATCTACTAAAAGTAACATTGGATTTTGTATCAAAGCTCTAGCAATTCCTACTCTTTGCCTCTGCCCTCCTGATAATTCATCGGCTCTTTTATCAAGCATATGCTCTAGTCCAATTCTTTGGAGCAGTCGGAATGCTTCTTCAATATCTTTTTGAGGAAATTTCCTGAAAAAACTATTCCAAAATCCTACGTAACCTAATCTGCCGGAAAGGACATTTTCCATTACACTTAATCTTTCTACCAAAGCAAATTCCTGGAAAATCATACCAATTTGTCTTCTTATTTTTCTTAATTTAAATTTATTTAAGGAAGTAATATCTATTTTTTCATTAGCGAAATAAACTATCCCTGAAGTGGGCTCAATTAATCTATTTATTGTTCTAATAAAAGTACTTTTACCAGCACCTGAAGGACCGATAAGAGCAACTACTTGCCCATTATGAATTTCCAGGTTTATTCCTTTAAGGGCCTCTTCTCCATTTGGATAAACCTTTTTGAGGTTTATTGTTTTAAGCATTAAATCTGATTTTATTTATGATTAAAAATTTTTATTTGCAATCATAAACAACACCATTAGCCTTATCTATTTTTCTAATAACATCCCAATCGTGCTTGTGACTTATTGAAATGAATCTATCAGCCTTTTTAAATTCTTTATCTAATGTTGAATTGTCCCAGTTATAGGTGTAAAAAGCTTGCTTAACCTTTGCAACTACGGTTGGATGGAGATTATGGGCATGAGCATAACCTGTTGTTGGGAAGGTTTGGGATTTATAAATAGTTCTTATTTTAGAAGAATCAACAACTCCCCTTGCATCCATTCTTGTGAGAACTGAGTTGGCAATTGGTGCAACTTCATAATCTTTATTTGCAACACCGATTATTGAATTTTGATGCTTGCCAGAAAAGACTGGGGTAAAATCTTTATTTGCCTCAAGTCCAAATTCTCCCTTAAGAATTGCCGATGGTGCTTTAAATCCTGAATTAGATGTCTTTGATGTGAATGTAACTTTTTTACCTCTTAAATCAGCAGGAGAATTAATTGGGCTATCAGAAGGAACAATTATTTCCATTTCATAGCCGTAAGATAAATCTTTTTTAGCCATCATTCCAAAAGGAACTGCTCCTGCACATGCTGCTGCCACAGTATTACTTCCAGTATTAATTCCTGCGACATGGAGACGTCCTGATCTCATTGCCTCAACTTGAGCAGCATAAGATTGAACTGGTAAGAAAGTGACTTTTTTCCCAGTCACCTTAGACATATGAATTACAAAATCTTCCCAAACTTTTGCATAAACGGATGGGTCTTCAACAGGTGTATATGAGAACACAATGGTTTCAGGATCTATCCATTCATCTTCGGAAAGGGGTAAATCTGCAAGAAAATCTCCATCTCGATCACAATATTTGTTGTCAACAGTATTATTTGGATTGCAATCAGATAGATCTAAATCTCCAATGTAATCATTTGATTTATTTCCACAACTTGAAATGCTTGCACTGAGTATAGATAATCCTAAGACTATCTTTAAAAATTTTCTCATTAGTGATAAAGTTTATTCTTCATATTTAACTTGGTTTAAAGAGATTAACTTTTTCACAAAAAGAGTTTAAATTCTGATTAATATTTTTTATTTTGAGTTACTCTATTTTTAATCAGATATCACTAGGGAATTAAATAATTTTTAATTTATTGTTAACTTTATAAATTTACTATAAAGCAATTTAAGAAATAAACATGATAATTCCTGAAAAGCAAAATATAGAATTTAAAGAAAATACAATTCTAGAAGTCAAATCAGGAATATTAATAATGGAATCAAAAATTAACAATAAGAAAAATATTGTTGGGATAGTAAATGAAAATTTTGTAATAAATTTGGCATTATGTAATTACAAACATATTAAATTAATTGCGTTGACAATTTGCGAAATTAAAACAATTAAAAGAGGACTATTTTTTTCATCTACTGACTTATTAAGAAAAAGCCTAAAAAGAATTGATCAATTGGAAAAACTTTTATTAATAAGGGATATAAAGAAATCAGAAGATAAGCTAAAAGAATTTCTTTTATACTTATCCTCAATAATTGGCAAAAAAAAAGAAAAACATATATATCTAAATTTAAAAGAATATAATTTTACCCATAAAATTATCGGTAATTCAATTTCTTCAACAAGAGTAACTGTAACAAGAAATTTAAAAATACTAGAAAAAAAAGGTTGGCTCAAATTTGAAAAAAAAGGTATTTTAATTCCGTTTAAAGATAATTAACCAAGCCTTAACTAAATGGATTTATTTTATACAAAACAATATCTCTATTATGTCTTGTTCCATAACCTCAGTTTTTACTTTTCAAATTGAAAGCACTTTCGATGAATGGGCTAAAATATTTGATAGTGCGGAAGCTGATAAAAGACATTCAGAATTTGATATTAAGCCACTTTTTAGAGGAGTAAGTAAGGAAGATCCTCAAAAAGTTATTGTCATTCATCAAGCTCCAGAAGGAAATGTTCAAAAGTTTGTAGAAGCTAATGGTGACTGGATGGCAACTCATAGAGTTGACTTATCAACAATGGAAGAATCATCTTGGACTTCTTCAGCAACAACGGAAAGTTGTTGTGATTAACAAATGAAAAGACTGCTATTGCCACTACTAGCTCTCTCAACTATTTTCCTTGCGAGTTGTACTAATAACTCAAACAAAATAGATACTCAAAAGATTTCTGAAACCCAAAAGCAGAGAGAAGTTTGTCTCGATTGGTATGGATACAGAATTGATACCAAGAAAGCAATTAATGATTTAAATCTCAAAATTGAAACCGAATCTGAATTAATGGCTTATTGTGATTTCTTTAAGAATGTAGCTGATACAAAATAGATTTTGATCAAAAAAGAGGGTTGAAACTAAAACCCCTTTTTTTAATCAGTTACACTAAAATTTATTTTTTGGTATCTTGCGATCTCATTTCTTGTTGCGCTTCCCTGATTCTTTCCTCAAAGACTGATCTTCTATATGGGGTTACTTTTCCATTTTTAGTTGCCAAGATTTGCGCTTCATAAAGCCTCCTGGCTCTTTTGATTTTTTCTCTTATTAGATAGAGCTCATTCATTATTTTATGCAGTTAATGAGAATCCCGTTCCCTATTCTCATGTCATGCGTCCAAATAAATTGGATGAACGTTGAAATAAACTAACATTCAAAAAACAAGTTTGGATTTAAGAAATATTTAAGAAATCTTTAAAAGTAGTTTTTATTTAAATAATTTTAAAAAGAAATTTTAACTAGAGATGAAATTTTCTGGTCCACTAGGGTTTTTCATTTTTTTGATCAATTGGTCTAAAGTATTTTCATCTGAGACGACGATAAAATCATCAAAGTGAATAGTTTGATCGGGGTATTCAATTCCAAATTGTTTTCCTGAATCTCTATAGGCACCGACTCTGATACAAGTTTCATCATAAGGTCCACTCCAATCATAGGTGTTACCTTTATAATCAAACATCAATTCGTTATCTTTATAAACTTTCACAAAACCATCCTTACCCCTTGTATTATAAATTCCAATTTTATACGTGCTCCATTCACCTAATGGAGTCACACTTGCATTGTTTGTTGTAAATCTCAAATCATCTCTATCTTTGTTTTTATCGTCCTCTCTATCTTTTTCCCATCTGACAAACCAATCTCCTCCTTTGTTTTTATACTTTGCTCCGATCCTGTGAATATACTTTTCTTCACGAACTTCAGATGATGACATCGCCGATCCTTTCTGCCGGAAATTTTTACTTGCATTTCCTCCGGTATCTCCTCCTATTTTAAATTGATTTCCATTTTTATAATAACGTATTCCTAAAAGAGGACTCTTTCCTCCCTTTTTAATTTGGTTTTTGAATTGAAAAAACATTAATCTGTCGTCAATATGGGTAAAATCTTGAGGAAGTCTTTTTTTGAAACTTATCCACATTTCTTTATCTAAAGCTTTTTTGCATGTCTGAAATTCTGCTCTTTCAGTTTCTCTTCCTTTTTTCATGTAGGGATCATTATTCCATCCATGTTTGACTGTCACCGCAAGATACTTATTACCATCAGTCTCTTTATGGATTATGAATGGTTTTAGACCTGTACCCTTATCGTTGATTGTGAACTTATTCTTATTGACTCTCAATCTTCCTTCTTTTCGCTTTTCAAAGGTTTCAAAGAAATTCCAAGGAGATTTTGTTTTTTTATCTACAGAGTCTGGAACAAGGACTTTTTCCCATGAGTATGAATTACCAGTGGTAAAACACATCAATATGAGAAAAATGTACAATAATTTTTTCACAATTACCTTACCCCTTGATCATATGGACAGAGTACGTATGGCTTAAATTGTTTATGTATGAAATTCAGCCTTTATTATTTTGTATAGTCTCCTTGATTGTGGCGATTTGAGGGCATTATTGTAATTTTCAATAAATTCAGAATCATCCAAAATAGATTTATTTTCTCTTTTAAAACTTTCTTTATAAAAATATTTGATATGATCTGTATCTTTTGCTTGATTTGAACTTTCGAAAGAGGATGAATTTTTTAAAGTCATTTATTATTTTTTTTATTATTTTCTTCAATATTTAATAATTAATGATATGGAAGATATTTAAAATCTAAAAAAATTGGATTAAGAAGATATTAAGTAAAAAATAAATTTGTTTAAAAATTTCTAAATTATTATATTTTTTCTAATAGTCAAAAGTTTATTTAATAAGAATTTAACTAAGGGTTAACAATAGACACTTATAAGGTAATTATGAATAAAATTCAACTTGTTAATTTTGTTACTTTTTCAATTCTTGAAAGTAAAAGAGTTGAAGACAGATTACTTAGAAAAGAAATACGTAGCTATCTTAGCCAACTTTATAAAAAACAATTAAAAGCAATTACAAGTGAATTTATCATTTAAAAAAACATGAAAAAGCTACTAGTTTTATTTATTCTTATTCTTACTTCTTGCAGTACAAAAGATGAATTATCCATTACCAAAGATGAATTATCCATTACCAAAGATGAATTATCCATTACAAAAGATGAAATTTCGATTACGAAAGGTAAATCATCCATCAACGATGAAAAAAAAGTATTTTATTTAACTAAAGAAACTGCTGTTCGTCTTTGTGGAGGTAAATCCAGAATAATTGAAAGTGAAAATGAAGAACTCATCAAAATAGAAGTCAAAGATTTTTTAAATGTTGAAAAAGAAAAATTTGTTCAATTTACTCTCGTTGAGACAGATAGAAAAGGAGGGAAATATAGAATCGTTAATTGTTATCCAAATAAAGATCCTAAAAAATCAGTAATTAAAACAATCAAGACTAATTACAAGTTAAATTAGTCTTAGGTCAGCCAGATTAAATGAAAATATTTAAATATCTTCTTGTAATTCTTGTAATAACATTAATAATTATTTTTCAAACCTCTTTGCAAAATAGATATCTAATGGCTTCTGATATTAGAGATGGAGAAACAATTTTTAGAAATGTTTGTGCAGGCTGCCATTTAAGAGGTGGATCAGTCGTTCTTAAAGGATCCAAATCATTAAAATTTTCCGACCTTGAAAAAAGAGGAATAGCAGATGTAAATTCAATAACAAAAATTGCTAATGATGGGATTGGTTTTATGAAGGGTTATAAAAATAAATTGAGGGATGGAGAGGATAAGGTTCTTGCACAATGGATTATTCAAAATGCAGAAAAAGGTTGGGAATAAATGAAAAGCGTACTTCTTGCATCGTTTTTATTTCTATTAGCTGAATTTTCTTTTGCTGAGGAATTAACTAATTACACAATTACATCTGATTATCAAATAAATACTTTAGAAGGTGATTTAGAGGCTAAGGGCAATGTAGTCATTAAGAGTAATAGTGGTAATTTTGAGGCTTATTCGGACAAACTTTCTTTTGACAAGGATGATAAATCTTTAAAACTTATTGGTAATGTATATGTTAAAAATTTAGAGTTTGAGGGAATTGCAATTGAAGAAACATCTGGAGATGAGTTGACAATATTTACTGATACGGGAATTTTTGAATTCAAATCTCAAAATAAAAAAAGAGTAGAAACAAAAATTAAATTTTAAATATGGGCTTGCTTTTGAACTAAAAAATTTGTACTTTCTTGTTGAAAAGAAATTTTAAATCGATTTTAAATCTACTTTAAACTAAATAATTTAGAACATATATTAGAGATATTTTTTATTATGCATCCAAGCAAAGTAGTCAAAGATCCAATAATCAACGATACTTATTACGATCCAGATGTTGATAAGCTTTATCAATATGTAAAAATTGGCGACTTTCCACCAGAATGGGTGTTGACATATATAGATGAAGATGACGATTATTATTATGCTTCGATGGGATACTAGTTTTAATAGTTATTATTTTATATTCAATAAGTTTGTCTCTCTAAAATTTTGTGTGAGGAAGTTTAAAGAGACATCTTTAAATTAAGTAAAAAGGTTTAAGAGGAAATTAAAAAGGAGGTAAGATTAAATAAAAAAAATAATAATTCAATGTAAATTAATTATGAAATAATTAGATCAAATAATTTTGATTATATAAAATAAAATTGTTGGAACTTTCAATGGCTATTAAAGATCATAAAAGTTTGCAAGACTCAAGAATTCTTCTTGTAGAGGATGATAAGAGTATTAGGCTTACAGTCAGTGAAACCTTGAGCAGCGAAGGTTTTAGAGTATCAAGTTTCAAAGACGGTTTAAGTGCCTTAGATTTTATTAATAATGATATTAAAAAAGATGTTGACCTAATAATTCTAGATTTAATGTTGCCAGGACTAAATGGATTAGAGTTATGTAGAAAAATAAGAAATGATGAAGACTATACACCCATACTAATTTTGAGTGCTAAAGATAATGAATCAGATAGGGTTCTTGGATTAGAGGTTGGTGCAGATGATTATTTAACAAAACCTTTTGGTTTAAATGAATTAATTGCTAGATCTAGAGCCTTAATAAGAAGATCTAAACGTAATAAAAAATATATAGAAAAATCAAAAACTGTTCTCGAGTTTAATCATATAAAAATGTTTTTGGAAGAATGTAGGGTAACTTCTTTTGATAGAGAAATAACATTATCTCCAAAAGAATTTAAATTATTAGAGTTATTTATGAAAAATCCAAAAAGGGTATGGTCAAGAGATTTAATACTTGAAAAAATTTGGGAAATTGACTTTATTGGTGATACTAAAACTGTAGATGTTCATGTTAGGTGGCTCAGAGAGAAATTAGAAGAAGATCCCTCAGCTCCAAAGTTTCTTAAAACTGTAAGAGGTTTTGGATATAGGTTTGGATGAAAATGAAAACACTACAAGAAGTATTATTTTTTTTACATCAGAAGTGGAAAATAAAAGTCAAGCATTTTTCTCAATCAAAAGAAAAAAAATTTGAAGTTGATAAAAATAAGTATAAAAAAACTATTGACTTCCCATTTGATAAAATTAGACCTCAAGAAGTGTTGTCTTGGTTAGATTATTCATCGCAAGGGTGGATAATCTTATCATCTGATCTAACAATAAAATTTATCAATCAGAAAGCTTTATCTCTTATTAGGGTTATCAAATATAAAGATGTTATTGGAAAAGCAATTAATGATATTAATGAGCTTGAAGTACTTAGTAATAAAATTCTATATTTAAGAAAAAAAGATTTCCCATTCAACCTTGATTTCACAATTGCGGGAGTACCCATTTCGGTAAATATTGTTAGAGGAAGGAAAAAGAATTATTTAATATTATTGGAAAGTAAATTATCAATTGAATCGATAAAAAAACGACAAAATCAATTAATTAATGATGTGTCTCATGAACTGAAAACTCCTCTTACATCACTTATCTTAATTGGGGAAAGACTTGAATCAGTAGTATCAAAAAAGGATAGGTATCTTGTTAAAAGACTTAAGAAAGAGTCAAAAAGATTAAGAAAAATGGCCGAAGAGACTTTAGAGCTTTCTAAGCTAGAAAGTAGCGAAGATTTTAATAAAAACAAAAAAATATCTATTTCAGATTTGATTATGGAATCTTGGCAAACACTAAAACCGCTTGCAGAAAAAAAGGATATAAAAATAAATTTATTTTCTCCAACAAAATATTATATATCTGGGGATATTGAAAATTTAAAAAGAGCATTTATAAATATTTTAGATAACGCTATTCGTTATTCCCCAACAAACGAGGCCATACAAATTGAAATTTTTAAGAGAGATAGCTCTGTTGTTATAAGAATTAGAGATAAAGGTATTGGATTAGAAGAAAATGAATCAAATGACATTTTTTCTCGTTTTTATCGTGGTGATCCATCAAGGACTAAATTTAAGAAAAGTGGAAGTGGTTTAGGTCTTTCAATTACAAAAAAAATAATTAATAACAATAAAGGTTTTATAGAGGCATTTAATCATAAAGATGGTGGAGCGATTATTGAAACTATCTTTCCGTGTATTAATGCAGATTTATAGGGAAAATTTAAAAAATATTAGGACATGATTTTTCTGCGATAAATCTTTTTAAATTCAAAACCCCTTCTCTTGTAAAAAGAATGCTTCCTTCTTTGGAGTCATCTGCCCAGTAAGTATCTCTTTTGCCAATAGCTAACCAAAGCCTATCAGGTAATGTTGGCATGTACATACTCTCAAAAGCAGATGTTCCAATATCATTTTCTTCTTTCATATCCTTGCATGCTTCTATCATTAGTTTGGGTCGATTTAAATAATGCCTGACACCCTGCCAATAATATTTTGTTTCAGCTTTAACTGGGGCGATGAATAAAATAATAAATATTAGGTATTTCATGACTTTATTTTATTTAATTATGAGAATTGCAAAAAAAAACCACCATATATATGGTGGCTTTTTTTAGAAGTTTTAACTAGATTTTTCCAATATTTAGGAAAAGAGTTTCACCAGTTGATTTCTTTCCAGTACCGTCGTTGTCAGTTGAAATCCATGCTTGCCCATCGTTTGTGATCGCTAAACCTTCAACCTTTTCAAGGATGAAACCACCAGTAGATTTCATTACTGGTTTTAGATCAGTAACTAACTCTTTTTCAACTAAGGGATAAAGTCTTGGAGGAATGCTAGTTTGAAGACCTTCGAAAATAACATCATTTAAATCTATTTTATATATAGCTTTCAATTTTGCTTTCTTACCATAGAAACTATCTCTTTCGATTACATAAAGTGCCCCGTCATGGTAAGTTAACTCTGAAATACCAACACCGCCTTTTTTGATCCTATCTAATTGATAATTTACGGCACCCCACTGTTTAGTTATTAAATTATAGGAAAGTATCTTAGTGGTATTAAAAGTATCATCACCCCAAGGCTTCTGTTGAGCAACATAAAGAATGTCACCGTTTCTTGTTATGCCTTCAAAACCAGGGTTTTTAGCATAATTAAGATATGAAGGTGGTGGAGTTATCTTCTCTAATATTTCACCATCTGAGCTTACATGGTAAATAGCAGGAGGATGTTTATCTAGCTTTTTCTTGATTCCTTCTGTAGAAATGTAGAATCCACCATTACCATCTGTTGTAATACCCTCTTGATCCATGAATAATGCAGTCTTACCATCTAGCTTTATATCAATAGCTCTTTCCAAAAGTGCTGGCGAGGATGAAGGATCAATAACATAAATTCTTGGTTGAGTTTTAAAAGTCCCATCATTTACAGCATAAATTTTACCATCATCACCTGCAACCATTCCGCTTATCGCACCCCAAGACACAAATTCAAGGCCATTTTCATTTGTTAAATGAGGGTATGAAGCAGGTGCGTCTTGTAGTTGATAAATAGTCACATGAGAAGATAAACCAGGTTCTTTTTTGTTGTAGTCTTTTTCATTTGCCGAGGCAATTAAACCTCTATCAGGAATAGCAACAAATCCTTCTGGTCCAATGCCTGATGGAAGTAATTGAGTAAGCAAAGGTTGATTTAGTTCTGTGATATCGTAAACAGCTACTATCCCAGCCCTCTCAGCACCAACAAATAAATAGGGCGTTCCATTAATTTTTGAATATGTAACTGACTCAGGTTCTACTCCCTTTTTACCTGCTCTCCCATCTTGGAAATGACCTATTTGTGCAATTGCTCTTTCTAGTCTATTTGCATCTTCATAAACTACTGTTCCATCTTTTTTAAAAATAGTCCAGGATCTTGAACCACCTCTTTTTGCCTGACTTGGATCAATATGCTTGTAATCGCCTTCATTTGCTGTAGCGAAATGATCATTGTCAATCCAAGTAAGGCCATCGGGTTCTCTTCTTACATTCTTTAGTTTGCTCTTAAATTTATGAGCGCCATCTTTCTTTGTATCCATTCCTGCCATTTGTTTTACAATCCCTGCCGAAAAATCTGATATTACATTTCCATCTTTATCAATAACTGCAAGATGGTTGTTTTCTTGAAGAGAGACAACTGTTTCACCAAGATCATTAATAGCAACGAATTCTGGTTCGGGATCGCTAGGAGCTATTTCAGATAATCCTTTTAAATCAACTTTTTTTATTGAATTGCATTGTATTTTCCCTCTTTTGTTTAACTTCACAAGAGAAACATAACCTGGAGGGTTAATTTGTTTCCCTTCATCATCTAATTGAGGGATAAATCCATTTTTATATTCTTCATCCCTCTCATTTTCTATAGCGACAGCCAGAAATGTTCCGTCTGGTGAAACAAAGACGCTATCAGGCTGCCCACCTAAATCACATTCTTTTACTGCTTTTCTTGTTTTTAAATTGTATTGAACTAATGCTCCTGAAGGATTTGTATAACTTTCAGATGTATTTGAACCTATATAAGCATTGTTTCCAAGTGCTGCAATTCCAGTTGGTTCTGCTTCCAGTTCAACAACTCCCAATGCTTTAGGTTTTGCAGGGTCTGAGATATCAACTAAACCTACCACTCCTAGATCGCTATCTGTATAAATCAAAGTCTTACCATCTTCTGATGCTGTAACAACTTCTGAAGAAGTTTTGGTTGTAGATTTTGATCCCTCTGGTAAATTATCACTTACATTGAAAGAAGAAATTCTGTTGAAGTTTTTTTCATTTGCCCAATATTTTGTATTCCAATTTGCAAATCCGCCACTTGTAGAGGAGGCGACGATTGCAAGTAATGCTGAAAAACTTGCAGCAGCTAGGGTTTTTTTCATTTAGTGCGTAAGGAAACACATTCTCATGCTCCCTTTAAAAAGTTAAGAAAAAAAAATAGATTTATTAAGAACAATTTAAAGTTTTAAAAAGCAGAAAAAAAGGACTCCATAATCCATAATGGAGTCCAATGTTTTTAAGGATTTTTTATAAAATCATGATCAAAACAAGAAAGATCTTTCTTCCTTTGTATTTAAATTAAAAAGGGAAGTTTTTATTAGAAAATTCATTTAGAAATCCGAAGAGATCTATGTTACGCAATTTCTTATATCAATATTGAAAGAAACTGAGATCCTATCTTCATTTGAGTTGTTTTTTTGTACTGAATGAGTTAAATCAGATGGAAATAAAACAATCACACCTTCAAGTGGTTCTATTTCAATAGTTGGTGTTATAAAGAGTTTTTTACCAATTTCATCTTTTAATGAATTAATTTGCTCAAATTGTGTCATTACATTAGGAGAATGAAATGTTAAATTTCCACTTTTTTGTAGACTCTTTACCCAAAAAACGCCAGACAAATCAGAGCCTGGATGATTATGTTTAATATTAAAATCCCCGGGTTTATTAATATTTATCCACATTTGCATCTTAGCTTTTGAGAGATCTTTGATTTTAAAAACATTTTTATTATTGAGGATACTTTTAATTAAATTTATTACTTTAGAAGAGATCGGATTTTGAGAATTTGCATATCCAGATTGAGAATGCCACCCTCCATTATTACTTTTTTTGACCCCACTAGGATCTTTCTTTTGTTGTTGATAAGAATATCTAATCAGCTCATCTTTATATTTATCGTAATCTTTTATTTTTTCTTTAACTATTAAGGAAGGGAAGATAGGTTGAATGTTCATAGAGTTTTTATAACTTTAAAAGATTAAAAAAGGCCTGCTTTTTAGCAGGCCTTTTTATGTGTGTAAGATTTTCTAATTAATAAAAATTAGAACTTGAACATAACAGATGTTCCTATGCCAACTGCATCATCCTTATTAGCTGCTGATTCCTCAACAATATAAATAAACGGTGTTATTGTCGTACTGTCGTTGAGTGGATATTCATATGAAAGATCATATGCCATTTCCTCAGCAGCATTATCTGCTATAGCGCCATTTGTTCCAATATTTGCTGAAAGTGTTCCTTCTCCTAGATCTGTTGAAACACCTAACGCCCATTGAGTCTTATCAGTATTTGTGCCCTCTATATCAGTAAGCTCGACACCTCCACTGAATGTGACAGGAGCAGATTCAGGAGAATAATAAGCAACTAAACCGTAGTATGTAGAATCAGTTTGTGGATCAGTAGCATCAAAACTCGCACTGTAGCCTGCTGCTGATGTATCGTCACCAAATTCTAGATCAGTTTTCTCTTTCATAGAATAAGCAACTGTGAAACCGTAGGTATCTGATTCATACCCCAAAGCTATTCCGTAAAAGTCGTCTCCCTCTGTGGTAAAGATACCTCTAGATGTTTCTCCTGAATCAGCTGACACCCCAAGACCAATTTCCCAGCCATCGCCAAATTCTTTAGAAGCACTCAATGAAACATCACCACCTAAGTCTACAGAGTTACCAGCACCACAATCTCCTAAATTATCAACCATGTTATTCATAGAACATGCATTAGGCCAAGTCTTGGATGCATCCATAGAATCACCAACTGCAACTTTCCATCCTCCTAATGGGAATGTATAGTTTAGGTCAGTAACTTTAAGAGTGTCTCCATTATCTGAACCCCAGTCAAGACCTTCTTTATCCTTACCAACACCAGCACCTGGGTGGTTTCCGGTTTCAAGTTCAATATTGAATTTATCATCACCAGTGAAACTGGTATTTAGATCAACTTCAAAGAAATATTCTGCCATTACCGCTTCATTAGCATCTCCATCAAGAGATTCAGCACCAATTAAAAAGCCAGCTTTACCACTCATAGTGGTTGTTTCACTGAAAGAACCAGCTTCTATGCCATTAACACGAGCTTCAAGGCCATCCACTCTTCCTTTCATAATTGCTAACTCAGAACCAAGCTCATCACTTAGTCTATCGATTGCAGCTCCATTCATTAACCCTTCACCACCTGCTATTAAATTTTTTAATTCAGCAGCAGCTTCTAAGCGAGTAACTGAGTTGCCATTAAATTTTGGACTATTAGTCAGATCCTTTAATGAATCGTAAGCCCAGTCTCCTGGGAATAAAGTATCTGATTTGAAATCACCTAAAGATACTAAATTGTTAGAATTTGCATAATCACTAAGATCTGTTGAATTGATCTCAGCTGCATTTACTGCGAAACCTGATGCCAAAGAAATGATGGCAGGAGCAGCAATTAATTTTTGAAAAAGTTTCATGAACCTCAACACGTAAAAATGGATAAATATCCAAATCTATAAGAACGAATAAAAGTTAAGAAACGGGTAAGAAATAAAGTCCAAAAACAAAATTTAAAAGGAACTTAAACTGCTTTTAAAGTAAATAAAAGAATTTTCAATTTTCTCGTACAAAAGTTTAAAATTAATCAAATTTTATTTTTAAATATTTTCAAAACCAAACGAAAAAAGCTCTAATTAAGAATTAGTTTAAGAAAGGGTTAAGAACTAATTAACCACAGGATAAAATTTTAATTAATGAGTATTTGTGTATAAATTCAGTGCTATATATATGAAGTCTTTTATTTAATCATGACATCCATGAACATAGCAAAGAAAGCTTTGGTTTTCACTTCTGCAGTAGCCATTGCTGCTGGTACAAGTGTTCCTGGCACAAGTGTTTCTGCTAAAACAAGATTAAGTGGTGCTGGAGCATCATTTCCTGCCAAAATTTACACTCGTTGGTTCAAAGATTTAGCCTCTTCAGGTGGGCCAAGAGTTAATTATCAAGCTGTTGGTTCTGGTTCTGGAAGAAAAGCATTTATTGATCAAACTGTTAACTTCGGTGCATCAGATGATCCTATGAAGGATAAGGATATAGCAAAGGTAACAAGAGGATTAGTACAGATTCCTATGGTTGGAGGAACTATTGCTTTTGGTTACAACTATGATTGCGACTTGAAACTTACCCAAGAACAAGCTGTTCAAGTTGCTATGGGCATGATCAAGAATTGGAAAGAAGTTGGTTGTAAACCTGGTAAATTAACTTGGGCACATCGTTCTGACGGATCAGGCACAACTAAAGCTTTTACAAATTCTATGGAAGCTTTTTCAAAAACTTGGACACTAGGGACAGGTAAATCTGTTAAGTGGCCTTCAGGTGTTGGCGCTAAAGGTAATTCTGGTGTTGCAGGTGTTATTCAAAATACTCCTGGAGCAATTGGTTATGTGAACCAGTCATACATTAAAGGTAATGTTAAGGCTGCTGCACTCCAAAATCTTTCAGGTGAATTTCTAAAACCATCTGTAGAAGCAGGAGCAAAAGCTCTTAATGGCATTACTTTAGATGAAAATCTTGCTGGTAAAAATCCTAATCCGACAGCAAAAGGAGCATACCCAATAGCTTCATTAACATGGATACTTGCTTATGAAGAGGGTAATGGTAGAAACACTAAAGCTATCAAACAAGCCTTTAATACATTGTTAAGTGATGAGTATCAAGATAAAGCTCCATCACTTGGATTTGTCCCCTTAAAAGGAGATATTCTTGAGAAGTCAAGAGCTGCTGTAAAAAGAATCGGTAAATAAACCGTAAGACAATATTTAAAAGGAGGAATTTATTTCCTCCTTTTTTTATGCAAACAAATATTTTGACAAACCTAATATTAAAGAAAAAAGAATGAGTATGTATGTTGGAACTATTTTTAAAAAAGTTAATAGTGTGGAGATTAAAACTATAAAAATAGAGCTAATTAAAAAGAATTTTGATGTAAAACTATCTTCAATTAAATTAAATCCAGAGAAAATAACTGCTCCAGGAATTGTATTGATCACTCCTTCGATAAAGTAATTAATCGATTTAATTCTGTTTTTTATAAAGCCTTCTCCAAAAACAAAAATCAATATAAAACTTGGTAAAAAAATTGCAAAAGTTGATATAAATGAATACTTTAAAGCTTCATTTATTCCTCCGATCGAAAACCCAGCTTTGTATCCAATAAAACTTGTAATTAATAAGACAGGACCAGGCGTTATTTGGCTAATCATTATTCCATCTATAAATTCATTATTTGTTAACCATCCTTGCGAGATAACATAATCACTCATAAGGGGAATGATTACTAATCCCCCTCCAAAAATAAAAAGTCCCGATTTGAAGAAGAAAAAAAATAGATTAAGATAATCTATTAAAAACTTTGTGTTTATAAAGTCCTTAAAAAAATTATAAAACTTGGATATATCTAAAAAGACCGAGCTACTCAAAAATGAGGTTGATGAAAATATAGATAAAGGGACCAAGCTATAAAAAATATCTTTGAATTTCTTCAAAAAAATATTTATCAATCCTGCAATAGTGAGAATTGTAATGAGTGGAAATTGAATACTATTATGTTTGGCAAATATAAGTAGAAATAATATTGAGCTAGAGAATAAAATACGATCAAACTTTAATCTTTTTTTTAATAGAACTAATGAGAATGAAAAAATTATTCCTGCAATAATGGGAGGATTAAAATAAATTAAATCTGTTAAGAATTTTGATCCAGAACCAATTTGCCAAAAATAGCTAAGAACTAATACTAAAACGAATCCTGGGATAATGAAACTTACACCGGATACCAATCCACCAAAATAACCATTAATTTTAAGACCTATATATATTGCTAATTGAGTAGATATTGGTCCAGGAAGTATTTGACATAATCCAATACCTTTTTCAAAAGATTGAGTTGAAATTAATTTTTTATTATTTATAAGTTCATCTTCGAATAAGGAAATATGAGCATAGGGTCCTCCAAAACTGAAAATACCAATTTTTAGAAAAATTTTTGCAAGTTCAATTAAGGATATTTTTGCCATTTAAATACTTAATTTCTAAAAATTAGTTTTTATGGTGATAATAAGCTTTGTTTAATTGATGGTAATTTAAGACTCGAAATCCAAGATAATAATATTAGAAGAGATGAAAAATAAAGACAATATTGAAGACCAATACTCGGATTTCTCCCAATCATAAATAGTAAGCCAGATAGTAATGTTCCAACTAGTCTTCCAGCAGCATTTGCCATGTAATAGAAGCCTACATTTAAACTGACTTTTTCATTATCAGAGTAGGCCAAAATCATATAAGAATGTGTAGAGGAATTCATTGCAAAAACAAATCCAAAAATAGTAAGTCCTAAAATTATTGCTATCGATGGAGAACTTTCTCTCCATAATGCGACTCCTATCAAAGATGGTATTACCATTAATACGGCACTCCAAAATTGGATAGCTTTACGATCTGGGCTTTCTTTTTGGCCCCATATCTTTCTAATTGCTGGAGCCGAAGCCTGAACAATTCCATAACCTATTACCCAAGCCCCAAGAAATAATCCTATTTCCATGTAGTCCCAACCAAATGCCATATCTAGGAATACTGGAAGAGCTACGACAAACCAAACATCTCTTGCTCCAAAAAGAAAGAATCTTGCTGCTGAAAGAATATTTATTGCATTTGATTTTGAAAAAAGATCGTTAAAAGCTGGTTTGGTTTTCATCTTGCCAATTTCTCCAGGCAAAATTAATGTCAATAAAAAGGCTAAGCAGAGTCCAAAACCCATAATTCCAACAGCATTATTGAATCCAAATAACTTATATAAAAGTCCACCCAAGAAAAAGCCAACTCCCTTAAGAGCATTTTTAGATCCAGTTAGAATAGCAACCCATTTAAAAAGTTGTTTTTGGCCAGTATCATTGCCATCATTTGTGTCTGGAACTACTGTCTTAACAGCACTTTTAGCACTCATTTTATTTAAATCTTTTGCTATCCCACTAACTGCTTGAGCAACCATAACGTATACGACACTAAAAATTACTGGCCAATCTTCTTTAACCGGAATAAGCATAAAAAGAGCGATGATTTGTAGGATAGTCCCAATCCATAAAGTAAGCCTTAAGCCATATCTTGCTCCTATCCAACCACCATAAAGATTAGTAATTATTCCAAAAAACTCATAAAAAAGGAACAGTAAAGCAATTTGTAGAGTTGTGTAACCTAGCTCATGAAAGTGACCAACCACTAATAATCTTAATGCGCCGTCAGTAAGTGTGAACGCCCAATAGTTTGCTGTTACAACACTATATTGTTGAATATTAGATAACTTCATAAAGACATAAATTAAATCTCTTTTTTGATTACATATTCAGTAAGATCTGCAAGTCTGCAGCTGTAACCCCACTCGTTGTCATACCAAGCGTATATCTTTAATAAATTTGAATTAACAACCATCGTTGATAAACTATCAACTATTGAACTTCTAGAATCATTTACATAATCTGCAGAAACTAAAGGTCTTTCTTCGTAGCCAAGAATTCCTTTTAAATAAGTTTCTGAAGCTAACTTAAGTGCCAAATTTACTTGTTCAGTTGACACTTCTTTATTTAATTCAAAAACTGCATCAGTTAAAGAACCATTAAGTAGAGGAACTCTTACTGCATGCCCATTTAATTTTCCTTTTAATTCTGGGAAGATCTCAGCGATAGCTTTAGCAGATCCAGTAGTAGTAGGTATTAAACTTTGCATACATCCTCTTGCTCTCCTCAAATCACTTTTATAAAAATCTACAGGAACTTGAGTGTTGGTAACATCGTGAATAGTTGTAATAGCGCCGTGCTTAATTGAAAAATTTTCATTGATTACCTTTACTATCGGAGCTAAACAATTTGTAGTGCAAGATGCCGCAGTTACTAATTTATGTTTAGAAGGGTCATAAAGACTTTGATTTATACCGTAAACAATATTAAGTGATTCCTCTCCAGCTACAATCCCCTTTACTGGACAAGCTACTATTACTCTTTTCATCCCAAGAGAATCAAAATATGGATTAAGTTTGTCTGGCTTTTTATTCTTTCCTGTACATTCCAAAATAATATCTACAGAAGATTTTTCCCAAGGAACATTAAGATAATTTTTCAAAGATGTGTAGGCTAATTTCTTTCCCCCAATTATTATTTCTTCTTCTTTGATCTCTATATCTTTCCCCCATCTACCATGGACCGAATCGAATTCGAGTAAATGCGCAGCGGCATTCGAATCTCCTGCTATCTCATTAATGTGAGTTATTTCTATATCAGCTCTATCCCATAATGCTCTGAAAACTAATCTGCCAATTCTTCCAAAACCATTAATTCCAATTTTCATAACTTTGAAATTTTCTATATAAATTATACATCAAAATATTTTGATGTATAAAGATGTTTTGATTAATGAAATCTTTTTTATTTAAGCTATATTTAAGAGAATTTAATTACTTTAAAATTGTTAAAAGAAAGTAGCAAAGTAAAAAAAGAAAATATATCTAAGTTGATGGTTTCATTTTCTGATCCTTTTAGACTAGAAATAATTGACCTAATGATGGATGGAGAAGTTTGTGTATGCGATATTATGAAATTAACTAATTTATCTCAATCAAGAATTTCATATCACATAAAAATATTGAAAGAAGCTGGTCTTATCTCAGATAGGCAAGAAGGTAGATGGGTGTACTACAGCCTAAATAAAGAATCTCTCTTATTCATCAAGGAATGGATATTTTCTTTGACAGATTATTCCTCAAATAGAAAACGTTGCTGCGAATAAATTATATTTTAGATTTTATTAATTGACTTCTGATTCCCTGTCATAAGTCATTCCTGATTGTTCCATCCACTCAGCTTTAGTTTTACAATTTTGTTTGTGATTAAAGATGTGAAAACCTTCAATAATAATCATTATGGATAGAAGCAAAACAGGAATAAAATATACAGGGGAAGATATTACTTCTTTATATTTGATTTGAGCAATGAATTCCCTGTATTTAAACATTCCCTCAGTTGTTATTCAATAAATATTATTCACCTATGGTTAAGTAAAGTTAAAGAAAAAATTTTTGAAGAAATTAAGTTTAAGGATGTTTACTTTTCATGACTTTCTTATACCTTTAACCCCTCTTAAAGTCTTTTACAACATTTAGTAGTAGATTTATAGAGATATTCTTTTTTAAATGGAAGAGAAATTAACTCTTTTCAATAATCGTAAAAGATTCGGTATCGAAAAAAATATAGATATTATCTTCAAGAATACTGCTCTAGTCTTGTCTAGTTTTGTAGCAATAATACTTTTAGGTATTATTTTAGTAGTCTTTTTTCAGTCATTTGAATCCTTTTCAAGGTATGGCTTGAAGTTTTTAGTAACCTCTGAATGGAATCCAGTAAAAGATGAATACGGAGCTTTTACTGCAATATATGGGACATTAGTTACTTCATTTCTTTCGTTATTAATAACTATCCCTTTGGGCGTTGGAACTGCAATATTTATTACCGAGGACTTTGTACCGAAAGTTTTTAGAGAAATAATAGGTTCTTTTGTTGAATTATTAGCAGCAATTCCATCAGTTGTATTGGGACTTTGGGCAATATTTGTTATGGAACCTTTTTTTAGAGACTTTTTTGTCTTTTTACATAATTTATTTGGTTGGATACCTTTATTCAGTACAGAACCTACAGGCAGGAATTCTTTTTTAGCAATATTGATTTTAGTAGTAATGCTTTTGCCAATAGTGACTTCTATAGCTAGAGATACTCTTAATCAAGTTCCCAAAAAGCTAAGAAATGCGGCTTATGGAATTGGAGCAAGTAGATGGAAAACAATATTTTCAGTAATTTTGCCGGCAGCATTATCAGGAATTATGGCAGGTGTTCTATTGGCTTTAGGTAGGGCAATGGGAGAAACAATGGCTGTGACAATGATTATTGGTAATTCAAATGCATTTAGTTGGTCACTATTATCTCCTGGATATACCATTTCCTCCATGCTCGCAAACCAGTTTGGTGAGGCTGATGGAAGTCAGGTTTCATCACTGTTTTATGCGGCTTTTGTACTTATGATCCTTTCTTTGGTAGTAAATATCTTTGCGCAGTGGCTAGTAAAGAAATTTAGTCTCAAATATTAGATAATTATGAATTCACTCTATTACCAGAAAAGATTATCAAGAAATATAGGAGATAAATTCTTTACTTCTTTATCCGTAATTTGTGCATTGATCGCAATACTCCCTTTGATTTTTCTGGTGACTTATATTCTCATCAAAGGTGGATCTCAAATCACACCAGAACTATTTACTTTAGAACCAAATCCTCCTGGAGATGATTTAGATGCAGGAGGTATTAATCCTGCATTAATCGGGACATTAATAATTACTAGCATTGCTTCAATAATTGCCATACCAGTAGGTGTCGGAGGCGGTATATATCTAGCGGAATATTCTAAAGGTGGTGCTTTTTCAAGGTTTATTAGATTCGGAGTAAATGTTTTAGCGGGAGTCCCCTCAATAATTGCCGGTGTATTTATTTATGCCTTAATTGTTTCAACAAAGATCTTATTTGGAAGTATGTACAGTGGCTTGGCAGGAGGTATGGCACTTTCAATATTGATGTTGCCTACTGTGATTAAGACTACTGATGAAGGTTTAAAGTTAGTTCCTAATGAGTTGAGATATGCTTCCCTTGGTGTTGGAGCAAGTATGTATACAACCATATTGAAAGTTACATTACCTTCTGCCTTTAGGTCTATTGCGACTGGAGTCGTTCTTGGTATCGCAAGAGCTGCAGGCGAAACTGCACCCTTAATCTTTACTGCTTTATTTTCTTACTACTACATAGTAGGTTTTGAAGATTTGTTTTACGAGATGGGTTCTTTGGCTGTATTGATATATAACTTTGCTCTTGAACCATACGATGCGCAGAATAAACTAGCCTGGGCAGCTTCCTTTATTCTTGTTTTATCGATACTATCAGTAAATATATTTTCAAGGTTACTGGCTGCTTTTACTGAGAAAACTAAGAGAGTATAAATGATTAAAACTAATAAAAAAATACCAAAGAATATCATTTTGTCTCTTGATAATGTTTCTATTAGCTATGGAACTTTCGAAGCAGTAAGAAATGTTTTTTTAAATTTTAAAGCAGGAGATATAACTTCACTCATTGGTCCTTCTGGTTGTGGTAAATCCACCGTTCTTAGAGCTTTGAATAGAATGAACGATTTAATCCCTAATTGTTCGTTAAAAGGGACAGTCCTCTTTGATGGAACTAATATCTATGACAAAAGAGTAGATCCAGTTGAAGTAAGAAGAAGAATTGGAATGGTTTTTCAACAACCTAATCCTTTTCCTAAATCTATCTACGAAAATATTGCAT
This sequence comes from Prochlorococcus sp. AG-355-J09, assembly GCA_003278735.1. Taxonomy (GTDB): domain Bacteria; phylum Cyanobacteriota; class Cyanobacteriia; order PCC-6307; family Cyanobiaceae; genus Prochlorococcus_A. The sequence goes on from QCDO01000008.1 coordinate 24,442, forward strand.
TTGGAGCAAGAATTAATGGCTTTACTGGAGATATGGATGAATTAGTCGAAAGTTCACTGAGAAAAGCCGCTTTATGGGACGAATGTAAGGATAAATTAAATGATAGTGGTTACTCTTTATCTGGTGGACAACAACAGAGATTATGTATTGCTAGAACCATTGCTATTGAGCCTGAAATAATTCTCATGGATGAGCCATGCTCAGCTTTGGATCCTATCTCTACCTTGAAAATAGAAGAGACGATGCATGAACTTAAGAAGAATTACACAATAATAATCGTTACCCATAATATGCAACAGGCATTAAGAGTTAGTGATATGACAGCATTTTTTAATGCTATTGAATATGAAGATGGTGATGGAGGAAAGGTTGGTTATCTTGCCGAATTTAATTCGACAAAGAAAATTTTTAACTCTCCAAAAGAAAAAACTACTCAGGAATACATATCTGGTAAATTTGGTTAATGTTCAATTTTTACTAATAAAAGAAAGATTTTTACCTTTAAGACAAGAAAGGGGTAGACAAACAGTATAAATACCTATATAGTTATTTCGAATTAGTAAGTTTATCTTTGAAAAACTACCCTTTTCTACCTTTCTTGATTTTTGCAGGGGCTCTTATAACAACTGCAACAATAGGTTTGCCAGTATTTACTTCATAATTTAAGAGTATTTCTATTTCAGGTAATCTTATGTTTTCAATAATAAATAAAGAATTAATTGGAAGTCCTCATAAAACTTTAATTGAGGGAAATTTATTTGACTTTATTAAAAAAAGAGAGAATATGAATCTGTGTGGGAGTGAAAAATCTGTATTAAAACCATTTTTAAAAGTGGTTAATTTCTAATTTATTTATCATGGATAAAACTAAAGAACAGTTAGAAAAATTAAGAGAAGTAGCAGAAGCATCTCTTACAAAAACGGATGAACTTCAAAAAGTTCTTGCTCAAATTGAAGCTTTAATGTCTAGAGAAGAATCACAAACATTATCAAAGAAGAAATAATTATTTAAAAAAAATAATTCGGTTTTGTACTTTTAATTACACCTATACAATTCCATCGTAGTTATTAATTGGGTATGCAGAACCCGTTCCAAAGTTTTCTGTTAGGTCTCTAGGTCTTACCTTCTTTAAGTAAAAGACCTCTTTAATTTTTTTGTTTTTATTATATTTTTATAACCTTCTTATTTAGTTGATTACTTTATAGATTTCTTTCAAGCAGACATTTACATCAAAAGATTCAGTATTTATAACTTCTAATCCTGTTTTTTCTGTAACTTCAACAGTTGCATTGCATTCGTCTTGTTTAAGAGCCATATAACTTGGCTTTATGTCTTCTATATCTAATTCAACACTTGATTCAGCATCTTCCTTATATTGTTCCATTACTAATGTAAGTGCCTCTATCTCAACGGAAAAATTATCATTTGCTTTTGCTACAAATGGAATTACAAGAAATGGAAATAAAATCAAGGTTATTAATTTTTTCATTTCTATAAAAGGTGTTTATTTTTTTTATAACGTAGATTGTCTGCTAAGGAAAGGGTCATTAGCTGTATAAATGTTTTATGATTTACTCTTACTTGAAAAACAGAATATTAGATACAAAATAACTGATAAAAAAACTAAACGAGACTTTTAAGTATAAATTGGCATATCTAAATGAAAAATTTAAGTCACTTCAATAGGATTTTTCTTAAGATTTTATTTCGATAATTTCTTCCTCAGAAACAATTGCCCATTTTTTAAATGAATTTTTGCAGGGATATCCTCCTGTTAAGTCTCCAAATGCAGGTAAAAATAAAGTATTTTTTGTATTATCCATTGCAAAGCACCTAAATGATAATTTATCTCCATTGTTTTTTATATAGATTTTTGGATGATAATGTCCACAAATATTTAAGGTTTTATTGTTTTCTAAATTAACTGGCTCATGGCTAAAAGTAATATTTTTTGTTTTTCTAATATCAGAAATTTTTATATTTTTAATATCACAACCTACATCGTGATTTCCTAGGACTAGTTCAATGTTAGTTTTTAGTAGTTCAGGAAGATCCTCGACTTTTTTTTGAAGAGTTTTATCTATTGAATATTTGCTATGGAACAAATCTCCTAATATTAATAACTTTTCAGGACTATATCTTTTTACTATTTTTTTTATTCTTGCAAAATTATTTTTATCTGAATTATTAGTAAGAGGTATACCATTTTGCTGAAAATACTCAGCTTTCCCAAGATGAATATCGCATATTAACAACTCTTTTGTTTCCGGTAGAAATAACGCTCTTGAAGGAAGCATCTCTAACAATGTATCTTCCCAACAAAATTTAAAAGAACTTTTTTTCATTTAATCACTATATTTTTTTATAAGTTTTTCTACTCTTTTTTCTATTGGTTCATTGCTTAAAGTATTTTTAAGTCTTTCAACTAGTAAAGGGAAAGCAAAAGGAGTTGGAGTTTTTATCTCGTTTAGTATCATTTTTAAATTTTTTAATCTTCCTAATGATCTAGATATTCTTTTATTTTCTAATTGATATTCTTTAACTTCTTGATGCGATTGTTTTATCAAAAGATGGCCTTCTTCATATTTAGTAAAGACATCGTAGAAAAGACTTGAACTTATTTGAAGTTGGGAAGAAGTTTTTGTTTTGGTTGGATTATTTTGATTTACTAGTCCACTTATTTGGGCAATATTTTTAAATCTACGTTTTGTTAATTCTGAAAAATTAATTGCATTTTCTAGATCTTCTTCTAATTTTTTGTTATTCAAAAAGTAATCAGCTTCTTTTTTTATTATGGAAAAATCATAATCTTCTGCAGTAGTTAAGCTGAATCCAAAATCATTAGCAGTAATACTAAATGTAGATTGTTTTAATTTTGCCAATCTCAAAGCCCATAAAAATGCAATTCCTTCATTTACAAATTTGCCATCAAGTGTAAAAACAAAAAGATTTGATAAATCCTTTGTTTTATATATTTCTATGAGGAATTCATCTTTCTTTGGAATTTTTGAAAGAACTTTTTGTTTCTTCAATATTGGGCGTAATGAATTGAGTTCAGGATTTAAGCAATCATAATTTTCTAGTTCGTTGCATATATCTATTTCTTTTCTCAAACTCTCACAAAGTAGATCAGAAATTGCCATTTGACCTCCAACCCATGCAGGAATTAGAGAACTTTTTTTTGTTGATTTTTTAACGTATAAAATCATATCTCTTATTCTTACAAATTGAAGCATTTTGCCAGCAAAGTAAAATGTATCTCCGGGAGTTAATTTTGAAGCAAAATTCTCCTCTAAATTACCTAAAGATTTACCTTTGATATATTTGACATTCACAAATTTGTCACTTGTAATTGTCCCAATATTGAACTTATGCATTCTTATTAAAGATTTGTCTTTTACAAAATATTTAAAGTTTTCATTATTATTTTGTGATTCTTCTTTAACTATCTTTTTATATTTTGGGTATGCTTTAAGACATTTTCCTCCATATTCTAAAAAGTCAAGACACCAATTCCAATCTTTATCTTTTAAGTTTCTATAACTCCAGCAATTTTTAATTCTTTCTTTTTCTATTTTCGGATCAAAGCCATTTCCACATGCCAAACTTATTAGATGTTGTAGAAGCACATCATAAGATAATTCAGGAAGTCTAATTTCCTCAGATATACCACTTTTTATTATTCTTCTCATTGCGCTAATCTCTAATAATTCTAAAGAATTAGTAGGCATAAAAATTATTTTTGATTTTCCACCTGGTCTATGAGCACTTCTTCCCGCTCTTTGGATAAGTCTAGCTAAATTCTTTGCACTACCAATTTGAACTATTTGATCTACAGGTTGGAAGTCAACTCCCAAATCTAACGAGCTGGTGCAGACTACCCATTTTATTAATCCGTCTTTAACTCCTTCTTCAACTCTTTTTCTATCTTCTTTATCCAGGGAGCCGTGATGAAGTGCAATTTTGTCTTCCATCTCTGGGAGAAAAAATTTAAGACATTGATACCATCTTTCAGATTGATTTCTAGTATTGGTGAATAATAAGGTGCTTTTATTTTTATCTAGGATTTTTAATAGTGAAGAATGACTTCTAATCCCAAGATGCCCACTCCATGGAAAGGTAGTTTCCTCCTCTGGTAAAACACTTATAATTTCGATCTCTTTTTGAATATTTGTACTTATAATTTTGGGTTTAATAGCGCTCATCCCAACTATTGCTCTTGCTGCTTCCTCAATATTTCCAATAGTTGCAGACATTGCCCAAATTTGTAAATTTTTTATATTACCTCTTAGCCAACTTAAAGATAACTCGCACTGGTTTCCTCTTTTACTACCCATCAATTCATGCCATTCGTCAATAATTATTGATGACAACTCCTTGAACAGATTATTAGATTCTTTATTAGAAAGTAAAAGAGATAAAGACTCTGGAGTGGTAATAAGAATATTAGGTGGTTTAGCAAGTTGCTTTTTCTTTTCATATGGGGTTGTATCCCCGTTCCTAATTTCAACAGTAATTTCTGTATTAAAATGCAAAGCTGCTAATTGTATGGAATTTTTTAGATCTCTACTTAGTGCTTTTAAAGGGGTTATTAATAATATGTTTACACTTTTATTATTTTTGGGATCTTCAATCTTTGATAGAGGTCCCATTAATGCAGCATAAGTTTTGCCGCATCCAGTAGGGACTTGTATTATTCCACTCTCTCCATTTAAAAATGCTTCCCAACATTTGATCTGATAGGGTAGTGGCTCCAATCCATTTATGGAGAAAAACTGTTTAATTTTAGAAATTAAATTATTTTGCTTATTATTTTTCGTAATATTTTTCATCATATTTTTTTCATTAGTTCATAAGCATTCTCTAGGCTATCTGCATCATTAATTTTTTTATCTTTTCTCCATTTTGTTATTCTTGGAAATCGTACTGCTATGCCTGACTTATGACGTTTAGAAATTTGTATTTTTTCAAATGATATTTCGAATACCATTTCTGGTTTTAACGATCGAACAGGGCCAAATTTTTCTATTGTATTTCTTCTTATCCATCTATCTAGCTCTTTAATCTCAATATTCGTTAAACCAGAATATGCACTTGCAAATTTAATTAATTCTTTGTCTTTCCATAATGCAAAACTGTAATCTGTATACAGACCAGCTCTTCTACCGCTACCGCCCTTAGCGTAAATTAGAACAGCATCCAGTTGCATAGGATCAACTTTATATTTCCACCAAATACCTTTCTTTCTACCAGAGGAGTATATAGAAGTCTTTTTCTTAATTATTAATCCTTCAGTATTATTTTCTCGAGATTTTTCCTTATAAGTTAGAGCATCAGGCCAATCTTTAGGAAAGATTAAATCACATAGTTTGAAAATATCAGAGATATTATTCTCAGTTTTAATTTGCCATTTTGAAAAATATTTTTCTAACTCAATTCTTCTATTTTCTAATTTAATTTCTCTTATATCTCTCCCATTAATCTCTAAAAGATCATAAGCAATAAAAATAATTGGATATTTTATTTGGATTAATCTAGTAGGAGACTTTCTATTTATTCTTTTTTGAAGTAAGGAAAAATCAAAGGCAATTTGTTCTTTAAAATTCCAAACTAATAATTCACCATCAAGAACAAAATCATCTTTTATATGTGACATTTTATCTACTAACTCTGGGAAAGATTCATTTACTAATTCTTGTCCTCTTGTCCATAAGGAAACATTGCCTGATCTTTTAATTAATTGCATCCTTATACCGTCGTATTTCCATTCAAATTGAAAATCATTTATTGAATTTTTGAAAATTTTATCTTCAATAGTATTTGCTAGAAGAAATGGAAATGGTTTGGAATTTAACTCTTGAAGATTGATATTCTTGTTAATTAAAAATTCATATGAATCAATTGAAGGTTTAAAATCACCCATCAACCTATGAGAAATAATCTCTTCCTCAATATTAATTAGTTTTGATATTGATTTTGTGATTAATCCGATAGATACTCCTACTCTAAAAGTTCCTGTAAGAATTTTATTAAAAATTAGATGGTTATCTTCAGGCAATGTTTCCCAAAGATTTTTAATTTCTAAATTTTTCTCCTCCTCATTAAGTTTTGATAATGCAGGTAATGTTTCGCTTAGTAATTCATTGAGACTTATATTTGATAATTTCTTTTTTCTAGAAATAGTTTTATTTTTAAGTAATAAAGTTATTACCTCAGCAGAATCACCAACTTTTAAATAACATGTATCAATTAACCAATGAGGATATTCATATATTTGAGAAAAAAGATTTTTTAAATATCTTCCACTAATAAATCTCTTATTATTTTTTCCAGTTAGTAAATATATTGCCCATGAATTATCTATTGGATCATTAGATAAAAAATAATTCTTTAAAACTTCAATTTTACTATTTGTACTATTAATTGAATCTAGATCACCAAATAATTCTGAAAACTTTTTTAAGCTCATATTTATTTACCGAATAAAAGGACATTTATTGATTCTTTTTCAACTAAATATTTACTTAATGCTTCACTATCTCCATGATGAAAAAACACATTTTTTGCTTCAGACTTTTTTACTACTTCCAGAATCCCATCCCAATCCGCGTGATCAGAGATTGAGAATCCTTTATCATATCCTGATCTTTTTCTTAGAGCTCTTATTGACATCCATCCACTCGCGAAAGCTGTTTGAATGTTTTTGAAATTTTTTAAATATGAACCCTTACTTAAAGATGGCGGTAATAATATTAGACTTCCTTTAAGTTCATCTATCTTTTTTTTATTTTCAATTTTTATAGTATCTTTAATATCAATTCCAAGTTCCCTATAAATATTGTTCATTTTGTGAATACTGCCATGGGAGTAAATATTACCTTTAAAATTTGTTTGACTAATTTCGTTTAACAATCTCTGAGCTTTTCCAAGTGAATAGCAGAAAAGTAAAGAAGTTTTTTCTGGGGAATTAGTTATCCATTTTGAAATATCATTTGCTATTTTATTAGATTGATCCCACTTAAATATTGGTAAACCAAAAGTACATTCGCTTATTAAATAATCAGTTTTTACTATTTCATATTGTTTACAAGTCTGATCTTTTTGAAGCTTAAAGTCACCTGAAATTAACCATTTTTCTTCAGCAAAAATAAACCTTATTTGACTAGATCCAAGAATGTGACCGGATGGATGAAAAGAAATATTAATACCATTTATCTTAAATTCTTCTCCATATTCAAAAGTCTTAATTTTGATATTATCTCCAACTCTTTCTTTAAGAAGTATCGCAGTTTCCTTAGTAGAAATGTATTCTTCACAGCCAAATGTAAAGTGATCAAAATGAGCATGAGTTATTAATGCCTTTTTTACTGGCTTGCTTGGATCAATCCAAATATCAGCAAGTTCACAATAAAGATTTCCATCTTTATATCTAATTAAATATTCTTGTTTAGTTCTCAAAACTACATCTCTTACAATGAAGTTAATTTAGCTAATTATGCCCACGCTTGTTTTGATAAAGCTATGGCTGAAATTGTTAGTAAAGCAATAACTACAAATTTGTTACTCCAATTAATCATGAATGAACTAATTTTGTTGAAAGAAACTCTATTAGATGGCAAAATCTTTTTATTATTCATAATGTGATGATTTTCATTATTTTTTAAGTAATTTAAATTTTTAATCTGATTTATTAATTTAGATTCGCAAGTTGAGAGTTTTTCTACTTGATTTAATAATTCAATATCTGCTGGCCTTAATAAAGAATTTAATTCTTTAATTTGTCTTTTGTTTTTGATAAGAAATTCATTAACTATCTCATCTGTCCCTAACCCCTTCTTTATATTTAAAAGAATATCATCTCTTTCCCAGGATTTTTCAAGAGAATTTAAAATTTTGCTTATGCTCATTTTAAGTATTTTTACTTATGATAAATTATTATTTTTTTCTACTGTGGCTTATTCCTTTAAGTATTTAAAAAAATTATTTTTATTTAAGATTTACGAATAAGTCTGTTAGCAAAATATTTTAGCTTTACCTTTTCTACAATTTTTTTAGAACTACTTTTAGTTTTAACTTTATTTAAATTGATCACTTCATCTGACACATTTTTGCCCGTTTCAAAATAAATTTTAATTTTTTCTAATTCTTCTTTATTTAATCTTTTTGTTGCACCTTTTGCATTAATTCCAAGTTTCTTGCAGGCTAATAATATTCTATTACTTTCTACATTAAGATCTTTGGCAATACTGAAAATAGGAGTGTTGATAGACATTATTTTCTTTACTATGAAATTTATTATTTATAGTATATTTATAAGTTAGAAATTAAATATATTTTTAATTATTATTAATTTTAAAAACTTTTTTAATTAGGCTACTTCATCTTCAAAATTATTTAAATCATTAAACTTCTTCTTCATGGTTGGATTATTTCTAGTTAATTTCTTTACTGTCAAATCTTGAGATTTGCTGTCAGCAGATAAAAGATGTTTTTTTGAGAGAACTAAAGCCTCTTTAGTTTTTTGTAAATGGGTTATTGATTTATCAATTTCTGAAATTGCATCATTAAATCTATCCTGGGCAAGTGAAACATTTTTACCAACTGCATTTTTGAATTGCTCAAGAGTACTTTCAAAATTAGTTATATCAAAATTCTCACGTTTCATTAAATCAATTTGTGATTTATATTTTAAGGTTTCCATAGATGCATTTCTTAGCAGAGAAATAATGGGCAAGAAAAATTGAGGTCTTATGACATACATTTTTGGGAATCTATGAGAAACATCTACTATGCCAGCATTATATAGTTCACTATCTGGTTCTAGAAGAGATACGAGAACTGCATATTCACAAGATTTTTGTCTTCTATCTTTATCTAATTCTTTTAAAAAATCTTCATTTTTTCTTTTATTAGTTCCATTTAAACTTTCATTCTTCATCTCAAACATTATGGATACGACTTCGGTTTTATTTTCATCAAATTCTCTAAATATATAGTCACCTTTACTTCCTGAAGTGGCATCATTATCCTTTTCGAAATATGAGTTTTTAAATGCAGAGGCACGATTCAGATTAAATTGAGTTTCGCAATGGATTTCTAATGTTTCTCCTATCATCTTTGTAGATAATCTAGATTTCATTTCTCTTAACTCCTGAATAGTCAGGTCCCTTTCACTAATTTTGCTTTTAAACTTTTCTTCAATTAATTTTTCATTAATTGAATGTTCAAGCTTCATCTTTTCGATGGAATTTGTTAGAGATGAGTTTTCTTTTTCTAAATTAGTAACAGCTTCACTAATTTTGTTTTTTAAAGATAATGCTGAAATTAAAGACTGGTTTTTAATTTCGTCTTTCAACTTGATTAATTCATTATTCAATGTATTAATTTTATTTGTTGCTTGATTTTCTAAATTATTAAGTGCATTTGTTTTCTTTTCTTCAGCTATTTTTAATTTAGATTCAAGAGTTTGGATCTCAGACTCTTTAATGCGATTCTGCTCTATTAACTGTATTTTTAACTCACGTTTTAAAATTTCTAAAGCTTTTTTATTATCTTCTTCAGCCAAGATAAGTCTTTCTTTTATTTGTTTATTAAATTCTTCGTCTTTTATCTGAAGAAGTATTTCTTCAAAGCTGCTGGGATCAATTCGGAAAGTCTTGCCGCATGAAGGACATTTAATATCTTTCATTTTTTAATTACAAAATTGATATAAGAGAATTAGAGAGGATTTAATATTCGGATTATGTAAAAAGAATATTATTCTTGACTAAGAATAAACAAAGATCCAATGTTATGCATTAAAAAATAAAAAAATTACCCAATAAAAGTCATATTAATCCTGATTCCTTAAGAATATTAATTTTATTTGCTAATTCAATATCTGCAGAAGATATTGAGCGGTCTAAAGTTTTGTGAGATGAAACTGTGTAACCACTATCATCAACAAATTCGTCTTCAGCATCTTTTAAGTGTTCATTTTTATTTTGGAAATCTTTAAAATTATCCGACTTGTATATATTTGACTTGCTGACATTACTATATCCAAAATTCGCAATTCCTCTTGCATCTAATGCTTCCTCAACTAATATTCCAACTACCTTAGATCTACTTATAGATTCGCTCTTAGATATTTCATCAATAATTTCAAGTACTCTTTTTCTAGGGAGATATCCTATCCTTTTAATTTTATTTTCCATGACTATTTATACATGTCAATATTGTAACACTTCTGTCAAATAAAATCAGATTTTGACTAATAGCACTTATGTATAATTTTAATTAATGTGATTAAAGTATAATTGCGAAGAACACTCATACAAAATTATTTCTCAAATATCCATGAGGATAGTTTTATATGCTTCTTCTAATAACTTTTTCAGATTGGGTCGGATTTCTGAAATTTTCTTAATTTAAATTCCAAATATTATGAAAGATAAAATATATGATAATGCTGATAGCTTCGCAATGTCATTTGATGAGGAATGGGAAAATATTGATTGTGATGATAAACGATTAAAGATAGATAAGGTATTTGAACTTTTAGAAGATCACCCTTTTTTAATTGCTAATCCAGAAAATGCTAGAAAAATGGCAGAATTTAGGATATTTTCATTAAAAAAATTTCAATAATTATTTTTAAATTTTATTAAAATTGAGTATCTTGATTACTTAAAATTTAAATAGTTGGCGAATTAAAAAATCCCTTACTATATAAAAATATTATTATGCCAATAATTGGACCTATACCAAAAACAAAAAGTACTAATTTCGCAGAATTTTTTGTTTGACCTAATTTTTGATCTTTTAAATTTGAATTAATTTGATTTTTTTTTGATCTTTTCTTTTTCATGAATGATATATTACTACAAAGCGACTTCAAAAGATTTTGATAAGTTAATAGGGTTTGAAATAATTTTTAAATTTAACAAAATTGAGATGGGAGTTAAAAAAAGATCGTATTGTATAATATAGAGAATATAAAGGAAATATGAGTGCAACTAAGAGAGAGGAAGTATGTTCTCACCTTAGACATATAAGGTTAGAGCTTAGAGAAATGCATCAAATGCTTATCAAGGAAGATTTGTTGCCAGATCTAAATGAAGCAAAGGAGGTACTCGCACAGCTTGATGCTTTATTGGATTTATTATCAGAAAAAAGAGTAACGAAGATAAAAAGCCAATTTTGAAAACTTTCGAATAATTGGAATATATTAAAGATAATTTGTAGCTGATTCTATTTTTTTTCTATTATCGTGCATCTGTTCTAATTTATTGTAGATTTCTTTAATTTGGATTTGTATTAGATCGGTCGAATGTATATTACTTAACGCATCTAATGTTGATAGAAGGCTTTCTTTGGCTTCAATTAAATGTCTACATTCTTTACTACCTGCTTCGTATGACATAGAATTTTTATAAAAAATAATTATCCCAAATATATTAAAAATTCTTCCGTAGTGCTTGATACTCTTATTAAATCAACGCTTATTATTGTAATTTTCTATACAGAATAAGAAATTATTTTCACTAAGATTTAATAAAAACTTATGAAAGAAAACTCTAATGATTATAAATTTTGTATTAAGTTGGCCTTGGACAATGCAAAACAAAGAATTAACTTACTAGATAATTCTGATAAAAAGTGTGTCCTAGAAGAATATAAGGAATGGATTAATGATGGTTTAAATAAGCATACGGTTTTATTATTAAGAGATGATCCGATCATCTAAGAATTAACTTGAAATTTTTTTAGTTCTTTGTACTAGAAGTAACCCTAAATAAAAAATAAAGACTTCCAATAAATATAATTGCCAAGATAAAAGTTAATGAAGAAAAATTATCCATATCTTTGTTAATTATAAAATTTATTTAAATATAGCAGTTAAGTTAAATAATTTCTTGCTTTCAGTTTTCTTTAAAAAGAGAAAGAATAAATTTATTTAAACTTTCTTTTTCTAAAAATATTTTTTTATTCTTATATTTTTTTAATTTATTAAAAATTAAATCAACTAAGTGTTCTGATTTTGGAGTCATATATTAAATTTATTTTCCCAATAAATAAATTTTCTCTTCACCTATTTTATTGGGCTGCGTTATTTTACATCCTTTATCTTTTTCCATATTACAATCTTTTGTTGCCGGAACAGATTTCCATGTGCAAATTTTTTCTTGGGAATCTTCTTTTAAAATTTTCCATCCATCATCTAAGTATTCTGAAATGCCATCCTCTCCACAAGAAAACTTTATTTCCATTCTTTTTTCTGAATTAGGCCTCTCTTCAATATTTTTTTCCAAATTATTAATAGGATAATCTTTATTAGTTGATGTCTTACAAGAAATTAAGAAAATTGCGATTAGAATTATCAATGGAAATTTCTTTATTATTTTCATTTTTTTAACTTTTGATGATTCTAAATTATTTAAATTATAGTTTATTTTGATTCTATTAATTTTAATAATTTATCCATTTTATTCATCAAGTTTTTTACATCACCTGGCTTCGGTAATATTAATTCTTCCGTAACTTCTAAATGCATTTTCTTTAAGTTTTGCCTCAAATCTTTTAAATGCATTTTTACGTTTTCTTTCTTTTGTTTTATATCAGTCATAGGAATAGAATTTAAATTTTATTAAAATTAAAGTTACTATCATAATATTGAGATGCCTATTTGTAGAGAATAATTCGAAATTTAATTTTTTAAATTTTCTAGTTCATAGATTTCTTCACCACCATAACAAAAATTTGTAGATATCATTTTTATTTCTCTATTATTGATTCCGATTATATTTTTGTTTTTAATAATATAATTTTTTGCAATCGCTTCACAATCCAATTTATTTTTTGCATGTTTAATAACTGGATAAAAATATGCCAAAGTAGTAATCATAAACAAAAATATTATTATTGATTTGTTTTCATTTTTTATAAATTCTTTAGATGTTTTTTTGGCTTTTAATATTTTTATTAGTAAATTATCTGGTAATCCTATTTGAACAAATAATAACTCTACCCACCATGGAAGATCCCTATCTTTCTTTTTTTTAAAGTTTTCGGAATTATTCATTTTCTTTGCTTCATAGTTTTGGTTTCTAACTTCTTTAGGATTAGTTTTTTCCTTTTTATTCATATCATCTAATGAATTATTTGGAATGTAGAGGTTTTATTTTGATTTGGAAACTATATTTTTATTTTATAAGTTTTAATTTAATTTATCTATGAATTTGAGTATTCTTAATCTGTATTTAGAAAATTTAAATGGCAAAAAAAAGAAGGAAGTTAAATAAAGATTTTGAGAGAAAAATATATTCATCAAAAAAAAATGTCGAATTAGTTCTGGCAAAAATCTATGATATAGATGATGAAGACATACAAAAAGAATATATGAGTGCCTTTAACAAAGTGGTTTACTTATATGATGAATTAAAAGGAGATTATGAACGACAAGGATTTTCTGATAATTCTGAAAAACTTCTTACAAGCTATAAAAATGCCTTCAATCTTTTCGAATCAGAATTTGAAATTTAAATTCAATTTTTAATTAACGTTTGTAAGGTGTTATGGGTATTTCAATTAGCTTTCCTTTTTTGAGATCAGATCTTTTCTCTTGTAAATTTTTGATACACAAAGATACCCTTTTCTCCTTTGAGCAAAATCTTTTTATTTGACTGTCAGAAAGTGAGTATGATTCATTACTAAATGAAAAGAAGGCCAATAAAAACATAGAAAATTTTAATACAAATTTAATTTGTTCTCTCATAACTATTTTCTAATTCTCTTTAATTTAATTACTTTTTATTATAAATATCTATAATTTTTTTTAATTCATCTTTACTTAAGTCTGTTGAGATAAAAACTTCTTGGGCTGTTTTACCCTTTCTTGCTATTGCTTTATATCCGTTTATAGTTTTCACTGATAATCTAATTATCAACTTAGAAGATCTCCCCCTGGCTCTTGAAATCGCAGCTGGTGTAATTGTTTTGATATTAATATCCAGAGCTAACTTTTGGAGTATTGGAATTAAACCTTCTATATTTGTACTATGATTTAAAACTAATCTTCCCAATTTAAATTTATCATTATTCTATTGAGAAAATTTTGTTTCTGAGTAATTAACTTTAGTTTTAAAAATGATTAAAAGTTTTGAAGTTCTGTTATATTTACACTAGCGATTTAAATTCAATGATCTTTCAAATAGGTTGGGCAGCATTGGCTGCAATTTTTACTTTTTCAATTGCTATGGTTGTTTGGGGAAGAAATGGTGATGGTTCTATTGATATATGATTTCATTTTTAACTTATGAAGTCTATTTGAATAATTTTCTTATCCTTACATCGTTTGTTTTACTGTTATTAATAACATTAGCTGTAATTTATATATCTTATGTATCTTGGAAAGATAAAAAAAGATTTAAAAAATAATTACTATTGTTTTTGTTCTTTTTTCTTTTCCTTAATCCTGAGCTCTTCAATTAATTCTTTTGCTTGTTCCATTTTTGATATAGTACTTTTATAAATTCCAATATCTTTTTCTGCTTTATTAGTAGATAAGTTTAATTTTTCAAAAATATTAGAAATCATCTTATTTTTCTCTGATTCATCTTTCTCATTAAGATCTTGGGAATTTGAAATTAATATATATATCGCTAAATTCAATATCCTTGAGGGATAAAGTTGGGAATTGCTTTTTTCCATTAATAATTTGAAAATATCGTTATATGTTTTATTCTTGAATTCTATTTGAGTTTTTTGAGATATTTCATTAATGTCCTTTGCTTCAAAATTTGTAGAACTGCATAAAGATTCAAAAAGAAGATTTAAATGTTTCTCAGGTATGTATCCTCTAGTTAATTCTTTAAATGTTTCGGTGAGACCGACACAAAAGAGATAATCTTGCTTAAAGTCATTTTGATGGTTCAGAAGATTTAGTTCGACAAGCATTTCATCTACTATTCTCTTATATAAACCAGGAATTACGTAAGGAAATTTTTCATGAAATAACTTTTTGCTATCTGAAACAGTCAATTTTTCTTTCAATTTTTTATATGTAAACCTTAATAAGGTTAGCGTATGTTGACTCAATATCGTTAATATCTAATAAACAGATAAATATTATTATGATCCCTTTAGTATTAGAAGAATCTGGCGGTAGTGAAAGAGTCTTTGATATTTATTCCAGATTATTAAGAGAAAGGATAATCTTTTTGGGAGAACAAGTTACTAGTGAAACTGCTAATAGAATTGTTGCTCAATTGTTGTTCCTTGAAGCAGAGGATCCAGATAAGGATATTTATATGTACATAAATTCACCAGGAGGATCCGTATATGATGGATTGGGTATCTTTGACACAATGCAACATGTTAAGCCTGACATTCATACGGTTTGTGTAGGCTTGGCAGCTAGTATGGGCGCATTTTTGCTAGCTGCAGGCACTAAAGGTAAAAGAAGCAGCCTTAGACATTCACGAATTATGATTCATCAACCACTTGGAGGTGCTAGAGGACAAGCCAGTGATATAAGGATTCAGGCAGATGAAATTTTGTTCTTAAAAGAGCGACTCAATACTGAATTGTCAGAGAGAACAGGAAAGGATTATGAAACTATCAAAGAAGATACTGATAGAGATTTTTATATGTCCCCAAACGAAGCCGTTGAGTACGGTTTAATTGATCTGGTATTAGATAAAAAACCTATTAAAGTTTAACCTAATAATTGAGGTGTTCTTTCTTTCTCAGGAATTTTGGTGAATTTGGAAAGAATACTTACAAACTCATCACCATCTAATGTTTCTTTTTCTATTAATAGGTCAACAATTTTATCCATAGCTTCTCTATTTTTGTTCACTATTTCATAGGTTTCTTTGTAGCATTCCTTGACCATTAATCTTACACTTTCATCTATTTGTTTAGAGATTGAGTCAGAAACTTCACTTCTAGTCATTAAATCTCTACCAACAAATACTTCTTGATTACCACCCTCTAAAGCGATCGGACCTAAATTACTCATTCCAAATCTAGTAACCATTTGGCGAGCCATTGAAGCAACTTGTTGAAAATCACCTCCCGCTCCTGTTGTAATCTCACCTTTTCCAAAAACTACATCTTCAGCAGCTCTGCCACCTAAAGCACCCATTATCCTCGCTTTTAATTGAGCCCTGCTAACAAGGGTTTGTTCATCATCTGGCGTAAACCAAGTTAATCCTTTAGCCTGACCTCTTGGAATCACGGTTACTTTTTGAACAGGATCATGTGCTTTCACAAGTGAACCTATAAGAGCATGTCCAACTTCATGATAAGCAATTAATCTCTTGCTCCTACCATCTGTTAATGGAGAACCTTCCATTCCGGCTACAATCCTATCTACAGAATCATCGATTTCTGAAATACTAATAGAGTCTTTTCTCCTCCTGGCGGTTAATATAGCTGCCTCATTTAATAAATTTGCTAAATCTGCTCCAGTAAACCCTGGTGTTCTTCTCGCAATACTTTCAAGTGTTAAATCCTCTTGAAGTTTCTTATTCCTAGCATGAACTTCCAAAATTGATAGTCTGCCCTTGATATCAGGTGCGTCTACTGTTACCTGTCTATCAAATCTGCCAGGTCTCATCAAAGCTGAATCTAGAACATCGGGCCTATTTGTGGCTGCAATTATTATTATGCCACTATTACCTTCGAAGCCATCCATTTCAGTAAGTAACTGATTGAGGGTTTGTTCTCTCTCATCATTACCTCCACCAATACCTGCACCTCTTTGTCTCCCGACAGCATCGATTTCATCGATAAAAATTAAACAAGGACTATTCTCTTTAGCTCTTTTGAAAAGGTCTCTAACTCTACTAGCACCAACACCAACAAACATTTCGACAAATTCAGAACCTGATAATGAGAAAAATGGAACACCTGCTTCTCCTGCAATAGCTTTTGCTAAAAGGGTTTTGCCAGTACCAGGAGGTCCTACCAATAGAACACCTTTTGGAATCCTTGCTCCTACAGAAGTAAATTTTTCTGGTTTTTTCAAAAAAGTAACAACTTCTTGCAAATCTTGCTTGGCTTCATTAACACCTGCAACATCATCAAAAACAACTCCTGTTTCAGCTTCCATTGCAAATCTTGCCTTTGTTTTCCCAAACTGCATTGCTTGGCCAGGACCTCCAGGCATTCCATTTGATCTCCTCGCTAACAAAATTAAACCTCCAATTAAGATAGCTGGGAAGAGTAAATTACCCAAAATTCCTAATGCAGGAGGGGCTGTTTTAACTGGATGAACATCAAAACTGATTCCCTCATTTTTTAAAATGTTTATAAGTTCTGGTGTTAAGCCAGGAAGATCTACACGTAACCTTTGAACTTTGTTATCTAAATCCGAATCTATTGTCTCTATAACTGCATTTCTGCCACCCTCAAAAATATCCACAGATGTAACTCTTCCTGAATTAATGTAATCAAGAAATCTGCCGTAACTAACTCTTGCTACCGCAGAATTTCTTGGTGCAACAGTAGTCCCATTAGATTTCAGTGAGTCAACATTGCTTGAAGATAAAAATTGGTAGGAAAGCGCTATTACTAAAAGTATAGGTAAGGCCCATAAAATTAATGTTTTAAATTTCTGATTCATTAATTTGTAGAAAGTTGATTTTAAGATTGTAGAATGAATCAGTGCATTTCGTTGATATTTACTCTAACTTTATGCTTATATTATTTTTTATGTATCCAATTTACAAATGAACTTTGAAATCAACGATAAGGTAAAGTTGATTGGGCCTGTCTCTTACTTGAAGACTTCTGATAATATGCCGATGTTAAGACCACCTGATCTTGTGGCAATTGATGAAATTGGAGAAATCCTATCAATCAAATCCCCAGATACTGTCGAAGTAAAGTTTAGGAGAGGTTCTTTTTTAATTGATATTGATAAGATTGAGAAAAACTAACTTAAAAGTTTTTGTTCCACCTATTAGAAATTTCTAAACATATTTTTTTATTACCCGAAATACTCAGAAAAGGTTTTGAAAAATACTTACAAAATAACTCAAGAATATCAAAGGAAGATATTTCCTCTAATTTTAAATTTAAATTGATCTCAGAAATAGGTGAAACACCAAAACTAATTAATTGTATCTTTCTCTGTAAAATTTCATCTAGTGATTGATTCCCTAATAGAAAAGAACCTTTTAGTTTTTCTTTCGCTAAAAATATTTCAGCATCAGTCAACGGATTAAAAAGTAAATTCTTCCAGAGTGTTGATAAAAGTTCAAAAGCCAAAAGTGCTTGATTATTAGATACGGATAAATAAATTAAGAATGGGGCATTCCCACGTCTAATAGGATAATAAACACCTAAATCGTAAGTGATACCATGTTTTTCTCTAAAAAGTTTAAATAAAGCAGCGCTCATTCCATAAGATAAATATGACTCCAAAACTTTAAGAGGCAAATATTCACTACTTCTTCGCGAGCAAGTTTGGTCTCCTATCATTATTATTGTTTGATTTGAATCATTATTATTGAAATCAAATCTATTGTTCGGATTTAAATCATGATTTATGTTTATTGATTTTTTTTCTAGTGTTTTTTTTTCTAATGTTTTTTTTTCTAATGTTTCTATACTTTCTCCATTTATTTCTAAATTATTTGAAATTAAATACTTATCTCGATTTTTGAAATTTTTAAACTCAAGCAAAATATCTTCATAGGTAATCTTTGAGACATCACTTCTATTTCCATTTATATTAAAGGCATAAGGATGATTTGAGTAAACAATTCTTTTCCAGTTTTCAAAACAGATATTAAATGGATTCTCTTTATCTTTTTTTAAAGTATTAATTAAGGATTTTTTTACTTTTTGAAATTCAATTTCTAAGAGAGTTGGTTTATTAATTATTAAATCTAATAAAGGGAATAATTTGTTGAAATGTTCATTTAGGGATTTGATACTTATTGAAATACCATCTTCAAATACTTCTTGATTTAATTCTGCTCCATAGGACTCAATATATTCCGAAAGAGTGAAATTATTAAAACCCTCACATCCTCTGGTAAGCAATGAACTAAGGATCTTGTTTATACCTTTTTTACCAATTCTATCCAAATCACTGCCTCCTTTAATCCAAACTGAAGCAGTTGAAAAATTCCTTTTTTTATTATTTAAAAAATATCTTTTTAACATTTACCAGGTGATGCAATTAAAGTGAATTTTTCTCCACGAATATATTCTATGATCTCTTTGAAGTTATCCAAGTCATTCCAATATTTTAAATGACTCTCTAAATTATTGATTGAAGATTTTCTCCCCCAAAGAAGTTCATTTCCAAAGAATGAAGAGAGTTGTGTAGATGTCTCTAAGTTAAAGATATAATTACTTTTCACAATATTTATTGCTTTTTTTATTTCATCCAAAGCCAAGTCTTCATAATTTGAGATCTCATCGATTGTTTGATTAATTTGCTTTTCTACTAAATCAATATCTTTGGACTCACAACTTGCTTCCATTATAAATAATCCGCCTAATTCTCCAGCATTTACTTCAACATATACCGATTCAACAAGATTACTATCTTCTTTTAAAAATTTAACTAATCTGCTGTTCCTTCCAACAGAGAGTATTGATGCTAATATTTCTAGTCCAATAATATTTTTTTGATCATTTAGGTTTGGGATAAACCAAGCCATAAATATTCTGGAAAACTCCAAATTATCAAACTTAACTGACTCTCTACCATTCCTAATTCTTAAGGAAGGTTTATTTTTTAGATTTATTAAATTTGGATTATTTTTTATGCCAGATAGATCACTTTTTTCAAAAATTTTATAAATTTCTTCAGAGAGATTCCCAGCAATTGCAATACAAATTTTTTCGGAAGTGTAATGTTTGCTATGAAATTTCACAAGGTCATTTATCTCTAAGTTTTTAATACTATTTTCAGTTCCCAAAATCGAATTAGCATAATTCGGACTTGCCCAAACCCTTTTCAAAAAATAATTAAATAATCTTTCTTCAGGCTGATCATTTTGTTGTTTTATTTCATCAATAACTACCCCTTTTTCTTTTATAAATTCATCAGGATTAAAATCTGGAGCAACGACGATATTTGTCAAAAGAGCAAGTGATTCTTTAAAGTTATTGGGTGGAACTAAGACATGGTAATGTACATCATCATATCCTGTTGAAGCGTTACTTAATCCGCCTAGTAATTCAATTTTATGGTCAAATTCACCTGGCATTATTTTGTTAGATCCTTTAAAAATCATATGTTCTAGAAAATGAGCAGTGCCGTTTTTACCAACATCCTCAAATGAAGAACCTGCCTTGCACCAAATATCAATGCTTATAAGCGGCATTTCTTTATTATCCACAAACACACATCTAGTTTTGCTTGAATGGGTGTAGTAATTAACATCACCTACGTTCATTTCGGTTCTCTCTTTAAATTCTATTTTGGTACTTTTTAGTCTTGTTGTCTGAATCTTTAACTAAAACAAAATTAACTGACCCTCTTATTTTGGAGTTATTACAAAATATTAGAGAGCATAGATCCATGCTTGAGGACCTTAAGAGTATAAAAATTGATCCAAAACTAACTAACATAATAATTAAAGAAATAGGCAGAGAACTTTATATTGAAAATGAATTTCATAAAGCAAAAGGATTTAGAAAGTTACATATTGAAGTAGCAGAATTTTCAAAGAATCTTAAGATATTACACTGCGTTTTTTTTCCTGATCCAAAGTTTGATATCCCAATTTTTGGTATGGATTTGGTAGAAATAAATGATATTGTTTCTGCTGCAATTGTTGATTTATCCCCGGCATCACAAAACCAAGGTTTGAAATACGAAAAGTTACTTTCTGAAGTTGATAAAAGTTCTTTTACCTCCTTGAGAGAGATTCCTAAATGGGGGGGGATTTTTTCTAATAATGTATTTTTTGCATCCTTAAAAAGTAAATCTGAAAAAAATAATTTTTGTAGAGTTGTGGATCAATACCTCTCTATTTTGATCAAATTAACTAAGAAAGCAAAGCGGGAAGTTGATGAGGAAATTATCCAAGAGAGAATAGATTTTCAAAAAAATTATTGTGTTCAACAAATGAAAAATGAGAAGACTAGCATGGTTCTTTTAAAATATTTTGATGAAAAATGGGTCAATAACTATATAAAGAAAGTACTCTTCGATTTTTAATGAAATTAAAAACATTAAAAAATTTATTTATTTATTTTTTATTATTTACACCAATATCTCTAGGTATTGTTTCTTGTTCTGGAAATAATAAATCTAGTTCAAAATTTAATGAGGAAATAACTTCAGATTTCATACCTCCTATTACAGCTGTTGCCGCACTTGGTCAACTTTCTCCTTCTGGAGAGATTAGACAATTGGCAGCTCCAATAAGTCAGTTTGGCTCTTCCCCGCGAATTGTCGAAATTTTAGTAAATGAAGGAGATTTTGTAAAAAAAGGGGATATTCTCGCAATCTTTGAAAATGGAGAAAAATTAATTGCTGATCTTGAAAGAAACGAAAATCTAATTAATACTATTAACGAAGAAATTATACTTAAGAAAGATCAAATTCAAAGGTATGAGTTAGCTTTGACCAAAGATGTATATTCTTTTGTAGAGTTTTCACGGAGAAAAGATGAATTATTAAAATTGCAAAAACAGAAAATAAATCTAATCGGGGATCAAAAAAATATCAAGATAGATCTATTTAATTCAAAACTTAGGAGTCCAATCGATGGTTTTATACTTGGAATAAATACGAGAGTTGGTGAAAGGCCACAAAATGAAGGGATTTTGGATATTGGTTCTAGTCAAAAAATGGAAGCTTTGATAGAGGTTTATGAATCAGACATCGATAGAGTCTTTATCTCTCAGAATGTTGAATTGAGCAGTGAGAATGGAGGTTTCCAAAAAAAACTTAAGGGAAAGGTGATTAGGATTAGTCCTCAGGTAAAACAGAGAAAAGTTCTATCGACTGATCCAACAGGGGATGCTGATTCTCGAATTATAGAGGTGCTAGTAAAACTAGATCAAGATTCTATAAATATCGTTCAAAACTATGCAGGAATGAAAGTGATTGCAAAATTTATTCCCTAATGAGTTTTTCTTTTTTAAAATTTAGAAAAATACCATTAGCTTGGTTGTTATTAACTAGGCAGCCGTTAAGGCTAGTAGTTGCCATCGCTGGAATCAGTTTTGCTGGTATTTTGATGTTTATGCAATTAGGTTTTAGAGATGGTTTATTTGACACGAGCGTAACTATTCATAAACTTCTAGATGCCGATCTTGTTTTGATAAGTCCTAGATCAAAAAGTTCTATAAGCATGAGTGGATTCCCAAAAAGAAGATTAATTCAAAGTCTCGCAGTAGAAGATGTTGAAAAAACTGCTCCTGTTAATCTAAATTATTTACTTTGGAGAAATCCCGAAAATCTTAAAACTAGATCAATACTTGCATTAGGTTTTAATCCCTCCGATTCACTTCTTTTAGATGAGGGATTCTCAAAGAAAGCTTATAAATTGAGAAATCCATCAAGAGTTCTTTTTGACAAACTATCTAGACCTGAATTTGGACCGATTGAAGAATGGTTCTTATCTGAAAAAAAAGTTGAGACTGAGGTTGCCGGGAAAAGAGTAATTGTTGAGGGCCTCGTGGAGTTGGGACCATCTTTTGGCGCAGATGGTAATTTGATAACTAGTCGAGAAACCTTCTTACGACTTTTCCCTGCTAATCCTCCTGGCAGTATAGAAATTGGTTTGGTAAAGCTAAAAAAAGGATCAGATCCTGAATTGATTTCAAGGATATTAAATAACTCACTCCCAAATGATGTTAGGGTTCTTACAAAAAATCAATTTATAGAATTTGAGAAGAATTATTGGAAAAATAGTACTGCAATAGGTTTTATATTTAGTTTGGGAGCATTGATGGGTTTTGTTGTAGGGTGTGTGGTTGTTTATCAAATCCTTTATAGTGACGTCACAGATCACCTCCCAGAGTACGCCACCTTATTGGCAATGGGGTATAGACTTAAGTCTCTCTTCTTTGTTGTAGCTAGAGAAGGGTTTTTGTTGGCATTGTTTGGTTATTTACCTGCTTATTTATCTGGTCAAATACTTTACTCAGTTATAAGAAGTTCTACTAAACTCCCAATAATAATGGACGCAGATAAAACTATTTTAATTTTCGTATTAGTTTTAGTTATGTGTATGGGGTCCGCCGCTATTGCAATGCGTAAATTAGTTGACGCTGATCCTGCCGAAATTTTTTAACAATTGAAGATAAATGGTTAAAGCTAATAAATCAAAAAATAATGTTAAAAACCTTAAAACAGTCTCAATAAATAATTTGAGTCACTTTTATGGAAAAAATGAAAATAAAAAACAAGTTCTCAATGACGTTAATTTAAATATTGATAAAGGAGAGTTGGTTCTTTTAAAAGGACCTTCAGGATGTGGTAAAACGACTCTTTTAACATTAATTGGTGCCTTGAGAACATGTCAAAGTGGAGATTTAACTGTATTAAATAAGCAGTTAAATGGAGCCTCAAGGAAAACACGTCAGATTCTTAGAAGAAGTATTGGAATGATTTTTCAAGGTCACAATCTTTTGAGATGTTTAACAGCAGAACAAAATGTGCAGATGGGCGCCGATTTAATAAAAGGTTTAACATATTTGCAAAGACGTGAAATAGCACGGAATTGGTTGTCAGCAGTAGGATTAGAAGAACATCATAAAAAGTTGCCAAATGACTTATCTGGTGGGCAGAAACAGAGAGTAGCAATTGCTCGAGCTTTATCTGCTAACCCAAAACTTTTATTAGCTGATGAGCCCACTTCTGCTTTAGATAGCGTCACAGGAAGAGAAATAGTAACCCTTTTAAGGAAACTAGCAAAAGAGCAAAATTGTTCTGTATTAATGGTGACGCATGATCCAAGAATTGCTGATATGGCTGATAGGATATTAAATATGGAAGATGGTAAAATATATAGTGCTCATAGTGAGCTAATATAATTAAAAGTTAAAAATTTTATGTCTAAGAGAAGGAATCTAAAAAAAGAAAAGCAGGAACGTAATAGAGCCTATGCTAGAAAATTCAAAAAAAGGAAATTAAGAACTGATGGAAGACCTGATGGTGGAAACGTTACAGGTACAGCAAATAATGGCGGTGCAGCTGATTAGGGAATATCTTTTGTTTTTATCTTTTGGAATTCAATATATTATGCATATTTAAGACATAATCATGAATGTAAGTATTGTTATACCGACTTACAATAGATTACCTATATTAGAGAAATGTCTATTAGCGCTTGAGAATCAAAAATTAAATACAAATATTAGTAATTATGAAGTAATAGTAGTGGATGATGGATCAACTGATGGGACAACCTCATGGATAAATAAAAACAAAGCTAATCTCCCACACGTTGTTCTATTTCAGCAAGAACATGGAGGACCTGCACTTGGAAGAAATCTGGGAGTAATTAAATCAAAATATGAAATTATTATATTCATTGATAGTGATCTTATTGTTTTAGACAATTTTATAAATTGCCACGTAGAAAAATTACTTTCCTCTTGGAGAAAAAATAATAAAAAATGTTTTACCTATGGCTCGGTAGTCAATACATCTAATTTTCTAAATCCTCAGAGTGAAAAACATAAACTGATGGACACTTCTTTTGCATATTTTGCTACTGGGAATGTAGCGATATCAAAAGAATTGATTTTAAGTGTGGGATTATTTGATACTTCTTTTAGTCTTTACGGTTGGGAGGATTTAGAACTTGGAGAAAGATTAAAAAAAATTGGGACAAAATTAATTAAATGCCCAAATGCAGTAGGGTTTCATTGGCATCCGCCGTTTAATTGCGAACAAATAGATTCATTAATAGCTCAAGAAAAAGAGAGAGCAAAAATGGCTTTAGTGTTTTATAAGAAACACCCAAATTTAAGGGTTAGATTTATGATTCAACTAACTCCTCTTCATAATTTACTTTGGAAAATTCTTTGCTTGGGAGGACTAATCAGTGTTGATAGAATCTTTCCTTTATTAAGATTCCTAGTTAATATAAGAAGAAATAGACTTGCACTTGAGATACTAAGGATCCCTCTAAATATGATTTACATTAAACAGTTAACCAATTCAAGATAAAAAACTTTTAGAAATACGCATCACTTGCTAGAATAAACAAAATAAATTACACACATCTGACAGTTTCGGGTGAATTATTAATATTAATTCCCCGTCAGATGGAGGCTAACCCGAAACCCTTTTTAAATTATGGCTGTTGTATCACTATCAGAAATGATGGAAGCTGGTGCTCATTTTGGGCATCAAACTAGACGTTGGAATCCCAAGATGTCTAAGTATATATATTGCGCGAGAAATGGGGTTCATATTATTGATCTTGTAAAAACAGCATTATGTATGAACAATGCATATAAATGGACTAGAAACGCTGCAAAAAGCGGTAAACGTTTCCTATTTGTGGGTACAAAAAAACAAGCATCAGATGTAGTAGCTCAGGAAGCTTCACGCTGTGGAGCTGCATATGTAAATCAAAGATGGCTTGGAGGGATGTTGACTAATTGGACAACAATGAAAGCTAGGATTGAAAGATTAAAGGATCTAGAAAGAATGGAAAGTAGTGGGTCAATAGCAATGAGGCCTAAAAAAGAAGCTGCAGTATTAAGGAGAGAACTTGAAAGATTACAAAAATACCTAGGTGGACTTAAGGGTATGAGAAGATTGCCAGATGTAGTTGTATTGGTTGATCAGAGAAGAGAATCTAATGCAGTATTAGAAGCTAGAAAATTAGATATCTCATTAGTATCAATGTTGGATACAAATTGCGATCCGGATTTGTGTGAAGTTCCAATTCCTTGTAACGATGATGCAGTTAGATCTGTGCAACTTATTTTAGGAAGACTTGCAGATGCCATTAATGAAGGAAGAAAGGGCTCTAATGCCGAAAGAAAAAATTAAATTCCAACTTAAAACTTACTATTCATTATTTTTTATTACTTCAAATGGGAAACATTACAGCAAAACTTGTAAAAGATCTTAGAGACAAAACTGGCGCAGGAATGATGGACTGCAAAAAAGCACTTAATGAAACCGAAGGAAATCTAGATAAAGCTTTGGAATGGTTAAGAAAGAAAGGCATAGCTAGTGCTGAAAAGAAATCGGGAAGAGTAGCGGCTGAAGGGTCAATTGGTAGTTATATACATACTGGAGCAAGAGTTGGAGTTTTATTAGAGTTAAATTGTGAAACTGATTTCGTTGCTAGAGGTGATATATTCCAATCTCTGTTGAAGGATGTTTCAATGCAAGTAGCAGCATGCCCAAATGTTGAGTATGTATCAATTGATGAAATACCAGAAGATGTTGTTGAAAAAGAAAAGCAGATTGAAATGGGTAGGGACGATTTATCTGGAAAACCAGAACAAATTAAAGAAAAAATAGTTGAAGGGAGAATAGCAAAAAGACTTAAAGAGCTTGTTTTGCTTTCACAACCCTACATTAAGGATAGTTCTCTAACAGTTGAGGATCTTGTTAAACAAGCAGCTGCAAAAATTGGCGAAAATATCAAAGTAAGACGCTTTACAAGATATACATTGGGTGAAGGTATCGAAAAAAATCAGATGGACTTTGCTGAAGAGGTCGCATCAATGCAAACAAACTAGTCACTTGAATGATTTGAATAATTTCAATAATTACATATATATAGATAAAATTAATTCTCAATTAAAGAGAGCAGACATACAAAAAAGAATACTAACTAGAAATATCTATAGGAGATATGAACTTTATCTTAATCTAGTAAGAGATCTACTTTTCATCTCTGTAGAAAAAGGCCTCAATCAAATATATAGTCATTTGACTATTAATGAAAATTTCTTAAATGAAAATGAATTCTATAATCTTTTTGAAAAAAAAATAAGTAAATTAATATTTACGAATTTGCCCTTTTTAACAGTAGAACAATTAAAGATAAATGAAATTGAAAAAAATAAAAATAAGGAAATTAATTTTACTATTTTTGATAGTTCCAAAAAAATAAAGGATTATCAAAAAGAAAAATTTCAATATGAAGATAGTTTTCAATTAAAAGAATCCACTCAGTTCGAGATTACTGAAGACTTTTCAAATACTTCTGAATATTATCAAGCTCATAATTATGAGAGATTCGTATCACTTGATTTAGATAATAACCATCATAATAATTATTTATCTAAAAATAATATTTTTGAAAATTTAGGAGTTGAAAAACAATTTATTTCCTCTTTAATTGAATTAATGGGAGAAGAAAAAGTGGATAAACTAAGACATCAAGAAAAAGAAAATATAAATCAAATGGATAATTTACCAAAAAATCAGATTCTTAATAATTTTTCTTTAATAGACAAGTCATTGGAAAATTTATTGTTGAATCTTTCATATAATGTTAACCAAGAATTATTCAAAGCAAATCTAATAAAAAAGATGATATCCAAAGATTCCTTTGATTACTTGGTACGTAATAATTTTATGATAAAACATCCATATCCTTTTGTTATTAATTTCGAATTAAAATTAAATCGGTCATCATTAATCGACAATAATTTTCCAAGCATTTTTTTCTTCAATATATCCACTGTTGAGTTAGAGTTTAAAAATTTAAATCTTTCTATTCAAAGGAACAAAATAAATGAGCTAAAAAATCAATTTCAGCGTTTGATTAAAAAAGAGACATATTGGAGGCAAAAACAAATAACTTTGAATAAGATACGTTGAAAAAATAACTCTTTTTTCAAATGTGACTATTAGCGGGAATAATAATAAATTAATTAAAGATTGGATAAGACCTCTTCAAAAATCTCTTACTATTGAAACTGAAAACAAATTTATTAATACTTTAGGAAGAGAAAAATATTTCAATGATTATTTGCATGAATCATTAAAAAAACTAGATAATCTAAATCTCTCAGACGAATATTTAAGGATATTTTATGAATTTTCTAAAAAATATAATGAATATAATAAATTAGATGAAAATCAAAGAAAAAGGTTAATTATCGATACAAGAAAAAATCTTTACAAACTAGGTAAAACTCTAGAAATAGAAAGTTCTAATAATATTTCTAATAATGTTTTTCTGAATAAAGCTGATTCAAGTTTGTCTTTTGATTCGGATATTTCATTAATAAAAAATGTAGGAAAAGTTTATAAAAATAAGCTTCATGAATTAGGGATATTTCATATAAAAGATCTAATAAATTATTTTCCAAGAACATATCTAGACTATACGAATAGAGTCAAGATAATAAATTTAAAACCAGATAACTTATACACGTGCATCGCAATTGTTAAAAGATTGTATATTCATAAGAGTAAAAAAAATAGTAATTTATCAATAATGAATATTGTAGTTTCTGATGAAACGTCTTCAATAAAGGTCACAAAATTTTTTTTAGGAAGAAGATTTAGATCTTACTCCTTCTTCACCTCTCAAAAGTCTTTGTATACTTCTGGAACCAAATTAGCAATTTCCGGTAAGGTTAAATTGACAGAGTATGGAAAAACTTTTGTAGATCCGCAGATTGAAATTCTTAAGGATAACAATGATAATTTTAATTTCTCAGGCAAAATATTACCCTTGTATTCATTAGGTGAAGCATTATCTAATATGAGTTTTATAAAACTTATGAAAAAGGTACTCATTTATGCAAAGCAATATCCAGAAATTTTAAATAAAAAGCAACTTGAATCATTATCTTTATTATCAAAAGGAGAGTCGTTGATTAATATCCATTTCCCATCAACTCAAGAGGCACTTATTGAGTCAAAAAAACGTTTGGTTTTTGATGAGTTATTACTTCTTCAAATAAAATTTTTACTTAGAAAAAGAAAGACGAATAAAAATGTAACTTCCCAACAATTACCTCAAAAGAAATCTTTATTAAAAGAATTTTTAAATACTTTTCCTTTTGGGTTAACAAAATCTCAAGAGAATGTTTTAAATGAAATTAAGAAAGATTTATCTAATCCCGTACCAATGTCTAGATTGCTTCAGGGAGATGTTGGAAGCGGTAAAACCATAATTGCAATAGCGTCTCTTTTACTTGTTATTGAAAAAAATCTGCAAGGTGCATTTATGGTTCCAACTGAGGTATTGGCAGAACAGCATTATAAAAATTTATTAAAATATTTGAATCCCCTTTTAGTTTCTGTTGAACTACTTACTGGTAATACTCCTCAAAAAAAGAGAAAAGAAATATTCTCTAATTTGAACAATGGATTAGTTGATATCCTAGTAGGTACTCATGCATTATTTGAGGATAAAGTAATCTTTAATGCATTAGGCATGGTTGTAATTGATGAACAACATAGATTTGGAGTTACTCAAAGAAATAGATTACTAAATAAAGGAGAAAATACTAACTTGTTATCAATGACAGCAACACCAATTCCAAGAACTCTTGCGCTTTCTATTTATGGTGATTTAGATGTGAGTCAAATTACAGAACTCCCTCCAGGGAGAGTTCCCATAACAACAAAAATAATTTCAGAAGATGATTTAACTAACTTGTTTAAGATTGTTGAAGATGAGATCAATAAGGGAAAGCAAGCTTATGTTATTTTGCCACTTATAGAAGATTCAGAAAAAATGAATTTAAGCTCCGCAAAGAAAACATTCAAACATTTGTCAGAAGAGGTCTTTGTTAACAAAAAGGTTGGATTATTACATGGCAAATTAAGTTCACAAGAAAAGAATGAAGTAATTAATTCTTTTTTAAAAAATGAAATTAATATATTGGTTTCAACCACAGTAATTGAGGTTGGCATTGATGTGCCTAACGCCACATTTATGATTATTTACAATTCGGATAGATTCGGATTGTCCCAGCTACATCAATTAAGGGGGAGAGTTGGTAGAGGATCAACAAAATCTTTTTGTTATCTGGTAACTCCCGATAAAAATGGATTAGAAAATAAACGACTTTGTGTTTTGCAAAAATCTAATGATGGCTTTTATATTGCTGAAAAAGACTTGGAGCTTAGAGGACCAGGCCAGATTTTAGGATATAGACAATCCGGATTACCTGATTTTGTACTGGACAATTTACCTAACAATAAATTTCTTATTGATAAGGCTCGTGAAGAGGCTATTAAGATTGTTAGTAATGATCCTAATTTAAAAGAAAATATTGTTTTAAGGAATATACTTATTGATAATTCTGATAATAAATTCATTCATGATTTCTTAAATTGATAACCATCATTGTAATTTTTGATATTTATGCCATTATAAATCAATTGCAAATTTTAATTGAAAATTTGGAATAAAATACCAATTATAGATAATGGAGATAAATTAATAGCTATACCTAGCTGCCTAAAGTTTTTAGATCCCCATCCTTACTCTCATTTTGGAGCACCTTATAAAGATAAAACTTCTATTTGGAAATTAAGAGAGGAGGTTGTAAATAGACTAGTTAAAGTAAATGATTATTTGATATCAAAGAGTAGTTTTAACCTTTTAATTTATGACAGTTGGCGACCTTTAGAAGTACAGGAATTTATGTTTAAAAGAGCTTTTTTATTGGAGTGTGAAAAATCCGATATTGACATTTCTTTTGAAAATATAAAATCTTATCCATCCATTTTAAAAAAAGTTGAAAAATTTTGGGCATATCCTTCTTATGACACTATGTGTCCTCCTCCTCATTCAACTGGAGGTGCATTAGATGTTTGTTTATCAGATAAAGAAGGAAATCTTGTTGAAATGGGAAGCATGGTTGATCAAATGGATGAGACCTCAAATCCTTATTTTTATGCAAACATAAAAAATGAAGAAGCAATTATTTGGAATAGTAGAAGAAATTTATTAAGGGAAATTATGACTAAATTCGGATTTGCTCAACATCCAAATGAATGGTGGCATTTTAGTTATGGTGATCAATTATGGGCTTGGAAAAATAAAAAAGTAAATGCCCTTTATGGAAAAATTTAAAATCTATTGATTTTCATTTAGTAAATTCAATATAAAATTTTCATCTTGAGTATTTATAAAATCTCCGAAATCCAAATCCAAATTACCCTTCCAATTATCAAATAATGGTTGAAGAGTTTTTTCTAAATCGTTTAGTTCCATTCTTTGTAAGAATGGTTTAGCGAGCCTTTGTAGATTTTTACTTCCCCCCAACCATAATTGGTATTTGTTTTGCCCACTTCCAACAAGTGCTAATTCGGCCATATAAGGCCTAGTACATCCATTCGGACATCCTGTCATTCTGAATAATATTGTCTTTTGGATTTTAAGGTCTAATAGTAGATTCTCAATCCTTTTAAGTACATCAGGTAATATTCTTTCGGCTTCAGTCATTGCAAGACCACAAAGAGGTAAGGCAGGACAAGCTAAAGCATGTCTTTGTATTTCATTGATATTTTCTAAATTTTCGTATCCAATTTTTGATAGAGATTTTTGAATTTCACCTTTATTTTTATTGGCGATATTACAAAGTAAAATATCTTGATTTGGTGTGAGTCTTAAATCTAAATTATATTTTTTAACAATACTTGTGATGGTATTCTTCTTCTCTCCAGATAGTCTCCCTGATAATAATGGTAAACCTACGAAATGAGAGGTTTTATTTTGTTTATGCCAACCTAGGTAATCAATAAGAACATTATCAGGTTCTTTTCTAATTTTTTTAATTTCTTTTTTGAAATACTTATCAGAAAGAATGTTTTTGAACCATTTAATACCTTTTCTATGAAGAAGATATTTCATTCTCGAATTTTTTCTTGATTTTCTATCACCATAATCTCTTTGAATAGCAACAATGCTTTGTATTAACTCATAAACATCAGGTTCTTCAACATATCCAAGTGGATCTGCAATTCTGGCAAAGGTCTCCTCATTATTATGTGTGCGACCCATACCACCTCCAACATAGAAGTTGCACCCTTCCAAGTTTCCGTCTTTAGAAGTAAAAGCAACTATTCCTATGTCATTGGTAAGAAGATCAACAGAATTGTCTCCAGGAACTGTCACAGCACATTTGAATTTTCTCGGTAAATATGTTGAACCATAAAGAGGCTCATCTTTTATCCCACTAAAAACATTATCTTTGAATTGGAGCTTCCTAATTGCTTCAATATCTTTATCAGGCTTTATGGTGTACTCTAAATCTCCATCAGCCCAAAGCTCTAAAAAAGTGCCTTGGCCAGCCATTGGGGTGAGAAGATCTGCAACTTTTTTTGCCAATGCTCTTGCAATAATATAGTCTGGCGAATCAAATGGGGCCGCAGGGGCCATAACGTTTCTATTTATGTCTCCACAAGCCGCTAATGTGGAGCCCATTGAATTTACTATTGTTTGTATGACTTCTTTTAAGTTCTCCTTTCTGATTCCATGCATTTGAAAGGCTTGTCTTGTAGTGGCCCTAAGTGTTCCATTACCTAGTTTGTCAGATAATTCATCTAATGCTAAAAATAATTTCCCAGGAACTTCACCGCCCGGATTTCTTAACCTAAGCATCATTTGCCAATCTTTACTTTTGCCCGGCCTTCTATTTTCCCTGTTATCTTGTTGATAACTACCATGAAATTTTAATAACTGAACTGCATCATTAGTAAAATGATCACTTTCATTGACTAATTCCGTAGCAAGTGGTTCCTTAAGAAATTGGCTGCTTTTCTTAAAATTTTCAAATTTAGAAACTTCTAGTCCATTTGCTAAACAAACAGTCTCTTCCTTTGCAGAATTTTTTTTCTTTTTTACTTTCTCTACCTTGATCAAAGGACCAAAACATATCTCTTTTTATACATTAGCGAAAAGCTTATTTAACTGGTAGTAAATTATAGTAAGTGAAGTCATATTTTTTTCTTGTCTAAATATTTACTTGAGATAGGTACAGAAGAGTTGCCCGCAAAATTTTCTCATTCTGTTCTAGAGCAATTTAAATCTCTAATAGAATTTGAATTGAATAAAAAGTTAATCAAATTCGAACATATAATTGTTACCTCCACACCAAGGAGGATAGTTCTACTTCTCGAAGGTTTAGTTGATTATGCAGAAGATAAGATAATAGAAAGAAAAGGGCCTAAAGCAAATTTAGCTTATTTAAATGGATGTCCTACTAATGCTGCTTTAGGATTTGCTAATAGCTTAGATATAGAAGTAGTTGAGCTAGAAATAAAAAACACAGAAAAGGGTGATTTTGTATTTGGAAAGAAAATTGAGAAAGGAGTATCAACAAAAATTTCTTTGTCTTCGATTATCCCAAAATTAGTAAAGAGTCTTCAAGGCCCTCGATTTATGAAATGGGGGACTGGGAACATAAAATTTTCAAGACCTATTAGGTGGATTGCTTCTATTTATAATGATGAAATTCTTGATTTTGAATTTGATGAATGTGATCCAAAAATCAAAATAACTAATAAAACAAAAAGTCATAGGCTAATCAATGAAGTTTTAGAAGTTCAGAATCCTGATGATTTTTTTGAATTATTGAAACGAAATAGAGTAATAGCTATTCGAAAAGAAAGAAAAGAAAAAATTGAAAGTTTAATAAATCAGGCATCTAAATCTTTAAATCTGAAACCTGACCTTTCAGAAGGATTACTAAATGAACTAACTGATTTAGTTGAATGGCCAGACTTAATTATTGGCAAATTTAATGATGAATTTCTTGATATTCCGGTTGAAGTTCTCTCAACAGTCATGAAAAATCATCAGAGATACGTTCCTCTTTTATTGAAAAATGAAAGTTTTTCTAAACTAGATTTAACCTCTGAAAAAAATATTAGTACAACTTTCTGCGTTATTTCAAATGGTCTTGAAGAGTCAAATAATAATATTGCCAAAGGTAATGAGAAAGTATTAAGGGCAAGGTTCTCAGATGCAAAGTTTTTCGTAGAAAGTGACAAAAAAGTTGCTTCAATCGAAAGAAATGAAAAGCTTAAATCTGTTTCATATTTGAAAGGACTTGGAAATATATTTCAGAGGGTAGAAAGGATAGAGGAAATTACTAAAAAAATTCTTAAATTTATAAATGATAAGTCTTTAGAAGAAAAAAAAATAATAGAAGCTGCTAAATACTGTAAAAACGACTTATGTAGCGAAATCGTTTTCGAATTCCCTGAGCTGCAAGGAATAATGGGTGGTAAATATCTTAAATATGAAGGATTTAGTGAGGATGTTTGCTTGGCTGTCGCTGAACATTATTTACCTTCTTTTTATAAAGATGCTTTGCCTTCTACAAAATATGGTGCAATAGTTTCCATAGCAGATAAGGTTGAAAATTTAATAAGTATATTTATTTCTGGTAAACGTCCCAGTGGATCATCTGATCCTTATGCTTTAAGAAGAAATTTGAATGGAGTGATTAAAATAATTTGGGATTATGAACTTGATTTACCTTTAGATAAATTATTCAACGAACTTATTGATTTTTGGGAAATCGTATTTCCGAATTTAAACTTCTCAAGAGAAACAGTATTTAATGATTTAAATGAATTTTTAGTTCAAAGAATTGTTAGTCATTTAGAAGAAATTTCACTAAGTAAAGAATTAATAAAGGCCGTTTGCTCTTCTGAGGAATTATTTCAAAATAGAGTATTAAATATTATTGATCTTAAAAATAGGATCAACTCTATTATAAATTTTAACGAAAAGGATAATTTTGTTGAAATCAAGAAAGTTATTACTAGGGTAAGCAAATTAGCAAATAAAAGTGATCTTTCAAGAGACGTTCTCTCAACAAGAGATTATGTAAACACAAAACTTTTTGAAAAAGATTGTGAATTGAGAGTTTTTGAATTTATTGGAGAATTAGAAAAACTTTTTTCAGAAGGTTACTGCAATTATTTGGAACTTCTAAATTTGTTTGAGATTAATGTAGAAACTATTGAGGATTTATTCGATAATGAAAAGGGAGTCTTAATAATGTCAGAGGATTTAAAAATAAGAAATAATAGACTCAATTTGTTGAGTTTAATTAGAAATTATTCTCTAAAAATAGCCGACTTTACACTTTTGAACTCTTAACTTTAATTCCTCCCTTTATTGAATAATTTTCTAGCATTTTTTCTACTTCTTTATTTGCCCTAACAGCACTATCAACGGGTTTATATTTTAGAGGGGCTAGGGCTTTCCCTCTTAAAATCGAACCAAGTGTAAGCATTGTAATTTTAAGTTGCTGCAATGGTTTCATGGCAACGACTCTTTTGTATAAGTAACTATCAAAAGTAAGTCTTTGAACATCCATGTCATCACACATCTCAACGAAGGCCTCTCTAGCAGAATCATTTCTGTAGAAAATATTTTGAAGGATTTCTAGCACCTTATAAGTTGTGCCATATTTTTTATCCCATTTTTTAAGATAGTTTTTTAAATCTTTTTCTGATGGAATTACTTGACCATTTTTTGATGCTTCAACAATTTCTTCAGCACACATTCTTCCGCTTTTTGCAGCAAAATAAATACCCTCTCCAGAACTTTTTGTAACATAACCAGCTGCATCACCAACCAATGCCATTCTCCCAACTACCCTTCTTGGCCTTGGATGCTCTGGAATAGGGTGAGCTTCTACCTTTATTACTTCACCATTAACGAGTCTTTTCTTTGCCCTATTTCTTACACCCTCTTGAAGTCCCTTGATTAATGATTGATTCTTTTGCATGGTTCCAGTGCCAACCGCAACATGATCATATTTAGGAAATACCCACCCATAAAAATCAGGAGAAACATCAGTTCCGACATACATTTCAGCAAGATCTTCGTAGTAACTCATTTCTTCTTTAGGCAATTTAATTCTTTCCTGAAATGCTATAGCAACTTTGTAATCACCTGCATCCATTGCTTTTGCGACTCTGCTATTAGCCCCATCAGCTCCGATCAAAAGGTCAACAGTAAGCTCTTTGAGTTCTCCTTTTTTATCTCGATTGGTGAAATCTGAGTAGGAAAGCTTATATGGCCCTTGATTTTTATCTCCAGTATCAATAGAAGTAACTAATCCATTTATTAATGTAGCGCCAAGATCTGATGCCCTGTTGCGCATAAAGGCATCCATAACTTCTCTTCTACACATCCCAATAAACTCATTATCACTTTTCCCATAAACTCTATCTAGACTTATATCTACTTCTCTGTTTGATGGAGATATCATTCTCATATGCCTTACTTTTCTATCAATAATTGACTCAGGTAAATCAAATTCTTCGACCATGCAAAGTGGAATTGCTCCTCCACATGGTTTCGCATTATCTAATTTTCTCTCGAAGAGCCAAGTTTTTATTCCAGCTTTAGCAAGTATTTCTGCCGCACATGAACCACTTGGACCTCCACCAATAACAGCTACCCTCAACATATGAAAAAAAAATAATACTGTATATAAAAACTACATCTTTTTTGCTTATAAAAGTGCATTTCTTAAAATAATAGTTAATATCGAAATATCTTTTCCAAATTCACTTCTAAATATTGGAACTAAACAAAGATACCGATCAATTTGATATACCACTTGCCAAAAGAACTTACCTAAATAATCCATATTCAACATCATTAAAAAAATTTTTAATATTTTCTCCATTTCTTTTTCTTATCTTTTCTTTCGCTGCATTGCAATTTATTAGAAATGTAGAGTTAATCCCACTTAATAATCGCAAATTTCAGGTTGAAAGAAATCATGATGCCAGAATTTTAGGCCATCTTCCCTATAACGAAACTCCTAAAGAGAAACTAGTCTTAATTGAGCCTAATATTAAAGTTCATATGGATATGCGTGATTCTTTGTTAGAGATGAGAGAAGAAGCCGAAAAGGATGGGATATACTTAGTCTTCTTGAGTGGTTATAGATCAATAAATTTGCAAAACGATATCTTTTATTCTTTAAAATCTATTAGAAATCAAGAAGCGGCAGAAAGAGCTAGAGTTTCAGCCCCTCCAGGGTATTCTGAACATAGTACAGGTTTCGCAATCGATATTGGTGATGCTACTCAAAGAGAGACAGACTTTGAAACCGACTTCGAAAATACTGACGCCTTTAGATGGCTAATAAAAAATGCAGCTAAGTTTCACTTTAAGTTATCGTTTAACAAAGATAATAAATATATAGATTACGAACCATGGCATTGGAGATATGAGGGGTCAATTGAAGCATTAAAAGTTTTTGAAAGCTCAAATAGAAAATTATAAATCTAATTGATTAATTTAATTATTCAATAAGATTATATTTTTCAAATTCTTAAAGAGAAAATTCTCATAATAAGCATGCTTTGAGTTAGCCTTATTAAAGTCAATCTAATATTTATATAAATTCTATAAATGTCATCTTCGATAAAAGAAATTAGAAATGTTGCAATTATTGCTCACGTAGATCATGGGAAGACAACTCTTGTAGATGCATTGTTATCTCAATCAGGAATATTTAGAGATAATGAAGTTATTCCTACATGTGTAATGGATTCAAATGATCTTGAAAGAGAAAGAGGGATAACAATTCTCTCAAAAAATACTGCAGTCAACTATAAAGATACCAGAATTAATATTATAGATACACCCGGCCATGCTGATTTTGGAGGAGAAGTTGAAAGAGTTTTAGGAATGGTTGATGGTTGTCTGCTTATAGTTGATGCAAATGAGGGACCTATGCCTCAAACAAGATTTGTTTTAAAAAAAGCACTAGAAAAAGGACTTAGGCCTATAGTTTTTGTAAATAAAATTGATAGACCACGAGTAGTACCAGAAATAGCGATTGATAAGGTCCTTGATTTGTTTTTGGAATTAGGAGCTGATGATGATCAATGTGATTTCCCTTATCTTTTTGGAAGTGGCTTATCTGGTTTCGCAAAAGAAGAGATGGAATCTAATAGTGACAATATGATGCCTCTTTTTGAAGCTATTATCAGACACGTTCCTCCTCCAGTAGGTGATTCTAATAAGCCTCTTCAGCTACAAATTACTACTTTGGACTATTCTGATTTCTTAGGCAGAATAGTAATTGGAAAGATCCACAATGGAACTATAAAAAATGGCCAACAGGCTAGTTTAATTAAAGAAAACGGAAAAACTATTAAAGGTAAGGTTAGTAAGCTTTTAGGATTTGAAGGATTACAAAGAATTGATATAAATGAAGCATTTGCAGGTGATATTGTTGCTGTTTCTGGCTTCGATGACGTCAATATTGGTGAGACCATAGCATGTCCTGATTCTCCTCATCCTCTTCCATTAATCAAAGTTGATGAACCTACCTTAAATATGACTTTTGTTGTCAATGATTCACCATTCGCGGGTAAGGAAGGAAAATTTGTTACAAGTAGACAATTAAAAAATAGATTGGAGAGGGAACTTCTAACAAATGTTGCCCTGAGAGTAGAAGAAACTGATTCTCCTGACAGGTTCTCAGTTTCAGGAAGAGGAGAATTACATCTAGGCATATTGATTGAAACTATGAGAAGAGAGGGTTTTGAGTTTCAAATCTCACAACCTCAAGTAATTTTCAGAGAAATTGATAATGTTGAATGTGAGCCTATAGAGACTTTGGTTTTAGATGTGCCTGAAGTATCTGTTGGTTCTTGCATCGAAAAACTTGGATCTAGAAAGGCAGAGATGAAAAATATGCAGACAAGTTCAGATGGTAGAACTCAATTAGAATTTCTTGTTCCATCAAGAGGATTAATTGGATTTCGGGGGGAATTTGTAAGGATAACCAGAGGTGAAGGTATCATGAGTCATTCGTTTTATGAATATAAACCTAAAACAGGAGACTTTGAAACTAGAAGGAATGGCGTTCTTATAGCTTTTGAGGAAGGTGTAGCCACATTTTATGCCTTAAAGAATGCTGAAGATAGGGGAGTCTATTTTATTAAACCTGGAGTAAAAGTTTATAAAGGAATGATAATTGGAGAGAATAATCGACCTCAAGATCTTGAGTTGAATATATGTAAAACTAAGCAGTTGACTAATATGAGGTCTGCAGGGGCAGAAGAACTTGATACTTTGCAGTCACCTGTTGATATTACCCTTGAAAGAGCACTCGAATATATTGGTCCAGATGAAATGCTAGAGGTGACACCGGATTCAATAAGAATGAGAAAAATAAATAAAAAGAAAAAAAACTAGTAATTGCTTTAATGAACGAAGAAAGTACAAAAAGTTTTCAAGATTCCCTTTTTACAGCTTTAAATCTTTTTAACAATCATGAATGGTATGAGGCTCATGATGCTTTTGAAGAAATATGGAATTCCGTAGATGGTGACGAAAGACAAGTTATCCAAGGAATTTTACAAGTATCTGTTTCTCAGTTTCACTTAAGTAAAGGTAATTTAAATGGAGCTACTATTTTGCTTGGGGAGGGTTTAGGTAGAATAAAAACTAGAACCAAGATTGATTTAGGGATTGATCTTGAATCCTTCTGCCGATGTTTGGAAAATTTATTGAGGAAATTACAATATAAAGAACTATTAAACGAGAACGATAAGCCTTTTTTGAAACCTCTTTGATGAATATATCTTTATTTTCAATTAAATTGTTATTATCTATTTCATTTTTTTTTCAAGAAAATAAGAAAACCAATCGATCTCAAGGAAAATGAACCTAAAGATTAATAATGTATCCCTTTCAATTAAGGGAAGATTAATCGTAAATGATGTTTCTATAACTGTTAATCCAGGGGAAGTTGTAGGTTTGATGGGCCCTAATGGTGCTGGGAAAACTACTACTTTTAATCTTGCAGTTGGGAATATAAAACCAGATAAAGGTGGAATTTTAATGAATGGGAAAAATATAACCAATCTTCCTCTACCAATTAGATCAAGACTTGGTTTAGGATACTTAACTCAAGAAGCTAGTATATTTAGAGACCTCACAGTTAAGGATAATATAGATTTGGCTTTACACAATTCCTCATATAGCAGAGCAGCGATAAGAAACAGAAGAGAACAATTAATTAATGAATTTAATTTGAATAACTTTGTAGATAATTATGGTTATCAACTTTCAGGAGGAGAGAGGAGGAGGTGTGAGATAGCTAGAGCTCTTACTGTAGGCAGAAAAGGACCTAAATATTTGTTATTAGACGAACCTTTTGCTGGGATCGATCCTCTAGCTGTTAATGATCTAAAGAAACTAATTCTTAAATTAAGTCGTGATGGCGTGGGGATTCTCATTACAGATCATAATGTGAGGGAAACCCTTCAAATTACTAACAAATCATATGTATTAAGTGAAGGAAAAATTTTAGCTTACGGTTCATCAAGTGAATTGGCTGATAATCCAATAGTTAAGAAGTTTTATCTAGGAGATAATTTCAAGCTTTGAAATGCTTCTAAAAATTAAATTAAAAATTTTTATTATTAAAGATTTACTCATATAAGAATGATTTAAATTATTATTTGTTTGTCATCAATATTGAACTTGAGAATTTTCTAGAAATGATACTAGATAATTTTTTTAAAAATTTAATATATGAACCAGTTTCAGTTTTAGGTCTTTTAGTTTTTTATTTTTTATTAATTAACTTACCATTATCTTTGGTTGCAGTTTTTAAAAAAAAGTCTTCTTCTGCTGTACGACTTATTACGATTTTAGTGAACTTGTTAGTAACATTACAATTACTTTTTAGGTGGTCAATTTCTGGCCACTTTCCTATTAGTAATTTGTACGAATCTCTTTATTTCCTTACTTGGGGTATCACATTAGGTCAACTATTGGTTGAAAGAGAATACCAAGCTCCAATAATCCCCTCAATTGCTATACCTATTGAGTTACTGACTGTGGCTTTTGCTTGTTTTGTTTTACCTGAGGATTTGAAATTATCATCCAACTTAGTTCCAGCTTTAAGGTCTAGTTGGTTGGTAATGCATGTTAGCGTCGTAATGCTTAGTTATGCAGCATTAATAATAGGTTCTATACTATCAATGTCCGTTTTGTTTATTAATGGAAATAAGCCGCTTCAAATCAGAAGTAGTTCTACAGGGATAGGAGGATTTAAACTTTCAAATAGCTATCCTTTAAGTGATTTAGTTGAACCTATTGAATTTTCTCATTCAGAAGAATTAGATACATTAAGTTATCGTTCTATATTAATAGGTTTTGTTCTTTTGACTCTCGGTTTAATTTCAGGTGCAGTTTGGGCTAATGAGGCCTGGGGCACATGGTGGAGTTGGGATCCAAAAGAAACATGGGCATTTATCTCATGGTTGTTTTATGCCGCTTATCTGCATATGAGAATAAGCAAGGGTTGGCAAGGACGCAAACCAGCATTATTAGCGTCTACAGGCTTTTTAGTTGTTTTGGTATGTTACTTAGGAGTTAATTTTTTAGGGATAGGGTTGCATAGTTATGGATGGATATTTGGGTGATTTCTTAATCATCCAGAATATTTATTGAGGTTCTGAAAGAACATTCCCATTTTGTGCTTCTTGTGCAACTTTTCTCAAGTCATCACATCCCTCTTTTAATGTTGGGTAAGCAAACATCCCACTGCCAGCGATAAAACAATTGGCACCAGCATCGGCACATTGTGAAATAGTCCAATTCGCCTTTATCCCCCCATCAACTTCAATATCGACATTTAAGTTTTTTTCGATAATAAAGTTTCTTATTTCTCTGATTTTATTAAGCATTGTTGGTATATAAGCTTGTCCTCCAAATCCTGGATTAACTGTCATAACCAAAACATGATCAACCATATCCATTATGTTTTTAATCATTTCAAAAGGAGTATGGGGGTTTAATGCAACAGAAGGAGATCCTCCTAAATCTCTTATCCTTCCAAGAACTCTATGCAAATGAATATTTGCTTCGGCATGAGCTATTACTACTCCTGGTTCACCATTCGCCCCTTTTGTAGCTTTTACATAAGATTCAAGCATGGTTTCACAGTTATATTGGCTCACCATTAATTGAGTTTCAAAAGGGACATTGCAATATTTCCTGCATGCAGCAATCATTTCAGGACCAAATGTAAGATTTGGCACGAAATTTCCATCCATTACATCAAATTGAATTCTATCTACTCCAGCCTCCTCGAGCTCTTTCACACATTCCCCCATATTTGCCCAATCTGCTGGTAAAACTGAAGGAATTATTTGAATTGGTCTATTAGCACCAGTTAAATTTGCTTGATTTGACTCGGTCATTTAATTTTTAAAATATTTAATAAAGATACTATATTTAGTTGTTTATTCCTAATTTCAAGTCACGGCCTGATAAAGTAACAGCTGTAAAGAGTTAAAAAAAGCTTAATAGCATAATAATTCTCATAAAAAATGCCATTTTTTATGAGATCATACTCAAAACATTTTAGAAAATCCTCAAAATTTAATTGTGAATCAAACTTTAATTCAAGAAATTCTCGAAGTTGTCGAGCAAGCTGCTATTGCTTCAGCAAAACTAACAGGACTTGGTCAAAAAGATGAAGCTGATGCTGCAGCTGTAGAAGCAATGAGATTGCGAATGGGCAAAATTGAAATGAAAGGGAAAATTGTTATTGGAGAAGGTGAAAGAGATGAAGCACCTATGCTTTATATAGGTGAAGAGGTTGGTAGTGGAAGTGGTCCAGGGGTAGACTTTGCTGTAGATCCTTGTGAAGGTACAAATCTTTGTGCGAATAATCAAAGAGGGTCTATGGCTGTTTTAGCTGCCTCTGATACGGGTGGTCTTTTCAATGCTCCTGATTTTTACATGAATAAACTAGCAGCTCCTCCTGCGGCCAAAGGTAAAGTAGATATTAGAAATTCAGCTACTGAAAACTTGAAGATACTAAGTGATTGCTTGGGCCTTTCTATCGATGAGCTTACTGTAGTTGTAATGGATAGAACTAGACA
Organism: Prochlorococcus sp. AG-355-J09; assembly: GCA_003278735.1. GTDB lineage: Bacteria > Cyanobacteriota > Cyanobacteriia > PCC-6307 > Cyanobiaceae > Prochlorococcus_A. The sequence continues at coordinate 67,251 of QCDO01000008.1, forward strand.
TAAAGATTTAATTAAAGAGATTAGAGGATGTGGTGCAAAAGTACAACCGATTTCTGATGGTGATGTTCAAGCTGCGATTGCATGCGGTTTTGCAGGAACTGGAACACACTGCTTGATGGGTATAGGTGCAGCTCCAGAGGGTGTTATTTCAGCTGCTGCAATGAGAGCTCTGGGGGGACACTTTCAAGGACAACTAGTTTATGATCCGGCAATCGCTCAAACTTCTGAATGGGCTGATTACACAAAAGAAGGAAATATAAAACGTCTTAATGAAATGGGCATAACAGATATAGATAAAATCTATGAAGCAAATGAATTGGCATCAGGAGAAAATGTTGTTTTCGCTGGAAGTGGAATAACTGATGGATTATTATTTGACGGAGTTAAATTTGAAAGGGATTGTGTTAGAACAAGTAGTCTAGTTATTAGTACATTAGATAGTACTGCAAGGTTCACAAATACTGTCCATATAAAAGATGGTGCAAAGAGTATCAGCCTTTAAAAATTACTTTTTGATTTTATGCATATTGTTGTCGTCGGACTGAGTCATCGCACGGCACCTGTCGAAGTGCGTGAGAAGTTAAGTATTCCTGACCAATCCATAACAGAGTCATTGAAAGCATTAAAAGCTTTCTCTGATGTTTTAGAGGTGTCAATCTTAAGTACTTGTAATAGGCTGGAAATATATGCGTTAGTAAAGGATAAAAATACTGGAATTTCATCTATTAAAGAATTCATATCAGAATATTCTGGAATTATTTTTGAAGATTTAAATCCACATCTTTTTTGTTTTAGACAGGAAGAAGCAGTTTTGCATTTGATGAAAGTCTCGGCAGGACTCGATAGCCTCGTTTTAGGTGAAGGACAAGTCCTTTCACAGGTAAAAAAAATGATGAGATTAGGTCAAGAAAATCAATCTACTGGGCCAATTCTTAATAGATTATTAACTCAATCAGTTAGTACAGGTAAAAAAGTAAGATCCGAAACAAATTTAGGAACTGGAGCCGTATCAATTAGTTCAGCAGCGGTAGAACTAGCTCAATTAAAAATTGGACAAGAAAAGGGTTTTGATAATCTTGTAAGTTTGGAATCAGAGAACGTTCTTGTTGTTGGCGCCGGACGAATGAGTAGGCTTTTAATAACTCATTTAAAATCAAAAGGATGTCATAAACTTATCCTTTTAAATAGAAATATTCAAAGAGCATTAAATCTTGCTCAAGACTTCCCTGATTTAGAGATTGTTTGTAAAGGTTTAAACGAATTAGAAGAAAACATATCATTATCTTCACTTGTTTTCACCAGTACTGCTTCTGAAGAGCCAATTATTGATCTCACAAAAATTGAAAAAATAAATTTGAACAATAGACTTAAATTTATTGATATTGGTGTTCCGAGAAATATATCTAATGATGTTAAACAACATGAATTTGTAAAATCATTTGATGTTGATGACTTACAAGAGGTCGTTTCAAGAAATCAAGAATTTAGAAAGAAAATAGCAAAGGAAGCTGAATCTTTAGTAGAAGAAGAAAGGATCATTTTTCTAGAATGGTGGGCAAGTTTAGAGGCCGTTCCAGTAATTAATAAACTTAGATCAGATTTGGAGTTAATTAGAAAAGAGGAATTGCAAAAGGCACTTAGCAGAATGGGACCAGATTTTTCGGCTCGTGAAAGAAAAGTTGTGGAAGCCCTGACTAAAGGAATAATTAATAAAATACTTCATACGCCTGTTACCAAGTTGAGAAGTCCTCAATCAAGAGAGGAAAGACAAGTTTCTTTGAAAATCGTTGAAAAATTGTTTTCTTTGGTAGAAGAGGATAAAAATAACTAAATATTTTCGATTTATATTAAGTTTTTCCAGTGATTTATCGAAATACCTTTGTAAACTGACCATTTGTATTTCTAAATATGCCCATAATCAGTTACTTTAAGTAATTGTATATCTTCTCCATTAGATTGAATGAAGCGTGTGTTGGCCATAATCCTCGGAGGAGGAAAAGGTTCTAGACTTTACCCTCTAACAAAAATGAGGGCTAAACCTGCTGTGCCATTGGCAGGTAAGTATCGTTTGATAGATATTCCGATTAGTAATTGTATAAATTCAGGCATTGAAAAAATGTACGTATTGACCCAGTTCAATAGTGCATCTCTAAATAGACACATAGGAAGAACCTATAATTTAAATGGCCCTTTCGGTCAGGGATTTGTAGAGGTTTTAGCCGCGCAACAGACTCCTGATAGCCCTAAGTGGTTTGAAGGTACTGCTGATGCTGTAAGAAAATACCAATGGTTATTTCAAGAATGGGATGTTGATGAATATTTAATATTGTCAGGTGATCAACTGTACAGAATGGATTACAGTTTATTTGTTCAACATCATAGAGATAATGGTGCTGATTTAACTGTTGCAGCTTTACCTGTTGATGAAGCTCAAGCAGAAGGTTTTGGCCTCATGAGAACTGACGATCTTGGGAATATAAAAGAATTTAGTGAAAAGCCAACTGGAGAAAAGTTGAAGGCAATGGCAGTAGATACTTCAAAATTTGGATTAAGTAAAGAGTCAGCTGCCGAAAAACCTTATCTAGCCTCTATGGGTATTTACGTTTTTAGTAGAAATACTCTTTTCGATCTTTTAAATAAATTTCCTAATTATACGGATTTTGGTAAGGACATAATTCCAGAAGCACTTGATAGGGGAGATACTCTTAAAAGTTATGTATTTGATGATTATTGGGAAGATATCGGAACCATTGGGGCATTCTTTGAGTCCAACCTCGCCTTGACTGAGCAACCAAAACCTCCATTTAGTTTTTATGATGAAAAATTTCCAATTTATACAAGACCAAGATTTCTCCCCCCTTCTAAACTTGTAGATGCTCAAATTACTGATTCAATAGTCTGTGAAGGTACAATCTTGAAGTCATGCAGTATTTTACATTGTGTTTTAGGGGTAAGAAGCAGGATTGAAAGTGATTCGGTTCTTGAGGATACTCTTGTTATGGGGGCAGATTTCTTTGAATCGCCTGAAGAGAGGATTGAATTAAGAAAAGGAGGCGGAACACCTCTTGGAGTAGGTGAAGGAACTACTGTAAAAAGAGCAATTCTCGATAAGAATACAAGGATTGGGGATAATGTTGTGATAATTAATAAAGATCGAGTAGAAGAAGCAGATAAGCCAGAATTAGGCTTCTACATAAGAAATGGAATTGTTGTAGTAGTTAAAAATGCAACTATTGCAAACGGAACTGTTATTTAAATCTTTTCCATCATTTTTCGCTGACATAAGTATTTTTTTTGAGCAATTTTGTTTAGTTGCATGCACACTATATTTATTGAGTTTTTTAATTTTTTATGTCCAAGGCACATTTTGGTTTAGTAGGTCTTGGTGTTATGGGCGAGAATTTAGTTCTTAACGCAGAGAGAAATGGATTTTCTAGTGTAGTTTTTAATAGAACTTACTCAAAAACTGAAGAATTCTTACAGGGTCGAGGCCTTGGGAAGAATATAGAAGGAGCTGAAACTCTTCAGGAATTTGTTAATAAGTTAGAGAGACCTAGAAGAATTCTTATGATGGTTAAAGCTGGGCCAGCAACAGATGCTGTCATTGATAATATTTCTGGATATCTCGAGGAAGGAGATTTATTAATAGATGGCGGCAACTCTCAATTTAAAGATACAGAAAGAAGGGTGAATACTCTTGAAAGTAAAAGTTTTGGATACATCGGAATGGGAGTCTCTGGGGGTGCCAAAGGAGCTCTAGAGGGTCCAAGCATGATGCCCGGTGGTACTAAGGCTTCCTATGATGCAATAGAGAGCTTACTAACAAAAATGGCTGCCAAAGTTGAAGACGGACCATGTGTTGCATATGTTGGCCCAGGCGGCTCAGGTCATTTTGTAAAAACTGTTCATAACGGAATTGAATATGGAATTGAACAAATACTTGCAGAGGCTTATGACCTTATGAAGAGAGTCAAAGGTATGAATGGAGAGCAGATGTCAGAGGTATTTGGGATTTGGAATAATACTGATGAATTAGCTTCTTATCTTGTTGAGATAACAGAGATTTGTCTAAATACAAAAGATGAGATAACTGGAGATGATGTCGTGGAAAAAATATTAGATAAAGCTGGCCAGAAAGGTACAGGTTTATGGACTGTTGTGAGTGCTCTAGAACTGGGGGTATCAGTACCAACTATTTATGCATCTTTAAATGCAAGAGTAATGAGTTCTTTAAAAGAGCAACGTAGTGAGATTGAAAAAACTATTCCATCTAAAGAGATAGAGGATTTTGATTTAGGAAATGTATCAGATGGAATGAAACCTTTATTTGATGCTGTAGTCCTTGCCACAATTGCTAGCTATGCCCAAGGTATGGACATTTTAAGAGAAGCATCTGCAGTATATAACTATGGTTTGAATATGCCGTCAATTGCACAAATATGGAAAGGTGGTTGCATAATTAGATCAAAATTATTAAGTAAAATTCAAGATGCTTATAACAAAGATCCTGATCTAAAAAATTTAATTTTTGATGATTGGTTTAATAATGAAATTGCGACAAGATTAGATAACTTAGCTAAGGTAGTTTCTCTATCCACAAAGGCAGGTATACCAGTCCCATGTTTATCCAGTACTTTAGATTATTTGAATAGTTATAGAACCAATAGACTTCCTCAGAATCTTGTGCAGGCAATGAGAGACTGTTTTGGCTCTCATACATACGAAAGAATTGATAGGGAAGGTAGTTTTCATACTGAATGGATGAAATGATTGAAAAGGTCAAAAATGGATACACCTTAAATATATACAAAGACAAGTTAGAACTATCAACAGCGGTTTTTAAGTTTATTCAAAGCCATATTATTCATACTTTAAAAAAGAAAGATAGATTTAAATTTTGTGTAAGTGGAGGTTCAACTCCTAAATCTGTGTATCATCTCTTATCTAATAATGATCTTCAATGGGATATGGTTGATGTCTTTTTAGGAGATGAAAGATGTGTTGATCCAAATTCAGAATTAAGTAACTCGTTAATGTTGAGAAATTCTTTGCTAACTAATTTTGGATCTAAAGCTTATTTTTATGAAATTTTTAATGATTTAAACGCTGATGATGAAACTACTAAAAATCAATTTATTTCTAAATTATTTGAAAAATGCGGATTAAACCCTCCAACTTTTGATTTAACATTATTAGGTCTTGGAGATGATGGTCATACAGCCTCACTATTCCCTTATCAAAAAAATAATAATGTAGATGATTTTGTTATTTTTAATGAAGGTAAAGGTTTAAAAAGAATTTCATTAACTCCAAAGGTTCTTTCAGCTTCTTCAAAGATAGTATTTTTAGTTAGTGGAGCTTCTAAAAGAATTGCTCTTGAGAGGTTATTAGATGAAAAAGAGCCACCAGATAGAACACCATCAAAATTAATAAAATCTATTAATCAAATTTCAATATTTTGTGATCAGGAATCAGCAAAAGAATTAGAAATTTAGTTAAAGTCTATTAATAATTTAAATTATTTAATGAGTAAGAAAAAATTTTTATTCCAGAAAAAGGAGTTCGATGGTTGGAAAACATTAAATGATACTGTTATGGGCGGATCAAGTTCAGCTTTTTGTGAAACCTCAAATTTGGGTTTAATATTAAAGGGTAATATTGTCGAGAAAGCAGGAGGATTTGTTAGTTGTAGATCTTCTATATATAAACCTTCTTTAAATGTATCTGAGTATTCATCCTTTGAATTAAATATTGATGGACAAGGAAGAACTTTTAAATTTGCTGTCGCTTGTGAAGATGATCTACTAGGACTAACCGAATTTATTCCTGGTGGACTTAGATGGATTAAATCATTTCCAACAAAAAAATTCGGGACAACAAATGTTCAAATTCCTTTTAGTGAGTTAAAACCTTCAGTAAGAGCTAATAAAGTACGTTTTCCATTTAAATTCAAGCCATCTAAAATTAAAAGATTGCAACTACTACACTCTAAGTTCGGTGATGATGGATTACCTAATAATGAGTTTAAAGAGGGTTCAATAAAAGTTTTAATTAAATCAATAAGTGTTATTTGAAAATCCACCTAAAAATATAGAGAGCTTAATCGCTAAGTCAGCAGATTTAACAAATAAACCTTTTGTGCATTCTGTCGTAAAAATAAATGGTGAATACGAATTCGAAGATGAAGATATTGATTTAACAGTTAATATCTTATGTAGAGATAAAGAAGGTAAAAGATTAGAAATTTATGATCTTGAATTAGAACTTTTTAAATCAAATAAAGAGTTGGTTTTAGTAATCTCTAAGCTTAACTTCCCTGATGAACCAATATTATGGTGTGGAGTTAAAACATTATGGATGGATAGCAATAATGGGAAAAAATGCAATTCACCAAAATACAGCGCTAGATTGGAAAATTTAGCAAATAGGATAAAAAGTTTTATTGATTAAGAAAAAAAATTTGAGCTGATTTATAAATCAGTAACAGCCCCTAAACTTGATGTGCTTACGATTCTCGAATATTTTGAAAGAATTCCTCTTTTGTATTTTTGAATAGGTTTTACCCAATCTTTTTTTCTTTTTTCTAATTCTTCGTCAGATAAATCAACTTCAATTAGTTGTTTTACAGCATCTACTGTAATTAAATCACCTTGTTTTATTAGAGCAATATTTCCTCCTACAGCAGCCTCTGGAGCTATGTGACCCACAACAAGACCATAGGTACCGCCGCTAAATCTGCCATCGGTAATTAAAGCCACCTTCTCTCCTAGCCCTTGACCAACAATTGCAGATGTTGGAGCTAACATCTCTCTCATACCTGGTCCTCCTACAGGCCCTTCGTTTCTAATAACAACAACATCACCAGCTTTGATATCGTTATTTAATATCGATTTTAAACAATCCTCTTCACTTTCAAAAATCTTTGCGGGACCTGTTAATACAGGGTTTTTTACTCCGCTAATTTTGGCTACAGAACCTTCGCTCGCTAAGTTACCTTTTAATATCGCTAGATGTCCTTTTTTATAAAGAGGGTCATCTACGTCTCTTATGACATTTTGATTTGTTGGAGGCTTATCTGGAATATTTTGTAAGTATTCTGAGATGGTTTTTCCTTCAATGTTTTTGCAATCGCCATGAATTAATCCTGCATTCAAAAGTATTTTCATTACTTGTGGAATCCCACCTGCCTTATGAAGATCCACCGTCACATATTTACCACTCGGTTTAAGGTCACAAATAACGGGTACTTTTTGTCTGATTCTCTCAAAATCATTAATGTTGATATCTATTCCTGCAGTATTCGCGATAGCTAAGATGTGCAATACCGCATTTGTTGATCCGCCAATTGCCATAATTACTGATATTGCATTTTCAAATGCTTTCTTAGTCATTAGGTCTAGAGGTCTTATATCTTTTTCTATTGCAGAGACTAATATCTCAGCACTTTTATCTGCACTTAGTTCTTTTTCAAGATCTTCAGCAGCCATAGTGGAACTGTGAGGAAGACTTAACCCTAATACTTCAATAACCGCAGACATTGTATTAGCTGTAAACATTCCTCCACAGCTACCAGCACCAGGAATACAATTTTTCTCAACTTGGATTAGCCTTTCTTCATTAATTTTGCCTGATGTTAATTGTCCAACAGCTTCAAATGCACTAACAACAGTAAGATCTTCTCCATGCAATTTCCCAGGCTTTATTGTCCCTCCATAAATGAAAATTGAGGGAATATTCATTCTTGCAATCGCAATCATGGCACCCGGCATATTTTTATCACATCCACCTATAGCAAGTACTCCATCCATACTCTGAGCATTGCATGCTGTTTCAATTGAATCAGCAATAACTTCTCTTGAAACTAGGGAATATTTCATGCCCTCTGTTCCCATAGAAATCCCATCGCTTACTGTTATAGTCCCAAACATCTGAGGCATCCCTCCTGATCTTTTAATAGACTCTTCAGCTTTTAGAGCTAACTTATTTAAACCCATATTGCATGGTGTTATGGTGCTGTATCCATTTGCAACTCCAATAATAGGTTTATTAAAATCTTCATCATTAAATCCAACAGCTCTTAACATCGATCTGTTAGGTGATCTTTGCACACCTTGGGTTATTGCAGATGATCTGAGTTTATTCATATTATTTGAGAACCTTTTTTATTCTATTGCCCCAACTCTTCAAGTTGCTTCCTCACATCAGCAATTGCAGAATTAAGTTGCTCAACTTTCTTCTCCAGATTCTCTCCTTCAACTTCATTTATATTTTCATTTGAATCAATCGCTTCTGAGCCGTCTTGAATTCTGGAGGAATACATCATTGCTTTTTGTTTTTTTTCCTCTTTTCTTTTGTCTGCCTCGGATATTAACCACCATGCTAGACCTGCTGCTCCAATAAAAGCACCACTTATTAATGATAAAAGATTATTTGAAGACGAATCTCTGTATTCAGACATTGGTAAAATATTTACTCCTATATTCTATATTAGTTCTTATCTTGAAATATAGTACTTAAACGCGATAAAGGATTCCCAATACCGGGTACCAATAATGGTGTTTTTTCGTCTTCCTCATCTATGCAAGAAGTGTAAATTACCTGATTCGGGAATAATTTCGCAATTTCATTTAACCCTTTATTTGAGCAAATAGCAGTTATTAAAAGAATCCTATTTGAATCAACACCTAATTCCTTTAATTTAATTAAGGTTTCTAATGTGGTTGATTTTGTCGTTATTTGTTCTGAATAAAATATAACTCCTTCATTTGATTCAATAGTTTTAGGAAGTTCTCCTAATGAGAGGGTTGAATTAGGAATTACTTCTTTAGATCCAAACCAAAGAGATAACCCTTCGGGCAACATTGCGAGCACTTTTATTGGATAATCAGTATTAATAAAGAATCCATCTGTGTCCCCATTATCAGTATTTACTATTTCTTTTTTATATGGCAGCCAATTACGTAATGCTTCATATGTAAGCCATTTCCCTAATTGCTCATATCCTGTTGAGTACAAAATATCTGGAGTATTTTTTTCTCGCAATATTGAAAGCCAATGTTTTATTAATGGATGAGGAGGAACAATAACCTTTAGTGACATTGCCATATATTTTCCTTTAAGATACTCTTACAAACTTTAAATACTTAAGTTCTAAAATACAGTCTTATTATGATTAAATCAATTGTTTTCCCCTCACTAAAGAATGCATTAATTACTTTGTTGTTCGTTGGGATTTTATTTTTTAATTCTGTAAATTCTGCATGGGCTAAACGACCTCCTGAGATTAGAAACCAGCAAGACCTTAATTTAGAGCCAGATATGCATGGTCAAGATTTAAGCGGTAACGAATACGTTAAGTTTGATTTGAATGGGTTTAATTTTAGTGAAAGTAATTTAGAAGGCGCGGTTTTCAATAATAGTAAATTGCAAAATTCAAAGTTTAATGGAGCCAATTTAAGAGATGCATTAGCTTATGCAACAGATTTTACAGATGCAGATCTTTCGGATGTTAATTTTACAAATGCTTTATTAATGGAGAGTAATTTTGAAGGAGCAAAAATAGATGGTGCAGATTTTACTGATGCAGTTCTAAGTCGTACACAACAAAAACAATTATGTGCGATTGCTAATGGCACAAATAGTTCTACAGGAGAGAGTACAGAATATAGCTTAGGTTGTTAATCATAAAAAATGAAAAAAAAAATACCAGTTATAGTTGTTTCAGGATTTCTTGGTTCAGGTAAAACAACTTTTCTAAGATATTTATTAAAAGAGAGTAATAAAAAATTTGGTTTAATAATTAATGAATTTGGAGATGTTGGAATTGACGGTGATTTGATTAAAAGTTGTGATAAATGTGATGAATCTGAAGACGACTGCATAATCGAATTAAACAATGGATGTTTATGTTGTACTGTTCAAGATGATTTTGTTCCATCAATAAAAGCTCTCCTAGAATTTAATCCTCCTATCGAATCAATAATTATCGAAACAAGTGGCTTGGCACTGCCAATTCCCTTAATTCAAGCACTTAACTGGCCTGAAATTAGGTCTTCCATTTACCTTGATGTTGTTGTTGGTATCGTTAATGGAGAATCAATGCTTAATGGTTCACCAATTAATGATTTAAATAAAATAACAAAACAATATAATGAAACAGATAAAATTGATCACAACGCCACTATAGATGAACTTTTTGAGGAGCAACTAGAAGTTTCTGATATCGTTTTAGTCTCTAGATCAGATATCTTAAATGATGATCAGTTTGACGTTGTAAAACATAAAATTCAAGGAAGTCTAAACTCATCTACACCAGTCTTTAAATCCTATAATGGCAAAATTGATTTGAACTATCTATTTGATTTTAATTTTAAAAAAGAGACTTATAAAGAGTTTTTAACTGAAGAACATGACCATAATCATGTTGAACTTGTATCAGATTCAATTAAATTAAATTATTTCCTTGAAAAAAATGACTTTGAAAAGGAGATGTCAAAAATCTTGGATGAATTAAACATTCTTCGAATAAAAGGACGTATTTGGATACCAAACAAATCATTACCTTTACAAATACAAATTGTTGGAAAGAAAATTAATACTTGGTTTGAAGAAGCTCCAGACAATTGTTGGAGACCAAATGATAATGCTGGGCTTGAATTAGTAATAATTTCCTTTGATGAAAAATCTATAAAAACTTTCAATAAAAAAATTAAAGAGAAATTTAAGATTTTAAGTGAACCAAAAATAGCAATTTGACATTATAGTTAGCTGCCGGGATACTTAAACAGTAGACAGTCCAAGATGGAAAATTCAAAAATTGCTTTAAAACAAATAATCTCTGACGAAGTTACATCAATTGATAAAATAATATGTTCAAAATGTGGAGGGGCAGGAAATTTTAAAACCCATGAAAATTCAAGAAGAACTTGCTTAGTATGTTTTGGTAGAGGCTACATAAACATCTAATAACTCAGAAAACCTTAAGGTAAAAATATTTGTTTATTAATCAATAGTACTTTTTATTAAAATTTAAACTAATCTTCTAGTAGAAATTAATTTTTAATTGGACCAATTCGCTGTAAAAGTTTTTGTGAGACTAAGACCCTCAGTTTTAGATCCAGCAGGGGAAGCTACCAAATCTGCCTCTATAAAACTTGGAGCTGAGGGAATAAAATCATTACGTATAGGAAAAATGATTGAGGTAAAAATAGAAGGTAATGGTGAAAACGAAGTAAGAGGAAAAATTGATTTATTGTGTGATAGGTTATTCGCAAATACTGTTATTGAAGATTATGAGTATTCACTAGAAAAATTATAAGATGGATAATTTTACTGTAGGAGTTGTTGTCTTCCCTGGTTCTAATTGTGATCGTGATGTTTCATGGGCATTGGAAGGTTGTTTAGACGTAAGAACAAAATACTTGTGGCATGAGTCTTCAGATTTAAGTGATGTAGATGCAATAGTTTTACCCGGAGGATTTAGCTATGGTGATTATTTAAGATGCGGAGCAATTGCGAGATTCTCTCCATTAATAAATGCCTTGGATGAGTTTGTTAAAAGCGGGAAAAGAGTTTTAGGAATTTGTAATGGGTTTCAAATTTTGACAGAATCAGGATTTTTGCCTGGTGCTCTTGTTGCAAATAAAAATCTTAATTTTATTTGTGATGACGTTGAACTGGACATCGTTTCTTCAAAAGGAGGTTGGTTTAATAATGTAGATGAAAAACAAACAATTAAATTGCCAATAGCGCATGGGGAAGGAAGATATCATTGTGATTCTGATACTTTAAAGAAACTTGTAGATAATGAATTGATCGCTTTGAGATATAAAAATAATCCCAATGGATCTTCATTCGATATCGCAGGCATAACTAATGAGAAGGGAAATGTTCTAGGTTTAATGCCTCATCCAGAGCGAGCATGCGATGAGATAATTGGTGGGACTGATGGTCTCTTTACATTAAAATCATTAATATTGAAATAAAAAAAGACCCCCAATTTTGGAGGCCTTTTTTTATTTAATTTGGAAGGAAATTAAACAGTAGCTTTTACTTTTGGATCCAAATCACCCTTTGCGTAAAGATCAGCAAAATAATTAGTGCTGTTTTGTTTGATCTTACTTGCTTGACCTTCGCACCAAAACTGCTTGTATCTATCAAGACAAACTTGCTTCATGTATTTTCTAGCAGGCTTGTTGAAATGTCTTGGGTCGAAGTTTGCCTTATCAGCAAATGCTGCCTCTCTAACCGCGGCAGTAAAAGCAAGTCTGTTATCAGTATCAATGTTGACTTTCCTAACTCCATTTCTTATTCCCTCTTGAATTTCTTCAACAGGAACACCATAAGTTTGAGGAATTTCACCGCCATATTTGTTAATGATATCCAACCATTCTTGGGGAACTGAACTAGATCCATGCATTACAAGATGGGTATTTGGAAGTGCTTTATGAATTTCAGCAATTCTGCTTATTGCAAGAACTTCTCCTGTAGGTTTTCTTGTAAATTTATAAGCACCATGACTTGTTCCTATAGCAATAGCTAAAGCATCGACTTTTGTTTTAGCTACAAAATCTGCGGCTTCTTCAGGATCAGTCAGAAGCATATCTGTAGAAAGTTCACCTTCAAATCCATGACCATCTTCCGCTTCACCTTTTCCTGTCTCTAATGAACCTAAGCAACCCAACTCTCCTTCAACACTAACTCCAACTGAATGAGCGAAATCTACTACTTTTTTAGTAACTGCAACATTATATTCGTAACTAGCGGGTGTTTTTGCATCTGCCTCTAGAGATCCGTCCATCATTACTGATGTGAAACCATTTATTGCTGCTGAGTAACATGTTGATGGCTCATTACCGTGGTCTTGGTGCATTACCACTGGAATATTAGGATATGTTTCTGTAGCAGCAAGGATTAGATGACGTAGAAAAATTTCTCCTGCATAATTTCTTGCCCCTCTTGAAGCTTGGAGGATTACAGGACTATCAGTTTCATATGCTGCTTCCATGATTGCTTGAACTTGTTCAAGGTTATTAACATTGAAAGCTGGAATACCGTAACCATTCTCAGCAGCGTGATCTAAAAGTAGTCTTAGTGGAACGAGTGCCATAATTAAAATAAGTTAAATGCTATATAAAGCATATGTTTCCGAGAGTTTAGTATAAAGAGGTATCAAATGTCACGTCATTAGATATACAAAATACTAAATTAAAGAAACTTATTTTATGACCCAGAGTACATTTTTAGGATTTTTTTAGTTAATAAGTGTAGCCTGCCACAAACAATTGTTCATCAGATGAAGGTTGAGATCCTGCTACATAGGCACCTTTTGAAGCTTCAGAGTTTGCTTGAGCTCTTGCTATTAATGCTTTTTGACCTCCTTCAACGTCCCTTCCTTTCCAGGCCTTTAAGCATGAGTGCTGTAATGCTCTTCCATAGGAGAATGAAACATTCCATAAAGCTTTCCTGTAAAGAGTGTTCATATTATTTAGATAAACAGAAGCAGCTTCTTCGCTTAACCCTCCTGATAAGAAAACTATTCCAGGAACAGATGAAGGAACGCATCTTTCCATAGTTCTAATTGTCATTTCAGCAACCTTGATAGGATCAGCCTTTGTTGGACAATCTGCTCCATTAACAGTCATAGAAGGTTTTAATAGAGTGCCTTCTAGAAAAACTCCATTTGCTTGACAGGCACTATAAACCTGCTTTATTACCTCTTCTTGAACTTCAGCAGTTTTTTCAATAGTATGGTTGCCGTCCATTAAGATTTCAGGTTCAATAATTGGTACTAACCCAGATTCTTGAACTGATCTTGCATACCTTGCCAATCCCCAAGCATTCTCTTGAATTGATAGTTTTGAAGGACAACCATCATTTGTAATTTGCAGAACTGCTCTCCACTTTGCAAATCTGGCACCTTGTTCATAATATTTTGCGGCTCTTTTAACTAACCCATCTAGGCCAGAGCAAAAAGTTTCTACATCTCCTCCTCCTGGAAGTGGATTTAGGCCCTTATCGACCTTTATACCTGGAATAATACCTAAATCATTTAGTTTCTTTACCATTGACTCGCCATCTTGGTGATTCTGATAAAGAGTTTCTTCGAAGAGGATTGCTCCACTTATATATTTGCCAAGACCTTCTGTAGTAAAAAGCATTCCTCTATATGCCTTCCTATTGTCTTCAGTATTCTCAACGCCAATTCCAGCGAGTCTTTTACCTACTGTTTTAGTGGATTCATCTACCGCTAATATTCCTTTTCCTTTAGAAGCTAGTAATTGAGCATTTTCTTTAAGCTCATTTTTGTAATAATTTAAAGCCATTCTATAATAATTCAGTTCAATTGATTTTTCCAGAATATGAAAAAAAAATAAAATCAATCCAATACTTTATCGGGTGATAATTGCTACTTATAAATGTATAGCCTTAAATTTTGATACTTAATCCACTTTTGGAAGATTCTCTTATGGCTTCGCAAACTTTATGACTAGCAAGTCCCTCACATAAGCCTGGGATTACAGGTGTTCCATTCATTATACTCTGGGCCCATAAATTTTGAATTCTCAAAACTGGAGCTATTCTCCCATCAGTCCATGTTTTTTCAAAATTAAAACTTGAATCTGCAGTTAGATTTTGTATTTTATTTTCGTTGTTTGAATATTTTAAATTAAAACCATGTACATAATCTTTTTGGTTTTCGCTTTTAAGAATTAGTGAACCTTCGCTTCCATATATTTCTAAACTAAATCCTCTACCATTTTTAGAAATTGATGATAAAGATACCTGACATGGAATAAGATTAGAGCTGTAGTTTGATATTTCTATATTGGCTAAACATACATCTTCACTCGTAACATCATTTAAATCAGATGAATTAGGTAAAGGTCTTTTTTTTATTGATGTTGCTAACTTGCCAGACACGTTTATTGCTTCTCCAAAAAACCAATTCAACATATCAAATGCATGAGTACCTAAAGCGCCAATAACTCCTCCACCTTTTTCTTCCAATGAATACCAATTCCAGGATCTCTTGGGGTCGGATCTACTGCCCATTAACCAATCTAATTTGACTAAATATATATCTCCTAAGATATTTTCATCAATAAGTTTTTTTGTCTGAAGGAAAAGGGGTACTGCTCTATATTCAAAATCAACACATACGCTTAAATTATTAATTAAAGAAATTCTCTGAAGCTCTTCAATTTCTGAGGAGGATATTGAAACGGGTTTTTCTAGGAGCAAATTTTTATTATTCTCTAGAGCTTGTTTTGCTAACTTAAATCTTGATTCAGGAGGAGTGGCAATAATAATTCCATCAATTTTTGGAGATTTAACTAAGTCTTCCCAATTATGAAAAAAATCTAAGCCCGTCTCTTTTTCTATTATCGATTTTTGCTTTTTCTCGTAATGATAAATTGCTACAGGAGTTAAGTGATCAGACTCTTTTAATGCCTCTAAATGAACTTTTTTACCAAATCCTAGTCCAGCGATTGCTATTTTTAATTTTTTATTTTTAGTATTCATTCTTATTCATTAATAAACTCTGAACAGCTATTTTCAATAACAACATCTATAAGTTCATCATTATTAGAAGTTTGCCATTTTGAATTGAATTGTGGAATTCCATTTATTGATGTATCTTTGAACTTTTTTTCATTGCAATTAATTCTCATTACATAAAGTGATAACTCCCCATCATCATCAGAATTAGTTGGATTCTTAAAGAACTTTGTTAATACACTTATTTCACCATTTGGGAGCGACTTAATACTCCCTTTATCAAGCCATTCTTTCCCATCATCATTCTCTTTTAGTAGAACCCAGTCAACATTTCCTATCGCATATGAATAGGAGGCAAAGTTAAAAATAAAGAGTAGAAGGCTTAAAGAAAAATAAAATAAATTAGAAATTATTCTCATTTTATATATTTGCTTCTGCAAGTTCTTTTACACCATGAATTTTTAAAATTTTAGTCAGAGTATCCTTGAGATCTTTCCTTTTTACTATTACATCAACAAAACCATGCTCAAGCAGATATTCAGCTGTTTGAAAATTATCGGGTAATTTTTCTCTTAATGTTTGTTCTATAACCCTTCTTCCAGCAAATCCAATAAGTGCTTTAGGTTCCGCCAAAATTAAATCTCCTAACATCGCAAAGCTGGCTGTTACCCCTCCAGTAGTTGGATGAGTTAACAAGGGCATATATAGGAGATTTTTCTCTTTATGTTTTTTTAGTGCTCCAGATATTTTTGCCATTTGCATGAGACTTAACATACCTTCTTGCATCCTTGCTCCTCCTGATGCGCAAACAATAAGAATTGGAAAATTTTCCAAAGTTGCTCTTTCAATTATCCTTGTAATTTTTTCACCAACTACTGAACCCATGGATCCTCCCATAAATCTAAAATCCATAACAGCTAATGCTAAAGGCATTGAATTCACAGAACAGATACCTGTTACGACTCCATCTCTTAAACCTGTACCTGCTTGACTTTCCTTAATTCGATCAGCATACGCTCTTCTATCTTTAAAACCCAAAGGATCTGTAGGACTTAGTGAACTATCAAATTCTTTGAATGAATTTTTATCAGCAATTATGTTTATCCTTTCATCACTATTAATCCTATTGTGGTGTCCACAATTACTACAAACATTGAAATTTGAAATTAGGTCTTTTCTATAGGCTACTTGCGAACACTCTGAACATTTAACCCATAAACCATCTCCTTCGTCAGTATCTTGGGAAACTTTCCCAACAAATTGATCTTTACGCCTTGCGGCAAACCAGTCGATTAATGACACAACTTTTCCTGTTTTTTCTATTTAAATCTAAGTAAGGTACTTTTATCAAGAAAGATATATAAAAATTTGAGATCCTCTAGATTAAAAACTTCTCAAAGTTAAAAAATAATGATCTGAGTTGATAATCGAAAATTAATTATTATTTATTTTTCTCCTCAATCATTTTATGAATTATGGGAGTGAGAATTAGTTCCATTGCGAATCCCATTTTTCCACCATTTACAACGATACTTGTTGGACTTGACATGAATGAATCGTTAATCATTCCAAGCAAGTATTGAAAATCAATACCCCATTTCTCTCTTGCCCCTTTTCTGAAATGTATGATCACAAAGCTCTCATCAGGAGTTGGGATATTTCTGCATATGAAAGGATTTGAAGTGTCAATTGTGGGAATTCTTTGGAAATTTATATCAGTTTTGCTGAATTGTGGGCAGATGTGATTTATATAATCAGGCATTCTTCTCAATATCGTGTCCACAATGGTTTCCGCTGAGTAACCTCTTTCTGCGTTATCTCTATGGATTTTTTGAATCCACTCTAAATTTGTTATCGGAACAACGCCAACAAGTAAATCAGCATAGGATGCCACATTGTATCCATCACCTTCTACCCCGCCATGCAAACCTTCATAAAAAAGTACGTCTGTTCCCTCAGGAATATCTTCCCATGGAGTAAATTGCCCAGGTTCTAGGGATGTCCCAAGTCTTGTATTATGTTCTTCTGCTTCTTCAAGACTATGTAGATAATATCTTTTTTTTCCTCCTCCAGTTTCACCATAGATTTTAAAAAGTTCTTCTAATTTGTCAAAAAGATTAGCCTCGGGACCAAAATGAGAGAAATTTTCACCTTTTGAAAGAGCGTCTGCCATCGCTTTTTTCATAGGCATTCTTTCAAATCTATGATAACTATCACCTTCTACAACTGCAGGAACAATATCTTCTCTGGCAAAAATATGCTCAAAGGCTCTTTTTACTGTACTTGTTCCTGCTCCTGAAGATCCTGTTACAGCGACTACTGGATGACGTTTTGACATTTTTTAAAAACAATATCTAATGATTCTGACAGGTCATATGCCAACTTTATGTTTTACTTAAAAATATTTTTTTATTTATTAATTTTTTTTTAAATTTCATCCATTATTTTATCTCCGATTTCACTGCAAGATAATACTTCGGAAGACCCATCAGCTAAATCGGCTGTTCTAAATCCTTTTGATAAAACTTTATCAATGGCAGTTTCTAAATTTTCTGCAGCTTCTTCTTCATTTAATCCAATTTTTAACATCATGGAAGCAGATAAAAGCATTGCAATAGGATTCGCTATGTTTTTACCAGCTATATCAGGAGCCGAACCATGAACCGGTTCAAAAACTCCTAGACCATCATTGTTTAGAGAAGCAGAAGGAAGCATACCAATAGAACCAGTTAACATTGCGGCTAAGTCGCTTAAAATATCTCCAAATAAATTACTTGTTAAAATTACATCAAATTGACCAGGATCTCTAACTAATTGCATTGCTGCATTATCAACGTACATATTGCTTAGAGATATATTTTTATCTTTTGAGGTGATATTTAAAACTGTATCTCTCCACAATTGACTAACCTCAAGAACGTTTGATTTATCAACAGAACATATTTTTTTATTTCTTTGGTTAGCAATTTTTATTGCTATTTCTGTTATTCTCTCTATCTCGGCCGAATCATAAACCATCGTATTGAAAGCTTTTGGGATTTTTGTATCTGTTATATGTCCTCTTGGTTTTCCAAAATAAATTCCCCCTATTAATTCTCTTACAACAATAAGATCTACATGCTCAACGATTTCTTTTTTTAATGTACTTGCATCTAGTAGAGATTTTCTTATTTTGACAGGCCTGATATTTGCGAAGAGGTTTAGGGCGGATCTTAACTTTAGTAATCCACTTTCTGGCCTTAATTCTCTTGCAAGAGAGTCATATTTAATATCTCCTACACATGCTAAAAGTACAGCATCACTTTTTTTGCATTGATCAAGTGTCTTATCTGGAGCAGGACTCCCATATTTTTCATAAGCTATCCCTCCAAATAATTCTTCAATAATCTCAATATCGAAATTTTGATTTTTTGAAAGCTTTTTTAAAACTTTTTTTGAAACTTCTGAAATCTCTGGTCCAATTCCGTCCCCTGACAATAAAACTATCTTATATTTCTTCATTTGAATTTTTGTTTATTAAGAACAATAAATTATTGCTTGTCTAATTGTCTAAGTTTTTTTGCTAATTCTGGTAATTTTTTAAAAATACTTGAACTCCTTAGCCATGATTTATTTTCCATCGCGGGGAAACCACTAATTACCTTGCCATCTTCTATGTCACAATGGATTCCGCATTTTGAACTCGCAATGACATTATTCCCAACTTTTACTCTATTATTGACTCCTACTTGCCCTGCCAAAATAACACCATCTCCAATATTTGCTCCTCCAGCTATACCAACTTGAGCTGCAAATGCACAATTCTTTCCAATTTTAACTCCATGACCTATTTGTATTAAATTATCTAATTTTGTGCCCTCATCAATAAAAGTAAATCCAACTGCGGGCCTATCAATACAACAATTCGTTCCAATTTCAACAAAACTCATTATTTTTACACCACCCTTTTGAGGCATCTTTACCCATTTGCCATTTTTAGGAATAAAACCAAATCCCTCTGATCCAATAACAGAATTTGAATTAATTACACAATTATTTTTTAGAGTAGTATTTTCGTAAATAACACAATTTGGATGAATTATATTATTTTTTCCTATTAGAACATTGCCTAAAATTGATGCCCCAGAAAGAATATGATTATTGTCACCAATTACAGTATTTTCTCCAATATATACATTAGGTCCAATATGGCAATCTGCTCCAATTATTGCTGTTTTATCTATAACCGCTGAAGCGTGAATTCCTGGTTTGAAATTAATAGTTTTATATAAACAATCCAGTACTTCTGCAAATGCAATTCTTGGGTGTTTAACGATTATGTTTGATATATTGAGTTTCCTTAGGGCACTAACGATTGCATCGTTATTAGTAGTTATTATTGCAGATGCTTTAGTTTGATCTAATTTTTCTTTAAGGATATTATTTTCTTCTAAAAAAGATATTTGATGTTTAACTGCAGCATCTAATGAGGCAGCATCATCTATATATAAATCTTCAAAAATATTGGCACTAATAAAATTTGAATTTCCTTTTTTTATTAGATCAACTAAATCACTTAAAAGCATTTTTCAGTTTTAATTTTTTTCTAAGAGAGAGCAAGAACATCTCTGTGTACGACAATTATCGAGGAGTTGTTATTTTCTTTATTATTTAAGATACTTCTTAATTTGTCGCTACTTATTGATACTAAACCTTTTGCAACCTCTTTATCATTTGTATTTACGATTTTAACTGCCTGATTAATCGTAAAGTTTCCTTCTACATTCTTAACACCAACCGCCAAAAGTGAGGCACCTTTTTTTTTGATTGCAAATGAAGCGCCATCATCTAAAGTAATTTTCCCTACTGTTTGAATTGCATGTGAAAGCCAACTTTTTTTGTTTCCTATAGGTTTTTCTAATGGATAAAATAAAGTTCCAATTTTATTATCATTAAAAATTTCAATTAAGTTTTTTTTATTAGTTCCATCAACTAGTTGGACTTCGACTCCTCCTTTTGTTGCTATTTCTGCAGAAATTAATTTTGTAGAAATTCCTCCTGTTCCCCATTCATTATTTGAGTTTTGATTATTTTTATCTTTAATATCCTTTAATTCACTATTATGAACTTCTTTAATAGGTTGCGCATCTTGATTATTACGTGGATCTTTTGAGTATAGATTTTCAATATCGGTTAATAAAATAAGCTTGTTAGCATTTATAGCCAAGGCAACTAAAGCAGAGAGGGTATCATTATCTCCATATTTAAGCTCTTCATTTGCTACGGTATCATTTTCATTTACTATTGGAATAACATTTAAATCGATTAATTTTTTTAAAGTTTTAGAAGCGTTATTGAAGGATTCTCGTGAATTGAAATCAGCTTTAGTTATTAAAATTTGAGCAATATTATGACCTAATTTATTAAATACCTTATCGTATAAGGACATTAAATTAACTTGACCTACTGCAGCAGTAGCTTGAAGGGTACTTAAATCATTTGGTCTCGTTTTAATATTTAATTTTTGGCAACCTAATCCGACGGCTCCACTAGTTACTAAAATTAATTTGTTTCCTTTTGAAAGAAAACTTGTAAAGGATCTAGAAAGGTTTTCAATAACTTCTTCTGTAGATGTTTCCTCTGTTCCTCTTAAAATACTAGTACCAATTTTTATAACCCAAGTTTTCATTTTATAAAATGAGAAATTAATTTTTCTATTATCAAAGTTAAATTAAATTTTATAGGCAAGCCATCTCTATTTAATCGCTTAACTAATATTGTTTTTATATCACATCTATTCCCAACAATAATATCTGTAAAAATTCTGTCGCCAATAATGGCTATATTTTTTGGCTCTCTGCCAATTTCTTTGATAGCAGACAAAGTTATTTTTTTTCTTGGTTTTGATGCATTGTATTTATACCTTAAATTTAATTCTTTCGCTATTTTTGCGATTCTTTTTTTTGATGGATTATTACTTATTAGATACAAGGAGAAAAGTTTTTTAGATTCTATGATCCAATTTTTTACAGCTTTTGGGATCATATTAGATTTTCTATTTACTAGAGTTCCATCCACATCTAGCAATAAAGAATTAATTCCTTTTTTTTGCAATTCAGATTGAGAAATATTATATATTGGTAAGTCTGAATCCCAATTGACTTTTAGGATAGATCTCATTGATTTTAAGAACTACTTTTTTCAAGCTCAGTTTCAATCAAAGGTTGAATTCTATCGAACTCTTCATCTTCAACTAATAAGACACCTTTGTCTTTTAATTTACCCACAATGAAAAAAGGATCTAGTGGTATATATAAACCATATTCTTGATCAAAAAGATTAAAGTTAACGAGCAATTCATAACTCTCACTATCATCATCAACGTAATCTTCTTCTAATTCATCGTAAATTGGTTCTTCAAGTTCTCCTGATACTGTTAATGTAACTGCTGATCTGATAAGTCTTAAATCATGTTCTTGAAGAACTGCTTCAGCATTTTTTAGTATTTGTTCATTTTTATCTATTTTCTCAATTAATTCAGGTTCATCTTTTTCATTTATCTTAAAAAGACTTACTGGAGTATCAACTGGCGTTAA
>QCDO01000009.1 GCA_003278735.1 Prochlorococcus sp. AG-355-J09
CTTTTTTTAATATTGTATTTATCCAAGATAAAAAAACTTTCTCCCAAAAAATAGATTCAAAAATAAGATGAGTTTTAGTATCTTTTAACTTATTTGAAAATTTAGAAAAATCATTACATTGAAAAACCAAATCTAAATTTATTTCAGAGATAATTTTTTCTTTCATACATTCTTAAACTGGAATATTAGGCTTACCTATTGTGGCCACAAGTATTAATATCCCAATTAAAATTAGAAAGGTTATTGAAAAATGAGAAATACTTTTTGAGCCTTTCCTTACCATATTTCTCATAGCAAGCTTTATAAAGCTTGGAGGAGAAACTTTTTTTTCTAAAATTTCGTTTTTATTTTCCATTAGTTATTCAATAGATTCGTTAGAAGAAATATTCATACGTAATAATTCATGAATAAATGGTTCAAGTCCACCATCTAAAACACTATCTAACTCGTTAGTCTCCTGCATAGTCCTAAGATCTTTTACCATTTGATAGGGATGGAAAACATAATTTCTTATTTGATTACCCCAGGCAGCTTCCACAATATCACCTTTAATATCAGCGACTTCTGCAGCACGTTGTTCTTTAGCAATCACTAATAGTTTAGACTTTAGAAGTAACATAGCTTTTTCTTTATTTTGTAATTGAGATCTTTCTTGGGTACATCTTACTGAAATCCCTGAAGGCAAATGAACAATTCTCACTGCTGTTTCTACTTTATTAACATTTTGTCCTCCAGCTCCACCGGATCTACTCGTTGTAATTTCTAAATCTTTTTCAGGTATATCAAGCGAAATATTATCATCTAATTTTGGCATAACCTCTACCCCAGCAAAGCTGGTTTGTCTTTTGCCATTGGCATTAAAAGGAGAAATTCTTACTAATCTATGAGTTCCTTTTTCATGTTGCAGATAGCCGTATGCATATTTTCCATCAATTTCGAACGTTACACTTTTAATACCTGCTTCTTCTCCTTGAGATAATTCATTGATGACAAGGCTCATTTGATTATTATCGGCCCATCTTGAGTACATTCTTAATAAAATCTCTACCCAATCCTGCGCATCTGTTCCACCAGCACCTGCATTAATAGAAACTACTGCTCCTTCCTTATCGTATTCACCACATAACAATCTTTCAAATTCCCATTTATCCAAATTCTCTCTTAATTTCTCTAATCCCAGTTGCGATTCTAAAATCATTTCCTCTTCAGGTTCTAGAGAATAAAGCTCAAGAGATGCATTAGCATCAGAAATAAAAGTTTTCCATTTATCTAACAATTCTAGTTGTGCTTTGACATCATCAAGGATTAACATTTGCTTTTTAGCTTCTTCTTGATTTTGCCAAAATTCTTGCTGAGCAGAAATTTGCTCTAACTCTTTCCTTTTCGCTTTTAATCTTGGAACGTCAAAGACAATCCTGAGCATTACCCAGGCGCTCTGTTAGTTCCGAAAGATCCTTTTTGAAATCTGTAATATCTATCAAAATAGAATTTAATCGTTATTTATAATCTAACAAGCACTTTTGTTTAATAGTATAAACTAAGTATTATTTTAAAAAAATGTCCAAAGTTGAAATTTATACTTGGCAATATTGCCCATTCTGTATTCGAGCAAAATCACTACTAAAGAAAAAAAATGTAGATTTCGCAGAATATAAAATAGATGGCGACGAAGATGCCAGAGCATTGATGATTGAAAGAGCTGATGGTAGAAGAACATTACCACAAATATTTATAGATAATGAGGGTATCGGAGGCTGCGATGATCTCTACGCATTAGAAAATGAAAATAAATTAGAAGCATTATTAAACTAGATCTTATGAAATTTCTATTCGTAATAGATCCAATTAAAAATATAAATCCCTTAAAAGATTCAACTGCTGCTTTAATGCAAGCATCATCAAAAAAAAATATTGAAATCTGGAGTTGTACTCCTCAAGACCTTGAAGCTAGAGGTGATGAAGTATGGGCATCTTCCATAAAAGTTGAAGTAATTCCATGGATTTCTTTCAAAGAGAATGATTGCATACCTCTCGCTGAATTTAATTGCATTTGGATGAGAAAAGATCCACCTGTAAATGAGGCTTATTTATATGCTACCCATCTTTTAGAAGTTGCCGAAAGAAAAGGAGTAAAAGTAATTAACAAACCCTCATCGTTAAGAGCCTGGAATGAAAAGCTAGGTGCTTTAAGATACAGCCACTTAATGGCACCTACAATAGTTGCGAGTAAGGTAAAAGATCTTATTAATTTTGCAAATATAAATAATGAAGTAGTCATAAAACCTCTTGGAGGAAAAGGTGGTCAAGGTGTTATAAGGATAAATAAAAATTCTCCAGGAATTAAATCAATCATTGAATTAATCACTTCTCAAGAAGAATTACCCGTTATGATGCAAAAATTTATTCCTGAAGTCATAGAGGGTGATAAAAGAATAATTATCGTAAATGGAGAAGCAATTGGATCAATAAATAGGATTCCTCAAGGAGGCGATTTTAGGAGTAATTTAGCGATGGGAGGCAAGGCTGAACCCACATTATTAACAGAAAAAGAAAAAAGTATCTGCTCAGAATTATCTCAACACTTCAAAGATGAGGGTTTATTTTTTGTAGGTATTGATGTAATAAATGGAATGCTTAGCGAGATTAATGTAACCAGTCCAACAGGCTTAAGAGAAATAGAAAATTTATCCAATAAGAATGTTTCAGCGGAAGTTATTAAAAAATTAGTAGAAATTATCTAGGATTTTTAGCGCAAAATATCTGTTTTACTATAGATTCAAATTTTAATTTAATCTCATCTATTTCTTTCTCTAAAACGGAGCCTGAAACTATACCTGAACCTGCAGTAAATTCAATATTTTCTTCAAGAGATCTGGCGCCTCTTATTGTCAAAAGAAATGAAGCATTGCCTGATGAATCCACCCAACCCATTGGAGAAGCATAATTTCCCCTAGGAAAAGACTCAAGAGTGTTTATCCAATCCAATGCTGCATTTTTTGGGTATCCACAAACAGCCGGAGTTGGATGAAGGTTTTTAAGCAATTCAAAAGGACAAATATTTTCAACCTTAGAGAAAATAAGTGTTTGCAAATGAGAAATATCTCCAAATGAATTTACCTTTATATCACTTTTTTTAAAGTTTGTTATTTTTGAAACTTCTAAAGATTTAATTAAATATTGTATTACATAATTATGTTCCTTTAAGTCTTTAGTACTTTTTAGGAGTTTCTTAAAATTTGAATTATTAGATATAGTTCCAGCAAGAGCCTCTAAAGTTAAATTGGGTTTAGAAAAAGAAAATAATTTTTCTGGAGATGCTCCAAACAAAATATCCTTATTATTCCTTTTCCAAACATATCTGCATGTATTTGGTTGATTTTTTTTAAATCTTTTTAAAATTTCTACTAAATCAAATTTATTTTTATGTTTTATTTTAATCCTATTCGCTAAAACTATCTTTTCGAGGATACCTTTCTCAACTAATTGAATTCCTCTATTAACTACTTTTTTCATATTTGTTTTAGAAGTTTCCAAGGAGCGCGAGAAATCATCAATAAAAGAGGAATCAAAACTATTCTTTAAGCCAGGTGATTTTATTAATTCCGACTCAGAATTAATAACTTTATTTCTAATTGTCCATATTTCTTCAATTAAAGTTCTTAATGATGATTTACCTTCAACGTGACCATTGATTCTTAACCAGCAATTCTTATCACTTCTAGTAATTAATATTTTTGGCAAGATGGCTTCCAAACTAGGGATATCTGAAGGTAAATTCTTATTATTCAAATTTTCAGAGAAAGAAAATAGATAAATTATTTTTGAAAGTGCAGAATTATGCGATTCATTAGTTAAGTTAATTAAATTTTTAAAATTCTCAGAATTAAACTCTTTTGCTACATCAAATCTTTTTGGACCATCCAAAGTAACATATTTACACTTCTCGAAAGCTATATATGAAATGCCATCAGATTCCTCCCAAAATGAAGAAAACGGATATTTATTTATTAACAATTCATAAACTTGAAATAAATCAATACAAGGAATCTCAACACAAATACTTACTAACCCAGAATTTTCAACTTTCTTATCGAAAGAGGAAAATACATCTTTTAAAAAATCTGTTAAGTTTAAATCATTTTTCATTACTTATTGAAAATAACTAAAAATCATGCAATAAAGTAAAAAATGTAACTCAATTTATAAACTACATTTAATAATTATCGAATTTTGTGTGTTAATTAAAAATGGAAGAAGATAAAAAAAAATTATGGAAACAAGCAATAAAATGGCCCCTTTATTCTGTTGCCATACTTCCAGTTTTAATAACAGGGGCTTATTTGCTAAATCTATATGAAAAGGTAAAAATTTATAATTTGATTGCATTTACTTTAGCCGCAATTTTGATATTACTTTGGGAAAATCTAACTAATGATTTATTCGACGCAGAAACAGGAATCGATGAATTTAAATTCCATTCAATTGTAAATCTTGTAAAAAATAAAAAAATAATTTCATTTATTGCATATACATCTTTAGTTATTGGCTTATTAATAATTTCAATTATTTCAGTATCAACAAGTATAAACATTTTAATTTTGGTGGCAGCTTGCTGCTTCTTAGGATATTTATATCAAGGTCCTCCTTTTAGATTTGGCTATAAAGGTTTAGGAGAACCATTATGCTGGCTTGCATTTGGACCTTTTGCTTACTCTGCAGTCTTAATTGCGTTAAATCCATCTAATATTTACTTTGAAGATATTCCATGGAAAGTTTCTTTATTACTTAGTTCAGGACCTTCCTTGGCAACAACTCTTGTATTATTTTGTTCTCATTTTCATCAAATTTCTGAAGATAAAAAGCATGGAAAAAATTCACCTTTAGTTCGCTTAGGGGCAAAAAAAGGTTCTCAATTTGTGCCTTGGATAATTTTTACAATATATATTTTTCAACTTTTCACTATAGTTAATGGATTTATTCCAGTGTTTTGTATCCTTTATTTGATTAGTTTCCCTCAAGCAATAAGACTTATAAATTTATTAAAATCTTCATATAAAAAACCTAGTGCAATAAAAAATTGTAAATTCATCGCAATAAAATTTCAAACTCTTAATGGAGTTGGCTTAATCACAGGATTAATATTTAATTACTTGCTTAATAAATGAACTTAATATTTCAAAAAAAATCTTATAGTTTTAAGTTATCCGCCAAAGTAGAAAATTCTAAAACCACTTACCATACAAAATCGGGGTGGATAATTAAATTAATAAGTAATGATAAAAAAATTGGGTTTGGAGAAGTTTCACCGCTTCATAAAGAAGACCTAAAAAAGTGTGCGAAACAACTAGATATGATCCCTTCGTATGTAGAAGTATTGAATTTATCTGAGCAAATAAATATTTTTCACCCATGCATTCAATCTGCAATAAATTCTGCATTAGCCGAAATAAATGGAAAAATAATTTTTAAAGAAAAATACTACTTTGATAAAATTGATAAAACAGCCATATTGTTAAATCATGAAAATGTAGTTTCAGATCTAAATGAAATTAAAAAAAGACAATCTGATATTGGAAAATCATTAACCATAAAATGGAAAGTAGCATTAAAAAATAATCATGAGGAAGAAGCAAGTTTAGAAGAAATTTTAAGCCAAATAGGCAACAATATTAAGTTAAGAATAGATGCTAATGGTTCTTGGGGAAGAGAGATAGCTAATAGATGGGCTGATATTTTGAAGGATAACAAAAATGTAGATTGGTTAGAACAACCTCTCTGTGTTGATGATATTGATGGACTCACAGAACTCAACAAAAAAATCCCTATAGCCTTAGACGAATCACTTTTAAAATTTCCAAATTTGATTGATGAGTGGAAAGGTTGGCAAATTAGAAGGCCTTCTCAAGAAAATAATCCTGTTAAACTTTTAAGAGAATTAGAAAATAAAAAAGCTTTAATATCTATAAGTACCTCATTTGAAACTGGTATAGGGAAGAGATGGCTTTATCATTTATCGTCTCTACAATTACAGGGACCAACTCCAAAAGTTCCTGGTTTAGCAATTAATAAATTCCCTAATTCTTTTCTATTTTTAAATGAAGCAAAAAAGATATGGGATCAACTATGAAAAATAAAATTCATACTATTGAAGTGGAAAATAACGAAACTCAATCTGTAGAGAAAATTATTGAAAAAATTAGAGAGAATAAAATTATTTATATAAAAAACAAATTTTATGAAGACAAAGATGTATTAAATTCAATTACTGAAAATGGGCCAGCAATTATCTTAAACAGTAGTGGGAGTTCTGGAAAACCGAGACAATGTTTTCACCATTTAGATAATCTTAAATTATCTGCAATTACATCAGGTCAATGGCTAATAGAGCAAGGATTTGAATTGCAAAACTGCTTAATTTTAAATACTTTACCACTGAACCATATAAGTGGATTAATGCCAATTTTTAGAAGTCAAACTTGGGGATGTGATTGTATTAATATTTCTCCGAATTTGTTAAAAAAAACTAGAGAACTTTTACTTTTTACAATTAAATTTAAAAAAAACAAAAAACACTTGATTACGTCATTAGTACCTACCCAATTACAAAGACTTTTAGCGCAAAAAGATGGAATTAGTTGGCTAAAAATTTTTGATCTAATTTGGGTAGGTGGAGCTTCAATTTCAGACGCAACTGCAGAACAATGTATAAAAGAAAAAATAAAATTAGCACCTTGTTACGGGTCAACTGAAACTGCAGCAATGGTTACGAGTTTAAAACCAAAAGAATTCTTAATGGGTTTTAAAAATGTTGGAGAAATACTACCTGATACAAACATAAGAATTAACGCACAAGGATTAATCGAGATAAAATCAGCAAGAATTGGAATCGAAATAATAGACTCTTTAAAAACTAAAAATTTCACAAATAAAAATGGGTGGTGGCAAACAAGTGATTTAGGTGAAATTAATCAAATCAATAATTCTTTCTATTTAAACTTTGTTGGAAGAAATGATAATGCCTTTAATTCAGGAGGAGAAATCGTTTTCCCTGAAGTAATTGAATCTAGATTAAATGATTTCATTATTAAAGAAAATATCCCAATTAATAAATTCAATATTTCTAAAGTATCTAACAAATTATGGGAAAATAAAATTAAAGTAATAGTTGAATTTAGAGAACTTACTAATAATAAAAATATTGAAATTTCTTTAAATTTATTAAAAAAATTTTCTCAAAGTTGGCCTAAACATGAAAAGCCTGAAAAGTGGATTGTTAAAAACAAAAATAGCATTGCAGAAAAAATAAACTATAAATTTAAAAAATAATCATTAGCATTCTTTTAAATTTGTACTCAAATTAGAAGCCTCTATCCATCTTTCTAACTGATCGGGAAGTTCTATTTTATTTCTTGAATCAACATCTAAAGAACAATGTATAATTTTCCCTTCGGCTACTTTATTTCCATTTTTTATAAAAAAGCTATTTACTTGAAACAAATGAGTATTAATTTTATGAGGGGCAATTTTTACTTTTAATAAATCTCCAATTTTTATAGGCGCAAGAAAGTTTGCTTCACAATTTATTATTGGAAAAATAATTTGACTTTTACGTATAGAAAAATCTGGAAAAATATCTTTAGAAGGAATCCCATAAATTTCAATACTTTCTTCCCAAGCTTCATGCGACCACTTTAATAAGTTATGAAAATGAATTACACCTGCAGAATCACAATCACCAAATCTTACCTTCTTCTGCAATATTAACCAGTCAGAGGGTTTCATTTAAAGAAATTATCTATCAACAGATCCCATAATGACATCTATTGAACCAAGGATTGCCATAATATCAGCGATTTTGGCACCTTTAAGAATATGAGGCAATATTTGCAGATTATTTAAATCAGCTGCTCTGATTTTAAATCTCCATGGGGTAACTTCATTATTTCCTTGAATAAATACACCTATTTCTCCCTTGCCGGACTCTAATCTTGTATATAATTCTCCGTTAGGAATTTTAAAAGTTGGAGCAACCTTCTTAGCTACATATTGATAGTCGATACCAAAGATTTCACTTTTCTTATCTTCAGTCGCCATTCTTTGAGCTTCTAAATTTTCTGTTGGACCTCCTGGAATCATTTTGCAAGCTTGGCGAATGATGCTTAGTGATTGTCTCATCTCTTCAACTCTTACTCGATATCTCGCATAACAATCTCCTTCTTTTTCTGAAGCAATCTGCCAATCAAAATCGTCATAACATTCATAACTATCGACTTTCCTTAAATCCCAGGAAACTCCAGAAGCTCTAAGCATTGGGCCAGACAAAGACCAATTAATTGCCTGGTCTCTTTGTATTGTTCCTAGACCTTCAATTCTTTTTCTAAAAATTGGATTATTTGTGATTAATTTTTCGTATTCATCTATCTTAGGACCGAACCAATCGCAAAAGTCTATACATTTTTCTAACCATCCGTATGGGAGATCACATGCAACACCGCCTATTCTAAAAAAATTATTATTTATTAGCCTTTGTCCAGTAGCAGCTTCCCAGAGATCATAGATCATCTCTCTTTCTCTAAAAATATAGAAAAATGGAGTTTGAGCTCCTACGTCTGCTAAAAAGGGACCAAGCCATAAAAGATGATTAGCAATACGATTCAGTTCGAGCATAAGGACTCTGATGTAACTAGCTCTTTTGGGAACTGGAATATTAGCTAATCTTTCAGGAGCATTTACTACAATAGCTTCATAAAACATTCCTGCTGCGTAATCCATTCTGCTTACATAAGGGACATACATTACATTTGTCCTATTTTCAGCTATCTTTTCCATTCCTCTATGTAAATATCCAATTACTGGCTCACAATCAATGACATTCTCACCATCAAGAGTTACAACTAACCTTAAAACCCCATGCATTGAGGGATGATGAGGGCCAAAATTGACAACCATTGGTTCTGTTCTAGTCTCTAGCTGAGCCATTCAAAATTTAAGTTCTAAATAAATCTTAGTCGAAAGTTATGCAAACTGACCTATCTGATTCATCTTTTTTCAATCATCAATCAGTTATGACAGATGAGATTATGGCCTCATTAGAGCATTACCCACTTATACATAACAATCAACTTAAGGGAATAGACGCAACTTTAGGCGGAGGCGGACACTCTTATCATTTATTGAGAAAATATTCGGATTTAAATATAATTGGACTTGATCAAGATCCATTCGCTAGAAAGTCAGCATTAAAAAAACTTGATGAGTTTAAAAGTAGGATTGATATAAGGGCTTCAAATTTTGCGGATTTTGTACCAAAAGAAAAAGTTTCTTTTGTGATTGCAGATCTTGGAGTAAATAGTAACCAACTTGATGACCCTAAAAGAGGATTTAGCTTCCAAAAAGATGGTCCGCTTGATATGCGCATGAATCCTTTTCTTGATGTTGATGCAGAGAAATTAATTGAGGCTTTAAATGAAAAAGATTTAGCTAACCTGATCTATAAATATGGAGATGAGAGATTATCAAGAAAGATTGCGCGGAAAATAAAATTGGATTTAAAGGAAAATGGGAAATATTCTGGGACAAAAGAGTTAGCTTATTCTATTGCAGGCTGCTTCCCACCAAAACAAAGATATAAAAAAATACATCCAGCAACAAGAACATTTCAAGCTCTAAGAATTGCTGTTAATAAAGAAATTGAGGTATTAGAAAATTTTTTGCAAATTGTACCTGAATGGCTTTTGCCAGGGGGTATTGTTTCTATTATTAGTTTTCATTCCCTTGAGGATAGGTTAGTTAAAAGTTGTTTTAAGAATGATCAAAGACTAAAAAATCTGACAAAAAAGCCAATAACTCCTTCCGAACAAGAAGTCGAACTTAATAAAAGAGCTAGAAGTGGAAAATTAAGAATTGCTCAATTAAATTAAAAGCCAATAATTTCTATCGTAATGATCTGATCGTATTTGTAAGAATATTAATTGCTTCTTTTATATCTTTAGCATTAGTGCTTAATCCAATACTTAACCTTATTGAAGATTCTGCTTCTTTAAATGATCTACCCAAGGCTAGTAAAACATGAGATGGTTCACCATTACTGCATGCAGATCCACTAGAACAAATTATTTTAGATTTTAAAAGTTTGTGAAACTTTGCTCCGTTTAAATCCAATACAGTCAAATTTAAATTGTGAGGTAATCTTTTTTCTATGGAGCCATTAATTAATAAGCCAGAATTATTTTTTAACAAACCCTCTAAAAGGTTATTTCTATGAAAAAGTAATTTCTCAGCATTATTTTTTTGATTAAGAACTGCTATCTCTATTGCTTTAGCAAAGCCAACTACTAAAGGAAGAGGTAATGTGCCAGACCTAAGACCATATTCCTGACCTCCTCCAACAATTAAAGGCTCAAGATTAATTTCTTCATCAATCAAAAGAAGTCCTATCCCTTTAGGACCATATATTTTGTGAGAACTAATCGTTATCATGTTTACATCTGATAAAAGATTGTCTAACACCATATAACCTAAACATTGTGCAAAATCAGAGTGAAATGTTATTCCTCTCGATTTACATATCTTTGAAATATTTTCTATGGGCTGAATAACTCCTATTTCGTTATTTGCCAACATGACACTAACCAGAAATGTATCTTCTCTTATATTTTTTTTGAATTGTTCTTCTGAAATTAAGCCATCTTTCTCAGGATTAATTTCTGTAACCATAAATCCCTCTTTTTTTAGTTGGTTTAGGGGCTCCAAAACAGCTTTATGCTCCGTTTTTAAGGTAATGATATGTCCATAATTTCCTGTGTTTTTATAGAAATTTCTAGCAAAACCTAATAAGGCTAAGTTATTAGATTCAGTTGCCCCACTTGTAAAAATAACTTTTTTATTCTTAAGAAATAAATTTTGTTCTATTTTTTCTCTTGAGGCTTCCAATACAGCGCTTGCGTTAATCCCCGCCAAATTAGATTTGCTTGCAGGGTTAGAAAATATCTCACTCCAAAAAGGTTTCATAGAATCAACAACATCTTTAGAGCAAGGAGTCGAAGATTGATAGTCTAGTAGTATGGGAGTTGATAGCATTATGTTTAGTATATAAAATTCTGTTTATTGCTAAAAATCAAATTAAAGAATTTAAAAAATGAATGAAATTAATCAAATAAATAATGAACCGGTAAGAAAATCAAGAATTTTATTAGTTGATGATGAGCCTGGTTTAAGAACAGCTGTTAAAACATTTCTAGAAGATGAAGGCTTTGAAATATTTATTGCAGTTGATGGAGAGGATGGTTGGGAAAAAGCTCAAACAATTTTCCCCGATTTGATAATTAGCGATGTAATGATGCCCCGAGCCAACGGTTATGCTTTATTAGAAAAAATTAGAGAGGATGAAAAATTAGGAGGAACTCCAGTTATTTTTCTAACCGCAAAAGGAATGACCCTAGACAGAACCGAAGGTTATCTTGCAGGAGTTGATGATTATATTTCCAAACCTTTCGATCCCGATGAATTAGCAGCAAGAGTTAAAAATGTAATAAACAGACAAGAACGTTTACTAAAAGAAGCTGCAAGATTCGCAGATATTGATGTAAGCAAAATGGCAAAACAAATTACTGAAATAAAATTTATGCTCACAGACCAAAACCAGACTAATCCAGAAAATAAAATAAATCTTCCTAGTTTTACGCCAAGAGAAGCAAGTGTGCTTCAACTAGTAGCAGAGGGACTGATGAACAAGGAAATTGCAAGACAGCTTGAAACGTCTATTAGAAATGTTGAGAAATATGTAAGTAGACTTTTTATCAAGACAGGTACATCTAGCCGAACAGAATTAGTTCGTTATGCACTTGAAAATCATTTAGTAAAATAAACTACTTAATTTTTTCGAATTCAATTAGTTTTGAAAAGTAAAAAGGAGCTTGATTTAATTTCTTTTTAACAACTTTAAATCCTCTTTCTTTAGCAGCATTAATAATACCCATTTCTTTCAATGTATATGCCCTTGTAGTTTTACTTGGCCCAGGAAATAATTTTCCAATATTTTTTAGAACAGCAAGAACAGGAGTATAAGGAGCAAAGCTAACGATTAGTTTTTCTTTGCTTAAATCGCATAAATGTTGAACCATTTCTTCTGCGACCGGTTGAGGATAATGAATAAATACATCCAAACAAATTACAACATCAAATAATCCTTTTAATTTTTCCAGATCACAGACTTCATATTTAATTTTACCTTGACTCAAACCTAATTCATGAATGCGTTTTTTTGTTTCTTTAATCATTTCAGAAGAAATATCGCTCACCTGTAGTTCTTTTATACCGAGTCTTAATAAAGGTATGGAAAGACTTCCTACACCACAGCCTGCATCACAATAACTTTTTTTTGTTAGTTCAGGATAATTTTTGATGTATGAGACTACATCATCTACAGTTTTTTGATGTCCTTTCCTAATATTTTTCTGAACTGTATTAATTTCATCAGATTTGCTATAAATTTTATTCCACCTTTCAAAGCCAATACCATTAAAGTACTCCTTAACTTCACTTTTTTCGATAATCTTATTTGACGTCATAATATTCTTTGAAAATTTATTCTTTTTATACTAACTAACTGGCGTCAAATTAATTGCGCGCCATTATAGGAAAGAATTGATTTGTTATTTTGTCAGAATTGAATTCTAAAGATATTTATAAAATTGCTGTCGTCATGGGTAGTGATTCAGATCTAAAAACATTGAAACCAGCCATTGATATTTTAAGAGAATTTGGAATAAAAACTGAAGTTTGTATACTTTCTGCACATCGAACGCCTATTGAAATGATGGAATATGCAAAAAATGCAGAATCAGAAAACATAAAAGTAATAATTGCCGGTGCTGGGGGTGCTGCTCATCTTCCAGGAATGCTGGCATCCATAACTTGCATTCCTGTAATTGGCGTACCAGTAGAGAGTAAGACACTTAAGGGGATTGACTCTCTTTTATCAATAGTTCAAATGCCCGCTGGAATTCCAGTTGCAACAGTTGCAATTAATGGAGGTCAGAATGCTGGATTATTGGCAATAGAGATGATCAGTTTATTTGATGAATCCATAAAGAAAAATTTGATAAAATTCAGAGAAAATCTACATTCACAGGTAAGAACTAAAAATAGTAAGTTATCAAATATTGGACCTGACAATTATCTTCAAAATATGAACTAATATTTTTCTATTAGGACTTGTTAAGAAAGTTTTCTTTTTTAAGGTACTTAATAATTTTTTCAACGGAATCATTTAAATCTAACGAACCTGTATCAACAACAATTTCGGGATCAAGAGGAGCTTCATATGGACTAGAAATCCCTGTGAATTCCTTAATTTCACCCAAACGAGCTTTCTTATAAAGACCTTTAGTATCCCTATTTTCGCAAACTGTTATATCAGCAGCACAATAAACTTCAATAAAATCCTTAGATCCAATAATTTTTCTCACCTTATCTCTATCGCTAATAAATGGCGA
Organism: Prochlorococcus sp. AG-355-J09; assembly: GCA_003278735.1. Taxonomy (GTDB): domain Bacteria; phylum Cyanobacteriota; class Cyanobacteriia; order PCC-6307; family Cyanobiaceae; genus Prochlorococcus_A. The sequence goes on from QCDO01000009.1 coordinate 13,497, forward strand.
AACGAATGCTGTAATAGTGATTATCCCAGCATTCATAAATAAATTCGCAACTTCGCCAATTCTTCTTATATTTTCTTCTCTATCTTCATCCGAAAAACCAAGATCTCTACACAAACCGTGTCTAATATTATCTCCATCCAACACATAAGTCGAAAAACCATCTAAGTGTAAAACTTCATTTAAAGCGTTAGCCAAAGTACTTTTACCAGAACCAGATAAACCTGTAAACCAGATAACCATACCTTTATGACCTCTCATTTTCTCTAACTTTTCTCTATCAATTGTTAAGTTGTGCCACTTTATATTGGTTGACTTTGTTTGATTTTGTTCTTTCATTTTTTACTTCATCAAAATTAAAACCTATCCTAACCCTTGCTTCATAAATTATGAAATCCCTCTTTACGAAGAAACTCAATTGATTTCGATACCATATCACCCTGTAACTGGATATTTCTATCAATTAATATTCCTCCAGTCCCACAAAAAACTTTAATTTTTTTTAGTAATTCTTTTAATAAGATTTCATCCTCAGTTCCAAAACCTTTAATTAAAGTTATAGTCTTGCCCTTTTTACCTTTTTTTTGTTTTGAAATAATTATTTTTGTTCTTTTATTAAAGGTATCTACCTTAGCTGTTTCTTCAAATTTCTTTTCTTGATTATCAAATTCGATCCAATTCTTTTTTCCCATTATTTTAAATATAATCTATAGTTAGTTAATACTTATTCTATAGAAAAAGTGGTAAGTACATTTTCTCGCAAAGATCAAAACTATAAAAATGACGATTTAAATCAACCCTCCAAAGAGGGAAGATTTGGAAAATATGGTGGTCAATATGTTCCTGAAACGCTAATGCCCGCTCTTTTTGAGCTTGAAGACGCTGTATCTAATGCATGGAAAGATAAACTTTTTGTAGAAGAATTAAATCATCTACTTAAGACTTATGTAGGAAGAGAAACACCACTTTATGAAGCCAAAAGACTTACTGAACATTACAAAAATAAACAAGCAACTCCTAGAATATGGCTTAAAAGAGAAGATTTAAATCATACTGGGGCTCACAAAATCAATAATGCTCTTGGACAAGCTTTATTGGCAATAAGAATGGGCAAAAAAAGAATAATTGCAGAAACTGGAGCAGGTCAGCATGGAGTTGCTACGGCTACTGTTTGTGCGAGATTTGGATTGAAATGTATTATCTACATGGGTGCTGAAGACATAAAAAGGCAATCCCTTAACGTTTTCAGAATGAAACTTTTAGGAGCTGAAGTTAAAGTTGTAAATTCTGGAACTGCAACACTTAAAGATGCTACTAGTGAGGCCATTAGAGATTGGGTTTCTAATGTCGAAACCACACACTACATTTTAGGATCTGTTGCAGGCCCACACCCTTTCCCAAAGATTGTGCGAGATTTTCATGCAGTTATAGGTGAAGAAACTAAAAAACAATGTTGGGAATCATTTGGATCTTTGCCCGATATTTTGCTTGCTTGTGTAGGTGGAGGATCAAATGCAATGGGGCTTTTCCATCCTTTTGTTAAAGAAACTTCTGTGCGACTTATTGGAGTTGAAGCCGCAGGGCGCGGAGTTGATACTGACAAACATGCTGCTACTATCACTAAAGGGTCAGTTGGAATTTTGCATGGATCAATGAGTCTTCTCTTGCAAGATGATAATGGTCAAGTACAAGAAGCTCACTCAATAAGTGCAGGTTTAGATTACCCAGGAGTCGGACCTGAACATAGCCATTTAAAAGATATAGGTAGAGCAGAATATGGATCAGTCACAGATCAAGAAGCTTTAGACGCACTAAAACTTGTTAGTAAATTAGAAGGAATTATACCTGCACTTGAAACTTCTCATGCCTTTGCTTGGTTAGATAAATTATGCCCTACTCTTGAAAAAGATACTCATATAGTTATCAATTGCTCTGGTAGAGGCGACAAAGATGTTAATACTGTTGCATCTTCGTTAGATATTTAATCAATACCTTGGGATTGATGGGTCAATATATCTACTCCATCCATCAATACCCTCCTCCAAATTCCATATTTCGCTCACAATATTATTATCCAAGCACCATTGAGAAAAATTATAACTTCTTATTCCTGCATGACAGGTAACTACAATTTTTCTGTCTAATAAACCAGCAAATATTTCTTCAACATATTTAGATGTGACTTTACTAATTGGTATATGTAAAAATTCTTTTGAGAAACGAGCTATTTCAAGCTCTGACTGCTCTCTTACATCAATCAAAACTGGATCTTCTTTCTCAGAATTAAACCAATCATTGAGACTAGAAGCATTTATAGATTTTGGATAACTTCCCAATTTATAGGATAAATTATGTGTTATTTACAATTTAATAAATTAACTTGCAGTAGGAAGTTTATTGTTAAAAATAAAAATAAACATTGATAATGAAACTTAGAATAGTAGCAATAATACTATTATTATCTTTATTACTTTTTTTTGGTTTTAAAAAAGTTTCTGCTAATAAAAATAAGGAGCAAAGTACAAATATTGAGCAATTAAATATCTTAAGATATGTACCTAAAAACCAAAAATTATTATTTATTTCAAATTTAGATAGTTTTCATATTGTTGATAATAATGAAAAAGATAAAAATTCAACAAACCAAGATGACTTTGTTTTAATAAAAGACTCTATATTAGATTACTTAGGTATAGATTTAGGCAAAAACAAATTAGAAGATATCTATAACAATGAACTTATAATCTCATTTTTTGAAAATAATAAAAAGCTTAAAGATGATATTTTGATTATTTTTAAAATTAAGCCAGAAAAAACAATAGACGATTTATTAAATTTGCCAAATAAAATTGATAAAATTGATGAGATAATTTCAATTTATAGAGAAAAGAAAATAAATTTTCTCAACTATATATACCGAACCGACGATAATTATATAATTGCTTCATCAGATAAAAAATTAATAAAAAATAGTATTAACTCTAGTAATGATTTTAAAGAAAAAAAATTTCAATATCAGGGAGAACTTTTTGGACTCAAAAATCAAAAAAATATATTATTTACAAAAAAATTTGGGGAAAGTATATTTTTTGATAAAGAAATTTTTTCTAATAAAAATGAGGATATTGTAGCTACTATATTTGATTTTAAAAATAAACATTTGATTTTAAAATCATATTTACTAAATAATAAAAAAAATATTGATATTCTTACTTATAATGAGTTGTTAAATAAAGAAAATACACATAAAGATAATCCTCAAATTTCTATTTTTACTGAAATTAAGAATTTCGAAAAATATCTAAAACCTTTTATAAATAATTTTGAACTAAATTTTTTTGAAGAATTTAACCAAAATACAAATCAAAACATTTTAATTCTCAATTCAAAAAAAGATTGGCTTTTTACATTTGAAACAAATAATGAAAATCAATTTGATTTTAGTTCTTTGAAAAAACTAAAAGATTTCAACAAATATACTTTAAAACAAAATGAAGATATTTATTCAATATACTCCAAAGATATTCTTGAAGAAAAAAACGATGCAATAAAACAATTAACTTTTGAAAATATCTATTCAATAGAATCAGGAGGTTTGCAATTCATAAGTAATTTTTTAATAGATAGTAAAAAACTAGAAACAATCTCAAAAAAATTTTTCAACCTAAAAAGTTATAAAGATAAATCTACTATTCTTTTTGCCAAAGTTGATATCAAAGATGAAAATTCCAATAAAATTGAATATTTACCTGATTTGGAAGATCTTAATTTTCTCGTTAGAAATATTTTAAAAATATCGAATGAAGAATATTTAGAAATCATAAGTCAATCTATTCCAGAAAAAAATCCAATTCTTTATACAGAAACAAGTTTAAAAATACCTTAATAAAATTATTCAAATAAGCTTCAAAGACAATCATTTGAAATTTTTGTGAAGTTAATAACTTGTGGTTAATTAAAAATTATTTTACTATCTTTAATCTATAAGTATTTGATATTGAATTAAGCAATTGGACAATAAAAAACTAATTTTAAAACCAGGATTAGAAGGTGTCCCAGTGACTAATTCATCTATCTGTGATATTGACGGCAACAAAGGTAAATTATTGTACAGAGGCTACTCCATTGAGGAACTATCCAAAAAAAGCAGTTTTTTAGAAACTGCATACCTTTTGATTTGGGGTGAATTGCCCACAGCTATTCAACTTAGAGATTTTGAACAAGAAGTTCAGATGCATAGAAGGTTAAGTTTTAGAGTCAGAGATATGATGAAATGTTTCCCTGCGACAGGTCATCCTATGGATGCTCTTCAATCTAGCGCGGCTTCTTTGGGGCTCTTCTATTCGCGCAGGGCAATAGATGATCCTAATTACATCTACAACGCAGTCATAAGGCTAATAGCAAAAATACCCACAATGATTGCTGCATTTCAACTTATTAGAAAAGGACAAGACCCAATTCAACCTAGAGATGATTTAACTTACTCATCAAATTTTCTTTACATGCTGACTGAAAAAGAACAAGATCCTATAGCTGCAAAAGTTTTTGATAGGTGTTTAATTCTACATGCTGAACATAGTTTAAACGCCAGTACATTTAGCGCTAGAGTTACTGCAAGCACTCTTACAGACCCATATGCTGTAATCGCCTCTGCAGTAGGAACCCTTGCTGGCCCATTGCATGGAGGAGCAAATGAGGATGTGATTGCAATGTTAGAAGAGATTAAAACCCCAGAAAATGCTGGGTCTTTTTTAGATAACGCAATAAAAAATAAAAGTAAGATAATGGGCTTCGGCCACAGAGAATATAAAGTCAAAGATCCAAGAGCAATAATTCTTCAAAAACTGGCAGAAGAGCTTTTCATTAGATTTGGTGCAGATGAAATGTATGATGTTGCTAAATCACTTGAGGAAGAGGCAATCCCAAGACTCGGTCCAAAGGGTATATTCCCTAACGTGGATTTTTATTCTGGTCTTGTTTATAGAAAACTTGGAATTCCTCGTGATTTATTTACTCCAATTTTTGCCATATCTAGAGTGGCTGGTTGGTTAGCTCATTGGAGAGAGCAACTTGGAGCAAATAGAATTTTCAGACCATCGCAAATCTATACAGGTTCAGAACCAAGAGATTGGATCAGCCTAGAAAATAGAGAATAATATTTGCAGCTTTTCAAAAAAAACACACACATATTGTTTGTGAAGAGTTAATGTATTAATTAAAGAGCATAAAAATTTTGGAATACGGTTTAGATCTCGAATATAGTTTTAATGAATTCTTGAAAGGTTTTGGCCTTTCCAGCGAAATCGCTCATATAATCTGGCTCCCTCTACCTATGCTTCTGGTTTTAGTAGCAGCAGTTGTTGGCGTTTTAGTAACAGTTTGGCTTGAAAGAAAAATATCTGCTGCCGCGCAACAAAGAATAGGGCCCGAATATGCAGGAGCGCTTGGCGTCCTTCAACCAATTGCAGATGGTCTTAAGTTACTTGTCAAAGAGGATATTATTCCTGCTAAAGCAGATGGAATTCTTTTCACTGCAGGACCTATATTAGTTCTTGTTCCAGTAATTCTGTCCTGGCTAATTGTCCCTTTTGGACAAAATCTTTTAATAAGTAACGTTGGTATTGGAATTTTTCTATGGATTGCTTTAAGCAGTATCCAGCCAATTGGACTTCTTATGAGCGGATATGCATCTAATAATAAATATTCTTTATTAGGAGGATTAAGAGCAGCAGCTCAATCGATAAGTTATGAAATTCCTTTAGCTTTATCTGTACTTGCTATCGTACTAATGACAAATTCTCTAAGTACTGTTGACATTGTCAACCAACAAAGTGGTGCTGGAATTCTAAGCTGGAATATATGGAGGCAACCAGTTGGTTTTATAGTCTTTTGGATTTGTGCTCTTGCAGAATGTGAGAGACTTCCATTTGACTTACCTGAAGCTGAAGAAGAATTAGTTGCAGGATATCAAACTGAATATGCAGGGATGAAATTCGCATTATTCTACCTTGGTAGTTACATCAATCTAATACTTTCAGCTTTATTAGTATCAATACTTTATTTGGGAGGATGGGGTTTTCCTATACCAGTTGAATTAATAGCAAAGTTTCTAAATTTGCCCATCAATGCACCTTTTATACAAGTTTTCACTGCATCAATAGGAATTGTAATGACTGTTTTGAAAGCATATCTTTTAGTGTTCATTGCAATATTATTGCGTTGGACAACACCTAGAGTAAGAATAGATCAACTATTAGATCTAGGATGGAAGTTTCTTCTTCCAATTTCTCTTGCTAATCTTTTGATAACTGCAGGATTAAAACTTGCTTTTCCGCAATTCTTTGGTGGTTAAATTTAAGTAAAAATACTTAAATTTAATATTAATCCACTAAAATAAAATAACTAAGTAAATTCTTCAAAATGAAAAATTTCCTTCAACAAATAAATAGCTATATCAAAGAAGCAATCAATGCTGGCAAATATTTATATAATGGTCTATCAGTTACTTTTGATCATCTTCGAAGAAGACCTGTTACTGTCCAATATCCCTATGAAAAATTAATACCTTCCGAAAGATATAGAGGAAGGATACACTATGAATTCGATAAATGTATTGCTTGTGAGGTTTGCGTGAGGGTATGCCCCATAAATCTACCAGTAGTTGATTGGGTAATGAATAAAGAAACGAAAAAAAAGGAACTTAGAAATTATTCTATAGACTTTGGAGTTTGTATATTTTGCGGAAATTGTGTTGAATATTGTCCAACTAATTGTCTATCAATGACCGAAGAATATGAATTAGCTACTTTTGACAGACACAATCTAAATTTTGATAATGTTGCGCTTGGTAGACTACCCACGAATGTTACTACAGATCCTTCAGTTAAACCTTTAAGAGAACTTGCCTATCTTCCCAAAGGTGTCATGGACCCTCATGAAATCCCAGTTTCAGATTCTAGAGTTGGTAAATTACCTGAAGAAGTCTATGATTGGATGAGACCAGAATCCAATGAAAATAAAGATAAAGTTTCTAATCCAAGCAATTAATTTCCCTTAATTTATGACCATTGCAATAACTACTCAAATTATTTGTTTTACAATATTATCCTTAGTTATCCTTATCGGAGCACTTGGCGTTGTATTGCTCGAAAGTATTGTTTATTCAGCCTTTCTTCTAGGAGGAGTTTTCATGAGTGTGGCAGGATTATATCTTCTTTTAAATGCAAGTTTTGTTGCTGCAGCACAAGTTTTAGTTTATGTGGGTGCAGTTAATGTATTAATAATCTTTGCAATAATGCTAGTCAATAAAAAAGAAGATTTAAAGCCCATCAATGATATTAAATCAAGAAGAATCATATCAACATCAATATGTTTAACCCTGCTAATCCTTTTAATAAGAGTTGACTTGACTAATGTATGGAGTCTATCAAGTCCTCAAAACTCTATTGGAGAAGAATCAACCATCAGAATTGGTGAACATCTATTTAGTGATTATTTACTCCCATTTGAAGTAGCATCAGTTTTACTTTTAATGGCAATGATTGGAGCTATAGTTTTAGCTAGAAGAGATGTAATGAGCAAGGATATTTCTACTGGATTACCTGTAGATCAAGAGTTAATTGAAAAATCATCAGAACCATTACTTACAAATAAAAATTAACCTTTCACCTTTCTTATGATGAGTTTAGAATCAATCCCTGTTCAAGCATTTTTAATAGTATCTTCAGCACTATTCTGTATTGGGATTTGGGGATTATTAAATAGCAGAAATGCAGTAAGAGTTCTTATGAGCATTGAGTTAATGCTCAATGCAGTAAATATAAATCTAATGGCGTTTTCTTCCTATGTTGATAATAATTTAATTCAAGGACAAGTTTTTACAATTTTTGTAATTACTGTTGCTGCCGCAGAAGCAGCAGTTGGATTAGCTATCTTATTATCTCTTTATAGGAATAGGGTGACTGTAGATATGGAAAGTTTTAATTTATTAAAATGGTAAAACCACTAAATGAAACTTTCATTAGTGCTTATTATATATCGTTCAGATAGTTCTAAAGCTCATGAAGCTTCTAAATTCTGTGAAGAAGTACTCAAAGCTAAAAATATAATCTCAAAAAGAATTGAAAGTGATTTTTATAAAGATGAAATTGAAAAATATTTTTGTAATCTAGAATTACAACCAAATATTGGCATAGTTCTTGGCGGAGATGGAACCTTCCTAAAATGTGCAAATGCTTTAGCTGATTATGATATTCCTTTGTTGAGCATTAATATTGGTGGCAATCTGGGTTTCCTTACTCAAGAAAAAGATTTTTTGTTTGACAAATCTTTTATTGAAATCCTTGAAAACAAAGAATATACAATTGACTTTCGTAATAGATTAAATTGTAATGTTTGTATTAATGGGACTAGTTCTGAGAAAAAGATTATAAAAAGCTACGATGCTTTAAATGATTTTTATTTTAAATCTGTTGAAGAAGACATTTCTCCCACCAACCAAATACAAATTGAAATAGATAACGAGAAGGTTAATGAATACAAAGGTGATGGATTAATCATATCTACATCTACTGGTTCAACCGCCTACTCAATGGCCGCAGGGGGGCCAATAGTCCACCCTAGTATTGATGCAATGATAATTAACCCTATATGCCCGATGAGTTTGGCTAGCAGACCAATAGTTATACCTAATACAAGTAAGGTAATCATAAAACCAGTAAAAAAAAGTAAGGGGGAGATTAAATTATGGAGAGACGGTTCCAAATGTATGACCATTAAGGAAAATTACTATTGTGAGGTCAAAAAAGGGCAATCACCCTGCAAAATAATAAAGTTTAAAAAAAGCACAAGCTACTATAATACTCTAATAAAAAAACTAGATTGGAAAGGTGATTTATCTCAAAAAAATTTCAAAAATTAAATGGCCTTAGAGATAGAAAGAAGATTTCTTATAAAAAATAATAATTGGAAAGAATTCATAAATAAAAAAATTTATATTGAACAAGGATATTTATCCAAAAATATAGATGGCTGGATTATTAGGGTAAGGCTTATAGGCAAAAACTCTAAAATTACACTTAAAAAACATATCAAAGGTTTTACCAACTTTGAATTTGAATACTCCATTCCACGAAGCGATGCTGAAATAATAATGTTAAATCTTTCAAATACAATTAAAAAAGATAGATTCTTTCTAGAAATTGAAAAAAAATCTTGGATTATAGATTGCTTTAAAGAAAATAATTATCCACTTCAAATTGCAGAAATTGAACTTTCTAATGAAGAAGAGGATTTATTTCTTCCATCTTTCATTGCAAAAGAAATTACTGGGCTGACCCATTACTCTAATTTCAGTCTCGCTAACAATCCTTTTTCACATTGGAAAGAAAACTAATTAACAACTTTCAAAAGTATCTAGCCAAAGAAACCACTCATCCTTTATATTTTCTTTATATTTAAGCAAAGTATTTTTTTCTTCAGATGTACGGTCTTTACGACAAAGAAGGCATATTAAGATTTGTTGATGCAGACAAGGATGTTTGTATTGCATATGCTGAACTCTTCGAATTAGGATCTACAAATTATTGTCTAATTGATTTGGCTAATGATAAAAAAAGTAAAGGGTAATACTAATCTTGATCAGAGTCTGGAAGTGTACAACAATTAAATCCATCTCTACAAATCTTGCCGTTATCCATTGCCCAATTCAAAAGTGCTACTCTGTTTTTAGAACCAGTTTTTGTAAACATATTACTTACATGGTTATCAACAGTTCTTTTACTAATAGTTAGTTTTACCGCAATTTCTTGATTTGTAAGCCCATCAGCTACGAGACCAATGATTTCCATCTCTCTTGCTGAGAGGCCCATCATATCAATGTTGTTTACTTCTTCTTCAACCATTTGCATTTAAACAGTTCCTTTTTTATATTAATTAAGTTTAGCAATCTCAGTACACTTGTTAACCAACTAGGAAACAAAAGCAATTGAAATCAAAACTTCAGCAGACTTTAGAAAAAAGATCTAAGGTAATAACGGCAGAGTTAATGCCGCCAAGAGGTGGAAGCCCCATAAGATCTCTTAAGATAGCACAACTTTTGAAAGATAAGGTACATGCTGTTAACATTACAGATGGAAGTAGAGCTGTAATGAGAATGTGCAGCTTGGCAATGTCCAAACTATTACTGGAAAATGGGATAGAACCAGTAATGCAAATTTCTTGCAGAGATCGTAATAAAATTGCTTTACAATCAGACATTCTTGGAGCAAATGCTTTAGGAATTAGAAACATTTTATGCATTACCGGTGATTCAGTAAAAGCTGGGGATCAACATGATGCAAAGGCCGTACACGAATTTGAGTCAGTTAGATTACTTCAACAAATTCAGGCTTTCAATAAAGGGATTGATCCTACTCTAGGAGAACTTTCAGATAAAAAAACATTTATTTTTGCAGGTGCTGCAGCTGATCCAAATTGCAAAAATAAAAGAAGTTTAGAAAATAGAATGAGGAAGAAAAAAGAAGCTGGAGCTAGATTTATACAAACTCAAATGGTCATGGAAAAACAAAATTTAATAGAGTTTTGTGAAAAAATTAGCAATCCTCTCGAAGTTCCTGTAATTGCAGGTGTGTTCCTATTAAAGTCTTACAAAAATGCTCTCTTTATAAACAAATACGTACCAGGTGCAAACATCCCTGAAAAAATCTTATATCGTCTTAAAGATGCTAAAGAGCCTTTACAAGAAGGTATTGAAATTGCAGCTGAACAAGCTCATGATTTTATGAATATCGCAAATGGTGTTCATCTAATGGCCGTAAATGCAGAGCATTTAATTCCTGAGATTATTAAAAAAGCTAATATTAGTCTGGAATATTAATCAAATCAGTACCTAATAATTCTGCCATAGCTTTCTGCTGAGGAGATGGCTCAGTCAAATCAGATCTTCTTGAATCTGCTATTAACCAATCTAAAGATGCATCTTGCAAATCAAAATGATCTCCATTTTTCCCAACACAATATTTACCAAACACTAACTTATCCATAAGTCTTACACCTTTACCAATTTTAGAATAATCAAAAATAATTGAGTTATCTATAGTTGCTCCCTCGCAAATGCAACAACTTGGTCCAATCATGGAAGGGCCAATAATAGTTGCTCCATCCTCGATCCGGGTCATGCCTCCTATGTAAACCGGCCCTGTAATATGAACTTTGTCCCAATTTGCAGCAACATTTAATCCTGTGAAAACTCCAGGTTTTATTTCCTTACCGGGTATTTGTACTTGTCTTACCTTGCCTTGCAATACATTTCTAATAGCACTCCAATAATCAGGAACTTTTCCAATATCTACCCATTCAAAATCCATTGGTAATGCAAAAAATGGTAAATCCATTTCGACAAGTTTAGGGAAAAGATCAGCTCCAATATCAAATTTCTCTGCTGAAGGAATATAATTAAAAATTTCGGGTTCGAAAAGATAAATTCCTGTATTTATAGAGTCACTTAAAGCTTGATCAACTGTTGGCTTTTCCTGAAAAGCCTTTATTCTCCCATTTTCATCAGAAACTACGACACCGTAACTTGATACTTGATCTTTAGTTACCTTCTTTGTTATTAAACTCGCAATAGCTCGTTTCTGCTTATGTTTTTTAACAGCCTGAGTTAAATCTAAATCAACTAAAGCATCACCACATAAAACAACAAAGGTTTCATCAAAGAAATTTTGAAAATCCTGAATTTTTTTTAATCCTCCTGCAGATCCCAAAGCATCACCTATTAATTCTCCATCTTCAATTCTTCCCTCAAAACTATAAGCAATTTCTACTCCAAATCTTTGCCCATCCCTAAAATAATTTTCAATTTCTTCAGCCAGATGAGAAACATTTACCATTATTTCCTTAAAGTTATGTTCTCTTAAAAGTTCTAAGAGAAACTCCATAACAGGTTTTTGCAAAATCGGAATCATCGGTTTCGGAATAACATGCGTAATAGGCTGAACACGTGTACCTTTACCTGCCGCAAGTATCATTGCCTTCATGGATTCAGAGCCTCTTTTTAAAGATTATACGTTATTACTAATAAGCTCCTAAACAGCAGAAGGATAAGTCTTGGATACCTCAAGATTCTCTATAGGCAATTGAGCTAAACCTCCCTCAGGAATTATTCTTTTAATTTGAATTGGGCCATATAGAGAGTTAATTTGTTTAATTTCAATTTTGTTTTCAGATGATAAAAATAACAAGGCCCAAAAAACCCCCAAACGATCTTTATCTAAATCATTTTTTACAACAGTTTGCCATTTCTCAACTAGATATTCAAAGTCTGTCCACTGTAATGCTTTTTCCCACCCATCAATGAATTTACCTAATGCTTTTGTCGTTTCTGGTAGTTTCTCACGATGCGCTAATGATTTCACTTGAGCAATTAAAACTTTATCTGAATATTTTTTATTTCTTTTTCTCTTCATGAGCAGAAGATCTTGGGTTTCTAAAACTTCTGCTATGGACTCTAACTGACTTACAAGTTCTCCCAATGTTGTTGTACGTTTAAGAATTGGTTGTGCAATTGATCTTCTCCTTAGATATTTTTCAGGATATTTTGGAATATCAAATTCTTTATCAATCCAATCTTGATCATCCAAATCAAATTCATCTTCAAAATCTGAAGAATTTTCTTTGAAAACATCAGATTCCAACACCTGAGCCTTAAGATTAACCAGTACGGAAGCCGCAAAAAATGCTTCGCTGGTCTCAGCTAAATCCTTCTGATATGAGATTTGACTATTTGAAGATTGATTAAAAGTATGTGAGTATTGCTCTAAAAAACTATCAATTACACTTATTACATCAATATCCCATGGATCAAGATCACCTTTACCTGCGGCATCTTGAAGAAACTTAATCAACAATCTAGGCCCTAATTGTTGTTTATGAATAGGGTTGTAGTTAGATATTTTTAAAATAGGTAATAACTATTCATAAGATATACCCTTAATTATTTAATGCCAAACAATATTGCGTTAATTTTAAAAATTATATAGTTGGAGCTTTTAGGATATCATTTGTTTTAGTCCCTGAAAAAATATTTGTTTTCACAGCACCTTTAACTGCAGTTAAATCTCGATCCACCAAATTATTGATTGATGCAATGTAACTTTCAGTAACTAATCTAGGGTACAAACCTATTCCAATAATCGGTAAAAGTAAACAAGCAATAATATAAACTTCCCTTGGCTCTGCATCTATAAGTTTTCGTTCTTCGATTAATTTAGGATTTTCTTTGCCAAAGAAAATTTCTCGTAACATTGAAAGTAGATAAATAGGAGTAAGTATTACACCGATAGCAGCTAAAGAGGCCATTACTACCCTAAAAGGAAGTGTATAAACTTCATCAGTAACAAATCCTGTAAATACCATCAATTCGGAAACAAATCCACTCATACCTGGCAAAGCAAGCGAAGCAAGAGAGCAAGCAGTCCATAGGGCAAACATGATTCTCATTTTTTGCCCTACACCACTCATTTCATCAAGTTTAAGAGTCTTTGTTCTGTCATAGGTGGCACCAACAAGAAAAAATAAACTTGCACCGATTAATCCGTGACTAACCATTTGTAGCATTGCTCCGCTTGTTCCAAGGCTACTAAAACTCCCTATACCAATAAGAACAAAACCCATATGACTTATCGAACTGTATGCAATTTTTCTTTTAAGATTTCTTTGAGCAAAAGAAGTTAATGCAGCATAAATTATATTGACTACCCCTAGAACTATTAATAATGGGGCAAATTGAGCATGAGCAACGGGTAATAATTGTGCATTAAATCTTAAAAGAGCATATCCTCCCATCTTTAATAAAATTCCTGCCAGAAGCATATGAACAGGAGCTGTAGCCTCTCCATGAGCATCTGGGAGCCAAGTATGAAGAGGTACGATTGGTAGTTTCACTCCAAATGCGATTAAAAGCCCTATGTAACATAATATTTGGAATTTTTGACTAAAATCTTGAGCCGCCAAATGAGAAAACTCAAAGTTAGGAATTTCTGTACCATAGAAGCCCATTGCTAACGCTGCTAGAAGAATGAATATAGAACTGCCAGCTGTATAAATAATGAATTTTGTTGCTGCATATTGTCGATTTTTGCCACCCCATATAGCCAATAATAAATAAACGGGAATTAACTCAAGTTCCCAAGTTAGAAAGAATAAAAGCATATCTTGTACTGCAAACACAGCGATTTGACCGCCATCCATAACCAATATTAAAAAGAAAAATAACTTTGGTTTGAACTTCACTGGCCATGCAGCAAGAACTGCTAAAGCAGTTATAAAACTAGTCAATAATATTAACGGCATAGACATACCATCAGCGCCAACAGACCAAGTAAGACCTAAATCAGGGAGCCAACTAATATTTTCTTTCAGTTGAACATTTTCATTACTAATATCAAAGCCATTTATATATGAACCTACAGTTATTAAAAAAGTTATTAATGCAATAGACAATGCAAACCATCTCACCTCTTTACCATCCCCTTTATCTGGGAAAAAAGGTATAACAAATGCACTAACAATTGGGAATAAAATTGAAGCAGATAACCAAGGAAAATTAGACAACCCGGCTCCCAAAGTTCCTAAAATTAGTGTCGCAAAATGTGGATAAAAATAAGTACTCAATTTAATAAGAAATTTATCTTAAATAAAGTCTAGAAATTTTCTGTATTTTTTCACCCCAATGGACAGTGAAGACACACAATTGTAATTAAGATACTTGAGGAGATTGAAAACCAAATATAGCAACAAGTAAAATTACACCTCCAAAAACAATAAGCGCATAAAATTGAGCCCTACCAGTCTCAAAATATTTTAAACCTTCTCCACTACCTAAAGTTACAAGTCCAGTAAGATTTACGACGCCATCAACAACCTTAGAATCAACCTCTAAAACTTCTTTAGCAAGTTTTCTACTACCCTTAACAAAAAGTTTTTCATTAATATCATCTAGATACCATTTATTGGATAAAAATCGGTTAATGGTAGGAAACTTTTGGGCAAATAAAACTGATAAATTAATTTTTTTCACAAAATATGCCTGATAAGCAATAATGATTCCAGCTGATGCAATAAGTACTGACGCAAGTGCTAAAGGCAAAAATTCTTTTAATTCGAAGGCTTGTGCAGCAGTTTCTGCTTCTTCAGGATCCAGTAAATTTGCAATTTTGCTATCCCATGGAAGGCCCATAAAACCGATAATTACAGACGGTACAGCTAGAAATACCAATGGAAATGTCATTGACCAGGGTGACTCATGAATAGAGCCATGTTCTTCATGCTCTTCTTCATTTTCTTCATCTAGGTTTGTTTTAGAGGCTATTAGAAGCTCTTTTTGCAATTCTTTATTCTCCCCTCTGAAATCTCCTTCAAATGTCAAGAAATAAAGCCTAAACATATAAAAAGCAGTCATACCAGCTGTTAGAAGTCCTACGAACCAAAAAGCTGGAAATGATATAAAAGCATTTCCGAGTATCTCGTCTTTACTCCAAAAACCAGCCAATGGGGGGATTCCACTAATTGCTACACAACCTATTAAAAATGTTGTTGATGTATATGGCATTTTTTTTCTTAAACCGCCCATCAATCTCATATCTTGAGCTAATACAGGCTGATGACCAACTACTTCTTCCATAGCATGTATTACTGAACCAGATCCCAAAAATAGCATTGCTTTAAAGCATGCATGAGTCACTAAATGAAAAATTCCTGCTATTGGTGCTCCACAACCCATGGCGAGCATCATATACCCAAGCTGAGAAACTGTGCTATACGCTAAACCTTTTTTTAAATCCATTTGGGTCAAAGCTATAGAGGCTCCTAAAAAACAAGTAATGGTGCCAACAAAAGCAATAATGAACTGAATAGAGGGGAATATTGAATACAAAGGTTGCAGTCTTGCTACAAGAAATATTCCTGCTGCAACCATTGTTGCAGCATGGATAAGTGCAGAAATAGGTGTTGGGCCTTCCATCGCATCAGGTAACCACACATGAAGAGGAAACTGAGCAGATTTAGCCATGGGCCCTAAAAAAACTAAAAAACAAAGTAATAAAGCAGCCCAAATGGGTATCGAATTGTCAGATATTGATTGAGAAATTCCAGTAGCTATTTCATTAAAATCAAAACTATTTGTTGCCCAAAATAGGCCAAGAATTCCCAGTAATAAACCAAAATCTCCCACTCTATTAACAACAAATGCTTTTTGTGCAGCGTGTGCAGCGCCATCCCTGTCATACCAAAAACCAACCAATAAATAAGAACACATCCCAACTAATTCCCAAAAAACGTAAATTTCTAATAAATTCGGACTAACTATTAATCCCATCATTGAACTACTAAATAATGCTAAATATGTAAAAAATCTGACATAACCTTTGTCATGCGCCATATAACCATGAGAGTAAATCATTACAAGCAAAGTTATTGTAGTTACTAACGCAAGCATTACACTCCCCAAAGGATCAAGGACAAATCCCATTGGAATTGTGAAATCTCCAGCATTGGCCCATACAAATAACTTTTCTACTGATTGATAACCATTAACTTGTTCAATTAAAGCTTTATAGCTGATTACCGCAGAAATTCCAACGAAAGAAATCAGACCTACAGAAACAATTTCTCTTGAATTATTAATTTTCTTATTAATGCTTATTAGTCCTAAGCCAGAAAGCACTGCTCCAATAAGTGGGAAAACGGGAATTAACCATGCAATTTCTGAAGCTTGTGGCATTTTTATAAGAACTTATGTTTTGATTTTAAACTGTCAATTGAAAAATTCAGACAAAAATGATGAATTAAATGTTTTAACAGCAATATTTATGTATTTATGAGACCACCAAATTACTCCTATTGCAATTAATATGCCAAATTGAGATAACCTAAAAAATTCTTTAATCTTAAATTCTTGCCTCCCCTCAAGTATTGCCATAAAGGGGATTATTGAAGTATTTTTTTTAAAATTTTCAAATTCTTCTCCAAATCTATTTGCTAATCTCTTATCGCCATGCCAGATTGCAAAAAGATGATGCAAAACTAAGCCAATAGAAGTTATTAATGTGAATGATGTACCAATCCATAAAGTATGAGCAAAACACCAAATTATCTGTCCAAATGCTTGTGGATGTCTTGTGATTCGCATTATCCCAGTTCCATAGATTCGTACTTTAGGTTTTAAAACCGAAGGAATTTCTAGCAAATTGTAAGTAGCGGGATATAAAAATAAAAAACTTATTGCAGTTAATAACCAAACGACTATAAAAACAAAATTATTGCCCTGTAAATTCCATAATCTGATTCCATCATATCTATGAGCCAAAAAATAACTAATCAAGATAATTGCAGATGGCAAACTAAAGAAAACAAAACATAACCTCCATAATCTTGGACCCATAATTGATTCGGCTTTAATTCTTAAGGCCGCTCCTCCACTATGAATAACTGCAAAAATCAAAATCAAAAGGAAGATAATTAGGGAAGTTTTATGAGTCTCCATATATTAAGATTGTTCAAATAATTTTTGTTCTTAACAAGTATGCTCTTAAGCATTAGAATTATAGGAAATTGTAGGCATAATAGATGCCAGAATTACCATTTACACTCGACCAATTAAGAATATTAAAAGCTATAGCAGCTCAAGGAAGTTTTAAAAAAGCTGCGGATCTCTTATATGTGACCCAACCTGCCGTGAGTTTACAAATACAAAATTTAGAAAAACAACTTGAAATTACAATTTTCGACAGGGGTGGTAGAAAGGCTCTATTGACTGAAGCAGGGAGACTATTACTTGAATATTGTGAACGAATTTTGAATCAATGCGACGAAGCTTGCAAAGCTATTGAAGATTTAAATAGCTTAAAAGGTGGAACTCTTGTTATTGGAGCGAGTCAAACAACTGGTACCTATTTAATGCCGAGAATGATAGGACTATTCAGACAAAAATATCCTGATGTATCTGTTCAACTTCAAGTCCATAGTACTAGAAGAACTGGTTGGAGTGTTGCCAATGGACAAATTGACTTAGCCATTATTGGCGGTCAATTACCTGGAGATTTGGAAAATTTGCTACAAGTAATTCCATATGCCACTGATGAATTGGCATTAGTTTTACCATCTAAACACCCACTTTCGAACAAAAAAGAGCTTCTAAAAGAAGACTTATACAAATTAAATTTCGTAACGTTAGACTCACAATCTACAACCAGAAAAGTTGTTGACAAACTTCTCCAAGATTCTGGGCTTGATATTCAAAGATTAAAAATTGAGATGGAACTTAACTCTCTAGAAGCAATCAAGAATGCAGTGCAATCAGGTTTAGGAGCATCCTTTTTGCCTGTTGTTTCTATTGAAAGAGAATTATCGGCTGGAACAATCCACAAAGCATTTGTTGCTGATTTAGAAGTTAAAAGAGAACTTAAATTAATTACTAATCCGTCAAGATATACATCAAGAGCATCAGAAGTATTTAAGAAGAACATTCTTCCACAATTTGCTAGTTTAGAAAGCCCTTTGAGGCATATATAATTAAAACTGAATTGCTTCTTTGTTAATACCTACTCCTCCGTCTTCGGCTTGTCCATCGCCTTTTATTATAAATTTATTTTCATTTACATCAGTCTGATAAACGCACTTAACTATTGGCTTATCTCTTATGGAGCCAATATAAGCAAAAGTATTCATCCTTTGCTTACATTCTCTTACATCTTCATTACTAATTGCGCCCTGTTTTTGTAAAACTGTCCAATTCTCTCTTCTTATAACACATCCTGGCTGAAGAGCTGGTTGCGTTACAAAGCTCGTAGATGGATTTAGAGTCGTATACATTTCAACATCAATTACAAAAGCACTAGCTCCCCATTGTCTGCAAAATTCAGGGTCTGGAACAGCCATATCTAGTTGTTGTTGACTTGCTATATTTCCCTGACCGCCATCTGTTGTGCTGGTAATAGCGCTCCCAATACCAACTCCTAAAATTAGTACTCCAGCAAGTACGGCAATGGTTCCTGTACTAAAGTTGATCTTTTGTTCAGAAGAAGAAGGCAATCTATTATTTCTTTGACCATACGAATCCATATCCCTTGTTTTTGGATAATAACTTCTATTTGGGCCTCGCCTTGGCCTTCTATTTGAGGATGATCTATTCACAGCACTTCATTTGTCTTTGGTAAACCCATTGAATAATTCATTACTCTACAATCAGGGTTATAACTTAACTGACCATTTTGAAGCAAATATTTTATTAAACCTTCAATTTCTGATCCTATTTTTCGAAGTTCATAATCATCTAAATCCTTTCCTGCTCTATCTTTTATTAATTCATTGAATTTTTCATTTATTTTGTCTAGAGAATCTTTGCTCCAAATAAATTCATTATCTGGATCTAAATCAAGAGTTAATTTGTTGGGATGAAACTTTAATTCTTCATCTACCACTTCGGCAGTAAAAATTCTTACATGTCTAGTAGTCGATTTTAAAAGCATTTTTTCCATAATTTTACGAAATAATCAACGAAAAAAACTATTATGTTCTAACTTTAATGTAGCTTATTAGTAAGTGTAAATTTATTTCTTGATTTAATAATGCGTGTTGTAATTGCTGGTGCTGGTTTAGCAGGATTATCTTGTGCTAAATATTTAGTTGATAATGGACACATTCCGATTGTTCTCGAAGCCAGAGATGTTTTAGGTGGCAAAGTTGCTGCATGGAAAGACGAAGATGGGGATTGGTATGAAACTGGGTTGCATATATTTTTTGGGGCCTACCCGAATATGTTGCAACTTTTTAAGGAATTAGATATTGAAGATAGACTCCAATGGAAAAGTCATTCAATGATTTTTAATCAACCATCTGAGCCTGGAACTTACAGTAGATTCGACTTTCCCGATATACCAGCTCCAGTTAATGGTGTTTCAGCGATACTAAGCAATAATGATATGCTTTCATGGAATGAAAAGATTCTATTTGGATTAGGTTTAGTGCCTGCAATGTTGAGAGGCCAAAAGTACTTAGATAAATGTGATACAAAATCATGGACAGATTGGCTAAAAGAGCACAATATACCGGAAAGAGTTAATGATGAGGTTTTTATAGCAATGAGTAAAGCTCTTAATTTCATAGGGCCGGATGAAATATCATCTACAGTCTTATTAACAGCATTAAACAGATTTTTACAAGAAAAAAATGGTTCTAAAATGGCATTCCTTGACGGAGCACCTCCGGAAAGACTTTGCCAGCCAATGGTTGATTATATTACTGCTCGTGGTGGAGAAGTTCACATGAATAGTCCATTAAGGCAAATTAACCTTAATGATGACAGCACTGTTAAAAGTTTTACTGTTGCCTCTTTAGATAAAAACGAAAAGAAAGAGCTAACGGCTGATGCCTATGTAAGTGCAATGCCTGTAGATCTCTTTAAATTAATGATCCCACAACAATGGAAAGGGTTAGATGCATTTTCTAAATTAGATGGTTTAAATGGTGTTCCAGTCATTAATATCCATTTATGGTTTGACAAAAAATTAACAGATATCGATCATCTACTTTTTAGCAGATCGCCACTTCTCAGTGTTTACGCAGATATGAGTATTACATGTAAAGAATACGAAGATCCAAATAGATCAATGCTTGAATTAGTTTTCGCACCAGCAAAAGATTGGATAAATAGAAGCGATCAAGACATCGTAGATGCAACTATGGAAGAGTTGAAGAAATTATTCCCAACACATTTCATGGGTTATGATAAGACAAAATTAAGAAAATATAAAGTAGTTAAAACTCCAAGATCTGTGTATAAAGCAGTTCCTGGATGTCAAGAGTTCAGACCTAGTCAAAAATCCCCTATAAAAAACTTTTTCTTAGCTGGTGATTATACAATGCAAAAATATTTAGCATCTATGGAAGGTGCTGTTTTAAGTGGTAAATTATGCGCAGAATCAATAAATAAGGAGTTCACCAAAACCCTTCTAAATGTTTCTAAATAACGTTTACAAACCCTTGAATTTAGCTAAAACTTTTTGAAAAATTCAATTTCTCAACTAGATCAAGCATACGAGGTATGCCGGAAAGAAACTCAACAATGGGCTAAAACCTTTTACTTGGGAACTCTCTTATTACCTCAAGAAAAGAGAAGAGCTATTTGGGCTATCTATGTATGGTGTAGAAGAACAGATGAAATAATGGATAGCGCAGAAGCCTCAACTAAATCGCAAGATGAACTTTCAGATAATCTAGATGCATGGGAAGAAAATACTAAAAATGTATTTAAAGGAAACATTAAGTCTGAATTAGACTCAGTTCTATTAGATACGATCGAGAGATATCCACAAAGTATTCAACCTTATCTTGATATGATAGATGGTCAGAGAATGGATCTGAATAAATTTAGATACAAAGATTTTGATGAATTAAAACTCTATTGTTATAGAGTCGCAGGGACTGTTGGTTTAATGACTCAAAATGTAATGGGAATTGATAGCGCTTATACATCAGCGCCATGGAGTGCTATGCCTGACCCCTCTGAAGCAGCTATAGCTCTTGGAATTGCAAATCAATTAACAAATATCTTGAGGGATGTAGGAGAAGATAGACAGAGAGGAAGAATTTATCTCCCACAAGCGGATATTGAAAAATTTAATTACTCTGAAGAAGAACTTTTAAAAGGAAAAATAAACAAGCAGTGGAAAGCACTGATGAACTTTGAATTAACAAGGGCTCGCGAATGGTTCCAAAAGTCTGAGGATGGTATTAAGTGGCTATCTTCTGACGCAAGATGGCCGGTATGGACGTCTTTACGACTTTATAGAGGAATATTAGATTCTATTGAAAGATTAGACTATGATGTCTTTAATAATAGGGCTTTTGTAAAAAATTCAGTAAAAGCTCTTGAGATTCCAATATCTTTTTTAATTTCTCGAATTAAGTAACTAGGCAGGCGTCTTCTGATTCGCCAACAAATCTTTCAATTTAGATAATTCTCCAGCCCATCTTGGATCAGGAGCTTCGAGGTTAGGAGCATCACTATGAACAATTTTCTTAAAGTCTTTCTTCTTCTTGTTTTTGTTTAATTTTCCACCATTTCTTTTGTTTAAAGAAGAATCTTTCTTTTCTGATAGCTCTACTCTTAATTTAGAACCATTAAATTCAAAACCATTTAAATTTTGAATTAATAAATTAGCGTTATCTTCATTATTAGCTGTAGCGAAACCAAACCCCCTGCATTCCTTAGTTTCTTTATCTAGAACTGCTTTAAATCTAATAGAATCAGAAACTGATTTTAAAAGTTTATCAAATTCCTTTGAATTAAATCCTTGTGGTAAGTTGCCAATGTAAATGCGAATACTCATAAATTTTTAAAAATGATTTTGAAGTCTGAACTTCTAAACAAAACTAAGCTATGTGTATTTAATCACATTTTGGCGCATTTTGTTCAATCCATAGCTTTGCTTTATAAATAGCTTCATCAAAATTATTCAATCTCTTATACGCAAGTTCCTTAGAAAGATAATGTAAAAGCTCTCCTAATAGAGGACCATCTTTTATTTGAAATTTTTTTTTGATTACATCACCATTAAGTAAGTTTGAAGGATGAAATAATTTATCGTCACTGTCACGCCATCTACGAAGCCAATCTAATCGTAAATTTTCAGGTAAAAAGAAAATAAAAGATGGAAGAAACATCTCTAATTCTTTATGTAACGCAAATCTATCTGATTCAGTTAATCGAGTGATATTTTTTTTCTCCAAGAAAAAGTGCCATTTTCGCAATAACTTAGTTTTTGTAATATCAGATTTACTAAATTTCAGTTTCTCTAAAGATAAAACATCTAAAATTTGAGCAATAAAAAATGAAGGTAAAAATTTTTCTTTTTCTTCCTGATTAAGTTCTGCGTAATTAATTTTCTCTAAATCCAAAAAAAAAGAATCTTTAGATAAATTATCAGTACCAAATATATTTAATTTTTTTATCGGCAATACTGCATCAAGAGCATTGGCTCCATGGACTATTTTCTGGATTTCATAATTAATCCTCTCTTTAGCAACGAGGTATAGTTTCCCTTTATTTTTTGTTATAAAATCAACCAATTTTAAATCGATTTTAAAATTCAATTCTGAAACAAATCGAAAACATCTTAATATTCGTAAAGGATCATTTAATAAATTTTTTTCAGAATGAGTTCTAAGTAAAGAATCCTCAAGATCCTTAAGACCATTTAATGGATCAACCAAACACTTCTTATCAATTAAAAAAGCAATTGAATTAATCGAAAAGTCCCTAGAACATAAATCTCCCTCTATCGTAGATGAAACCTGATTTGCAATATCAATATAAATATGATTAATAATAATTCTTACTACTTCTCTTTTTTCATCCAAAATTATAAATTTTGATCCAATATTATCTGCAATCTTTTTCCCAATTTCAATTGCATTTAAAGGTACAACAATATCAAAATCTACCTTTTCAGTTACTCTTTTCAAAATAATATCTCTTATGTAACCACCAACCAGATATGATCCCTTAGGTAAAAAACCTAATATTGAATCCAAATTATGAAATCTTATACTTGTTTCTAATTCATCAATTATTAATGTATGATCTGAGAGGATGTTACTTTTCATTTTATTTATTAATTATGTGCATTTGCATCAACTGTAAATGGGTTGATAGATGTATCACATATCATGATGTTGAGAATAATCATGGTATTGATCATATTTGTGATCTACCTGATTTTAAAGCAAAAAAACCATTCATTCATGTCAACATAGTTAAAGACACTAATGGTGATTATAAAACTGATTGGGATGTTCAATCTTGTGCAAGTTTTGAAAATGAATTTGGTAAATGGTCTAAGTTGAATCCAGGTATGGAATTACCTGTTTAAAGGTAATAGATGACAAATAAAATCAATCAAAGAGAAAATTACTCTACATTAGTGATTCATAGCACAGATAATTCTTTTGGCTTTGGGTATAGAAAAAACAATGACCTAGAATCTGATGAATTATTTTTTAAGAAATTTGATAATGACCTTTGCAACAACTTAATAAATGATCTTAACAAGTTCATTTCCAAAGAAAATTTACAAAAAATAAATAAGTTATCTGTCAGTATAGGGCCAGCAAATTTTAATGCTTCACGACTAATTGTAGTTTTAGCAAGAACCATCTCACAACAAATAAATTGCCCTCTAGACAGTTTTAGTTCATTTGAAATAATGGCAAAAAGAATTGCATCAAAAAATAATATCTTAATAGACAAAAAATCATTCTGGATTTTCAAAAATTTAAAACGTAAGGGTTTTATTGCAGGTAAATATGAAATTTGTGGTAACGAAAAAAACTCCTCGGATCTAATCATTCGAGAAACAATCTTACCAAAAGTTGTCAAAGAACTTGATAGTAAAGAACTTTCTTTTGAAGCTACTTATGATGATAAAAAAGATTTGAAAGAATTATTAGATTTATCAAATAAAAATTTATTAAATTCAACTATAGATTCCTGGAGAAAAGTTTTGCCTCTTTACCCTATTTCTCCAATTAACTAAATATTCATCCAATCAAATTATTAATTTTATCTTGAAGGTGCATTGTTACAGAATTCAGATCATGTCTTGATGAACTTTGTGGAGGTTGAACAGGTTTCCCCACTTTAATAACTATTTTTGAAAACAAAGGAATAAAGCATCTAAATCTTATTAGTCTATGTGAATTAACTATTGCAACAGGCAATAATAATTTTTGATTTTTAAAGGCTAATAATGCTGCACCTTGTTTGGGCTTATTCACTCGACCATTTTTTTGACGAGTGCCATCAATAAAAATTCCAATACAATTATCATCTGATAATTTCTTACATGCTGTTTTAATTGTGTTTTTATCAGCAATTCCTCTTTTTACAGGATACGCTCCACAAGCCTTGATAATAAAGCCGAGGAAAGGGATTCTAAAAAGCTCTGCCTTGGCCATAAAAGATATATTGCGTCCAAGGGCATGTCCTAACAGAGGAGGGTCAAGTAAAGAACCATGATTAGAAACCATGATAAAGGAATCTTTTTGCGGAATATTGTCTCTACCTATTAAATGACCTTTAAATACAAATTTATAAATTGGAAATACAAAAAGCTTGCTTACTAATTCATAGATTAATTTTTGAATAGTATGATTTTTCATACAAATTAATAAGATATTTGATCAGAAGATGAAACTTGAGAAATTTTTACATCTTTAAGATGTCTTTTTCCTAAACCGCTTAGTACATTAGAAGGGCCAATTTCGACAATATGAAGATCACTATCTTTTGCCATTAAATCCATAGTTTCTCGCCACCTCACTCCATTACACATTTGCTTTTCTAATCTAATTTTAATCTCGTTTGGATCGCTACACAGTGAAGGTTCATAATTACTTATTACAGGGAAAGAGGGATTGTTAAATTTAATCTTTTTTAAATACTCACAAAATTTTGATGAAGGTTCATTCATAAATGGCGAATGAAATGCTCCTGAAACATTTAATTTCAAGAATCTTTTACAAGCAATTTCTCTCGATAAATTATCTAGGGCTTCATTAGATCCTGATAAGACAACTTGTGAAGAGCTATTGTCATTCGCAATGACAATATCATCAATTTTTTTCACTAATAAATCAAGCTGATATCTATCAAAACCAATTACTGCTGCCATAGATCCTTTCCCAGCATTGACCATTAATTGAGACCTTTTTTTTATAAGAGAAACACAATCTTCGAATGAAAAAACATCGGCACAATATAGTGCAGTGATTTCTCCAAGACTATGTCCCGCAACATAAGTTGGTTTAAACCCATTTTCCTTTAATGCATCTAATAAGATTGATTCAACTAAAAAAAGACAAATTTGTGTATTCCTTGTGTTATTTAAATCAAGAAGAGGATTTGTTGGTTCAGTATCTAACTCACAAATTTCAAATAAATTCCTCTCAAATATTTCAGATGCATAATTAAACCTCTCTTTTGTATTGGGCAAAGTTTCGATTTGTTTTGCCATTCCAATTTTTTGCGAACCCTGTCCAGGGAATACCCATGCTACTGTCATAATGTTCCTATTTTGTTTTTAACCCCATTTAATTAGGGCTGCACCCCAACTTAGCCCAGCACCGAAACCACTTGTAGCAATAATATCATTTTGTTTAATTCTATAATCTCTTACAGCCTCATCCATCATTAATGGAATTGTTGCTGCTGAGGTATTGCCATATTTTTCTAAATTGCTAAGAATCTTTTCTCTGGGAATTTTTAACCTTTCTCCTACAGAATCCAATATTCTTTGATTAGCTTGATGTAACAAGAGCCAATCAACTTGATCAGAATTATATTTCATTTTTTTCAACAACTTTTGAAGAATTACGGGGACTTCTTTAACTGCGAATTTATAAACTTCCTGACCATTCATCTGAATTGGAGAAAAACCTCCACTTAAAAAGTCAATTTCATCCACTATTGAATCCTTATTATTTTTTGATGGAAGATTAAGAAAAGAGCCCCTCCCCCCATCAGTTCTCATATCAAAACCTATAAAATTATCAAATTCATTTGTGGCTTCAATTGCTAATGCACCGGCACCATCTCCAAAGAGAATACAACTTCTTCTATCATTCCAATCAACAAAACTTGATAATTGATCTGCTCCAATAACAATAGCCCTTTTAAAACTACCCCCTTTTAAAAATTGTGAGGCTGTTATTAAGGCAAATAAAAAGCCACTACAAGCTGCAGTTAAATCAAAAGCTACAGCATTAGCTGCCTTTAATTTAGCTTGAATTGATGGGGCTGATCCAAATAAATCATGCGGAGTAGAAGTAGCTAAAACAATCAAATCAATCGTTTTAATATCCCAATTAGCCATTTCTATAGCAGTTAGAGCAGCCTTATAACCCATCTCAGTAACATTATCTTCTACGTTCGAGATTCTTCTCTCAGAAATACCAGTTCTAGATTGTATCCATTCATTGCTTGTATCAACCTTTTGACTAATTTTTTGATTGGTTAGGATTTGATCAGGTACATAACTTCCACTTCCCTTGAATGACACTCCAATCTGATTAAAATTTATTCCTTCCAAAAGAGTTTTTTAGTTACTTATATTAGTCAAACATAAATTTGACTCAATATGTTTTATGAATTTAAAACTTGAAGCTTTTGCAGTTGATTTAAATTGTCCATAACACCATGATTCACTGCAGAGTGGGCCAAGCGAAGAGCACTAACTACTGATAAAGATTTGCTACTTCCATGACCAATAACGCAAATACCATTCACCCCAAGTAATAAAGCTCCTCCATGTTCGGCATGATCTAACCTTTTCTTAATTCTGAGTAGATTACTTCTTAAAAAAGCTGAACCAACTTTCCCCCGCCTTCCACGTGGCAGCTCAGATCTCAAAATATCTAATAGAACTCCTCCCACAGATTCAAGAAATTTCAATAATATATTTCCAGTAAATCCATCACAGACTACTACATCGAAGCTACCTGATAATACATCTCGCCCTTCACAATTACCTCCAAAATCAAAACTTTTTTCAGAAGATAATAATTCAAATGTTTTTAGGGATAAATCATTACCTTTGCATTCTTCTTCTCCAATATTTAGAAGACCTATCCTTGGTTTTTTTACTTGTAAGACATCTTTTGCATAAATGTTACCCAGAAGAGCAAATTGATGCAGATAAGATGGCTTACAATCAGTATTTGCACCAACATCTAAAACTAATACAGGGCGAGTTTGATCCCTTGTTGGAAATAATGCTCCTATAGCTGGTCTATCAATCCCTTTCAATCTTCCAATTCTAAATATGGCAGAAGCCATCATGGCACCTGAATTACCAGCTGAGTAAACAGCTTCAGCTTTATTATTTCTCACTAAGTCCATTGCAACGTTTATACTTGCATTTTTCCTTTTTCTGACTGCAGTAGCTTCTTCATTCATCCCAATAGGCTCTCCACTATCAATTAATTCAAGACGATTATTATTAATTTCATTTTCTAATAATTCTGCTAAACCAGTTTTTTCAGCTGCATCTTTAACTTTTTGAATTTTGCCGACAAACTTTATATTTATTGGGAATCTACTTATTGCTTCGAGGCAACCTTCTAGAATTGGAACAGGAGCATAATCTCCACCCATACCATCAACTGCGATCCAAATTCTTTTAGATTGAATGTCTTCGACCTTATCTAAAATATTATCGCTATTTTGTAATCTTTTTAATGGGTCAAAAACTAATGGCTGTAATGTATTTTTCGCTATTGAGCTAGCATTTGAAACAACACTGCTGGCAGTATTCACAACAGATTCAGCGCTTGAAACTACATTGCCCGCAACATTACCTGCAACATTACTAGCAACATTACTAGCAGTGGTCACAACAGAACCAGCACCAGAAACGACATTACCTGCAACATTACTAGCCGTTGCCGCAGAACTAGCAGCAGTATCTACTATTGAAGTGACAGCCGAATTTCTTTTATACCAAATAACTAATCTTCTAATAGCTCTGGACTTGTTAATTTTTTGCGCTGTTTCTTTCCCCATTTATTTACCATCAAAAGGAGCAATATCAACAATCCTTTGAAAAAGATAACCTGTACCCCTTGCTGTCAAAATTAATTCAGGATTTGCTGGATCAGCTTCAAGTTTTGATCTTAATCTTGATATATGAACATCTACGACTCTCGTGTCTACATGTCTCTCGGGGGTATATCCCCAAACTTCTTTCAAGATCTCTCCTCTACTAAATGGCTCTCCTGACCTACTTACCAAAAGCTCTAAGAGACTAAATTCCATTCCAGTTAATCTTATTCTCTCATCGCTTTTAAAAACTTGTCTTCGATTTGTATCAATTTTAATATCCGTTACCAAAATTAATCCCGAATTAGGCATTCCAGGAATTTGTTCTTTGTCGATTCTTCTAAGAACACACCTAATTCTAGCTTCCAATTCCTTTGGGCTGAATGGTTTTACTACATAATCATCAGCCCCTAATTCTAAACCTGTTATCCTATCTGCGACATCTCCTAATGCAGTTAACATAACAATTGGGACATCAGAATCTTTCCTTAATTCTTGACAAACTCCATAACCATCTAGCTTTGGCATCATGACGTCTAGCACTACTAAATCAGGTTCATAATCCTTAAATAACTTTAATGCTTCTTTACCATCACTTGCAGTTACAACTTTGTAGCCAATCATGGAGAGACGTGTCTCCAGAATTCTTCTAATACTTGCCTCGTCATCTGCGACCAGTATAGTTTCTTTAGTTTGACTAGATAGAGCCATTTGTTTCTATTAGCTAATCAGTAAGAGAATTTATTATTAACCTAATCTAACTTGTAGAGGGGCAATATCCCAAACATTCTAGTTCCATTACTTCATTCAGAAACTTAATGTCTAGCAAATTATCGACTTTTATTTGTCAGAATTGTGGATCTGAAACTTCTCAATACTTTGGGAAATGCCTTAATTGCAACTCATGGAATTCCATTGTTGAAGAAATAAAAAGTAAGAGCTCTAAATATCAAGAAATAAAAGATATCAAAAACAGTAAAAAATCTATACCATTTAATGAGATCTCATCAAAAAAAATATCAAGATTCACGAGTGGTTTTACTGAATTTGATAGAGTTCTTGGGGGTGGAATAGTACCTGGATCCGTTGTTTTACTTGGAGGAGAACCAGGGATAGGTAAAAGCACAATAGTTCTTCAATCAGCAGGAAAAATATCTCTTAAAGAGAAAGTTTTATACATAACTGCAGAAGAATCTTTAGAACAAGTAAAAATTAGATGGGAAAGATTAAATCAAAACAGTATTGATTTAAAAATTTTTGCAGAAACTAATTTATCCCTAATTATTGAAGAGATCAAAAGTGTCAATCCAAGTTTCGCAATTATTGATAGTATTCAAGCCATCCATAATCATGAAATGCAAAGTTCTCCAGGATCAGTTTCTCAGGTGAGAGCATGTTCGTCTGAATTGCAAAATCTTGCCAAAGACAATAATATTGCGCTTCTAATAATTGGTCATGTAACCAAAGATGGTGCTTTAGCTGGTCCTAAAACTTTAGAGCATTTAGTTGATACAGTAATAAACTTTGAAGGAGATAATATTTCCTCACATAGATTACTAAGAAGTATAAAAAATCGATTTGGATCGACCTTCGAGATTGGAATCTTTGAAATGCTTGAAGAGGGTTTACGAGAGATAAAAAACCCAAGTTCAATTTTTACAAATAAAGAAAACATATCAGGTGTAACAACTACGATTACCAATGAAGGTACTCGACCATTAGCAGTTGATATACAAGCACTGGTAAATAAAACTTTCTACAGCAACCCAAGACGGACTACAACTGGAATAAGCATTAATAGATTGCATCAAATCCTAGCTGTTATTGAAAAACACGTAGGGATAAAATTATCTGAATTTGATTGTTATGTAGCTACTGGTGGGGGTTTTGAGATTAATGATCCTTCATCTGACTTAGGTGTTGCAATATCAATTTTATCAAGTTTGAAAAATATTCCTCCTTTGGCCAGTAGCTCATTTATTGGTGAATTGGGTTTAAGCGGTCAGGTTAGAAAATCGAATAACCTTCGAACAAAAATAGAAGAAGCTGTAAGACTAGGGATCAAAAATATCGTAGTGCCAAAACTAGAGGAAGAACTAAATAATAATTTTCAAAATTTAATAAATATCAAAGAGATATCAAATATTAAAGAAGCAGTTGAATATTCTTTATCAGTTTAAAAAAATTAGAGATACATATCGATTGAACTTCTTCCTGAGTTTTTCAACCAATTTTCAATATCTAGATAACCACCTGGATATAATCTAACTGCTTTAGACCAGACTTCTGCAGCTTTATCGAACCAAATATCTCTCTTATCTAAATCACCATTTTGCTCAGCATATCTTCCCCTTTTTTCATAAATCAAACCTATATTTTTAAGGCATGATGGCTGTTTGGGATTTTCTACTAATGCTTTTTCATAAGTTTCTATAGACAGATCCTCTTCACCATTACTCATATATATTATGGCCATATTTTTTAAAGTCTCACCTCTATCAATTTTATTTTCTTCAAGTAGTAAACTCTCTTTGTAATACTCTAATGCTTCCGAATAATCTCCATTATTTTGTGCAGCTAAGCCATCTCTATAATAGATATATGCTTTTTTTTCTTTCTCTGCAATAGGCATTATTTTTACTATTGATTCAGCAATTACAGTAAAAGCTTTATCGATAAAGTTGTCTCTGTTTTGATTACTAGGCACCTGTCTAAAACTAATAAAATTAATATAGTAATTTAAAAAATTACTATTTAAAAAGTCTATTACATTTATTATTATAGTTAAAAAATAAGTCAAGCATTAATTTGCTTCAATGGCAAAAAATATGGAAAGCATTCAATTAAATATTTCAGGAATGAAGTGCGGAGGTTGTGTTAGTACTGTTGAAAAAATATTAAATAATTCTGATGGTATTGAAAATGTTTCTGTTAACTTACTCACTGAAAGTGCATATTTTGAAATTACTCAGAAACATATAGAGATAGAAGCAGTTCTCAAAAATCTAAAAGAAAATGGTTTCCCATCAAAAATTTATGTAAATGATTTTTCAAAAAAAATAAACAAGGCAGAATTAGAAAAAAAAAAGAAGTGGAATAATCAATGGAAAAAACTAACATTTGCTTTATTACTTTTATTATTTTCAGGTTTAGGTCATCTAGCAGAAGGAGGATATATAAATTTTCCGATATTAGGTAATATATTTTTTCACGCTTCATTAGCGACATTAGCTCTTTTATTTCC
Source organism: Prochlorococcus sp. AG-355-J09 (assembly GCA_003278735.1). GTDB lineage: Bacteria > Cyanobacteriota > Cyanobacteriia > PCC-6307 > Cyanobiaceae > Prochlorococcus_A. Next base: position 45,392 of record QCDO01000009.1, read on the forward strand.
TGGCAGAGGAATAATTATTAATGGGTTTAAATCATTTATTAAGAACCGTCCTGATATGGATTCTCTAGTAGCTCTTGGAGTAACTAGCGCATATATAACAAGTCTTCTATCCTTAATATTTCCTGCTACTGGTTTTCCTTGTTTTTTTAATGAACCAGTTATGCTGTTAGGTTTTATATTGATTGGGCGTTTCTTAGAGGAAAGAGCAAGATATCAAACTGGTTCATCCATTGGAGAGTTATTAGATCTTCAACCTGAAATGGCAAATATCTACACAGAAGATAATCAAATAAAATCAATAAGAGTAAACACTTTAAGACCAAATCAAGAAATTCAAGTTTTAGCTGGAGACAGAGTGCCTGCTGACTGCATTGTTACTCAAGGCAATTCATATATTGATGTTTCGCATATCACTGGAGAATCCAAACCTATCGAGGTAAAAGAAGGCGAAAATCTATCTAGTGGGTCTTTAAATATTAATTCAACTCTTAGACTTAAAGTAAAAAATGTAGGAGGGGATTCTTCTCTTGCAAAACTAGTAAATCTTATTGAGTCTGTAAACGCTAGAAAACCTCGCATTCAAAGAATTGCCGATGAAATTGCAGGCAAATTTACTTACTTTGTGCTTATTTTTGCTACTTTAACTTTCTTCTTTTGGTGGAAAGGGGCAAGAAACATTTGGCCAGATTTATTAAGTCATAATCATCAATTCATCACTCACTCAAGCCATACACTTCATAGTTCGCTTGGTAGTAATGCTGAGAATTTTCTTAGTTTAGCCATACAATTGTCAATTGCTGTTTTAGTAATAGCTTGTCCTTGTGCATTAGGTTTAGCCACCCCAACTGTAATAACTGTCGCATCAGGTAAAGCAGCAAAAAAGGGCGTTTTATTTAAAGGCGGGGACAAAATAGAGATGGCTTCAAAAATTAATCAAATTATTTTTGATAAGACAGGCACTTTAACAAAAGGTAAGCCTTTCATTGTTGATTATAAAAATTATGATGATCATTCATTTTTATTAAAAATAGCTGCCAGTTTAGAAAAGGAAAGCAGACATCCAATCGCAGATGCCCTAATTCAAGAGGCAAAAAAGCAAAATTTAAGTTTATTTCCAATAAAGAAAATTTTTACTCATTCAGGGCGAGGTATTTCTGGAGAACTTAAATCAATTGATGGAATTATTAATATTGGAAATATTGAATGGCTACTAAGCAAAGGAATAATTATTGATAGTGAAGCAAAAAAAGTCATTGAAAATGAAGAAACAAAAACGAACACTATCATTGGAGTAAGTATCAAAGATAAGTTATTAGGCTTTATTTTGCTGGGAGATTTACTCAGAGATGATTCAATTAAAACAGTTCAAAATTTGAGAGAAAACAATTTTAAAATTAATATTTTAAGTGGTGATAGGAAACAAACGGTTTTAGCTTTAGCAAAAAAAATTGGTTGTAAAGAAACAGAAGTAAAATGGGATCTTCTTCCTGAAATGAAGCTCAAGACTATAGAAAATTTAAAAATTAATAATAAAGTGGCAATGATTGGTGATGGTATTAATGATGTCCCAGCCTTAGCATCCTCAGACTTAGGAATTGCGGTAGGATCTGGTACTCAAATAGCCAAGGCAAATGCAGATGTAGTATTAATGGGAGATCAACTAAATGGATTACCCTACGCCTTAAATCTTGCAAAAAAAACTATAAGAAAAATAAATCAAAATCTAACATGGGCTTTTGGTTACAACTTACTAGCTATACCTTTAGCCGCCGGCATTTTATTCCCTAAATACGGTATTCTTCTTACTCCCTCAATAGCAGCATTATTGATGGCGATTAGCTCTATTACAGTTGTAATTAATGCTTTATCTTTGGATTAAATGAAAGGAAAATTTATCGTTATTGAGGGTATTGATGGATGTGGTAAAACTACCCAAATAGATGAACTATCTAAATGGCTTCCTAATAGTGGTCTAATAAAGAAAGGGTCAAAATTAATCACGACTAGAGAGCCGGGGGGCAGTCTTTTAGGAAAAAAACTTAGAGGACTGATTCTTGAAAATAATGAAAATAATAAGCCTTCATCTCTTGCAGAATTATTGCTTTATTCAGCGGATAGAGCTGAACACGTTTCCAAAATTATTTCACCTGCTTTAAATAACAATGATTGGGTAATAAGTGATAGATTTTCCGATTCGACACTTGCTTATCAAGGTTATGGAAGAAATATAAATTTAGAAATAATTAAAAATATTGAATCTATTGTGTGTCAAGGAGTATCTCCAGATCTTACTTTCTTCTTAGAAATTTCTCCAGAAGAGAGCATATTTCGAAGAAAAAATGAAATTCCAGACAGAATAGAATCAGAAGGTATTAAATTTTTAGAAAAAGTAAATGAAGGCTTCAAACTAATTGCCAAACAAAAAAACTGGAAAGTAATATCTGCTTCACAAAATATTAAAACTATTTCCAATCAAATCAAAGAGACTTTACTAAACAATTTTTCTAATAACAAATGATTGAGGTTAAAAAAAACAATTTTTTCTTGAATGAAGAAGTCAATACCTTTCTTAAGAACATAATTAAAAACAAATCATTGGCTAATGGTTATATATTTTATGGTGCTGAAGGATTAGGCAAAAAACAAACTGCTCTTGAATTTATAAAAGAGATTTTCAAACAGTATTCACAAAGCGAAAATGTTGAAGAGAGAATTACAAACAATAACCATCCTGATTTTTTAATTATTGAACCTAATTCTCTTTTATCAACAAAAAGTTCAGGAACATCCGATCTTGAAAAAACAGCAAAAAGTGGATCTGAGATTATTAAAATTGCTCAAATACGTAATATCAAAACTTTTCTTGGTCAAAAATCAATAAACTCAGAAAAAAAAATTGTTTTGATTATTGATGCACACCTTTTAAACGAAGCAGCCTCGAATTGCCTTTTAAAAACCTTAGAAGAACCTAGTAACGGAATTTTTATTTTACTAACATCTAAATTAAATCTTCTCTTAGATACGATTATCTCAAGATGTCAAATCGTCAGATTTCGATCTTTTTCTAGTAAACAAATAAAGTCAATTTTAAAAGAATATTTAGATACTTCTAAATCAAAGATAAATACAAATTTAAAATTTGAAGATTTAATTAATTCAGCCAATGGATCTCCAAATCAATTATTGAAAAATATTGAAATTTGGAATGATTTTTCAGATGAAATTATAAGTAAATTGGATTCTCCAATTAAAAATAGTCTAGAAATATTAGAAATATCTAAATCAATATCTGAAAAATTAGAAATTTTGCAACAGATTTGTCTAGTAAATTTAATTCAAACAATTTGGTGGAGAAAAACAAAAAATATCGGTTTAGTTAAAAAACTTGAAAATTTAAAATACCTCTTAAGAAATAACATTCAACCAAGGTTGTCATGGGAAATAGCTTTTTTAAAAATTTCAATGGAAGATGTAATAGATTAATCTACCGCAGAATTTATCAAGTTAGGATTTCTTGCTTGAATAAACTCTTGCCTAGCAGTTTCCACTTGAGAACCAATAGGTAACTCAAGACAATATCCAGCACCATATACAGTCTTTATATAAACAGGTTTACGTGGATCGGGTTCAAGTTTAGTGCGTAAATGTCTAATATGAACTCTTATTGTCTCAATATCATCATCAGGTTCATATCCCCATACTTCTTTAAGGATTAATGCTGGCGATACAGTTTGACCATGTCTCTGCAAAAGACAATGAAGAAGTTCAAATTCAAGATGCGTTAACCTAACAGGAGATTCAAACCATATAGCTTCAAATCTTTCCGGAACAAGAGTTAAAGGGCCATAATTTAATATTTCTTGCTGGTTAGTAGAATTTAATTGTGCTCTGTTGGTTCTCCTTAATAAAGCTTTTATACGTACATATAATTCTTCTAAATCGAATGGTTTAGTAATGTAATCATCTGCTCCAGAATTAAACCCAGTAACTTTATCTTTAAGGCCGCCTAACGCAGTTATCATCAAAATTGGTATATTTGATGTTCTTTCGTCTCTTCTTAATCGTTGGCACAAAGTTAAACCATCAACACTTGGTAGCATTAAATCCAAAAGTATTAGATCTGGTGAATATTGAAGAGCTAATGCTTGTCCTTTGATTCCATCTTCAGCTTTTTGGACATCAAAACCAGAATGTTCTAAATGTCTAGCAACCAAATCACGCATATCACGATCATCTTCAATTAAAAGGATTGAAATTTTCATATTTATAAACTATTAAATTAAGATTAAATTTTAGTAATATGATTCTCTCAAGAATTTGTAAAGATTGCTGAATTACTGTAAACAATTTTATCAATTAGAATTATCAGATAACTTAGTGATGGTAATGGATTAGATGGAAATTGCTAATTTTAATAAAGTTGAAATTTTAGAATTTCTTTCGATTCTATTCATTTTTTCTTAATAATTAAAGGATTAATAGAAACAAATAATGGTTCGAATTGAAAGAATATTGTATTCAGATTGCCATTATATTTATATAAAAATTGATTTAAATGGAGTTTTTCAGCTTTCAAAATGTAATTAAGTTTAAAATTTTTTCATTTCTACAAAATGTTTAAACGCATAATACTATTTATATAAAAAAAAATTGAAGTATCTATGAAAAAGAAATCTATTATTTATTCTGATTTATCAAAAAAACAACTAGAAGCTCTGAAAGAACTTTACATCTTAAAAAAAGTTGAATCGATGAGTCATCAAGAACTTAAAAAATATGTATTAGAAATTATTTCACATCAGATAAACGATACTATTGGCAAAGAAGAGGAAATGGAAGCATGGAGAGAAATGTCAGATTTTTTTGGAGAACAATTTGAAATAAATATCTTAGAAATACAAACAAAATATATTGACGATAAAAACGTAATTGAAACAGAAATAGATTCTCAGAAGCAAAGAATAGAATTACTTGAAAGGAATAATTTAGATCAAGAGAAAAAGGATATGTGGGATGACTAAAATTTCTTGAATGGTGTAGTAATTCAAAGTATGTAAACGAAAATATGTCTTAATTTTAAAGAAATGAAAATAAACCAAAGAGCTTGTTATTCACGTTTGCAGAGAATTTTGTAACCGTTCTAATAACTGTTCTTAAAAAACACCTATGCAATTTAAAACTAAATATATTTAAAGTAAACTTGATTATACTAAATGTTCTATATACTGTTATTAAAATTATATCAAATATACTTGATTATATCTTCGGCTAACCACTATTTGGCAAAAAAAGTCAAAGAAATAAAAAAGTCACCTTTTTTATGGTGACTTTGGATAACTTTTTGGAATTTATAAACTCCCCGGGCGGGATTATATTCAACTCATCAAGAGTAGTCATGACATATCCTGAAGCACTAAATCCATAGAATTTATAGAAAAAACCCATAAGAAAACCCATTTTTTATTTGATTCTCTTATAAAAAGAACTTAGAAGAAATTCAAGAGGAAAATAAATTTCTTTAGATGAATTTTTATACAAATTAGATCAAATATCTTCTTCTCCGATAAACATATATTCGGGAATATCTTCAGGATGATAATATTTCCATTCACATTTTGTGCATGCCCAACGACTCCTTACTGGTTCCATACAGCATCCCATAATTGCCCACTCTCCAGACTCAAATGCTTCTTTAGTTGGATGGCCCCACAAACATTTTTTTACAGTTTTTTTAGCACCACATCTTTTGCAATTTTGAACTTTATGCCAAAGATATTCACCATCTTGCAATAGAGGCAAATTTTCCATAAACTTACCCCGAAAGTACCAAGTATCATCAATTTTAGGTGGGGAATTTTTCTCCATAATTATTCTTCATAATCATATCCAGTAATTTCCTCATATCGAACTAGAACTTCTGCCCAAGTTTTGCATTGACCTGCAGCAAGAAGAACTTCATGCCACATATCTACTGAAAGATGATTTTTATTTAGGAGTCTTGCCATTTTTCTTGATGCTTCAGGTCCATTTAGTTCATTCATAAGAAATCACCCTCAACTTCAAAAGGTATATACATCTCAGGATTCTTTATCCCATGTTTCTCTGCAGTTTCAAGCATGATTTTATGATCACGAACTAATGATTCATATGCTTCCTTTTCTTCCCCTGTAGCATCTTTGGGTAATTTTTCACCAGTTGTTGCAAGTGCTAATAGTTGTTGCCATTTTTTATTACTTATCATTAGATATGATTTCTACTTAATTAGAAAGATAACAAATCTAATGTCATAAAGTCAGCATTGAATCAAACAAAATAAAAACTAGGTATAAAATAAGAGCAATTATTTTATTGGTCATTCCTAAAAAGAAACAAAATACTCCACTAGATTTCAAAGCAGATCTTTGGGACTGTGCAAACAAACTGCGCAATCAGATGGATGCTGCAGAATATAAGCATTTAGTATTAGGTTTGATATTTTTGAAATATATTTCCGATTCTTTTGTTGAACAACAAAAAAAAGTTATGGAAATGATTAGTAATCCCAAGAATATTGAGTTTTATCTAGAACCAGAATTGAGGGAAGAAGCGTTAGAAGATAAAGATTATTATGAACAAGATGTAATTTTTTGGGTACCACCAAAAGCAAGATGGGAATACATACAGAAAAATGCAAAAGTTCCTAAAATTTTCAATGAGGGACAACTAATTGATGAAGCTTTAGTTTCAATTGAAAATGAGAATCCCTCATTGAAAGGAAAATTAGATAAGCGTTTTACTGCTGCATTACTAGAACCAGGAACAAAGGGACAATTAGTAGATGTTATCTCAAAAATTGGTTTCAACTCTAATGAAAAAGATAGAGATATTCTCGGAGAAGTTTACGAATATTTTTTAGGAAAATTTGCGGTGCTAGAAGGGAAAAATGCAGGATCTTTTTATACTCCCTCTCATGTAGTCAAATTACTAGTTGCTATTCTTTCACCTAATAAAGGTAGAGTTTATGATCCTTGTTGTGGTTCTGGTGGAATGTTCGTTCAAAGTGAAGATTTCATAAGGAATCACGGGGGGAAACTTGATGATATTTCAATTTATGGTCAAGAGAGCAACCCAACCACTTGGAGATTAGCCGCAATAAATCTCGCAATCAGAGGTATTTCTGCAAATTTAGGAAAAGAGCCAAGAGATACTTTTGCTGCTGATCAACATCCTGATCAAAAATTTGATTACATACTTGCAAATCCACCTTTCAATATTTCTGAGTGGAGTGGAGAAAAATATGATAATGATCCTCGTTGGGTATATGGGAGGCCACCTATAGGTAATGCTAACTTTGCATGGTTGCAACACATGCTTTGGAAGTTGAGACCAGGTGGTCAAGCAGGCATTGTACTGGCAAACGGATCTATGAGTTCCAATACGAGTAATGAAGGAAATATTAGAGAAGAAATGGTCAGAAAAGATGTAGTTGAAATAATGATTGCCCTGCCTAGTCAACTATTTCTGAATACTCAAATATCTGTATGCTTATGGTTTTTGACAAATGATAAAACTAAAAAAGGAAGAGATAGAAGAGGTGAAACTTTATTCATTGATGCTCGTCAAATTGGGAAAATGAAATCCCGTGTAGAAAGAATTCTTACTACTGAAGATATTTCTAAAATTGCAGATACTGTTGATTCTTGGCGCAATAAAGAAGACTTTGTTGGTGTAGAAGGTTTCTGCCACAATGCAAATTTTGAAGAAATTGAAAGAAATGGTTTTATTCTAATTCCCGGAAGATATGTAGGTACTCTAGAAGAGGAAGATGATGATGAAAGTTTTGATGAAAAAATGAAAAAACTTACTTTTTTACTCAAAGAGCAACAAGAGGAAGGAGCAAAATTAGATAAGCAAATTAGTAATCACTTGAAGAGGATTGGTTATGGTTGAAGGATGGAACATAATCCCTTTACGGGAAATAGCAGAATTTCAAAACGGATTTGCTTTTAGCAGCAGAGATTATGTAAAAAAATCCCCCAAAAATAAAGAAGTATTGAGGATGGGTTATATAAAAAGAGGTGGTGGTTTCAAAGAATTTGATAAGGCAGTTTTCATACCTCAAAACCATAAAGCAAATGAAGAGAAATTCGCTTTAGAACACGGTGATATTGTTATAGCGATGACAGACATGAAAGATAAAGTGGCAATATTAGGTAACTGCGCAAGAATCACAGATACAGGGAGATTCCTTCTAAATCAAAGAGTAGGAAGAATTAGGACCAAAGATAAGAATAAAGCTAACCAGAGATTTCTCTATTATTTTTTGAATTCACCAAGTCATATCCGAAATTTACGATCAAGAGCTAATACTGGCGTTCAAGTAAATCTAACAACAGAATCTATTATTGAATCGAATATTTCTTTACCTTCAATATCAGAGCAAATAGCAATATCTTCGATACTAGGAGTTTTAGATGAAAAAATTGAACTAAATCAAAAAACTAACGAAACAATTGAAAAAATAGCTAAATCACTTTTCAAATCTTGGTTTATTGATTTTGATCCCGTGAAAGAAAAAGTAAAAGATCGTTCAACAGGATTACCAAAAGAAATTAGTGATTTATTTCCAGATTTACTTGTAGATTCTGAATTAGGAAAAATTCCTCGTGGATGGGAAATAAAAAAACTTGGAGAAATAATTGAACTTGTTTATGGAAAACCTTTGAAAGAGTCAGATAGAATAAAAGGCTCATATCCGGTGTTCGGTTCAAATGGAATAGTTGGTTTTCATAATAATTATCTTGTGAAAGGGCCAGGAATTATTGTTGGCAGAAAAGGTAATCCAGGAATAGTGAAATGGTCATATGATGATTTTTTCCCAATTGATACTACTTTTTATGTGAAACCGAAAAGTAGCATAAGAGAAATGACTTTTATCTTTTTTGCCTTACATAACCAAAAATTATCAAATTTATCTGCAGATTCTGCAGTACCTGGTTTGAATCGAAATATTGCATATATGAGCCAGCAAATCATTCCATCTGCCTCATTATTAGAAATATTTGAACAACAGATAAAAGATTTATTTCTTGGTATGAAAGCAAGAAACTTGCAGAGTTTATCTCTTCAAAAAGTAAAAGATACTCTTCTTCCTAAACTTATATCAGGAAAAATTAGAATTACTGACGCTGAAAAAATGATTGATGAGGTAGGTATCTAATGTCATTTCTCAATGAAGAAGATTTAGAAAATATTTCTATTGAATGGTTCAAAGAGATTGGCTATGCCTATGCTCATGGGCCAGATATTGCACCTGATGGATCCACGCCTGAAAGAGATGACTTGCGACAGGTTTATCTGATAGATCGTTTGAGAACAGCACTTATAAGACTGAACCCCGAAGTTCCTAATAAAACTATTGAATCTGCAATTCTTCAAATTACTAATCCAAGTATCCCTGGATTAGTTTCTTGTAATCGTCAACTGCATCAATGGATAACCATGGGGTTCCTTGTTTCATACTTGAATGGCGATGAAGAAAAAAATATAAGATTGAAAATTATTGATTTTGAAGAACCTTCTGAAAACGACTTTTTAGTAGTCAATCAACTAAAAGTTGCAGGTCCAAAATATAATCGTATTCCAGATATTGTGGCATATATCAATGGGATTCCAATAGCGGTGATTGAGCTCAAAAATCCAGCAGATGAAAATACAGACATTTGGGATGCATATAATCAATTACAGACTTACAAAGACAATATTCCTGATCTATTTTCTTCTAATATTCTTCTTGTAATTAGTGATGGAACATATGCAAAAGTTGGTTCACTTTCTGCCAATGAGGAAAGATTTCAAAGATGGCGAGTAATTGAAAAAGAACAAGATTTAGATCCCTTAGGAAACTTTAGAGAACTAGAAACTTTAGTAAGAGGATTATTTGATCAAAAAAGATTATTAGATTTTATACGTTCATTCTGCCTCTTTGAGGAGGACGGAGAAATTATCAAAAAGATTGCTGCTTATCATCAGTTTTATGCTGTAAACAATGCCATAGAGAGAGTTGTTGAAGCGAGCAGTTCTGGGGGAGATAGAAGAGGTGGAGTCGTTTGGCATACGCAAGGTGCAGGCAAAAGTATTGAGATGGCTTGTTTAGCTGGAAAATTGCTGACTGATGAAAGACTACAGAATCCTACCTTGATTTTTGTTACTGACAGAAACGATTTGGATGGGCAATTGTTCGGAGTATTTGCAGGATCAGGGGGTTTACTTGGTGAATCTCCTAAGCAGGCAGAAACAAAAGATGATCTTAGAAAATTACTTGAAGACATTCCAAGTGGAGGAATCATTTTTACTACTATTCAGAAGTTTGCCAAAAAGAAAGAGGAGCATAAATTTCCTCAACTTACCTCTAGGGAAAATATTATTGTCATTTGTGATGAAGCTCATAGATCACAATATGGGTTCAGAGCAAGAATTGATTCAAAAACTGGGGAAATCAAATATGGTTTAGCAAGAGGTCTTAGAGATGCCCTTCCAAATGCAACATTTTTAGCTTTCACTGGAACTCCAATTTCTTTCGCTGATAAAAATACACAATCTGTTTTTGGACATTACATATCCATTTATGACATACAGCAGGCTGTTGAAGATAAAGCAACAGTTCCAATTTATTACGAGTCTAGGCAAGCAAAATTAGAACTCAAAAAAGATGCGATTCCCATTATCGATAGTAGAGAAGAGGAAATTTTTGCTAGTGAAGATGAATTGCCAGAAAATTATAAAAAGAAAAGTAAATGGGCAGCATTAGAAAAATTAGTTGGTTCTCCTCCACGCCTAAAACAAATTGCTCAGGACCTCGTAAAACATTATGAGAAAAGATGTGAAATACAACCAGGAAAAGCATTAGTAGTTGGCATGAGTAGAGAAATTTGTGCATCTCTTTATAAAGAAATAATCGCAATCAAACCTGAGTGGGAAGATTCATCTCATATGAGAGGTTCCATCAAGGTCGTCATGACAGCAAAAGCGTCTGATAAATTTGAACTTCAAAAACATAATACAAATAAACAACAAAGAGATGACTTAGCTAAGAGATTCAAAGATCCAAATGATCCTCTAAAGATTGTTTTAGTTAGAAATATGTGGCTTACAGGATTTGATGCTCCATGCTTAGCGACAATGTATATTGATAAACCAATGAAAGGTGCGAATCTTGCTCAAGCTATTGCAAGAGTCAATAGGGTTTTCAAAGATAAGCCTGGTGGATTGATTGTCGACTATATTGGCTTTTCTCCTCAATTGAAAGAGGCCCTCGCTACATATACTGGAGATCGAGGAAGAGGAGAACCAGCTCTTGATATCGAAGAAGCATTATTGATTTTGAAAGAACAAATACAAATAGCTCATGATCTTTTATTTCCAGTTGAATGGGAGAATTTTAGTGAAAAAGGTAAAGCTTTTGAATTGATTCCAAATTGTCTAGAAAAAATACTATCAATCGAAAATGGTAAGCAAAGATTTTGTGATGCGGTTCTTAGAATGACTAAAGCTTTTTCTCTTTGCAGCTCAACTGATGAAGCCAATCAATTCTCTGAAAAAGTTGCTTTTCTAAATGCTGTAAGAGCTCCTCTTATAAAAGATTCAAGAAGCGGAGGTACTCCTACTGAAGGAGTAGATTATAAACTTCAACAACTTTTATCAGAATCATTAGTAGCTCAAGGAGTTACGGATATTTTCAAAGTCGCTGGATTGAAAAATCCTGATATAAGTATTTTGTCGAATGCTTTTTTAGAGGAAGTTTATAAAATTCCTCAGAAAAATTTAGCAGTTGAACTACTAGAAAAACTTATAAATGATGAAGTAAAAAGTAAATTCAGAACTAACTTAGTCAAGCAAAAAAGATTTAGTGAAATGCTAAAAGCAACACTCAACAAATACGAGAATCGAGCGATTGAAGCAGCCCAAGTTATTGAAGAACTTATTGAAATGGCAAAAAAATTCCGTGAAGATTTGGAAAAAGGAATTTCATTAGGGTTATCTTCTGCAGAACGATCATTTTATGATGCTTTAGCAGAAAATCCTTCTGCTCAACAATTGATGGAAGAGAAAGTTCTCGCAAACATGGCAAAGGAGCTTGCAGAAATTATCAGAAGGGATGCAAATATTGATTGGCAATATAAAGATAACGTCAGAGCAAAACTGAGAATCAAAATAAAAACACTTTTGAAAAGATATAAATATCCTCCAGATGAACAAGTTACCGCAGTTGAAACTGTCCTTCAACAAGCAGAAACTCTTGGAGAGGAATTAGTGGCGAGTTAGTTTTTCTATTTTATATCCAAAAAAAGAACCTGTTGCTATTCAAATTTGATTAGATATAAACTACAAGAATCTAAATAAATTGCATAATAAAAACACATTTTTGAAAAGAGCTAAAACCCATATAAAAACCCATTTTTTATCTTTCTTTTGAGGTATCCTGAGGTCGGGTGACGTCCTAAATTTTGAAGATTGTAGTGCTTGCAATAAAAAAGACCCCTAGTGGAGTCTCTTGATTACTACTGATGTTTGAATAAAACTCCCCGGGCGGGATTCGAACCTGCGACCAATCGATTAACAGTCGATCGCTCTACCGCTGAGCTACCGAGGAATATAGAATGAATTTAGCTCTTTAAAGTACCTTATGACAAGTACAAGAGTTAATTATATTGAAATTTTGATGGTTCTTGCCAGCTAGATAAAAAACCATTTTTCAACTCTGCTACTGCATCAGCATAAGTTAATTCTTCATAACGATGAGTAATCCACAAAGCCGATAAAGGTTTTTTATAATCACTTGTGAGATTTTTAATAGTTCGTAAAACTTTTAATTGACTAGTTTGATCAAGTAACGCTGTAGGCTCATCTAAAAGAATAAAATTTCTATTACTAATAAGAGCACTTGCAATGGTTAAGCGTTGTTTTTGTCCACCGCTCAAAGTATGAACTGGCCTTTTTTCAAAACCAGTCATTCCTACCTGATCAAGTACATATTCAATTTTTTTATTAATTTCATTTTGACTTATATTCTGATTAATATTAATCAGAAGTTCACTCCTACAGTTTGGCATCAATATTTGATGATCAGGATTTTGGAACACCATGCCAATATTTGCATTAGAGTAGATAAAACCATTTTTGGGTTTGATTATTCCATTAATTAATTTTAAAAGAGTACTTTTTCCGCTCCCGTTTTTACCTACGACCATCCAAAATCCATTTTTTTTTATTGATAAATTACATTTAAAAATTAAATTTTCTTTTTCTCCAGGATATGAAAAAGAAACATCTTTAAAGTTAATATGAGGTATTTCATTTTCAAAGGAATCTAGCATTAATTCTATTAATCTATGTTGAGAGAAAATCCTGGTCTTTTAGCTCCTCCTGCTACTGAAGATTTTTCATATATCTGAACAGAAATGATTTCTTTAGCTCTTACAGCAATTAATTTATCTTGCACTTTGTCACACCTTAATTCGATCAAGTTTGATGATTCCAAAGTTTCATTCATAGAACTTTTTATTTCTTCATAAATTCCTTTTACATCATCAAATTCTTTCTTCTGAATTGAAAGTGGAAAAGGTGAATATCTCAGACTTAGTTCCAACGAATACATAATCATAATAAAAACTACCTCTTATATTACTAAATATTTTTCAGCAGGAAGTTATTTAATTTAAATTCTTTTGAGAAAATTATACAAAAGATCTTTAAATACAATTATTATAGATGAAGGAAATTTTATTTTGAATTTTGAAAATAATTTCATGGGAATAGCAAATGATATAACTTCTCTAGTTGGAAATACCCCATTAGTTAAATTAAATCGAATCAGAAAGTATTTTGATTGTTATCCAGAAATAATAGCCAAACTAGAAAGTTTCAATCCATCAGCGTCAGTTAAGGATCGGATCGCTTATTCAATGTTATGTAAAGCTGAAGAAGAAGGATTGATAACACCAGATAAAACAACGTTAATTGAAGCAACTAGTGGAAATACTGGCATCGCATTAGCAATGGTTGCAGCAGCAAAAGGCTATAAATTGATATTGACTATGCCGGATACGATGAGTATTGAGAGAAGGGCAATGTTGAGAGCATATGGAGCTGAATTACAGCTAACACCCGGGAGAGACGGAATGAAAGGAGCTTTAGATTTAGCTAATGAGTTGTCTTCAACCATTGCAAATAGCTATCAATTTAATCAGTTTGAAAACTTTGCTAATCCAGATATTCATGAAAGAACGACGGCTCAAGAAATATGGTCCCAATCCAATAACAATTTAGATGGACTAGTTACAGGAGTAGGCACAGGAGGAACAATTACTGGTTGTGCACGTTTTTTGAAAAAAGTTAATCCAAATTGCAAAATTTATGCCGTAGAGCCCAAAAAAAGTGCTGTGATTTCCGGAGAAAAAGCAGGATCTCATTCGATTCAAGGAATTGGTGCGGGTTTTGTACCAAAAGTTCTTAATACTAAATTAATTGATGAAATTATAAAAATAGATGACGATGAAGCATTTTATTATGGGCGTTTATTAGCTAGATTGGAAGGCCTTTTATCTGGCATCAGCAGCGGTGCAGCTTTAGCAGCAACTATAAAAATCGGCAAAAGAAAAGAACTAATGAATAAAAGATTGATAGTTATTCTTCCAAGTTTTGGAGAAAGATATTTATCAACAGCAATGTTTGAATCTAATACTTCAATTCAAGCCAGAAAAGATGGTTATCTTTAATGCATAATTTCTAAAGATGGAAAAAAATTTATATGAAGAATTAGGTCTCAAACAAAATGCAACCATAAGTGAAATTAAATCTTCATATCGCTCTTTAGTTAAGCAACATCATCCAGATGCAGGCGGCAAGAAAGAACGATTTCTTGCCATACAAAATGCCTGGGAAACTCTAAATGACCCTATTAAAAAGAAACAATACGATAGCAGTTTTTCCTTTTCCAGCTCATCATATGATTCATTAAATGAAAATTGGGAAGAGAAATTTAATTCAAAAAAACATAATTCTTCAATTAAGGACAAAGAAGTTGAAACATGGATTAAAGAAATTTATAGTCCGATAAATAGATTAATTAGTCAAATCATTAAACCTTTGAATAACGAAATAAAAGAACTATCTGCGGATCCATATGATGACGAACTAATGGAAAATTTTTGCAGTTATATTATTCTTTCACAAAAGAAAATAGAAAAAGTTGAAAAAATTTATAACAAAAAAATAGTTCCAAAGTCTATTTCAGCTTTAGGCCTCGATCTTTATCATTGTTTTTCACAAGTTAAAGATGCGCTATCAGAATTTGATAGATATACACAAGGATACGTAGATAATTATTTATTTGATGGCAAAGAAATGATCAAAGAAGCAAAAAGAATACAATCAAAGATGTCTATAGAGAAAAAAAATAAAAACTTTTAGATATAAAAATTTTATTGAGTATATTCTTTTAGTTGATCTAATTTCAACCAAACATCTGGAACAGGTCTGCGCCATCGAACCTGAGCATATTCCTCTTTGACTGAAAGTATCTCTCCAGGACCTTCAAAGACATAATTAGGTAGATCATCATCACTGGCTAGCGCTTCAATACTTTTTATATAATTTTCTCTATCGACAAAAACTAAGCTTCCTTTCTTGAGAGGCTTCTTTGGAATAGAATCTGTCATGATAAATTCAAGAAAGTTATTTGGAATCCATTATACAAAAACTTGTTTGAAAACTATTAAAAAAAATTTATACCGGAATAATTTTTACAAACGTCTAAAAAATTTAATAGTCTTTAATGATAAACATCTATAAGATATGCGTCTTTTACTACTTGGCTGCACTGGATTTATTGGTAAAGAATTAGTACCAACACTACTTAATAAAAATCACGAAATATACATTGTAAGTAGAAAACCAATTAGTAAATTAAATCTTGATTTAGATTTCAATAAGTTTAAATTTTTTCAAATAGATTTATCAAAAGAAAAAAACTGGAATAACGAAAATCTTCTAAATATTTTAAAAGAGACAGATGGAATTATTAACTTGATGGGAGAACCCATAGCAGAAAAAAAATGGACTTCTGAACAAAAACAGGAGATTGAAAATAGTCGTATTAACACCACGAAATTTATGATAAAGACCCTTAAAAATTTAAAAATCAACCCAAAAGTCATTATAAATGGATCAGCTATAGGATATTACGGTACAAGTTTGTCTAGTGAATTCACTGAAAATAGTCCTGTAGGAAAAGACTTTTTATCTAATCTTTGCAAAAAATGGGAAGCAGTCGCCGCTGAAAAACCGTTTTTCTCAAGGTTAGTTATTTTTAGAGTTGGAATTGTTCTAGAGAAAGACGGAGGAGCATTAGGAAAAATGCTCCCTATATTTAAAGTTGGATTAGGTGGACCAATTGGAGATGGTAAGCAATGGATGAGTTGGATTCATAGAACTGATTTATGTGAATTAATTACTCAAGCATTAGTTGATAAAAAGTATTCAGGAGTATTTAATGCTGTTGCACCAAATCCAGTATTAATGAGAGAATTTTCTCAGACTTTAGGCAAATGTCTGAATAGACCTAATTTACTTCCAGTGCCTGGAGCGGTTTTAAAAATATTGTTAGGAGATGGAGCGAAAGTTGTTTTAGAGGGACAAAAAGTAATTAGCAGTAAACTAAAAAATTATTCTTTTAAATATCCTCTTCTTGAGAAAGCAATTTACGCCTCCACCAAGAATTAATACCGTTTACTAAAGCACCAATAATTAGAATTGTTATCAATGGAACTACAAGAGGATTCCAAACTATCTGAATAAAATTAATAAAAATAAATATCCCATTAAATTGCATGATGATTGCAAAAATAAAAAATATTGCAAAAAAAATGACTGTAAATAAATTTATTAATAACAAATTATCGATAATTTGTTTTAACTTATTTTGATTATTCTCCTTAGTCATTTTTTATAACAATATTCATATCATCAACCATTTTAGGACAAGCTTTGTTTTCACCCAGTCTTTTTTTAGCATTTACATTACATGAGATCATAAACTTCTTATTTAACTGTATAAGGTATATTACTTTTATGATCAATTTAATTGTCTGATTGATTTGGTCATTTTTATCTTTATAATTACTGGCACAAAAAACATATTTTCCAAGCAAACGTCTTTGCGCTTCTGCAAAAGTTTTTGTAAATTGTGGACCTTTTCCTTCAATCTGAATAACTGGTTTTCCTAATCCAATCGCCTGCTCTGCTGCTGTTCCTGCCATGCTAATACAGCATCTACTTTTCGATAATATTTTGTCAAAATTGTTCCAATATATATTCACTTCTAAAAATTTATATTGGAATTTCAAGAGATTATCATCTTTTATATTTTCTATATTTAACCATCCTCTTTTTTGAAATATCTCCTTTATTTTTGATGAAGATAGAGCATTAACTATTGCAAAATTAAACTGAATTTTTTGAAAATATCTTAAATCTGACAATGCCTCTAATACCTCTAAAATAAAAACAAAATTATCTAAAATCTCAGGGAATCTACTTCCTGGAAATAATCCAATACTAAATTCAGCTTTATTTAATTCTTTGTTTCTAGGAAAAAACTTGTCCATAAATGGATTGCCTAAAAAAGAAACTTTCTTTTTTAATTGCAATGTTAAATCATTAGCTGTAAGGGAATCTCTCGCATATATTTTTTTTGCTTTTTGTGAGACCAAGAAAAATTTAGAGGGCCATGGTAATTTCAACTTCCCTTCATAATGGCTGGAATAAGCAACTAGGTATGTAAAAAAATCTTTCTTACAAACCCATGCAAAAAAAACTGGCACAATATCTCCAACTACAAAAAAATAATCATATTTATTTCTTACTTTAAAAGTTAAATATAATCTCTTTAGAAGATAAAATATCTCTCCTCCTAATATCTCAGTAAGTCTTCCCTTAAAAGTATTATAGCCAATTCCTCCAGTTCTAAATTCATTAGTTTTACCAATAATTTTAATTTTTTCTTTTTCGTAATGGTTTCCCATTCCAACAATTGGCAAAGCATGAACAGAATAACCACTTTTTACGAATTGTTTAGCTAATAGACTGCCAGAAAGATCTTCTCCATGTCCATTACTTAATATTAAAATCTTAAACAATCTAAAATTCCAACCATTTTTTTACTTTGGTTAATTCAGGCCAATCTGGATATCTATTTAATCCGTCTTCAACAGATTCTTTCAACTCACTTTTCACATCTGGCATCATCATAGACATTTTTTTTATTAACTCAATATGATCCCTAACACCTTTATTATTGGTAGCCAAAAGAGCTAAAGACAAATTCATTCTTGCTTGTGGATCTTGCTGATTTAATCGAACAGCTTGTCTGGCAGCTGATAAAGCTTCTTCATTATTTTTCAAAAGTAATTGAAGCCATGATAAACAAGTCCAAGCAGCAAAATGATTTGGAATTTGCTGTATAATTTTTTGAAAATCTTGAACGATTGGAATTAAATCTTGCCCTGCTTTATATCTTGATAAAGCTGCATTAAAATCCTCTTCAATGGGATTAATTTCGTTATTCATTATTTATTAAACTGCAAAGGAGCTTCCACAACCGCAAGTTTGAGAGGCATTGGGATTTACAAAATTAAAGCCACCGCCAATTAATTCCTTACTAAAATCTAACTGCATTCCATAAATGTATAAAAGACTTTTAGGATCACAAACTACTTGAAAGCTTTGATCAGCTTTTAACGAATAATCATAAACTTTATCATCAGGATTTATTTCATCAGCTCCTATAAAATCCATCGTATAACTCATCCCACTACATCCGCCTGATCTTACTCCTACCCTTAGTGCTTTTTTATCACTTTGGCCCTTCAATAAATTTGATATTTGTTCTATAGCATCATTCGTAATTAAGATACCTTTGCCATCATCAGAATTTTTAATTTCCTGTTTAACTTCTACATTTTCCATAAACGCGGGATTTCTACTATTTATAATATAAAAACTTAATCGATAGGATGCATAGAACAAACGTTATCCAAACTTGATTTGTTATAATTTTAAGAAAAAGTGAAAATTGCA
Source organism: Prochlorococcus sp. AG-355-J09 (assembly GCA_003278735.1). Classification (GTDB taxonomy): domain Bacteria; phylum Cyanobacteriota; class Cyanobacteriia; order PCC-6307; family Cyanobiaceae; genus Prochlorococcus_A. Next base: position 64,508 of record QCDO01000009.1, read on the forward strand.
ATAGTTGGTTCTGGATTAGCTGGTCTTACAGCTGCAGTCAATTTAGTTGATGAAGGTCACAAAGTGGAAATTTACGAGAGCAGGTCATTTTGGGGAGGTAAAGTAGGAAGTTGGGAAGACAAGGATGGCAACCACATAGAAATGGGTTTACATGTATTTTTTTACAATTATGCAAATCTTTTTAAATTAATGAAAAAAGTGGGAGCTCTAGACAATTTACTCCCAAAAGATCATACTCATCTATTTATCAATAATGGTGGTAATTTAAAATCTTTAGATTTCAGATTCCCTTTAGGTGCTCCATTTAACGGACTTAAAGCTTTTTTTACCACCGAACAACTTACTTGGGTAGATAAGCTCAGAAATGCCTTAGCTTTAGGGACAAGCCCAATAGTTAGAGGATTGATAGATTATGAAGGCGCAATGAAAATAATTAGAGATCTAGATAAAATTAGTTTTAAAGAATGGTTTTTAAACCATGGTGGGAGTCAAAAAAGCTTAGAAAGAATGTGGGATCCCATCGCATATGCTTTAGGTTTTATTAATTGCAAAGATATTTCAGCGAGATGCATGCTAACTATATTTATGATGTTTGCGTCAAAAACAGAAGCCTCAAAACTTAATCTTTTAAAAGGTTCTCCTCATAGGTGGTTAACTCAACCTATTGTCGACTACATCACAAAAAAAGGAGCAAAAATACATCTTAACCATAAGGTAGAAGAAATCATTTATGAAAAAGAATCTTCTTCTTATACAGTAAATCAATTAAAAATATCTTCTCCTGAAGGAATTAAGGCAGTGTTTGCAGATAAATTTCTAGCTGCCTGTGATGTTCCTGGAATAAAAAAAATAATTCCAAAAGAATGGTATCAATTTAAAGAATTTGAAGGTTTAAAAAGACTTAGAGCTGTAGCTGTTGCCACAATCCAATTAAGATATGACGGTTGGGTTACAGAATTACAAAAAGATAATACTGGAAGCAAACCAATTGGACTAGATAACCTTCTTTATTCTGCTGATGCCTCTTTCAGTTGTTTTGCTGATTTAGCACTAGCAAGTCCAGCAGACTATAGAAAAAAAGATATGGGATCGCTTCTCCAATGTGTATTAACTCCTGGCGATAGATGGATGGGAAGATCCACAGAAAGAATTACAAAAGAAATAGATAAAGAGGTTCGCCGTCTATTCCCATCCTCAAAAAACCTTAAATTGCTCTGGAGTAATGTGGTACAAATTCCACAATCACTCTACAGAGAAGCTCCCGGAATGGAACCTTTCAGACCCGATCAAAAAACATCTATATCTAATTTCTTCATGGCTGGTAGTTATACAAAACAAGATTATATAGACTCTATGGAGGGAGCTACAATGAGTGGTCACTTAGCTGCCGCCGCAATTTTAGAGAAGAAAGCCGAATTAGCAAAAAATCTTGCAGTAAGTTAATTCATGGGTACTTGGCTAAAACATGACGTAATAACGGTCGTTAATGCGCCTCTTGAAATTGTATGGAATACATGGAGCGATTTAGACTCAATGTCACTTTGGATGAGCTGGATTGAATCTGTAAAAACAGTTGACGAAGAAACTAATACGTTACCAGATTTAACAGAATGGACTTTAGCTGCAAATGGCTTCAGGTTTAAATGGAAAGCTCAAATTACAGAAAGGGTTGAAAAAAGCAAACTTAAATGGAAATCAATAGGAGGTTTACCAACTGAGGGATCAGTAGTTTTCGAAAGTAAAACTGATCAAATCACAACGGTCAATTTAGCCATAACTTATGAACTACCAAAAATGATTGCTCGGTTTATGGAAGAAAATATTTTAGGCAAAATGGTTACAAACGAATTACAGGCCAATATTGATAGGTTCAAAGATTTAGTTGAAAAGAACTATACCAATAATTTTTCTAACTAAAAATATTAATTGCTACATCTAGTAGTCCTTCAAAAGTATATTTTTGTGCCTGACTATCAACTCTTCCAAAAATCTTGTTACATATTTTTGTTGTCTGAGGTCCAATAGTTAATAACTTAATTTCATCAAAATATTCTAACCATTGTTTACCAAGTTTTTTTTCTAGTAAAAAAGCAGAATTTACTACGGTTTTACCGCTTGAGAAAATAATTGCATTGACTTTTCGATTAGAAATAATATCAATTGTTTCTTGCGGAATTGATTCAGGACATCTAGTTTCATATGCAGCTACCTCAAATACACGAGAACCAGCCTTTCTAAATTGATCTGCAATTAAATCCCTACCACCTGTTTGAACTCTTGGTACAAAAACTCGAAGTCCATAACCAGATACTGGGAAATTATCAATTAAACTTTCAGCAACAAATTCTGGAGGTATGAAATCAGCCTTAATCCCAAAATCCTCAAGAGTTTTTGAGGTTTTTTCTCCGACTACGGCGATTTTTGTTTTTTTAGAACATTCTTTTAATGAACTATTAAAGTATCTAAGTCTTTTATCCACAAATTTTATACCATTACTACTGGAAAAAATAATCCAATGAAAATCATTTATTTGATTTAATGCTTCGTCAAGAGGATTCAAATCATCAGGATCACCAATACTTATTGCAGGCAAATCAAATACATTAGCGCCCTTGCTTGTGAATATCTTTTTTATATCAAATATCCCTTCTTTTGATCGAGTAATAATTATATTTCTTTGATCAAGGGGTAGATCAACTTTTGGCATCCTTGTCCTCAACATTATTATTTTGATTTTTATTTTTTAATTCATCGAGAAGTTTCAAGACTGATAATCCTTTATCAATAACAACATCGTCTTTAAAAATTATCTCTGGAACTCTTCTCATCTCAATTCTTTTTCCTAAATTATGCCTTATAGAGCTTTTAGCAGTATTCAAGTTTTCCACAATCTCTTTCCTTACTTTCTCTTGAGCAGTTGAAGTTATGTAAATTTTACAGTGTTGCAAATCACCTGATAAATCAATCTTAGAAATATTGACGAAATGATCTCTAATAAGATCATTTTCTAAATCATTCTGCAAAATAAGGGTTATCTCTTTCTTCAAAAGAGAAGAAACTTTTGCAAGACGGTAATTATTTGGCATTATGGTTGTAAATTTATTGGGTTTGTCATCGCTTGCAAGACAAAATAAACAGTTATGAAAGCACTTAAGACAGAAGATATCAAACCTACTATTGTGAGTGGATGTGATCTATTCTTGAATAAAGGTTCAAGCA
>QCDO01000010.1 GCA_003278735.1 Prochlorococcus sp. AG-355-J09
TTTTTGCTTTCAATCTTTCATTAATAAGCATTGATATTTCTTCTTCTTTTATTTTACTTTCTTTTACTAAAATCTCTTTTTTAAGACCAAGTACTTCAGTCAACTTTTCGAGAGTTTTAAAATTCTCAAGTAGAAAGAATTTTTCATTTAGGTCTATTTTAAAACCTTCGACCCTTTGAAATTGGTTTAAAAAGTTTTTTAATGGTTTTGCTAAATCGTAAATAATTGCAATAGCACCTGCTGTATTAAGGTCATTTCCAAGAGCCTCAGAAAATTTAAGCTTTTTTTGAGATAATTCAAAGCTTATTTTCTCTTTATATTCTTCTTCGATAGATTCATTTTTATTAATAAATCTAAAAGCACCTTTTGTAAGGTCCATAAAAGAAAGGGCTACATTAATGTTTTTCCAAGCTTCTGAAGCACTCCTTAAAGCTTCTTCAGTAAAATCAAGTGGTTTTCTATAATTCACAGTCAAAACAAAATATCGCAAAGTCATAGGGCTTATACCTGACTTAATTAGCTCTCTGATAGTTTTAAAATTTTTAAGGGATTTACTCATCTTTTGTCCATTTACATTGACCATCCCATTGTGTAACCAATAGTTCGCTAGCTTTTTGCCATTGGCTGCTTCTGATTGGGCGATTTCATTCTCATGATGTGGAAAAATCAAATCAGAACCACCTAAATGGATATCGATAGTATCTCCTAATTCATCTTTAACCATCGCCGAACATTCAATATGCCATCCTGGCCTACCTTTACCCCATGGCGAATCAAAAAACGGTTCATCATCTTTGGCTTTTTTCCATAGCGCAAAATCTTGCGGATTAAGTTTTTTACTATTTTCTTCATTAACCATTCTTCCTTGCTGATTGATATTTTGTTCTTGTAAATTTTGATTACTTAGCTTTCCATAATTTTTATTTTTGAAAACAGAATAATAAACATCTCCATCCCTAGAGTATGCATAACCTTTGTCCTCAAGGATTGTTATGAAGGAGCAGATATTGCATATATGATTCGTTGCTCTTGGCATGCTATCGGGACGCATTATCCCTAAAGAATCCATATCTTTATGAAATTCAATGATATTTTTTTCAGATACTTCCTTCATTGAACTGCTTTCTTCTTTCGCTCTTTTTAAGATCTTGTCATCAATATCTGTAAAATTTTGAACATACTTCACTTTGAAATCACAGAAAATTAAAAATCTTCTCAATACATCCCAAGCGATATAACTTCTGGCATGACCAAGATGACATAAATCATAAACAGTTACCCCACAACAATAAATTTTTACTACATCATCAATAGGCTTAAAAACCTCAACTTTTTTGCTTAAAGTATTAAAAAGTTTGATCATCTTAAAATAAGTATTTCATAAGGTTTATTTTGTCTCCATCCAATTGTCTCCAATTCCAATATCAACTAAAAGAGGCACATTTAATTTTACACAATCTTCCATAGTCTTCTTTACTAATTTCGTCGTAATTTCCAAAGAATCTGGTTCAACTTCAAACAATAATTCATCATGTACTTGCAAAAGCATTTTTGCGGAAACATTCATTTCTATGAATTTTTTATTTAGTTGAACCATTGCAATTTTAATAATATCTGCACTTGAACCCTGAATTGGGGCATTGGCGGCGGCTCTTAGTGACTGTGCTTCCATGCCAGCTCTTCTTGCGGATTGCAAGTCAATTTCGTAAGGATCTTTTCCTATTAGTCTTCCAAGTCCATTTTTATCAAACTTAAATTCTCTCTTTCTACCAAAAATTGTTTTTACATAACCTTTTGATAAGGCAAGCCTTTCTTGAAGTTCAAGAAATTTGAAAATTTTTGAATATCTTTCTTTGTATTTTATTAGGAATTCTTTTGCTTCTGGAGTACTTACTCCTGTTGAACGGGCAAACTTTTTTATCCCCATACCATAGATAACTCCGAAATTTATTGTTTTCCCAACTCTCCTCTCATCAAAAGAAATTTCTTTTTTCTCAAAAATTAATCTTGCAGTCAAAGAATGAATGTCATCATTTTTATGAAATGCATTTATTAGTATTTCTTCATCCGCTAAGTGAGCGAGTATTCTTAATTCGATCTGAGAATAATCAGCTGATAAAAGTTTCCAATTTTTTTCAGGCAAGAATGCTTTTCTGATTCTCCTACTAAATTCAGTCCTAACAGGGATATTTTGAAGATTAGGATTGCTACTACTTAGTCTCCCAGTCGCTGTAGCAGCTTGATTAAAGTTTGTATGAACTCTTCCTGTCTTTTCGTTAATAAGATTTGGAAGAGCATCAATATAGGTGCTAAGTAATTTGCTAAGAGTTCTATGTTTTATTAAATGTTGGATTATTTCATGTTCGTCGACTAATCTTTCCAGAACTACTGCATCTGTACTCCATCCTGTTTTTGTTTTCCGTGATTTTTTCTTATCCAAATTTAATTTTTCAAACAAGATCTCACCAAGTTGTTTTGGTGAAGATAGATTAAAAGTCTCCTCTGCTAATTCATAAACTTTACTTTCAATATCTTCTAAGGTACTTTTTAGTTCTTTTGAGAGTTTATCTAAATAAGGGACGTCAATGGTTATTCCATTCATTTCCATTTGAGATAATACCGTCTCCAAGGGCAGCTCGATTTCTTCGAACAATTTGATTAATGCATTTTGTTCTGTTGAAAATCTTTCTTTAAAAATTTTGACAATCTTAAAAGTTAGAAATACATCATAACCGCAGTAAATACTAGCTTCATCAATATCAACAAATGAAAAGTCTTTATTTTTTCCAACTGTTTCTTTAAATGAAGGAGGTTTAAATCCAAATAATCTAAAACTAATTTCACTTAACCCATGCTTCTCCAGATTATTTAGAAGATAGTCTGCTAATAAGGTGTCAAAGGTTACGCCTTTAAGATCAAGTCCATGATTAAAAAATATTTGCCTGTCAAATTTAGTATTTTGGAGTGCCTTTTCTTTTTTTGGATCTTCTATCCAAGTTCTTAGTTTTGAGAAAACATCTTCAATTGATAATTGATTGAGGGTCTCTTTTTGTGTTTGATGACCAAGAGGTATATAAAATAAATCATCAGTTTCTTCTCCAAGACATAGTCCTATCCCAACAAGTTCTGCATCGATTGGATTTAAACTATTAGTCTCTGTATCTAAAGAAACTATCTCATTGGTCTTTTCTAATCTTTGAATTAATTTATCAAGTAATTCAAAATCATTTACAACAGTTACTTTGATTTTAGGGATTTTATTTTCACTATTTTCTAATTCACTTTTACTAGAGACCTTTGGATCTTTCTCCTCCTCTTTCGCTATGTTATTTTTGTCAAAACCACCTTTACTAAAAGTTGAATTGAAAATATCAATTTGCCTTAGTAGTGTTGATAATTCAAGTTTTTGCAGTGACTCTGAGAGAAGTTCTTGATTTATATTTTTTAATTCATAATCATTACTTAATATCAAAGGCACTTCAGTATTTATTTTTGCTAAATCCCTCGAAAGAAAAGCATTATGCTTATCGTTTCTAAGCTTTTCTATAACCGAACCTTTGATGAATCCTTTATATTTCTTATCTTTGTTATGCTGAATCTTTTCTAAAGCCTGATAGATTCCATCAAGCGTGTCGTTCTCTTTTAGTAGATTAATTGCAGTTTTTGGACCTACCCCTTTAATACCTGGAATATTATCAGAACTATCACCAGTTAGGGCTTTAAGATCAACTACTCTTTCTGGCGCAACACCTAATTTTTCTTTTACTCCATTTTCATTCATAAGAGTTGGATTTCCACTTTTCGCATATGGACCACCACCCATATAAAGTACATATATATCTTTTTGATCATCTACTAATTGAAATAAGTCACGATCCCCAGAAAGAATATTCACGCACCATCCTTTAGAAGAAGCATCATTTGCAATTGTGCCTAGGAGATCATCTGCTTCGTAACCAGGAGATTTAAAAATTGGTAAATTAAGGCTTTCTTCTAAAATGATTTCTAGTTGTTCAATATCCTGAAAAAAAACATCTGGTGCTACATCTCTATTGGCCTTATAATTTGGATCTAATTCATGTCTGAAAGTTGGTTTTTCGGTATCAAACGTAATACAAACACCCTCAGGACTAATATTTTTGCAATTATCCAGAAGACTTTTTAGGAATCCATAAGTGACACTTGTTGGAAATCCCTCTTTGGTAGTTAAACCTCCATCAATCCCTTTGCTAAATGCATAGAAGCTTCTAAAAGCAAGTGAGTGACCATCGACTAAAAGTAAAATTGGTTTTTTAGAGTTTTCAGATTTTAAACTCATTTTCTCTTCTTAGCCCAAGGTGGAATATCAATAAAGATTTGCTCTCCAGGTTCTAATCCATCAATGACTGAAGTTTTATTTCCACTACTAATACCAATTTCGATTTTTTCAAATTTGGGAGAATTGTTTTTATCAACTTTCAAAATTCCTTTTTCACCTTTTTCAGTGACAATAGAAACTGTTGGTACTAAGATTTTTTCTTCATTACCTTCGACTCTAAATTCAAGATCTGCAGTCATTCCAATTTTAATTTCTTCAGAAATATCTTTAAAATTTAAAGTGACTTCGAATGAGGTTACATTATTATCTTTTACAGCTCTTGTAGCTATTTTTTTAACTATGGCACTATATTTTTTTGAGGGATAAGCCTCAATTCTTACTGAGGCTTCTTGACCTATTTTTATTCTGCCAATGTCACTCTCAGGAACTTTAGCAACAATTTCTAGGCCCTCAGATAGTTCAAAAATAAAGTTTTTGGTTTTAGGGTCTGAATTTAAGTTTGTACTTGGTGTGACATAAGATCCTATCTCAGCATATTTTGCAGTTATCTTTCCTCCATAAGGAGCTCTAATTAGATAGAAACTTTTTTCAGCTTTTGCATCATTAAGTTTTGCGCTACTAATGTTGTAGTTATTTTTATAACTTTCATAGTCTTCTTTACTTACCGCGCCTTCTTGATATAAATATTCCCTTCTTGAAAATTCAGATTTTTGTTTTTCTACATTTAGTTCAAGTTCTTCAATTTTATAGATAAAGTCTTCATCATCAAGAGAAGCTAAAACCTGATTTTTTTTTACAAGATCGCCCTCATCTACTTTAATTTCTTTTATTACGCCTTGCTTCCGAGGCCCAATATTGCTTGTCCTTATTGCTTTTACCTCACCACTAGTATTAATTGAATCTGAGAGGATTCCTTTTTCAACTTGAACTACAAAATCAGAAATATCTTTTGACTTATTTTTCTTGAAGGAATTGGTTATAAAAACGAAAAATATAGCTAGAGAAAGCAATATGATTCCACTTCTTAGATTTATATATTTTTTTATTAAATCAAACATTTCTTTTTAAAAGCAGAATTAGAGAATATTTAGGAACTAAATAAATAATCAAAACGATTATAATTAACTTATCCAAGATTGGTTAAGTAAATACTATATTACTAGAAGATGTTTTCTTGATAATTTTTCCATTAGTTTTTTCAAATGTTAAAAGCAGGTATTATTGGATTACCAAATGTTGGAAAATCAACTCTATTTAATGCACTTGTAGAAAATGCTAAGGCCCAAGCTGCTAATTTTCCCTTTTGTACTATAGAACCTAATAAAGGCATAGTTTCAGTCCCAGATCAAAGGTTGCAAGAGTTAGGTGATTTAAGTTCTAGCCAAAATATTATCCCAACAAAAATTGAATTTGTAGATATAGCAGGACTAGTAAAAGGAGCTAGTAAAGGCGAAGGTTTGGGAAATAAATTTTTATCAAATATTAGGGAGGTTGATGCAATAGTTCATGTTGTAAGGTGCTTTGAAGATAGTGATGTAATTCATGTTTCTGGAAAGGTAGATCCCCTAGATGACATTGAGATAATTAATCTGGAATTGAATTTAGCTGATTTATCTCAACTCCAAAAAAGAAGAGAAAGAATTAAAAAACAGGTTAGAACTAATAAAGAGGCAGCTAAAGAAGATACCTTACTAGAAAAAATTGAAGAAGAGCTAGAGAAAGGCCTTTCAGTTAGGTCAATATCTTTGAATGAAGAAGAAAATTTAATAATTAAGCAGTTAGGCTTCCTTACTGCTAAACCAATTATTTACGCAACTAATTTGAATGAAAATGATTTAGCTGAAGGTAATGATTTTTCTTCAACAGTTCAGAGTTTTGCAAAAAATGAAAATACAGAATGTATAAAAATATCAGCGCAAGTCGAATCTGAATTAATAGAGTTAGAACCAGAAGATAAAAAAGACTACCTTATTGGTTTAGGAGTAGAAGAAGGGGGATTAAGTTCTTTAATTAGATCAACCTATAAATTATTAGGGTTAAAAACTTATTTTACTACTGGAGAAAAGGAGACAAAAGCATGGACCATAAAAGATGGGATGACTGCGCCACAAGCAGCAGGAGTAATTCATACGGATTTTGAGAAAGGATTTATTAGAGCTCAAACCATTTCATATCAAAACTTAATAGATTCAGGTTCAATTGCCAATGCAAAAACTAAAGGTTTATTAAGAAGTGAAGGTAAGGAATATGTCGTAAATGAAGGAGATGTAATGGAGTTCTTATTTAATGTTTAGTAAGTCTTTTAAGGTTTACTATTTTGCTTTTTGAATTTAAATTCAAAAAATGAAATTAATAAAATTAAGATACATCCCAAGCAACTTCCTATTAACCCAAAAACAATGGTTGTAAAGCCATCATCATAGCCATATTGTAATTGTGGTAAGTGAGGGGGTATTGGCATTATTTTTCAACAGAATTTTCAATATCTTCCAGTAAATGTTTAGTTGATCTACTAAAACCATTAGTTTTTAAATAGTTTTGAGCCTCTCTAAATTTTTCAGCCACTCTTTTTGCATAAGGAGTATTCATGGAAGTTTGAGTCATTTTAAAAATGCGACTAATTTTATAATCTGATTTAAGTACACCTTTGATAAGTATTCAAAAATACAAGAATTTATAAATAGGATTTTTTACTCAGTAAAAAGTTATTTAAAAAATTTATTTATAAAAATTAATCAGTAATTGATTCGTATATAACCCTAATCAACATTCTTAATCCATCATCATTTTTTAGTTTTTCATAGGATGGCATTCCAGATTTATTAAATTCCCTAAGATCTTCAAGTAATTCAGGATGAAATTGGAAGGTAAAAGATCTCCTTTTATGTTGTGTCTCATAATCTGTGTAGTTAATGCAAGTTGCAGAAACTTGTGTACATAGCTTCCCTTGTGCACTAGTGGAACAAACGATTTCAATTGAATCTGGTAAACTCAAAAGCCAAGAAAATTCAGAAACTGAGATATTCTTCCTCAATTGCACTTTTGGAAGCTTTATTACATTTTTATATTGACTATTTGAAATGTATTGGCAAGTTTAATTTGTTAGTTGATCAAATTCTACATATATCATGCAAGTGCCTTTGGGTCTTTATGATCTAATTACGTTCTCTAATTTTAGAATTAATTATTTTTTGTTTTTATTTGGTGTTTAAATTATTTATGATTTTTTTATTTTTTATAATTTTTGTTATTTTAATTATTGTATTTTTTCCCTTTGGAATTGATAAATTTTTAAAGAAGAAATTAACAAAAATTTTTTTTTATAAGCCGGAAAATAAAGAAGTAGAATTAAATCCAGATATTAATACTTTAAATTGGGATTTACACAAACTTAGATTAGAAAAATTTAGAAGATCACAATATAAGGGATTAACTTTTTTTGTAAGTTCAGAAAATAGAATTTACTATCTTTCTGAGGAAGGGCATAAAGTTTATTGCTAACATGAGAAATTGATTTATAAATAGGAAAAGCCGATAGAAATAAATAATATTAATGAAGTATCTATTTTTATTATCAGAAAAATTCTACAGGTTTATCGAATGGGAGTGGAATACCTTAAAAAATCTAAGAAGAACAAAAAGAAAGAATTTTTTTTTAAGAGGATCATTTGCTTTATTTAGTTTATTCTCTATTCTTTTTTTAATATTTTCACCTCCTATTGCTTTTGGAATGTTATATGGTGAGGGATTAAAATTTAGTATTTTTTTTATTTGGATATGGATTTTAAATTTAAAGTTTTTTTGAAAATGTATAACTAATTTCCCGCGATTATTTAAAATTAAGAATATAAAAAGTCTACCCTATGCCTAAAATATTCAAACAAAATAAGTTCGCTTTGTTGGGAGCAAATATATTAATAATTTTACTATGGGTAACTATAACTTCCTTTTTGATAAATTTTTTTCAAATTGAAAATTCCCCATTTTATATATATAAAATTTCTTTTTTAATCAGATTTCTTCCTCCTATTTGGGTTACATGGTTCCTATGGATAAAAAGAGGTGGTTTAAAAAGATAAATAACAAAAGCATTTTTACGGATTTACTATAAAAACAAATCAGTTAAAATCTGAGCGCTTACTTGAAATTTTCATGTAAGAATTAGGTAATTGAGAGATTGTTTTTAGCTAAGAAACAATCTCTTTTTTTTTTTTTTTTTACAAATATTTTTTCTCATAAAAAAAGTGTTTATCAGTATCCCTATTGACAAACACTCATGACGATCAAAGTTTAAAAATTAAACAGGTAATCTATTATCAATTTCAACTACTCCAGAATCCATAAGACGGCCGATTTTAATTACTAAAGCCATATCTAGCCTTGAAAATTCAGATTGATGGTTAGTTATCCAATCAAGTTCAGAAAGAGTTATTACTCCTAAAGTATTTACTTTAAGAAAAAGTAAGCCTAAATTCATTTTAAAAGATTCCTGGAATTATCCAACCGAATAGGCCATAATTTACAACTAATGCAAATAAGCCCATCATTGCCATTCTCCCATTAGTCCTCTCGGCGTTTTGCCAATAAGTTGTTTTTGAATTTTCCATATTTTCTAATTTGTAAAATTGTTAAATAGTAAGTTTTTAAACGAAACCAGGAATTATTTGACCTGTTGTTAGATATGCTCCAACAGCAGCAATTAATCCAAGCATTGCGAATCTGCCGTTAAGAGTTTCAGCAATAACTTTTTCTTTCTCGATTGTTTTGACTTTTGTGTTTGTGTTTTTCATTTGATTAAAAGATGAATAGTTTAAATTTTCGTTTTGAAATTGCTTGGTTAGATAAGCAACGAGGATGGCTGTAAAGAATACAATTATGGCTAAGAAACCTGAAAGTGGACTCATTAAAAAATGCCAGGAATAATTTGTCCAGTTGAAACGTAAGCACCAATTAATGCAACAAGGCCAATCATTGCCCAACGACCATTAACTTTTTCTGCATTTTGTGGGTAGCTGTCGTATGAAACAGACTCATCTATGTAAGGACGTGTCTCAGTAGGAAACATGTTCTGTCTTCCGCCTGATTCAGTAGTAACGTTTGAATTAGCCATTGAAATGATGTAATTGTTAATTAATGTAACACTACTATTAACTAATGTAAAGCATTTAGCCGAAATTAAGTTATTTTCAAGATAATTATTACATAATTGTAGCATATCTGTTTCAAATATAATTAAATAGTTGTTTTTTTTAGGCTTACTACGCTTTACAGATTGGCTGGCACTCTACTAAAAGTTCAATTCTTTGTTTAATGCATTTTTTTTTAAATCCTTAGAAAGATATCAATTTGGTAGAAAAAACTACATCATTCTGAAATTTGAATAATTATTTTTTAGATATAATATATTTCACTTTATTATGGAATTCGCAAAAAAAATCATGACCGAAAAAGCCGAAAAGCTTAATGGGAAAGCAGCAATGCTTGGAATGTTTGCTCTTATAGGAGCCTACTATTTTACTGGTCAAATTCTTCCGGGTATTTTCTAATAAAAATCCTTTTTAAATTTTTTCAGGGCTTTATCAAGCCCTTTTTTACTGGATTATGCCCTTTTTAATTATCTAATAATTCAAATAATTTACTTATTAGAAGCTTTCTTTTTGAAAAAGTTTTATCAATATATTTTTTATTATCTTCTTTTAAAATTTCCTGACCATTTAAGCCTAATCCTTTAATGACAAACTCTTTATCTTCTTTAATCCAGTTATTTATCATTTCCCCCGTCGTCTCTATATGGAATTGTAATCCGTAAGCAAAATTACCAATCCTAAAAAACTGTTCCTTACAACGTGCACTACTAGCAATGAGTACTGCTTTATTAGGTAATAAAATCCTATCTCCATGCCAATGTAGTACATGAAAAGGGGCTTCAAAAAGTGCTTTAAAGTCTTTATTCGATTTGTCTATAAAAATTTGAGACCATCCAATTTCTGGTAATGCTTTTGGAGGTGATCCATATTTAAGAATTTCTACATCTCCCCCAGCAGCACTCGCAAGCAACTGAGCACCTAAGCAAACGCCGACTATAGGTCTTTCATTTTCTAATTCTTTTTTTATAAAATCTCTTTCTAACTTAAGCCATGGATATTTTTCTCTTCCAATATCTTTAACACCCATTGGTCCACCCATAATTAAAATTAAGTCACCTTTTTTTGTTTGCGGCAGAGCATTTTTATTATCTAAACGTATAATTTCTATTTTTAAATCTCTTTCTTTAGCAAGTTGTTCAAAAAGACCAGGCCCCTCTATTTCTAAATGCTGCAAAACTAATAGGCGTTTTATTTCCTTCATTCACTTTCCATTATTTCAGCTGATTCAGAACAGACATTAACGCTAAACCACTTCATTGCCGACCAAGTATCTTCTTGGTATGTACCTGCTGCAATACTTACAAAACAATCATTTTCATACCAACTTCGATAACTGGGAGTTACTCCCATTCCTTTTAATCTATTTTCTAAGCCTTTTCCATATTTTTTAATAACAAGATTTATAGCTTCATTCTCAATTTCTCTTTGCTTTTCATCAGCAAAACCTCCTAGTGGAGTAAAAAAAAGAATTGATGCAATAAGTAAACGTATCATTGAGTCTTTAGTTTATATGTAGCTAATTTCATATCGATTAATTAATTTTTTAAAATCATCTACTCTATTTTGTCCATTTTTTAATGGTCTTGAGGAGTCAAGAACGGCTGCACAACATAATTGCCAGCAAGATTTTTCATCTAGTCCCAATTTCTTGCATATATTTTTTGGGGCTTTGATAACTGTATTTATTTCTGCAATATGTTGAGTGGTTTCCCATAATTCTCCTTCAAGAAAATCAATTTCAATACTTGATAATAATTCTGTAGCAACATAATCCTTAATTAGCTCAGTTAATTCCACTATATTTTATTAAAGCAGAGAAGTTAAATAATCTCTTAGTATTTTTTATAGCAAGATAAAAAAAAAAGGAACTAGTTTCTACCTCATCTTGAATATCCTGTAGATATTAAGAGACTACATCATTTCGTATTGATCAAGTTTGGATTTTAATTTCGTTGCTTGTTTAATCAATGACAAAGCTTCTTTTCTGCCAGTTGAATTATTAGCCTGGACTATAAGATCGGCGTATTTCTTTGCGATTTTTTTTTCCATAATTTAAAATATAAATACCGTTTTTGAATCTTGAAACTAGCTAGTCACAACTAGAAGTAGATAAGGAGTCAACGGTAAAAACCCCAAAGTCAACAAATTGGAACGGGTTAACTCGTGTTTTTAATTTATAATCAATTAATAAAAAAGCTGTTGGTATCTACGATTACATTGTTTTCAAACCCTGATTTAATTTATAATTATCCATGAATTGGATTGAATATTTTCAATCATCTTTTTAATGAAATTAATAAAAAAAAGGGGGTTAAAAACCCCCTAAGGTTTATTAAAAGACCTAATTCACTAATTATCTAAACCTAGAGGAGCCCAAAGAGTTGCTTCAGAACCTATAACAGGGACAACTCCTGTAGTTTTTGCATTAGAAACTTTATTTTTAACAATAGAAGTATCTTGTTCTCCTAAAGCTGCCCATAAAGTTGATTGATGAGCGATAACTGGTTGAACTTTTAATGGTTGAGATTGAAAAGAAGGCTTTTGGGTTCTTACAAGTTGGACTCCAAGAGAACCAACAATAAATGCTCCAAGAAAACCTGCAAATACAGCAGTAATATTGTGACTACTTACTGAGGTAGATACGTTATTAGACATAATAGTTATGTGACTAAATTTCATTTTTGACTGAAGTCCCCGTTCCTTGGCTTCAATCTTAATGCGGCTCGAAAAACGAGATGAACGTTTATGTAGTCTACGCTACATTTTTACTATAAGTATAATTTAATTTACAAGATGTTAATGGCAATACAAAAACTTATTAAAAAATAAGAAATTAAATCTTAAAGTGAAGAAAATATATTTGAATTTTTTTGAGTAAAAAATAATTGATTATTTTCATAATTGTTTGCAGAATAACTTTCAGAAACAACAGTTCCGTGAGTTACCCCCAAAATAAAACCAAGTAAGATTGCTAAACGCATCCAAGAATATAAATTTGATGTTAATTTCCCTCGAATTAAGAATATATGATGTTGTTATTTATACAAATAATTTTTTATCCACCAAGATATGACATTGATGGATGAATTTTTTGATTTTTGTCAGTTATTTTCTCTATTACTTTAAATCGATCTTCACTATAGTTATCTTCTCTAGCTTCCCAAATGCTCTTGATTTTATTTTCCAATTCATGGAGATTAATTGGTAGAGACAACCATGGGTTTAGATTTATACCTTCATTAGAAAAAAGACATGTATAAGCATAACCATCGCTAGTTATCCTCAATCTATTACAGTCTGAACAGAAAGGATTACTTATTGAAGAGATTGTACTTACAAAACTATTTGAATCACTCATGTACCATCTATTAGCAGTTTGTCCCTCCTTTCTTCCGTAGTCTTTTAATCGATGTTTCTTCTTTAATAGCCTAATAATTCTTTCAGAGAAAAAAACATCTGATGGCTGCCAATTATTAGATATCCCTACGTCCATATACTCAATGAAACGAATTTCTATAGACCTTTTTTTTGCAAAATCAACTAATTCAAAAATTTGATTATCATTAATCTCTTTTTTTATAACTGCATTTATTTTTAATTTCCCCGCCTTTGGATTAAATCCAGCATTAATTGCATGATCTATTCCTTCAAGGACAGTAAATAATTTTTCTTTGCCAATAATTTTATTTTCCTCTCCAATCATGTTTGAAAAAATATCAGGATCAATCGCATCTAAACTTACTGTTATGCGGTCTAAACCATTTTTAAAAAGCTCATTAGCTTTTTTCTTAGAGAGCAAATATCCATTTGTGGTTAGAGAAATATCCTGTAAATTAGCTACTGGATTTGATTCTTCTAATCTTTGCGATTTAATTTCATAAAGAAGTTCATCTAATTGAGAACTCAATAAAGGTTCTCCTCCAGTGATTCTTAAAGAATTTACCCCTAATCGACAACTGACTAGAATTAACTTTTTAAATTGTTCAATATTTAAAACATCCAAACTATAGTTCTCAGGCTTACAGTAAATACACGAAAAATTGCAATTTTGTTTAAGAGATAACCTTAAAACTTTTAACTTTCTTTTTCTATTATCCTCCAATTGCTTAAATCCCATTATTCATATTTAAGAATTCTCTCTTGGAATTTATATTAATTAAATCTCCATTTTTTGTATAGAAATATTTATGGGGAATTTGATCAACCCATCCGAGGAAATTTTTCTTCCCAGAGGATAACTTTTTTTTTAATTTAAAATGATTTTCTTCATTGATGGGATAAATTCCGAATAATGGTTGTGCAAAAATTCCATCATGGGATATTAACGCAAAATTTTGATTTTCTTCCCATGATTTAAAAAGTGAATAAATTAATTTTGTATTCAAATTAGGCATATCGACTGGGACAATTAGGATATTTTTAGTAGTTTTTTTAAAAGATGAAAAAATTTGTTCTGTACAAGTTAATGGTCCATCAAAGGGTTGGGCATCTGAAATAAACTCAACATTATTGCTTTTATCAACTTCCTTTAAATGAGAAGTATAATTTGTTATTACAAAAGTCTCTAAATTAAGGTTATTTAATATTTTTATTTTGTGAGTCAGCCAATTTCCTCCTTCATGATGTTTAATTAGTGCTTTATCAGATCCCATCCTTGAACTTTTGCCACCAGCCAAAATGAATGCTTTAAATTTTTTAAGTTTTATTTCCATAACTTAGGCAATATTTTTCCACGAGTACTTTATGTATCGGTTATTACCA
Source organism: Prochlorococcus sp. AG-355-J09 (assembly GCA_003278735.1). Taxonomy (GTDB): domain Bacteria; phylum Cyanobacteriota; class Cyanobacteriia; order PCC-6307; family Cyanobiaceae; genus Prochlorococcus_A. The sequence continues at coordinate 14,227 of QCDO01000010.1, forward strand.
ATAATCAGATTACTAATTTTCCTCAATTTTGATTTTATTAGTGCTGACTATTAATTCTAGCCTTTTAAAAAAGTTGCATTTCTTAAAAACTAGATTTCGTATTAAATAATACAAATGAATGCATTGATCGAAATATAAATTGCTTAAAAATTAATCTCTAAAATTTTCATGTTAAGTGACGTTTGGTCTTTAAATGGCAGATATAGAACTCTTCACCTCACTTGGTTTGCCTTTTTCCTTACTTTTGTTGTTTGGTTTAACCTCGCACCTCTTGCAACTACTGTTAAAGCTGATTTAGGTTTATCTGTTGCTCAAATTAGAACAGTAGCAATATGTAATGTCGCTTTGACTATCCCTGCAAGAGTTTTGATTGGAATGTTATTGGATAAATTTGGCCCAAGAAAAACTTACTCAACAATTTTGATATTTTCTGTCGTACCATGTTTATTATTTGCTAGTGCTCAAGACTTCAATCAACTTGTTATTGCGAGATTGCTTTTATCAATAGTAGGAGCAGGTTTTGTTATCGGAATAAGAATGGTATCTGAGTGGTTCCCTCCGAAAGAAATTGGTTTGGCTGAGGGAATATATGGAGGATGGGGAAATTTTGGATCTGCTTTTTCTGCTCTTTCTCTTGTTGCCGTAGCTGGATTCTTGTCTTTTTCAGGAGGGTTTGAGTTACCTACTGGAGCTGTACTTAATTGGAGGGGAGCTATTGCTCTTACAGGAATTATTTCTTTCGTTTATGGAATTATTTATTTCTTTAGTGTGACTGATACACCTCCAGGAAAACCTTATCAAAGGCCTGCAAAAACAGCTGGTTTAGAAGTAACGAGTATAAAAGATTTCTGGGGTTTAATTGGAATGAATGTCCCATTCGCAGCAATTCTTTCAGTCCTATGTTGGAGACTTCAAAAAGTAGGCTTCCTTACTTCATCTACTTATCCAATAGCCTTAATCGCAGTTTTAGCTTGGTTTATTTTCCAAACTTGGGGAATTATAAGAACTAATATTGAATTATTAAATGGAACTAAAATTTACCCTAAAGAAGATAGATATGAATTCAAACAAGTGGCGATCTTGGAATTAACTTACATCGTAAATTTTGGATCAGAATTGGCAGTAGTTTCAATGCTTCCTAGTTTCTTTGAATTTACATTTGATTTACCTAAAGCTGTAGCCGGAATTCTTGCATCATGTTATGCATTTGTGAATTTAATAGCTAGACCTGCCGGAGGATTGATATCTGACAGAACGGGCAATAGAAAAAATACAATGGGATTCCTAACTATGGGATTAGGGTTTGGATATCTATTGATGTCTTTAATAAAACCTGGAACTTTTACAGGATCAGCAGGAATTCTTATGGCTGTATTTTTAACGATGCTTTGTTCATTTTTTGTACAATCTGGAGAAGGTTCAACTTTTGCTTTAGTACCCTTAGTTAAAAAAAGAGTAACAGGACAAATAGCTGGATTGGTTGGGGCTTATGGAAATGTTGGTGCGGTAACTTATTTAAATATTTATAGCCTTTTACCTTTATGGATGGGTGGAGGTAAAGATCCTTCTCCGGAAATAATTGCTGCTTCAAATAGTGCCTTCTTCCAAGTTTTAGGTATAGCAGGATTAATAGTTGGATTCTTCTGTTATTTCTTTTTAAAGGAACCTCAAGGATCATTCGCGGATGCTTATGAAGGCGAAAAAGCTGAAAATTACGTTTAACCAAAAACTATTGAGATATTTATAAAAGAAATTTTATGAATTTTACTAAAAGTCAATGCCCATATTGCGGTGTTGGCTGTGGTTTAAAAATGAAGCCTAAAAGTTCGGTTTCTGATGATAAATGGTTAGTCAGTGGAGATAGGGATAGTCCTTCAACTCAAGGTAAATTGTGCGTAAAAGGAGCAACAGTATGTGAGACCCTAAAAGATGGGAGATTAAAAGAACCACTTTATAGGGAAAATTTAAATGAAGAATTTAAAGAAATTTCCTGGGACGAATCATACGAAATTCTGAAAGAGAATATTTTGAGTTCTATAAAAAATTATGGACCTGATTCAATAGCTATGTATGGCTCAGGTCAATTTCATACTGAAGATTATTACGTAGCCCAAAAGCTTCTAAAGGGAGCAATAGGCACAAATAATTTTGATGCTAATTCAAGACTATGTATGAGCTCAGCAGTAGCTGGATATAACAGAAGTTTTGGCTCTGATGGCCCACCTTGTTGTTATGAAGATATTGATCATTGCTCTTTAATTTTATTAATAGGGACAAATACTGCAGAATGTCATCCCGTTCTTTTTGATCGAATTAAAAAACGTAAAAGAAACATAAATGATAATTTAAAGGTAATAGTAATTGATCCAAGAGAAACTGAAACTTCATCCATAGCAGATTTTTACTTACAAATTTCTTCTGGAACAGATCTATTTTTATTTATTGGGATTGCGAATTATCTTTATAAGAATCAATTAACTGATCAAAATTTCATTGATAAGTCGACCGAAAGCTATTTTGATTTTGTAAAACATATACAAAAATGGGATTTAAAAAAAATAAGTGAAATTTGCAATATATCCGAGAAAACAATTATTGATATTGCAAAATTATGGGGAGGAAGCAAAAATGTTCTAAGTCTTTGGTCGATGGGTTTGAATCAAAGGCAAGAGGGTACAGCAGCAGTAAATGGGCTAATAAATCTTCATTTAATGACCGGCCAAATAGGCAAAGAAGGTTCTGGTCCTTTTTCATTAACTGGCCAACCAAACGCTATGGGTGGGAGAGAAGCAGGAGGACTATCGCACCTTCTTCCAGGATATAGGTTTGTAAAAAATAAAATAGATAGGAATGAAATTGAAAAAATATGGGGGTTCCCTCAGGGAAAGATATCTGCAAAACAAGGTCTATCTGCATTTGAACAAATAGAAGCTATAAAAAAAGGATCTGTGAAAATTTGGTGGATTGCAGCTACGAACCCTTTGGTTAGCATGCCTAATTTAAACGTTGTAAAAAAAGCACTTTTAAAATGTCCTTTAATTATCCTCAATGAATCTTATGAACAAAGTGAATCAATTAAATATGCTCATCTAGTATTGCCCGCAGCTCAATGGAGCGAAAAAGATGGTGTTATGACAAATTCAGAAAGAAGAGTAACCCTTTGCCCATCTTTCAGAGAGTCGAACAAAAATTCAAAACCAGATTGGCAAATATTTGCTGAATTAGGACAGAAAATAGGTTATTTCAAACAATTTGAATATGAATCTTCATCGGAAGTTTATGACGAATTTTTAAAAACGACTACAAAAAGATTATGCGATATGAGCGGATTATCATATCAATTATTAAAAAATCATGGTCCTCAACAATGGCCTTATCCTAAAGGCAGCGTACCTAGTACATCTTCAAAAAGATTATATGAAGATGGTTATTTCCCAACTGAGACTGGCAAAGCAAATTTTTGTATTGATGATCCTATAGGGTTGGCTGAACCCCCTTCAAATGAGTACCCACTTATTTTGACAATTGGAAGATATCTAAGTCAATGGCATACAATGACAAGAACTTCTAAAGTTCAAAAACTTACAAAAAAGAATCCAGAACCGTTATTGGAAATTAATTCTAAAGATGCTTTATCTTTAAAAATCAAAAATGATGAAATAGTAAAAATTAAATCCAAAAGAGGGGAAGTTCAAGCAAAAGTTCAGATCACTGACAAAATTAAAGCAGGTACAGTTTTTTTACCAATGCATTGGGGTTTTAGTCAAAAAAATAAGTGTGAAGTAAACTCTTTGATGCATGAAAAGTCATGCCCGATATCAAAACAACCGGAATTAAAAGCATGCTCAGTAATAATTGTTCCAAACTAGGCAATAATCTTATTTCAGAATCTCATCAAATGCTCTATCCAAATTGTTGTGTTCATGACTTGGTCTAACTAATTTGCAAAAAGCAAATCTATCTAATTCGTTTAAATTTCTCCATTTTTCAACTGAAATATTAATTCCCCTTGTTAGTGCCGATTTTAAAACTTGGTCAGGAACTTTATTTTTATTTTGCCAAGGTTGATTAATTGAAATTTCTATTTCTTTTGCTTCTCCATATTTTGAATTAGATGTAATTTCTTTCAAAAAAGTTTTTAAATCAATGAGATCGTTTTTTGAATCTGGCCAATCTACTATCTTATTTTTTTCAATTAAATTAAAATCTTGCCAATGAGTAAGTTTTAATTTTATTCCAATTAAATCAAGTTTCCTTCTTACACATAAAGGAATGCATCTTAAGTCTTTAATAAAATCATCCTCGAAATTAAAATAATGATTTGATTGACTGTTAACCAAAATTAAATTGATATTTTATTAATAAATTAATGCTAAGTATAAAAAATTGATATTAGCTTTATTAAAAATTTTATTTTTTGTATTATTGAATAAATTGCTAAATGGAAATGGATAAATCTTTAACTCATATTAATGAAAGGGGAGAAATGAACATAGTTGATATTTCAGATAAAGTAGAAACTAGAAGAGAGGCTTTAGCAGAAGGATATATTAATTTAAACAAAGAAATATTAGAAAAAATAAAAAATGAAAAAATTAAAAAAGGTGATATTTTTGCAGCGGCTAGATTTTCTGCAATAAATGGTGCAAAAAAAACCTCAGAACTTATTCCTCTCTGTCATAATTTATCATTGAATAAAATCACAATTGATTTTGAAATTTGTGAATCAATGAAAGCAATTAAAATTATTGCTTTTTGCAAATCTCATTCTAAAACAGGTGTAGAGATGGAGGCTCTTACATCAGTTTCAATTGGCCTTCTCACTCTATATGACATGCTTAAAGCTTTAGATCCTTTTATGACTATTGATAATATTCGCCTTTTAGAAAAAAAAGGTGGTAAAAATGGAATATTAAAAAGAAGTTAAGTACTCACAATAATGGGAATTGATATCAATAATCAGGGTCTTTATTTATACGATGCTATTAAAAAAATCTTGGAAGAGATAGATACTTTAGTAGTGAATAATGCAATTTTACATAAGGAAGAGATTAATTTAGACGAAGCACTTGGGAAAGTTTCTATGGAGGAAATCTTTTCTGAGGAAGATATACCAGGTTATAGATCATCAGTTATGGATGGATATGCTTTAGGAGAATCAACTAAAGGGAATAAATGGAAAATTGTTGGAGAGTCTTTTCCCGGAAAGCCATTTAATGATCTTCTTAAAAAAGGTGAAGCTGTAACTATTAGCACAGGTTCATTTGTGCCAGATAATTGTTTTTCTGTGATACCTCAAGAACAAGTTTCTTTAGAATTTTTAAACGGAAATGAGTATATTGTTAAAAAAGAAACATCATCTAATAACTCTTGGATTAGAGAAAAAAATGATCAAGTATTTAAAGGTGAAATATTAATCAAGAAAGGGGTAAAGATTACACCTGGGATTTTAAGTAAATTAGCAAGTTGCGGGATAAAAACTATAAAAGTTAATAAATTTTCTAAATTAGGTTTACTAATTACTGGAGATGAACTTATCAAATCAGGATCTGCAAGAAAGAAAGGAGAAATATGGGAAAGTAATAGTATTTTGATAAAATCAATCGCAAAAAATCTTGGATTTGAAATTAATGAAATTCATATAGAAAAAGATAATTATCAAAGTATTAAAAATTCTCTTATAAATATTTCTGAATTTAATGATGTGGTTATTTCAGTTGGTGGGATATCAGTGGGTAAAAAAGATTTTTTAAAAGATATTATTAACGAGATAGGAGAGATTAAATTTTGGAAACTATTTTTAAAGCCAGGAAAACCCTTTGCTTTTGGATTGATAAACAAAAAAATTCCTTATTTTGGATTACCTGGGAATCCCGTTTCAGCAGCTATTACTTTTATCCAACTTGTTTGGCCCGCACTTCAGAAACTTGAAGGAATTACTAATATTGAATTTCCTCTTAGGATTAAGGTTAAGCTGAATTCTGATTTAAAAAGAAGAAAAGGGAGACCTGAATTGCTTAGAGGAAAACTTATCGTTAATGAAGAAGGTGAATTAATTGCAGATATTTCTAAAGAACAATCCTCATCAAAGATTAGTTCAATATCTAATTCAGATCTATTAATAGAAATACCTTCTGAAATTGATTTTTGTCAAAAAGGAAATTTATTATGGGCACAACTTTTAAAAAATAATTTTTTATAATTCAAAGCCTAAGTCAGTATTCTTTTTTACCCATGAGGATCCTTTGCAAGTCCATTCTTTTTTCCAAAAAGGAACTTTGTATTTTGTAAATTCAAGTATTTCTTGGAGATATTTATTTGCAATGCCTCTATGATTAGCACTTACTGCTATTAAAATAATAGGCTCGTTAGGGTAAATGAAACCTATCCTGTGCAAGAGGAAAATACATAAATCATCCTGTTTTTCAGAAATTTTCATTAAATATTTTTTAATATAATTTTCGGTCATTCCTTTATAATGAACAATTTCTAGTTTCTTTAAATCATTTCCAAATTGATCAAAGGGCCTTACTCTCCCAATAAAAAATGAGTTTGCTGAATTTTTATTTACCTTTTCCAAAAGTTCTAATTCTTTATAAGGATTAAAAGTCTCTTCTAGGATTTTAAATTTTATTCTTAAATTATCCACCGGTAAACATTGGCATAAATGCCACCTCATCATCCGGATTAATCATCGCATCCATATCTGTAATTTCTTGATTAATAGAAACGATAATATTATCTTGCGGTAAATTTGGATTAATTAAATTCCATACAGAAAAAACCTTCATTTGAGACCCTTCAATTGTAAGAAATTTTTCATTCCATCCTAGATCTTCAGCGATACTAGATAATAAAACCACCTTAATTTTGTTAGATTTTTCAGTTTCCATCTATAGTGATCTAGTAACTAATGGTTTAATTTTAAGTGGTTTCTATAGCTTTGCTTACTGTTTCTGATACTCGTAACACAAAAAATGATGAGAGTGGAAATTATCTCCTTCACGAGGCTGAGAGATTAGGACACAATGTCGTTGATAAGATAATTTGCAAAGATGATATTTATTTAATTAGAAAATATACAAGCGATTGGATCTCAGATCCAAATATTGATGTGATTATTACTACAGGTGGTACAGGAATTACAGCTAGGGACGTTACTCCTGAAGCTATTAGACCTTTATTAGATAAAGAGATTGATGGTTTTGGGGAGACTTTTAGATTTTTATCATTTAAAAAGATAGGAACTAGTACTTTACAAAGTAGGTGTATTGCTGGGTCTGCAAATGGTAAGTTTTTATTCGTTTTGCCAGGATCTAAGGATGCTGTTATGACAGGTTGGCAAGATATAATTTCTTATCAACTTAATGAAAATACAAAACCTTGTAATTTAATAAATCTCATTGATAAGTTAAAAAAATAATTCTCTAGTTTATTTATTTATTAGAAATTGATTTGAGATCAATTTTTGATTTTTTATGCATTTAAGTAGAGAAGGATCTTTTATTTCATTTTCTAATTTTGATAATTGTTCAAAACTATTATCATTCCAAATGCTCCCTAAAGAAAAAATTGCATATTTTGCGATTTCTAATTCTTTATTTAAAGAATATTTATAGAGCAATTTACAAACTATTTCGCTTTCTCTTCTTTTTAAAATAGAGATTATCTTGTAGTTGATTTTGAAATCATCGTAAATTTTTATTTGATCAATAAAAGATAATAATATTTGATCAGTTAATTGATGAGCTTTGAAATGAAGAATATTAAGACCTGCAATCCAAAAATCTATTTCGCAAATATCGAATATTTCTTTAATTAATGTAAGTTCGATTTCTCCTCCCCAGGGCTCTAAAGCATTAATTATGTGAATATTTAACTTATTATTTTGATAAAGATTTTTTAGTAAAAGATCTTTTGCATCTTTTTCATTTGTTAATTTAAGGGCCTCAACAAATTCAACTTTAAGGCCAAATTTTTTTATCAACTTTTCAAGTAAAAAATAGCCTTTCCTTTCTTGCATACCTATTTTTTCCGCAATAACTTTGCGAATCTCAAAAGATAATTTCAATGAATAGTAGGAAAAAAGAATATCAAGATCTAATTTTTTTGAACCTAATCCATTTAAAACTTCTAATATTTCAGATTCACTTTTGCTCATTAATATATTTTAGGTTTTTAACTTTGCATTAAACTTTTTGATTAAAATTTCTTTGATTAAATTATAAATTTCATGTTTACTAACTTTTTTAAATTCGGTTTCACCCAATGTTTGCAGGTGATCTTGTCTTCCTCCAATACTGACATTATATCCATCCTCAGTTCCTCCTCCCTCTTTTTTTACCTTTGTACCAGTCATGCCAATACCACCCATATGAGCTTGTCCACAATTATTTGGACAACCTGTCCAATGGATTTTAACCTCCTCTGATAATTCAAGTTCTCGATCTAATTTTTCAGAAATATTCCTTGCTATATCTTTGGTATTTGCAAGAGCAAAGCTACAATAACTACTCCCTGTACATGAAACAGTACTCGCTGAAAAATGGGATGGATTTAATTTGAATTTATTAACAATTTCTTCATTACCAAATTCTTCTAAAATATTATCTTTCAGGCCAACAATAATTAGATTTTGATCTTCGGTTAGTCTTACTTCACTCTGTCCATATTTTTCACTTAATCTTGCAATTTCTTGTATGTCTTCTACACATAATCTTCCTACAGGAATGTGTAATCCAGCAAAGTAAAGATTATTCTGTTTTTGTTTATTAATCCCAAATAAACTTCTTTGTTTTTCGTTAAAAATTGAACCTGGATCGTTCGATAAAGTTCCAAATTTTTCTTCTACAAGTTCTCTAAATTTTTCGATACCTATAGAGTTCAAATAATATCTAAATCTTCCTTTATTTCTTAGAAATCTATCCCCATTATCTCGCCAAAGGGAACAAATAATTCCAGTTATTTTGCATATATCTTTTTCTTCTACCCAGACATCTAGAGGTATAGCATAAGCATTCAAAGTTGCTGATAAAATTCCTCCTACCCAGACACCAAAGCCTAATATTCCATTTTTAAAAACAGGATGAAAGATAAGATCATTATGTAGAAGAAAATTATCTTTTGCTCCTGCAACTGCAGTATTCCACTTCCTCGGTAAATTCGAGAATTCGGGGTTGCCATTACCAGAATTTGTTAAGTAATTTTCTAATTCAGAAGTATATTTTCTTGTATCTATAATTTCTTCAGGATCAATTCCCGCTAGTGGATTGCCAGTAACATTCCTTGGATTATCCATTCCAGACTGAACGGATGTAATATCAACCTCTCTAAGTCTTTTAATAATATCTGGTAGATCATTTATCAAAACTCCCCTTAATTGAATATTTTGCCTAGTTGTTATATCTGCAGAACCGTCTTCTCCGTATCTAGCAACTATTGAAGCGATTACTCTCAACTGATTAGAGTTTAAAATTCCATTGGGAACTCTAAGCCTCATCATAAATCTTCCAGGAGTTTTTGGTCTCCAAAAAAGGCCATACCACTTTAAGCGCATTTGCAAATCTACTTCATCCATCTCTTCCCACCCTTTAAGAGCATAATCATCTAATTCTTCAAAAATTTTCAGACCATCTTTCTCCGCCTTTTGCTTTTCAATCTTATTTAATTTTTTATCATTTAAATAATATTGCATATCAATTTTTATTCATTTATTCTTATGAGATTTTAGACAATTTAATGTTTCCTCTTATACAAATGTCAATAAATATTGATTATTTATTTTTGATACTGAATTCCATATTTTAGGAAACTCGTAAGCTCATAAAAACATAAGTACTTTTTCTTGGCAGGATAACTTATCCGTAATTATGGGATACTTCTGTCCATCCTTTTTGGTGAAGTTCATGCCACTTTTCCCATGCTGAATCTATGTTGAGTTTTTCAGAGGATTTGTACCCTCCAGGTTCTCCAAGGTGATTTGTGTAGAAAAGATGAGTATGAATTTTTAAATTAGGTTTAAGAGAATTTTTGCATTCTTCGAAAAAGATCATTCTGCTGCCTTCGGGATTTAGTAGGCATCCGTTGGGTTTGCTAGTGCTACAACCAAATGAGTACTTAGGCTCCATACTTTACCTTTAATCTGCTGGTTGATTATTAATACGTTTGTACTACAAACTATATCCTCCTTGTTTTGCTGTCAATCCTTTTAAGGTTAAGTACTTATTTACTAATAATTATTTTGTTTTTTAATAAATAAGATAATTTCTTTTAGCTTATGAATTACAGGGAAGATCTAGAAATCAAACTACAAAAAGTAACACTTGCAATGCAGGAAGTTGTAGATGATATCCACAAAACTGATCCTGAGAAGCAAAGAATAATTTCCCAACTTATTGAATTTAAAGAAGCAATCATTTCAAAGGGAAATGAACTTAATATTGAATTAGAGGCAGCCTAGAAAAATTCTAAATCTCATGATTGTTTAATAACTTTTAGAATATTGTTATTAACAAAGAAGGGTTATTTATCAAATGCAGCCTGGTACTTTTGAATTATTGATCCTAGTATTTATCTTTTTAGGTCTTCAAGCCTGGTGGATTATCCCAATAGTTATTAAAAATAATAAATTAAATAATAGAGGTAAGGATTTAAGAGAGGAAATTAAGCAATTAGAAAAGTTATACAAAAAATAAATTAGTTTATTATTTTTGCAAACTACCTATTATTAGGAAAACTCAAATATCTTATGAAATTAAAAAATTTTATACCATTTTACTTCCTTTTTATTGGGACTTTAGCTTTACCAAAACCTTCTTTTGCTGAAGAAAAGATTGAAGTTATCCCTATTATTCAAAGTTCAAAAGGACTAAGTGGTAAAAATTTTAATTATCTCGAGGGTAAGCCTGAATTAAGACTCTTAAAAGTAAAAATTCCAGTTGGCTTGAAAACTCCAATTCATACTCATCCTTCCCCAATGTTGATTCATGTCACAAGAGGAAGATTAAAGCATGTGAGGGGTGAAGAAATTAATTTCTTTAAAGCGGGTGAAGCATTTATAGAGAGTAATAATGGGGCTCCACACTATGTGAAAAATGTTGGAAAGAAGCCGGCCATGCTTCATGTAGGAGTTGTATCAGTAGTCGGAATGCCTACGGCCATAAATAAATAAGATTTTTTCTCTAAGTTATTCAATCTGCATTTTGGGGATTCACCTTTTACGAAGAACAACTGTAATGAGATACTCCTCCATAGTTAAAATACTGGCTTGGCTTTAGTCGATTATATTTTTCATCTATTTCTGGGGGTTGTTCTATATATGGATTGCTAAAGACATCCTGTAACTCTTTTATTTTTTTATAATTTCCCTTTTCAGCTTCTTCATATGCGGGAACGACCATCCATTCGCGCCAAGTATAGACTGGATTAAGGGATTTCATTGATACCGATTTTGCTTTGATATTACCCTCTTTCTTCAGGACTGATTGCCAGTTTTCAAGCCATACTTCCCACCTATTATTGAGCTCGTCATTAATTGGTAAATAGAAACACTCTTTTAAAGATTCTAATTTATCTGGTATTTCAGAGAGTTTACGGAACAAAATTGTATAGTCTGCTTTTGAAATGACCATGAGATTAAAAAATTCATTTATTAGAGTTTCGTTGTAATGTTCTAAACCAAGCTTGTTTGCCCACATTTTCATCAATTCCTTATTCATTAATTTAGAAAAGTCTTTTTCGATTTGATCTAACTTTTCTTGATCTTGTTTGCTTTGCGAAAGTAACGGACTAAGAGATGAACAGAATGTTTTAAAGTTTATTGCCGCTGCAGAAGGCTGGTTAAAAAATGAGAAATGTTCACCTCCACCTGTCCATGGTTGAAATCTTGGATCAAATAATTCACAGAATCCAAAGGGGCCATAATCCAAGGTATAACCTCCAGCAGCACAATTATCACTATTGAAATTACCCTGGCAATAACCAACTCTCATCCAGTTAGCTATAAGTGATATGAGTCTTGATCTGTATAAAGATGCCAGTTTTATTACTTTACTTTCAATTGAAATCTCATATTCAATTTCATCTTTATAATTTCTATGAATTAGATGTTGAAATATCATCTCTAGTTCATTGAGTGCCTCATCATGCGCATTATTCCGAACTCGTCTTGCAAAAAGTTCAATCTGGCCTACACGTAAAAAAGATGGAGCGACTCTCGTAGTAATTGCCGCTAGATTATCAATCATGATGTCAGGCTCAAAATACCTGGACCCTTTGGAATACCACGGTCTTCTAACTATTTCTGAACGTGAGACATAAAGTGTTAAAGATCTTGAGGTAGGGATTCCCAAGGCATCCATTAATTCCTGTGCGAGAAATTCTCTAACGCTAGATCTTAAGACAGCTCTACCATCTGCTCCACGACAATAGGGAGTTGGACCTCCTCCTTTAAGTTGCATTTCCATTCTTTTCCCATTGAATAAACCTTCAAAAACAGAAATTGCTCTGCCATCGCCATAACCATTGCCAGTTCCAAAAGGACATTGCTGGGTATATTCAGTCCCGTAAATTGATAATGCATAACCTGTTGCCCAACCAACAGGACTCATTGGACAATTAGCAACAGAAATATCACCTGAGAAAAAACGACAAAAATTCTTGTCTTTAGTAAGATCTGAGCTTAGCCTTAGTTCTTTAAAAAGTTTGTTGCTATGGGAAATATATTCTGGTTCTGGAATAGCAGTTGGAACAACTGGGACGTAATGACCTGAATATACTGATCGCGGCTTATGATCATTTCCATCTTTTGTTGATTGAGGATCTGCTTTAAGAGAATTCATAAAAGAATAGTCAGATAGTTGAGAAAATTCGGAAAAATTTTCTGTAAGCTTTCCTTTTAATGAATTAGATTTGGTTGACATCAAATTTGTTATTTATTCTTTTAGGTGCTCTAATTTCTTTAAATTAAACACCTAAATTTATTTTATATAGATTCTATTAGGGATGGTTTTTGCCGATACGTTTGAGATTTAATATAAGTTAAAATTTAATACTTAATTAAAAACAGGGTCCGCATTATGAAATTTTTTGGAAAAAATTTTTTGGCTTTTAATAAATAAAAAAGAACTTCTCAAATATTAATCTTTACACAAGAACCACTGTAAATACTTATTTATTGACGAATTTTTTTTAAGTTTGCTTTAATACAATGTGAAAAAGCTTCTAAATTTAATTTGTTGATCGACTTATACTACCCCCCTTATTTCCTCACTATATTACTTGCAAAAATTTTCTAACTTACCCAGCCCTTGAGCAAATCAAACACACTAATAAATAGTCCAAAACCAATAATTGGGGGCGCAACCCATCTTGTCATGAATTTCAAATAACGTGTTGTTTTGATTCCTACTTTTGAATCACTAAGTTCTTCATTAAACTTTCCAGGTACTACCCATCCCATAAAGAAAGTAACCAAGAATCCACCAAAGATAAGTAATACGCCTCCAAAAATTGAATCTATAGTTCCAAGAATGTTTAAGCTCAATGCAGAAGGAATGCCTGCTAAGAATAGGGAAAGAGTAATCAGCCAAACAGATTTTTCTCTTTTAAAACCAAATTTATCCATCAAAGAGGAAACTGGAACTTCCAATAATGAAACAGAGGAAGTTATTGCTGCAATATAAGCTAGAGCAAAAAATGCAACAGCTACAATCCTTCCAACCGCTCCATATGAACCAAGGCCCGTAGGTATTGATATAAATAAGGCACCAACTGTTGATTCAGAAATAGCATCACTTAAACCAAATGTTAAAACAATAGGAAAAGTAATAAGTCCTGCCATTAGACCCACCAAAGTATCCAATGAAGCCACTCCCACACCTAGTTTTGGAAGATTACTCTTTTTATTTAAATAGGAAGCATAAGTCACCATAACTCCAATTCCTAAACTTAAAGAAAAGAAAGCTTGTGTAAAAGCATTTCTTATTGTTTGAGGGTTCCTTAATTCATCAAAGTCAAACTTAAACAAAAATGTTTTGTATCCTTCCCATGCGCCTGAAAGTGAAGTGGCCCATATAGCTAGCGATAGAAGAATTATAAAAAGTATAGGCATAAAGAATCGTGTCACCTTTTCGATTCCTTTTTTTATCCCTGATGAAACTATTATGGCTGTAAGCACAAGACTTAATAGGTGCCCCAATAAAACACTGCTGCCACTACTAATTGAGCCAAAGAAAGCTTCTGCTTCACTTAAATTTTTTGGTAATCCAAAAAATAATGAATGGAACAAGGTATCTGCGGTCCACCCCATAATGACTGAATAATATGATGCTATTCCCAAGGGAGCTATAAAGAAAAGAATTCCTAATGGATACCAATTTTTTCCAGCTAACTTTACTGGTGCAAGCAATGTGCTGGCAGTGGCGTTTCTTCCTAAAGCCATTTCAGCAACAAATACCGGAAGGCATACAATTAAAACTATTAGTATGTATAAAAGTACAAATGCAGCACCTCCACCTTGAGAGGCTCTGTAGGCGAAACCCCAAAGGTTACCAAGACCTACTGCGCTACCAGCAGCTGCAAGAATGAATCCCAACTTACTAGTCCATTGTTCTCTTGGAGAAATTTTTGAGTTCAAAATTAAAATCTGTTTTTTATAGTTGATTTATAACCCATAAATAAAAATTAGTTAAAACATTGCTTAATAAAAACTAATCTTTATTCAATTATTTTTTTTGCAAAAAGATTAAAAATCTAAAAAACATCTTATTATTGCTATGACTATTGAAACGACTATTCTAGATTTTCAACTGAGTAATACGTTTGAACAATATGAATCTCATATGAATGCTGAGGAACAGCAGTCGATGTTTAAAGAAATGGGAGTTAAAACATTTTATATTGGTAAATCATTAGATGATCCTCAAAGGGCAACTGTAATTTTTCAAGGACCAGTAAATGTTCTCTACGATATTTTTATGAATCCTGAAACAAAACCTATTGTTGAAGCTTCAGGGCACATTTATGAGGAGACAAAAATAACTCGATGGATTTCTTGAAAAAATAAATCTTTTATGAATTATCAACTTTTAATTGAATCATACTCTTTTGGGACATCCCTTTCTGAGCAAGAAATAGAACTTTTAAGTCTGGAACTTGAAACTCAAATTATGAACATTAATATATCAACAGAATTTGGCTGTTTTAAATCTGCCCCCACCCATATTTGCGAAGGCCTAAATTTAAAAAAAGATACATATTGGATTATGTGCCTTGCTGAAATATTAGATTTACATAAGCCCCCTAAATTTGGGAAAACGAAAAGTGTGGAGGTTTTCGATTTACTTCTTGAAAAAGGACTTGTTATTGGTTAATTATTTGAGTATTAAAAAATAAATTGTTTTTTCTTTATTCTGATAGTATTTACCTAGGGTCAGATAAATAAATGAAAGTTTCTAATGAATTAGTATTGGGAAATATTATTAAGTTAACTAGATCAAGTGAAAAGAAATTTAAACTAGGAAATTTTAAAGGGGCAATAGATGACAAAATGAAGGCTAATGAAATATTGAAATCCAAATCTTGTGATAAAAGAATTATTGAACAATATAGAGAAGAATTATCAAGATTGTATTCCTCAAAATTTGATCTTATATTCGATCATAAGCTGAAAATTGATGAAATAAAGAGAAATGAAATAGTAAAAATGTTGGAACAAAAAAGTAAGGAAAAATTAAAAAGTCTCGATTATAAAGGAGCAATAAAAGCCTTTAGGAGGGCAGAAAAATATTTTTCAAATTAAAATCATCCAAAATCTCAGAGTTTTTACAAGATAATTAAATTCATAATTTTAAGAAAAAAAAATAATGAAAGGGTTGATTTTTTTTCAGAATTCGTTTCTCTAAAGATATATCATTTTTGATACTACTCATGGTTATGCCCCAATCTACCTTGGAAAGCTTATTATTTTTTTTGATACTTTCTCTTCTTGCAACGTACATTGTTAATTTAAAGTATTCTTCAAAATTAAAAATACAGAAGTAGTTTTTTTATTATTTTCTGAATGTGTTTTATTTCTTTGGATCACTCCAAGTATCTTTGTATAACCAGCTCAAAAAAGTAAGAGTAAGTATATTCCCAAATGCATAAGTTACTCCTAATAATGGGTCATAAATATTTGCAATAATAGTCGACATTATAAAGATTATTAACCCTGAAACAACCAAATCCTGAATAGGCAAATGTTTAAAATCTACCGAATTAATCATTTGATAATTGTTTTTAATAGATTAAATTCATTATAAAACAAACAAGTAACTTATTTATTTATAAGGCAATACCAAAGATATGAATAATTTTAGAATGGCAAAAATAATTATAGTTTTTTCATCATTATCTTATTTGAGTGTTTCTTTTTTAAGAAATTATAATTCTCCAGAAAATATAGAAAAAAGATGTATTCTTAAATTTGAAAAAGATTTTAAAAATAATTTGGAAACATCTCATGAAGAATGGAATCAAATTTTAGATTTAGCTGATAACAATTATTTAAAATGTATGGGAATACCTCAGTATTAATTATGGGAGAGGCAAAGAGAAGAAAAAATTTAGGTATTCCACCTAGAGAAAAAACTGAAGATATCAAGTTACCTCAACTTGATAAAAAAGCTATACAACAAAAAGTAAGGTCTACATTGTATAAATTTCCAATTATCCCTTTTCTTTTTTATGGAGCGGCCCTAATTATCCTAATCGGAGGTTTATTTTATGTTTTCAAATCCTTAAATATAGCTTAATTAAAAGGAATACTAATTTGATATTTATGATTTTTTGGAATCATTAATTATAAAAACTTGAAGGATAATAAATGAGCAATTTTTATTGTGAAAAAATAATCAAAGAAATAATATTTGAGAATTATTACGATTGACACCATCATATGGTGTTGTAATTTTAGATTAAACTAAAACTATTTATGAAAAAAATAAATAAAAAATATTATGAAATAATTCGTCAAGCTGATAATGCGGTTGGAAGAAAAGAAGTAGTTAGTTTATTAAAAAAAGCTGCAATGATTATGTCTAAATCTGAGGAAAACTTAGCTGCTTAAGTTAGAAAACTATTTTATTAGGATAAATAAAACACCATAAAGAATGATTGATGAGGATGTAGCCATAATGATAAATGGTATTATCATGCCTGAGTTTAACCATCTTAAAAGTCTAATTTTTTTGTTAATTACTCTTGGCATCTTTTCTGATTCCCTTAATTGCAACCTAACAAGTAAATAAATGGTGTAAATGATTAATTAATCTTTTTAAATATCATTCTTTAGCTTTTTTGGAATTAAATTTTCTAAAGAAAATTATTTTAATTCCATCTGAATTTTTTATCTTAAGAGAAATTTTTAGGTAATTAATACCTTGTATTCTTCAAATTTCTTATGCAAGATTTAGAAACATTAGATTTGTAAATAATGATTAAAAATTTAAAAGAGGTCCCTGAAGAATTTAAAGATTATGATTCAGAACTTTTACTTAAGATTTTAAATAAGACATCACTGGAGAATAAAAAAGGTGATGATAATGAACTATTTGTAGATGAAAATTGGAAAATTAATTCAAAAAATATGAGTAATATAATTCCTTCAGATAATTCAAATTTAAAAAGAATATTATTAGATATTTTCCCAAATAAAAAAATAGTGATTCAGGATAATAATGATGGGTCGCAAACGATTTTCTTATCCTAAATTCAGGAAATATTAAAACCTTATTTATACTATCTATTCAATATTTATTTTTTTTTTGAAAAATTTAGTAAAAATTACTCTCGCGGAATTTTTTTATAGATGTTATCTTTCACTAACGTTCATCCAAGTTTATATCTCTGGACGCATGAAATGGGAGTAGGGAACGGGATTCTCATTAACTGCAAAAGACCATGAATAACCTCTTACAAATAAGAGAAAAAATCAAAAGAGTCAATAGGCTATATGAAGCCCAAATTTTGGCTACTAAAAGTGGAGAAGTTACTCCATACAGAAGATCCGTCTTTGAAGAAAGAATCAGGAAAACACAAAAAGAAATGAAGTTAAAAGACTCAAAAAATTAAATTCTTTTTTGAAACTGATCAATTAAGAGGGGGTTTTATCCCTCTCTTTTTTTTTTACAACCTAATTATTAATTTATTTTTTCGATTATCGACTATTAAAAAGAACTTAATATTGATACTTTTACTATTGATTTAAATTATATAAATGGCAAATTTAATTCAATAATTAAGAGGAATAAATATGTTTAAAAAGAAAAATAAACAAATTAAAACTTCACCTAATAAATCAAATTTAGATCAAGTTTTATGGTTTATAGAAAATTATTTGCCCCAAAAGAAAGATCGAGGTGTTCAAAAAAAATTGTATATGGATAATCTAGAAGCAGAGACTATTAAGATATTTTCTAAATTAGCCTCAACACGTTCTAAAACATTATTACCAACTACAAAAAATACGATAATCTCTTTTACCTTTGGTAATTGGGCCTTACCTTATCTGAAATTTCTTAAGAAAATAGGAATAGCTAAGTAAGAAAATTGTGATCTGCTAGAACTAGATTTATCCCGAAAATAAAAATAAATAAAGATTAAAAAGTCACAGAAAGTTCTTTTCGAAATTTAAGGAGGAATACTTACTTTACATAAAAAATACTATTGCTAAGTTTAAAATAAGAGATCTATTGATTATGTTTTTAAATTATCTGCCCAGTGAAATGGTTGAAGTTGTTGGTTTGACAATGATTTTTTCATTTCTCGTTGGAACTATATTAATTTTATTATTTACATCAGATCAGGCAAACACAAAGAATCTATATTTAAGGAAGGCTAAATAAATTTTAAATAATTTGTTTATCTACAAAGGACCTTCGTTTTTAATAAAGTTAACTCGCAGGTGAAGAACATAATTTTTAATATTGATACATAAACAAATTTAAGATTATGGGCGAAGCTAAAAGAAGAGAAAAATTAGGATTGCCACCTAGACAAAAAAATGAATTAAATAAATCTGATAGATACTTTTCATGGCTTCCAATTACTAAATCAAGAATTAAGAAATACCCTTATATGGGTGTAGCAACAATGGCACTGGGAGCGATAATTTTCTTAGTAAGTGGAGGAGCAAATAGTATTAATTAGTTAGAATTTGGCTTGGCGAAGAATATATCTAAGTTTTTTTTTGTAATAGTTTAACGCCAGATATTATTGAGATTATTGAGGCTATTCCTAAAATTATCGAGTAAAAAGGTTGCAAATTAATAATGCCAAAATTACCTGTATGCCATTTTATCAACCAAAAAGCATCTACTCCCAGTGGCTGAAGAATACTATAAATAGTCCCAGATACAATAGTAATTAGTAATGGGATTGCTGAAATTGCGGTTATTTTCCTGTGAATTTTTCTTTGATTTGTTTTTAATTTTTCCATCTATTTCCTCAAATAGATATGTAATTCTTTTTCGTTTTTGCATGGCATCCATTTATCTTGATTCTTATGTATTCCTTCGCAACCAAGTTCTAAAGATCTATTTTCAGCATCCTCTTCAGAAAGAAATGTACCCCTCATATGTGCATGCGAATAACTATTTAAATTTAGAGATAAGGAAAATAAAAAAATTAAAAATTTAAAATTTCTAAGAAAAATATGCATTATTTCAAATTACTATTTGTATTAAGGCGAGATTTTATCAAATATTTTTGTTTTGCCAGTTTTACTAAATGAAACTACTTTGTAGTTCTCATAATAATGAGAGTGCGATTCGTGAGAATGCATTTCCATCCCTGGAGAGCCAAGTGGCATGTTAGGAACCGCTATCCCATTGATATTTGGTTTTTCTCTAAATAGTTTGTTGATTGATTCAATCGGGACATGTCCTTCAATCGTATAGTTAGCTATTTGAGCAGAGTGACATGATCTCAGATTATTGGGAATTTGATATTGGTTTTTAATTACTGAAACATTCTCCAATATATTATCAACAACTTCTAATCCATTATCTCTTAAATGATTGATCCATTTTTTGCAACAACCGCATGATGCTGATCTGTAAGAAAAAACTTTTGGGATATCTATGTTTTCTTGAAATAAAGCAATACTCTCATTTGGATTAATTATATTTGTAAAAAGAATTCCAGAAAAAATTAGATAATTTAATAATCCTCTTTTCTTCAATGTTTGATTAAGTGCCATACTAATTACGACTATTAAATTTAATATTTAAATTAAACATAAATGAAAATTTATTAAATCGCTATTTAATCAAAATTAAGACACTCATAATTGCCATTAAAAGATTTTCGATAAAACTAATAATTCCCAAGGGAGTTTTTGCATATCCACCAATACATGCACAATTTAATTTTAATTTATCCAAATAAACAGCCTTAAATACTGAAATCATTCCAGAAATTCCTAAAATTAGGGCAATAAAAATAATTAAAGAGGGTGGAGAAGAATTAAGAAAACTTATTCCAATTAATAATTCGCAAAAAGGATAAATATATATCCAGCCATCAAATTTAGAAGATATTAAATCATATTTCTTATAACTTGTTCCAAAAGCTTCAATATCCATAAGCTTGAGCATCGCTAAAAGACAAATTGATATCCCCATAAAAATTTGGAAACTTTTAAGCAATGTAATGGTTATCAGAAATGAAGTGCCAAAAACTACAATTAAAGGTGTGAATGACTTGATCTTCATTTTTAACTTTTAAGGACAGAATCGCAAATACTAGATGGATTTGCTTGTTTAACTATTTTTAGTCTTTTGATAAGTTCGTCTCTATCTATTTGATGTTTTAAATATTTAATACATAAATTTTTTTCCTGATATATCTCTGCTATTGGAGTAATCTTTAAAGCAATTGCAAAAGTACCAATAACTAAAAGAATGTTTGTAGCAAGTCGAAAATTTGGTCGAAAATTAGATCTCATTCGTATTCTTTATTTCTGTCAATAACTTCCCTTAAATATATATCTTTTAGCTCATCATTGTATCCATTTTCTTTTGCAACTTTCTCTAATTCCTTCAACTCTTTTTCTGTCATTAGGCAGATTTGGATATATTGTTTTTCATATCTTCAATTTGGTTGATTAATTCATCTAACCATTTTGTATTATTTTCGGATCTTTTCTGAAAATATGTAATTTTAGGTTGATTTATTTCTAGTGTCTCATAATCTCCACTCATAAATTTCCCCTAAATTTATACTCTGCATAATTTATCTAGAGAGATTATGCACATCAATAGGTTCTATTACTTATTTGACATTTACCATGAGTAATAAGTCGCTTTTTTATAGTATAAATATCAAGGAATTTATCTCTAAAAAATATAGTAACTAATGAAGAACTAGAAAAAAGAATTGTAACTTTAGAAAAAGAAGTACAACATCTAAAAGCTGTTCTGTAATATCAAATGAGAAATAAGAAAAAGTGATTTTTATTGCAAAGCAATTACTTTTGGTCAGATAAGCATTTTCC
This sequence comes from Prochlorococcus sp. AG-355-J09, assembly GCA_003278735.1. Lineage (GTDB taxonomy): Bacteria > Cyanobacteriota > Cyanobacteriia > PCC-6307 > Cyanobiaceae > Prochlorococcus_A. The sequence continues at coordinate 35,762 of QCDO01000010.1, forward strand.
TAGCGGTATTGGGCACCTAATGAAAAAGCTAAATATTAAAAATTAGTCCATAATCAATCACTTTTTGAAAAAATAACTTTAGTCATTGATATTTAGAACATATTTGTTTTTATATATATAAAACCACTTGATATGATTAACTCAATAGCTATTACATTGTTATTTTTAGGCTCTTTAATCGCTTACAAAAGGCTCAAAAGAAAGAAACGGCAATTTCACGCACCACCAACAAATCAGCTTCCTAGTTAAAGATTAAATTCCGTCTTCGTCTTCTCCAAAAGGATTGTATCTAATATCCCAGATAAGAACGACTGCTATAGATAAAAGCAATAGCCCAAAAATAACTTGAGGAGGAGGAAATAACATCAATGAAAAACAACAATTATCAATAAGCTTTGCTTATGAAAATTTTAAAGGGTAATCGATATTGTTTGGTTCTAAGTGTTTTACATAACATGCTGTTGTGCAATCTGCTCCCTCACTATTGATGTTACAAGAAGTTATACACTCAAAAAAACTTTCCAAAGCATCTGAATCTTTGATATTTGAATAAATGTCTTTTTTCATGATCAATCTGCCATTCTGAAGCTTATATAGCAATTAATTTTTAATCATGTCAAATTCTAGGTAAAGTACCTATTCACCATTTTTTTTAAAAAATGCTGTTGAATCGATAAGTTTTTTTCCAACCTTCCTTTAATAGTTTTTTATATTCTTTTCTCGCTTCTTCGATAGATTCAACCCTAGAGCCTTTCATAACTGGCTTACTTGATCGCTTAAGCACAGAACCATAAGAGATTAAAATTGCATTAATGGTAGAAGGGTTCTTAGAACTATCATCAAAAGGTTCAAATACTTTAATCCTCGATCTGGCTTTATTGATTAAAGTAAATTTTTCCATAAAAAAAAGGGCGTTAGCTTCGCCCAATTAAAAAGCGGGATAATCCCCATCACCCAGCCTTTTAAAATCTTAGCACTACATATGGTGTTTGTAAGTATTTAAAATTACCTATTGATGGGGTTGTTTGTTTCTGTTTAATTTGTCATTATAGGAGTCCCCATCACCTAGGCTCGTAAGAGTCTTTTTTTTTTGCTATTTTCCCTTTTAGGCTTAAGCCTTTTTTAATTAGTGTTTAAAGACTTTTTATTTAATTTTTAAATTTGATAATTAATAATTAAAAAAATAATTTTATTCATGCAAACTTACATCGTTCACTGGCAATTTCCAGATCAAGAAAGTCATATGCAAGGGGCCGAAGCTTTTGCAGGTTTTGTTGAAGGAGGATGCGAAGGTGATGAATTTGATGGGTTTAAAGTTCTTAATCGAGTAGTAAATCCTGAGGGAGCTAATGGTTGGGCAATAGTTGAATCTTCAAATCATCAGAACATTTGGAAATGGAGTAGTATCTGGGTCGATAATTTCGGGGTAGAAATTGAAGTTACGCCAGTTCTAACGGATAAAGAATTCCTTTCCGTCCATAAAGAAATTGCAGCTGCGTCTAACTAATAGTTAATCTTTTTTTGTTTGACGGTTGATTTAATATAAAAGAGTAGTGCATATTTTTTTATGGGAAAATTTTCTTCTGAAGAAATTGAAAGTCAATACAATTTAATAAAAAAGCTTTTAGCTGAACCTGAAAAGTATAGAGATGCCATTAATGCAATAAAAAAAGATATTGCATATATGCCTATAGAGCTTAAAAAAAAACTTGAGGATGAAAACATTATCTTATGAATGAATCGCCAATCGCGTTTATCATAATCGTTATTTTTAAAAAAATAGTAAATTGCGAATTTCGTAAACTAACCGAGAGAGTCTAAATCTCTACGATGGTGAACTGGGTTTGCATAATCTTGCGGAACTTTCTGTTCTCTCATTAAATCTGCAATTGTTGGATAATCTTTTGCATTATCAAGATCTCTTGCATTTTTATCTTGAATTGCAAATGGTGATCTTCTTAAATTCATAATTAATTACCTCAAAATTTTTGTTGAATTCTGATTACAGATCCAGGATTGTCATGTACGTAAGTGTTGAATTCTCGCGCAAGCATTAGGCAATCGTATGCATCGCGCGCGTAGAAGCCAACTTCATGTGTCTTATTTGTTGAATCTTTGTAACTCAACACATATTTATTACAAGATTTAATCGGTGTTGAAGGCATTTAATTTATCTCCGTTACCATTAAGTTCTAACTATGCATTCTCATCAAACGACTAATAAAAATGTACGGTTTAAGGCACAAATATATACGGATATAGGACCAACAACTTAATTTAAAAATAAATATAATGGTCGGGTAATATTTCAAAAAAAGACAATATTTACGTTACCCTCATAAGACTATTTTCAATGGGTTTAGGTAAAAAATTTTTGTAGATAATTTGTTTTCATAAACAAATAAACTATCTCGCTAAATTAAGATATTCGAGACTATAGATATATTTTTCTCCATCATCATCACCATCATCATCGTGGAAGGAGGAGATTAATACATAAACTCCTCCGAGTCCTAATAACATAGATAAATAAAGAATAGGATCTGTCATAACTCAAGTTTGAAACATTTAAATCAAATTTGAGGGAGCTTTTCAATTTCTATATTTTCTTTTAATTATTTGGATAAAAAACTTTCTACGATCAAAAAAATTGTTTTTTATTTGAGAAAACTGAAAGTAGATCTAAAATAAGGTAAATTTACTGTTTTTTTTAGTGAGTTTAAAAATATTTTAAAAATCAATGTGCGGTAGATTTGAGCTGAAAACTAAATTTGAGAAGTTGCCAAAGGTTTTGAAACAAGACTATCCAAGTGGACTTGATTCTAAATATGAAACTCAAAGTTTAATAAGACCTAATGATCCTGTTCTTGTAATTAAAAACGAAGGAAGACTTAAAACTACTTTTATGACATGGGGATTTATTTCTCCTTGGGCCAGAGATCCATTTGATAAAGAGAGACCAAGACCATTTAATGCAAGGTCAGAAACTGTAGAAGAAAAAAAATTGTTTAGTGGAAGTTGGAAACATAAAAGGTGCCTAATACCTGCGAGCGGTTTTTTTGAAAAAAAATATCGTGTTCGAAAATCGAATTATGAGACTTTTTGGTTGGGCGGAATTTGGAGTAAGTGGACTTCACCGGATGGAGCAGAACTTGAGAGTTGCTGCGTTTTAACAACTGAACCAAATTATTTAATTAAACCTTTACATCATCGCATGCCTGTGATCGTTCCTAATGGATATGAGGAACAGTGGACAGAACAAGCTAAAGATGCAGATGAATTAAGAGGATTATTCTCAATCATGATGAGTTGGTCCCCTCATGGTTGGCTAGTAGAGGATGTAATGAAAAAAGAAAATGATCAAATGAGTTTGTTTTAAATGGAAAGCTTACTAATTCTAAGGTTAGATTAATGGCTAAATCATATTGGTTGATTAATTCAAATAGGTCAGAAGTTAAAAGATTTATGAAAAACGATAAAAGTATTGATGGAGTTTTTGAATATATGTTTATAGATACTGGAAAAATAGTGGGGGGATTAGGAAACAAACCACCAGTAATGACAAATACAGTTTCTGTTGAAATAGATTTAGCTAGAGAAATTTATGAAAGATTACTTTCTAAGGGATGGAGGAAAATTGAAAAAAATTGGAATTAAAAAGAGAGTTAGATCTGTGCGGTATAAATTACTGATGAAAATAATCTGAGATTCAATAATGAGAATATGAACTAAAATTGACATCCGATCTAAAATATTAGGAGATTAGTAAATTATTTTTTTAGTGCAGATAAAAATGAAACATAAAAAATGGCTACCAGAATAAATAAATATTTAAGTGAAGTCGGTTATTGTTCTAGAAGAGAAGCAGATAAATTAATCCTAGAAGGAAAGGTAACCATTAATGGCAAAATTCCAGAAATTGGAACTAAAGTAGAAGATAGTGACAAAGTTGAAGTTAAAGGTCAAAGAATAGAAAAATCAAAGAGACAAAAAAACATATACTTAGCCTTTAATAAACCTGTAGGAATTGTTTGCACAACAGATAGAAAAGTAGAACATAATAATGTCATAGATTTCATTAAATATCCTAAAAGAATTTTCCCCATCGGGAGATTAGATAAGCTCAGTGAGGGATTGATTTTCTTAACTAATGATGGAGATATCGTAAATAAAATACTCAGAGCAAGAAATAATCATGAAAAAGAATATATTGTAAAAGTTAATCGTCCTATTAATAGCGACTTTATTCAAAGTATGAGTAATGGAGTTGAAATATTAGACACAATAACTAAAAATTGTTTCGTAAAACAATTGGGTCCAAGAAATTTTAAAATAATACTCACACAAGGACTTAACCGTCAGATTAGAAGAATGTGTGAGGCATTAGGATATAGAGTACGATCATTAAAGCGTGTAAGAATTATGAATATTAAGTTAGACGTGCCAACAGGAAAATATAGAGAACTTACAAAAGAAGAACTCTTGGAATTAAATAGATTACTCGAAAACTCCTCAAAAACATATGAATAATCAAAAGGCAATAAAAGTAATTGGAAGTTTAAATTGATTGGCCAAAATAAATAGCAAATAAAGTTACAACAAACGCAGAATATTTAAGCCAATGTTTCACATTTATCTAAACCAATTTTTGTCAAAATTAGACCTAGTAATTTAAAGAATTGGATAAGCTATCCATCCAAACAAGGAATAGTTAATAATGACAGCCATGAAACCTATCATTGCAAGCCTCCCATTTGTTCTTTCAGCAATGAACCAATAAGTATTTGGCCATTCAAAAATTCCCTTTATATTGGGTTTTTGATCTTCTGTGATTGGGCCCACTTTAGACGCATTGTCTTGGTCAAGATAATAATTACTATCTGGGTAAAAGCTTTCACTTGAAAAGTTATCTTTAAATTTACTCATTATCATTTAGAAGTTTAATTTCTCATATATTAAAAAATAAAAAGGCTAAATAGGTTAAATAAGCATTATTTTTTTGAATCGCTGCATAATTGCCAAGTCTTATATTTTTATACAAGTAAAAAGTGTTTCTTTAACAATATAGAGCTACTGTTTGATCTAAATTTGCACAAGGCTCAATAGTAAATTCCAATAATTCTCTCCAAGGACTCCACTGTTTCCAAATAGTTTCTAAAGAATCAGCATCTACAACAGAGTAACCATTGCCATGTTGAGGTAAGAAAATCCAAGATTTAACGTCATAACCATCTGGTCTATTTTGTGGACCTCCGTTGTCGTACCATTCTTTTAACATTTTGGATCCCTTGTCTTGGGCGTTTGCATCAGTGAATTTATAAGAAATTAGAAACAGCATAAAAAAGGTGCTAATTTCCTCTTATTTTAGTTTAAATTAAAAGTAGTTTGAAATAACAGTTGAATTGTAAATATGACCTTCACTCTCAATTAATGGTTTTACTCATGAATCTTCAAAAATAAGCAATTAAAACTATTTATTATCAGTAATCATTTTTTTTGCTAGTAATAGAAAGCCAATAAAAATTAAAAAATAAAATGCTTTATGTTCAGCATTGGTCATTTAAGGCCGGATATCATCAAAAAGGTGCAGAAAAATTTCTTGGTGGTGGAGGAGATTATCCTGGAGTGGAGCTGATTGGTAGATATCACGCACCCGGTTCTTTAGAGGGTTGGATAGTTTTAAAGACTGATGATCCAAAAGCAATATATCAACATGCCGCTGAATGGGGTGAATTTCTTAATTGGGAAACCACACCTGTCTTTACTGATGAAGAAGCTGGACCAATAGTTGCCAAAGTCTACTCATAGATCAAGATTGACAGTTGATCTAAGATAAGGGGCAATTAGCCTCTTTTTTTTAATGAATACTCTCATCATCTCAACTTTCAGCTGTACATTTGAAGAATTTAAAAATGATGTAACGACACTATTTCTTGAAGAAATTTGCAAAGAGTTTGTAACTGATTATGAGTTTGTAAAAGTGAATGAACACAAATCTCATTTATTAATGAACTGTACCGACCTAGAAAAATTAGGAGCAGAGATGCAATCTCCTTTCGCAAAGGAATGGGATAAAAAAAATAATTGTGAGGATGTCGTATATTCGATCAAACTTGTTAGGTAAATATAACGCTTACTAATTTTCTATAACACCCGCTACTTTTCCTTCCGCTAGTCGTTTTTTTAGAATTGAATAATTTTGTGAAGCCCATTTTCGAGAAATATCAAATTCAGTATTTAAATTCTCTATAAGTAATTTGGCAATTTTAAATACTTCTACTAAGCCTAGATAAATTATTACCAGCATCTTAGTTATGTTTACTGCAAAAGCTGCTATCTTTTCAATTTTTTGATCTTGCATTTGAATTTATTGAAGCCCACTAAAATTACCAGTTGTAAGAAATTATGCAAATTAATTAGAGAAAAATCTTATGGATGTTATTCTCATTGGGCAATAGCTATGAAATATTGAAGTTATTTTTAAAGGAGCTTTGGCAGAATCACCACGACCCATACCATGCAATTTATGGAATAGTTGGAGTGATAGTGTTGTTGGTAATTTATAACCGATTACTAAATAAATATCAGTAACAAGAAACCCTTCCAGAAATTCCAACTACCGAAAGGGTTATTAAATCGATTCGCAACTATATTGAATCAATTTATGTCTTGCAGCAAACGTTGAGTGTGCTGACGAGGTTTGGCCTGAATTAATTTATAGCAAAAGAATATCAAATAAACTTATTTAAACTTCCCAATCTATGTCATAGTTGTCATCTACATCTTTTTCATAAACCCTCGCAAGTTCTCGAAGTAAAGTTTTTACTTCCATATCTGTAGCTCCAGATTGGTCTTGAAACTTGGTACAAATTGCCTTTAGTTCGTCATAAGCTTGTTCTAGCAATATTGTTTTTTGATCTGGATTTGCCATTTAATTTTTGTCAACTACTTCTCCGCCATACTCTCTTGCTATTACATCTAAGCATCTAAGAATATCCTTGTTTTTTAATAGATCTGTTTGCTCTAAATAATTAAGAAGAGTTCTTATTTGTTCGATAGTATTTTCTTCTAATTCCTTCATAAGTCTCTTTCTATTAACTCTATCTTATATCTAACAGGAGCTTCTCCGAACGCTAAGATTGTTGATCTTGTTGCATTTGTTTTTTCTTCAGTCTTTCGTATTCATCTATTAAAAATACCTCCTGTAAGGTCTTATAAAAAATTGGCAGTTTTGATGAAATTTGCTTTTATGAGTGTAGAGTTATTTTTTATTATTCAAATCTCATTTTTTGCAAAAGTAATTTTGTTTTTAACTCTTTACTGTATTTCTGATTTATCAATTAAAAATAATATTTTGAGAAAAGTTATGAATAGAGCTTATAGGGCTAAAAAAATCTAAACTTACCAATCAATGGAATTTTCAACTAATTTTTGGAATAATCAACCCACTACAGTTATGGGAATAGGTGTAGCAATATTTGTATTATTAGGAATTTATATATCTTTACTCCAGACATATCAATAAATTAGTTAATTATTTTTTTAATTTTTTCTAGATTCCATTTATCAAATATTAATTGCATTTCTCTTTCGTAGTATCTTACTTTCTTCGCAAAAGGTAATTGTTGAATAATTATCCCAAAGGGAAATTTAAAAAAAGAAGAGACATAAACAATATAAAACTCGACAAAAGAAGGTTTTGGTGGGAGAGGTAAATTTTTTATATATGCCCAATCAATGCAAGGTTTTAGTTGCTTATCACTAGCGATAATATTTTTTTTACATCTCCACCAAGAGAATAGATAAATGCAAATAAAAATCGGTAACGGAAGAAGTCGCAACATTTATTAAAAAGGTATTTCTTCAGGGTTATTGGTTAAGGATAACCAAGCCTTAATTTACCTGCGGTAAAAGTAGTAAGCGTTTTATTTAGTCCCATGTTTTCATATCACTAGTTCCTTGTGATCTTTGCATCCAGTTATATTGCACTTTGTATGTACTTGTATTTAAATAGTACCTAAAGTTAGTGCTCCCCACTAAAACATTGTGCCCTGTTTTAACTAAGTCGGAGATTTGATAGTTTTTCATAAATGTGAATCTTTGTCGGAGGGATAAAATCTTCTTTTAAATAGTCAGAATTTTACTTCTGCTTGAAAATTAAACAAAAAAAAAGCCCCCTTTTTGGGGGCTTGTAAATTTAAGAACTTTAAGCTTAACCGATAGCTGGAGCTGAAAGAGGTTGGAGGCAAAGTCTTTGCAAAAGATACAGAGCCTCAAGGGAAGGGAAGGACTGAGGATGCCAATTTAGCCGTTATTTGTGAGTTCCCATCAATGAGGACAGCCGATGAAGCTTATGAATCTGAAGAATATAAAGAGCTTTCAAAGCTAAGAAAAGAAGCAACTGAAAATTCCACTTTTACAGTTATGGAAGGTTTAGATGAAGCTGCAAAGCTAAGAAGAGCAATGGGTTTGTAATTTATATGTAAGTTTTTCTGCTCGTTAAATAGCGAATTAAGAGTTAGAGTAAGAACAATGGAAGCATTTGATTGGAGATAACTTCGCTAGTCCAAAGCAACTATTTATACCTACAAAAAAAAATTAAAGAAATGACTATTTTTATTGGGAATTTATCTTGGGAAACTGAGGTTGAAGATCTTGAACAACTTTTTAGTAATTATGGAGTAGTAAAGAAATGTTATTTACCTCTTGATAGAGAAACAGGAAGAAAAAGAGGTATTGCTTTTGTAGATTTAATTGATAATAATTCTGAAAAAAAAGCTATTGATGATCTTCAAGATGTTGAATGGATGGGAAGAGAGATAAGGGTTAATGAGGCTGAGAAAAGAAAGGGAACCAATAATAAAAAATATAATAAGTTCAATAAAAACAATTAGTACTAATTACTTGGTGATTTTGTACCGCTTTATTAAATGGATAAAACTAACACTTGGTTAATTAGAGTATTTTCCGTCGCTCTTATTAGTGTTTGCTTTATTGCATATCTAAATGTACAGAAGAAACCATCCCTACTTTTTTCAAAACCTACCTAGTATTCAGGATTTGAAGTATAAAGAATTAAATAAGAAACGGGCAAATGCAGAATTTGCTGCAAAAAGAGATTATGCAGACTATGAAAAATTTGGAAGTATAATTTTTTGCAATTCTTCATTCAATAGTCAGATTGAATCAGCAAACTATTCGAAAAAAATGGAATTGTATATTTCTGGAAAAGGAGCAGATTTATCAGAATGGGATACTCCTATCAAAGATTATGAAAAAGAAAGATCAAAATGTAGAGACCTTAATCCTTAAATGAAACGCTTATTACTTGCACCGCTAATAGTTAGTAATTGACAGTCGATCTACAATAAGAGGCAATTAGCTCCTTGTTAATGCGAAAAAAACATCTAATTACTTTTTTAACTTTAATTGCCATTAATGGATCATTAACTAGTCCAGCTAAATCTAATTTTAGAAAATCTGGTTTTGGAGAAGGGACAGCAGCTTTCGCTTGTTTTTTACTTTGGGAAGGTTACTCAAAATATGAGGTTGAAAGTTTAATTTCTAGATTTGCTAGGCGAATTGAAAAAAGTAATTTTTCAGAAGAAGCAATGAATCAAATGGCACTTGGTTATAGAAATCAAATCAAAATTACTAATGATTGTGATTTAAGAATGAGGTATTAGCTCAAAGTTTAAACATAAGTTTAGGCCTGATGAAACGCCTAGTACTTGCATCGCTGGTAGTTAATAATTGATAGATGATATACAATAAAGGCAATTAGCTCCTTTTATTTTGTGAAAAGATTTTTAATTCCTTTGTTAGCTGCTCTTGCAATTCCAACTACCGTTAATGCAAATGTAGATTCCAAAATTGCCGAGGATTGCATGAAAGCAAGTGATTTTCAAGGTTGTGTAGAAAGTATGTCTAGTCAGAAAAATAATAATTTATCAATTAAAGCAGGATATGATGAGGCTCTAATTGCTTTTGAAACGGGAGATTCTTTAAAAGCAATGAAATCAATAAATTCTTATATTAAAAAAAATCCTAATTCTAAAGAAGGATATTTATTAAGGGCCTTTATTAATACGTATGATTTATCAGAGTATGATAAAGCATTAGAAGATGTAGATAAAGCGATTGAGATAGATCAAAGTTATGCAATTGCTTACGCTTTAAAAGCAGATATTTTTTATTTTGATATTGGAGGTAGTGCATCTCAAACTAAAAAGATACTAAATAAGGCTTTTGAACTTTCACCAGATAATCCTTTCGTTAACTTTGTTAAAGGAGATTTTCATTACGATGATTCTTTTATTCTTTATGACAAGGGTAAAGTAGATTTGGCTATTAAATCCGCTGAAGAAGCATTGATCCATTTTGAAAAAGTAATTGAAAATTCTAAAAATAATGAGGATTTGATAATTAAAAGAATTTATCCTCTTGGGATTACTTACACTGCAACAGCTCTATTGGGTGAAGCAAAGTTTGAACTTTATTTCGTATATAAGGAAATTAAGGATAGAAAAAATGCAAAAAAATATTTAGAAGAAGCTCTATCTGACTACACAACAGCTATTTCAATGGCTCCGTCACAAGAAAAGGCTGAAGAAATTGAGTTAGATAGAGATTTTGATTTAATAACTCCGGCAGATATATATACTACTAGAGGTAATATTTATAGTTGGATGAATAATAAGGTTAAGAAGGCCTGTAGTGATTGGAAGGTTGCCAAAGGATATGGAGATAAAGATGCACAGAAGAACTACAGAGAATATAGATGCTGAATTAATTAACTAAAATAAGTGGAAAATCTACTACTTTAACCGCTTCAAAAAATAGAAAAAGTATAAACTTAAGTTTTAAAATTGAGCGATACCACTAAGCAAAGTATTGCAAGGTACAGCAGAATCTCGCTCAAAGCTCGCTCAGTCTCATTATTCTAAAAGAAAGCAATAAAAAAGCGAGTTGGTAGACTCGCTAGTATGACTTGGTTTTTAAGAGTCGGGGCGACAGGATTCGAACCTGCGACCTAGTGCTCCCAAAGCACCCGCGCTACCAAGCTGCGCCACGCCCCGCTCATAAGATCTTAGTCCATAATAGACATCTATAAAAGACCAGATTGCTAAATTTTTTATAAAAATCATTTTTGAGGCTAGAAAATGAATTTATTCACTAGAAATAAGAGGTATAACTTTATCGACACTTTTAAGGGAAAATATCCTGCCTGTTTTAAGGCTCAACTATAAATTGTATTAATTAACTCTTTCTAGAGCAGTAGGGCTTGTTATTCTTTAAATAATAATCTTTTAGTTTTAATTTTTATCACCCTATGGAAATATCTGAGTAATAAACTCTTTAGAAGAATTATTATCAAAAATAAAGTTTTACTTTGAAGAATATGGAAAAATTAGAGAGTTTGATTAAGACATATTATGATTTTCCCAAAAAAGGCATAGCTTTCAAAGACATACTTGGGATAATTCAAGAGCCTGAAGTTTTTAGTGAATTAATATTTAAAATGTCATCCAATCATGTAATAAAAAACTCTGAAGCAATTATCTCAATAGAGGCAAGAGGTTTTATTTTTGGATCAGCTATATCACTTCAAGCATGCAAACCTATGATTGTTGCAAGAAAGCCTGCAAAGCTTCCTGGTGACCTTATTCAAGAAAGCTATAATTTAGAATATGGGAAAAGTTCTTTATCAGTACAAAAGGAGGCTCTTGAAAAATTTAATTCCTTCGCAATTGTTGATGATCTTTTAGCAACTGGAGGAACGATAAAGTGCGTAGATAATTTGATTAAGAAATGTGGTAAGAAAGTAATCGGCTGTATAACAGTTGTTGAACTTTTGGAACTTAAAGGAAGAGAAGAATTAAATTTTACTGTCGAGTCAATACTTAAGATATGAAAAAAAATTAAAAGAAAATATTTAAAGGGTGTTTTGATGGGTATTTACTCATTTAGTAAATTGATTAAATTAAACCTATAGACCCAGCAGTGAAACCAACTATCAAAAAGAATGCAAATTCTGTTAAATCTCTCGGAATAGAATTTACAAAAAGACTTAATTGAGTCATTTTACCTTGTGCTCCTCAGGTTTATTTATAAAAATATAACCAAGAAATTTTTTTATTGAGATCAAATCCTTTATTCTTTCCTTTTTCTATAGATTTCAATCTAAATCCAAAAATTTTTTTTGCAAATAATTTTACATTGCTATTTTTTGCTATATTAAATTCAAATGATCAAATATAGATGGAGTATAAAAAGAAATCATTGTCAAAACTCGATATAAAAAAAGACTATGAAGAGATAGATACAAGATTAGCTTCAGGTTGGTACGTCGACGATATTAATATTTCAAAAAAGAAAATTTATAAAACAAAGCAAACTTCATTTAAAATTTCTAAAAAACTAAACTCATAAAAAAAAATTAGCTCTATAAATATTCCTTATCTCATAGGTAATTAAGTTTCCTTCTCAGTATTTAAAATAATTTTTCCATTTAACAAGATATTGATTTGAATTTTTAAAATATTTCTCATAATTTTTCCATTTTTCAATCGATGACTTGTAAAGTGGCTGTACAACTTGTGAAGAAGAAGGAGTATTTATTTTTCCTCTTTTGTGAGCAGTTTTTCTATAATTTTTAATATTTTCGTCCCAACTAATATTTAGAAAATCCAAAATTTTTAAAATATGTTTATCAAAATCTACTATCAAATCTTCGTATTTTGAAGTAATAAAGTTCATTTTTAAATTTTTCTTATAGTCCAGCCAAATATTCATGGTCAGATCATAAATTAACGAAGCAGAGTCTATACTTCGGAAGTTAGACATTGCATTGTTTGGCTCAAATGATTGTTGAAAGCATGACAAGACGGTATCGTATGGGTTTCTATGTGTAAAGATGATTTTTGAATTTGGAAATAATAAATTTATGAGAGGTAAGCAGACAGTTTGAAATGGAAATTTATCTATTAATATTTTTGCGTTTTTATTTTCACAATTATTCTTTAAGATTTCCAAATAGTGATTCCTTAAAATTTCTAAATCCTTTTTATTAAGTTTATGTAGTTCATCTAAAGAATATTTGAATTTTGATTTTATAACTTGCTCTACTGAATTAATTAATGGTTTTTCCTCTACAACATCAATTTCTGGATGACTTCTTAAAATAGTATCCAACAATGTAGTGCCTGATCTTGGAAATCCTATTAAAAATACTGGAGAGAATTTATTCGCCTCTAATGAATTGTTTTCTACAACAAAATTTTTATTGTCTAAATTTTTTCTGTAAGTATGAACGTAATTTTGAAATACCTTAGGATTAAAATTTTCATATTTTAAATTTAGTTGACTGTTCTCAAAACATTTAAAGGCCTCATCATAATTTCCAACTTTTTCTTCAATAAATGCTTTATAAGACCAGTAAAGGAGATTTGTTTGATGATCAGTATTATTTATCCATTCATCAGAAACTTGGTCAATTGATTTTTTTGCTTTTATGTAATCTTTTTCTCTAAAATATATCCTCGCTTGAAACAATAGTTTTTCATTCACAATACTTTTATTTTCCTTCAAAGTTTTTAACTTATTTTTTAATTTTTTTATATTGTTTGTTTTCTCATATAGCCTAAAAAGATTTCTGTATGCATAATTGTAGTTTTCATTAATTTTAATTGCGGTAAGAAATAATTCTTCTGCCTCCAATAACTTGTCGAGATCAATTTTAATTGATCCCAAATTAACATAAGCTAACTCAAATTTAGGATTGTAATTTATAGCTTTTTCAATAAATTTTTCTGCATCAATAAAATTGCCTTGTTTTGATAGAAGAGAACCTAAATTATCATAAGCTAGAAAAAAATCTGATTTTAGTTCAATAGCTTTTCGATAAAGAAGTTCGGCTTCCTTGTTTTTATTTTTCTTCGATAAGATGTTTCCTAAATTATTTAGCGCCATAGGTGAATTTGGATTTATTTTGAGTGCTTTTTTTAGAAATTGTTCTCCTTCATCAATTTTTCCCAGCTCATTTAAAATTGCACCTAAATTGACTAGGGCAGAATCAAATTTTGGATTAATTTCTAGAGCATCTCTTAATAATTTCTCTGCTTGCTTAGTATTCCCTAAATCTTTCAAGACACAGCTTAAATTAACTAGAGTGTTGATATCTTTGGGATTTATTTCTAAGCTCTTCCTCAAAAATAATTCCGCTTTTTCGAAATTACCTTCTCCTACGAATATTCCCGCTAAGTTGGAATACGGCTTCAAATACTTAGGATTTAATTCAATAACTGTATTCAAAATCTTTTTAGCAATATCACTTTTGCCCTTGATAACCATCACGTTAGCTAAGTTGATATATGCCTCTAGGCTATTTGGGAATTTTTTAATTGATTCATTAAATAACAATATTGCTTTATCAAATTGCTTTAAATTTGAATAAATACTCCCAAGATTATTAAATACTCCAGGATCATAGATTTTATTTTGAATTAAAAAATTATATAAATCTGCTGCTTGTTTAAGTTTTCCACTTGAATGTAATGAAAATGCATTGGATATCAGTTTATCTTTTTGCAAAGTCCCAATTTTTTTTTCTTTTGACTTTTTAGTTTTTCTTTCGTTACTCCCAAATCCACTCATTTAATTAGAATTTGATAATTTACAACCTTTTAGGAATTAATTTATATTAGAAACAATTAAAATGTTACCCAGCAATCAATATTTCTTGTGAATTTCAACATTTAAATCAAGAAGTTTTTCATGAAGGGACACTATTATTACCGTCACATCTAGATTTGAATCTCTGAATTTTTTTTATATTTCTTCTCAAATCCCTTTTATGTCAATTGATTTCATATTCTTAACTTGGCTCTTCCACTAAAAAAGATAAAATACTTAAGAACTTTAAATAAAATGTAGTTGTTGATACTTGTTATTTTCTTAATTTTTAAGTTAAGTTAAGATGTCCTTTAAATTTCGTGTGAGGAAATTTATGAAGCTTTTTAAAAGCTTGCTCGTAGCTCCTGCAACATTAGGCTTACTTGCGCCTATGGCTGTATCTGCTAACGAAGTAACTATTAATGATTTCAACGCTGCAGAAGAACTTGCAGTAACAAATAGCCGTATTGACGGTTTAGAAGCTAGATTCAACAACCTTGAAGCTGGCTCATTCTCTGAGACAACTTCAGCATCTTTCGGTGTTGATTTTGTTGTTGGTGCTGAAGACGGCGCAACATCAGAGGCAACAGCATTTGGTTACCAAATGGGTATCGGTCTACAAACTAGTTTCACTGGTGAAGATTCACTTGATGTAGCTATAGATATAGGTGATGGTACTTCTGGAGCTTTAGCTTTTGATGATACTTCTGATGTCCTAACAGTTGACGGACTTACATACACATTCCCAGTAGGTGGTGCATCAGTTTTGGTTGGTGATTCAACTGACGTTAGTGCTTTATACACTGGAGCTTGTGGTTACAGTGCTTTCACTGATTACATGGGTAACTGTGGAACAGGAAGTTCTGTTGGTGTAGGCGGTAGTGGTGTTACTGCAGCAATGTCATACGCTTTTGATAGCGGATTCTCATTAGCTGCTGGTGTTTCTTCTCCTACAAGTGAAATACTTGGTTCAGGTGATATTTCAGCAACAACTGACACAACTGTGACACCTAACGTAACAACCAAAGGTCAAGATATCTACGGTATTGAAGCTGCTTACACTGCAGATTCTTACGGTGTATCAGTTGCTTATGCTGACTATGATTTAGGATCAACAGCATGGGGAATTAACGGCTACTACTCTTTTGATGCTGTAACTTTAAGTGCAGGTGTTGAATCTGTAGATGATGGTGAAACAGCTGAAGGTTTCTTCGTTGGTCTAAGCTTCCCTGAAGTTGGAGCTGGTTCTCTAGACTTAGGTATGGGAACAACAGGTAACTTCAAGGATGGAGATCCTGAGTACTACACATATGAAGCTTCATATACTTATCCTCTAAACGACAGTGTAACAATCACTCCTGGTGTTTATGTCGTAGAGGGTACAACTGACGTTACTGGTGTAGCACTAAAAACTTCATTTAGTTTCTAATTAAATTAATTTAATTATTAATTAAAACTACACACATAAAAGACCCACCTTACTGGTGGGTCTTTTTTATTTGAAAAAGGAAATTGTAAGAATTGAAAATATTGTTATATTGAATTTTATAAGTGATATTTATCAAAATAAAAACTTGATCAAATTTCAAAAATTTTTCCTGTATTAAATGTCACCAATATTTAAATGTTTGATTTGTAGAAAAGATATTGAAAGATCTACTAAGACTTTTTGGATTAAAAAGGGTCATCTATTATGTTCAACTTGTTTAGACAATATCGATGAAGATAAAAAAAACCTTGATAATATCAAGGTTTGAGAAAAAAATGCTTATAGTAAATTAAGCTATGTAATGGTCATAAACACTATTAGTGTTAGCTATTTAGCTTATGACTATTAGTAATCTTTTTGTAACCATAAACTAATAAATTATTAGAGTAAAAAATAAAAAATGTGAACAAAAAATGTTCTGTTCAATGAATTGATTTTTTGATGATTTTTAAAAATTCTAAAAATTATTTGATTTTTAAAATTAATCTAAACCAATTTGGCGTTAAAATACTCAATAATTATTTAAAAATTAAGCTTAAAACCATCCAGGAATAATTTGACCTGTAGTTACATAAGCACCTACTGCTGCAACAAAACCTAACATTGCTGCCCAACCATTAAAACGTTCTGCTTCTGGAGTCATGATAATAAAAATGAATTTGTGTACTATTGTAACAGCATTTATGAAGCTTTGTAAAGTATATTTTGAATTTTAATTTGAAATCAAAGATTCATCTTCAATCGAAAGGTTGTGATGAAGCAAAACTGTTACATAAGTGTATCGATAAATTTTATTTAACTGCTACATGAAAAATTTTATTATGCTTATCTTCTATTTGATTTGGAAGTTTGTGACGAAATTAATTATAGGATGTCTGTCATTAAATACTTTTGGAAAATATCTTTAAAATTTCACTCACGCAAAAATTGAAGATTGATCATAAGGCGTTTAAATTTTTAGTTTCAATTCAAATTATTAAATAAATAAATAAATAAATTTATTTTGTCTCTTTATAAATAATCACAAATTTCATTTATCACAAACAACTGAAATTGAAAATTATGGATAAATCGACTAATTTATGAATTAATAATTTAATTTGGTTCTATTTAAAAAATAGTAAATATCTTTTTTTTGATTAGATAAGGTTGAACTCAACTTAGAGAATGTGGGTCGCCTGAGATTCGAACTCAGGACCAGCCGGTTAAAAGCCGGATGCTCTACCGCTGAGCTAGCGACCCATTTTGTAAAATTGAGTACATATGAAATTATCCCTTTTTAAGGAAAAAAAAACAACTCATTATCTCAAGTTGAACAATAGAAATACAATTCTTAACTTATTAAATAAAAAATTAAAAATTCTCTCTAAATTTACAGTTAAAAGGTAGGATATTGGATAAATAACAGAATTTCTAAAATGCTAAGAACAATTGTAGTTTTCGCACCTATTATCGCAGCTTTAGCTTGGGTTATCTTTAATATACAAAAACCAGCAAGAGAGCAGTTTAATAGAGATTTTTTGGGAAAGGATTAATCTAATGTGATAGAGAAAGAGGTATATGTAATTGGAGCAGGTTTAGCTGGTTCAGAAGCTGCTTGGCAAGTCGCTAATTCCGGAGTCCGAGTTAAGTTGATTGAAATGAGGCCTGTCAAATCAACTCCTGCCCATCATACGGCTGAGTTTGGA
This sequence comes from Prochlorococcus sp. AG-355-J09, assembly GCA_003278735.1. Taxonomy (GTDB): domain Bacteria; phylum Cyanobacteriota; class Cyanobacteriia; order PCC-6307; family Cyanobiaceae; genus Prochlorococcus_A. The sequence continues at coordinate 53,612 of QCDO01000010.1, forward strand.
GAATTGGTTTGTAGTAATAGTTTTGGTGCCTTAAGTCCAGATAGAGCTGCGGGATTATTGCAGAAAGAACTGAGATTTTTTAATTCATTGATTGTTCAAACGGCTGATAAATTTGCTGTTCCAGCTGGAGGTGCTTTGGCTGTAGATCGATCTAAATTTAGTAATGCTTTGACCGATGCTTTATCTAAACATCCTCTAATCGAAATTAAAAGATTTGAACAACTGGATTTACCGAGCAAAGAAAATATAACTATCCTCGCAACAGGTCCACTGACTGCAGATAAACTGGCCAACAAAATTGAATTTTTTACAGGTATAGGTGCCTGTCATTTTTTTGATGCTGCTAGTCCAATAATTTATGGGGATACTGTTGATAAGGGGATTGTCTTTAAAGCTAGTAGATACGACAAAGGAGATCCGGCATACCTTAATTGTCCAATGAATAAAAATGATTATATTCATTTCAGGAACCAACTAATAGCAGGAGAACAAGCTAATTTAAAAGACTTTGAAAAAGAATCTGCGAATTTTTTTGAAGCTTGCTTACCAATAGAAGAAATTGCTAGAAGAGGAATTGACACAATGAGATATGGACCTCTCAAATCTATTGGCTTATGGAATCCAAAGTGGGGAGACTTATTCGATAGGGAAAATAGATTGAATAAGCGACCTCATGCAGTTGTCCAATTAAGGAAAGAAGATTTAGAAGGAAAATTGCTAAATATGGTAGGTTTTCAAACTAACCTCAAATGGTCTGAGCAAAAAAGAATTTTTAGGTTGATTCCTGGTTTAGAAAAGGCTGAGTTTGTACGTTTTGGAGTAATGCATAGAAATACTTTTTTAGAATCTCCAAAATTACTTTTACCAACATTGCAATTTATGAAAAGAGATAATCTTTTTGCTGCGGGTCAAATAACGGGGACGGAAGGTTACGCAGCAGCAGCAGCAGGGGGCTTGCTTGCAGGAATAAATGCATCCTTATTAGCTAAGGGTAAAAAACCAGTAAGTTTTCCTGATGAATCAATGATTGGTTCTCTAATGAATTTTATCAGTAACAAAAATCAAATATTATCTAATCAGAAAAATAATAGATTTCAACCAATGCCTGCTTCATTTGGTTTAGTTCCAGAACTCACTAAAAAAATAAAAGATAAAAGATTAAGGTACAAAGCTTACCAAGAAAGATCTACAGAAGCCTTGAATGACTTTAAAAATAAACTAGATTCTTGTTTTGATAAAGACCACTTACTTAGCAAAATTTACTAAAATTAATTATTAAAGATCCAAAAAATGGAATTAAATAAGGAAAATTTCGACGCAATTATTATTGGCTCAGGAATAGGAGGGTTAGTAACTGCTTCACAATTGGCGGCGAAAGGAGCTCAAGTATTAGTTCTTGAAAAATATATTATTCCAGGTGGGAGTGGAGGCTCTTTTAAGAGAAAAGGCTATACCTTTGATGTAGGTGCTTCAATGATTTTTGGATTTGGAGAGAAAGGTTATACCAATTTATTAACTCGTGCTTTGAGAGATGTAAATGAAAAATGCGAAACTATTCCCGATCCTGTTCAACTGGAATATCACTTACCAAATAACTTCAATATTTCTGTAGATAAAAATTATGAGCTATTTATAAGCAAATTATCAGCTAGTTTCCCCAAGGAAAAAAAAGGTATAAAGAAATTCTATGATACTTGTGCAAGTGTATTTAAATGTTTAGATTCAATGCCTCTTTTATCGATAGAGGATCCAAGTTATCTTTTTAAAGTTTTCTTTAAATCTCCATTATCCTGTTTAGGGTTAGCTAGATGGTTACCCGCAAATGCAGGAGATGTTGCGAGAAAGTTTATAAAAGATCCTGAACTTTTAAAATTTATCGATATCGAATGTTTTTGTTGGTCTGTGATGCCAGCTCTAAAAACCCCTATGATTAATGCAGGAATGGTATTTACAGATAGGCATGCTGGGGGGATAAATTATCCAAAAGGGGGAGTTGGAACGATAGCAGAGAAGTTTGTTTCTGGTATTGAAAAATTAGGAGGAAAAGTTAGATATAAAGCAAATGTTACTGAAATCCTCTTAAAGGATGAGAAAGCGGTAGGAGTTAAGCTCTCAAATGGGGAAGAGATATATTCAAAAATTATTGTATCCAACTCCACTAGATGGGATACCTTTGGATTAAAAGATAATACCAAAGGATTAATTTCTAGTAAAAACGTGCCAAACAGTGAATATAAGTGGTCAGAAACTTATAAACCTTCACCTTCTTTTGTTTCGATTCACCTTGGAGTAGAAAAAAATCTAATATCCGATAATTTTAATTGTCATCATATAATCGTTGAAAATTGGGATGCATTAGAAAGCGAAAAGGGAGTTATTTTTGTTTCTATACCTACTTTGCTTGACTCGTCCTTGGCTCCAGAAGGTAAACATATCGTACATGCATTTACTCCTTCATCGATGAATGAATGGGAAGGCCTATCAAGGAAAGAATATTTGCAAAAGAAAGAAAAATATTTTTCATTTCTTGTTGAAAAAATATCAACTATTCTTCCTAATCTTGAACAAAATATTGATCACAAAGAAATTGGTACTCCCAAAACTCATAAGAAGTTTCTTGGTAGATTTGAAGGTAGTTATGGCCCAATTCCCAGTAAAAAGTTGCTTGGACTTTTGCCAATGCCTTTCAACACTACAAAAATTCAAAATCTTTATTGTGTAGGGGATTCATGCTTCCCTGGCCAAGGCCTAAATGCAGTTGCTTTTAGTGGATATGCATGCGCTCACAAAATAGGTGCAAAGTTAAATATAAACAGTTTTAAATTGCCCGACTAAAAGGATTCTTCTGAAATGATAGAAAAATTTAAAACTCTTTTTTTTGTTAAAAGTTCGTTAATTTCTCTTTACTTAGCCCTTACAATTCCTTTGCCATTTATTTCAATCGAAAAATTAAAAATCCCCTCTATTTTAATTTTTGCCTTAGGACTTTATTTGATAATCAATATCACTAGTGATTATGTAGAAACTTGCAGTAATAAAATTTCATATAAATGTAGCTTTATTTCTAAATTCTTAGGAAAAAAAAATTGGGAAATTTCTTGGAAAGATATTAAATTAATCAAATCTTTGCCAACCAGCCAGGGTAGTAAAGTTTATTATTTTAATACTTTTCAAGGTGATAATTTTCTTGTCCCACAAAGAGTAGAAAACTTTGAAAAATTCTTACTAATTGTTTCCAGTAATACTGGGATTGCTATTAATGAAATATCATACATATCACCAATATGGACATATAAATTACTGACATCACTATCAGTTTTAATGATTATTGGCGAACTTTTTGCTTTTCTGAATTAAATATTATCAATACTGAATCTATAACCTTGTTGTCTAACAGTGGTTATTCCACCTCCTTCTCCCAATCCAGCCTGTTCTAATTTTCTCCGCAAAGTTAATACCTGTGTATCTACAGACCTAGGTCCACCACTGAAGGGCGGCCAGGCCATCCTTAAGAGCTCTTGACGACTTCTTATCATTCCAGGTGGCATTAAGAGGGCACAAAGCAGCGCAAACTCCCTAGGGCTTAATTCTACGGGCTTCTCGCTTAGAGTGACTTGTCTTAAAAGAAGATGAACCTCTAAAGGTCCAACCTCAACTTTTTCTTGTAAACCTATCCTTCCCCTTTTTAGGAGTGTTCTGCATCGTGCGGCAAGCTCTTCGAGTCCAAAAGGTTTTCTGAGAACATCATCTGCCCCTTCATCTAATAGATTTACTAATGCTTCAACACCTGATCTTGCCGTTAAAACTATGACTGAAGACCCAAGTTGTTGGGCTAGTCTCATTGCAGTATTCTGCTCGAGTATCTCTGCACTTACTAATAAGTCAGGTGATTGTTCTCTGCATAAGTCAATAGCTTCTGCAGCTGTACCTACTGCTGCAGCTAAATGGCCATCTTGGCGAAGCCTTTGCACAAGAACTGTTCTAAGTGTGGGGTGAGGTTCAACAACTAGAACTCTTGAAGGAGTTTGAGAGCTCGTAGGCAATTGTGAACTGCCAGGAGTTGAAGCTAAGATTTGCTCAGTTGATTGCATTCTTAATTACTGTTAGGCCAGGCAATTTTTGATCGTTCTTAATAAGGTATAACAAATGCAAAATAAAAATCAGAATTTATCGAATTATGACATCATTTGAAAACCCTAAAGCAATTCGTCACTTTCAATCAATTTGCGATAGTTGCCAGGACTTAGTTACTCGTTTTCATACCCCATCTGATCTTAAATTATATAGTGATGGTTATCTCCAAGCATTAAGGAATTGCAGTAGTTTAGAGCAAAAGGATCAAGAGAAATTAGAAAGATTAATTGAAAGATGGATTCTAGATCCGTCAAGTTTTATTGATCCAGATGGAGATGGAAATAAAGGTTTTTTTGAAAAAAAAAGGATTTAAAATATTAATTTTTATTAATCAATAAAGTATTTATACTCACTAATTGTCTTAAGACGCTAATTCAATTTCTATTTTTTCTCTAAGAGATCCAGAGTTATACATCTCAATAAGAATGTCTGATCCTCCAAGAAATTCTCCTTTTAAATAAACTTGAGGAATTGTTGGCCAATCTGAATATTCTTTGATACCTTCTTTTATAGCGAAATCACTTAAAACATCAAAAGTACCAAATTCTACCCCTAAAGAATTTAGTATTTGAACTACATTGTTGGAAAAACCGCATTGAGGCATTAATTTTGTCCCTTTCATGAAAACCATCACTGGATTTGAATCAATCAGTTTTTGTATTTTATCTTTTGTTAGGTTGTCCATAATTCAATTTGGAGTTTCTGTTTTTAATGCCAGTGCGTGGATAGCTTCTGAAGCTAATTCTTCCTTCAAAGCAGAATATACTAGCTGGTGTTGTTTAACTAATGATAATCCATTGAATTCAGATGCAATTACAGTTACTTGCAAATGATCATTTCCTTTGAGGTTCTCAACAAAAACTTGGGAACTTGGGATTTTTTTAGTAATTAAATTAATAACGTCAGTTTTCGTAATCATAGTAAATTTTAATTAACCTTTATATTTTGTCTCAACAAATCCTAGTTGGAGCAATCTTTCATAAGCTTCTTTACCTTCTGGACTATTAGGTGACATTATTCTAATTGTTTCAACAAGTAAGGGTACTGCAACCTCGGGTTTTTGAGTTTTTATATACAAAGAGGCTAATCTCTCATTTGATTCTGCCAAAATTTGTAATGTTTGCTTACCTTTCCTTTGCATTTCATTTGGTATTCTCGCATCAATTCCTTTGAACGATGCATTAAGATCAGAATAAAAAGACGCAAGTTGCTTTGCTAATTTTCTACCGTCTAAGTAAAAATCCTTAGCTTTTTCAAAATCCCCGTTTTTAATATATTTATCACCTTCTTTGATAAAGTATTCAACGTTTGAGATGGAAAGCCTTTTACTCTCATTTGAGAGTACTCTGAAGTCTTCTGGATTCTTTATTTCTGCATGAACTTCATTTTTGTAAGGAATATTTCCAAAAAATATAAATAAAATTGGGAATAATTTTAAGAATTTCATTTTCTTTTTCAATTATTAAAATTTATAGTAACTTATTGCAGATTCATCTACCTACATTTTTTAATGCTTTTTCTTCCTCTTGAGTCATTTTTTCATTTAGAAATTTATTAAAGTCCTTGATAGAAAAATTTGAGTAATCATTAATTGGTATTGGTTTTCCAAACGATAAACAAAATTCGCCCCTAAAGTTCGGAGGTATTTTGCTGTAAGCAATTCCAATGGGAATAATAGTAATAGAGGTTGTTTTTTTGGTAGCTAATCTAGCTAATCTATATAGTCCTTCTTTGAGAACTAATTTTTTCCCATATTTATTAATCTTTCCTTCAGGGAAAACAACTAGTTGTTCTCCTTTTTCTATAAGATCAATCGCATATCTTAAAGCTGAGAGAGATGGCGATAATTGATTTATTGAAAAACATCCAAGTCTTTTTAAAAACCAACCTTGTATTCCTTTCATTTCGGATTTAGTAACCATAAATCTACAATCCTTTTTTGTTACTCTTCTACCCATAGCCATTGTGAGTATTAAGCCGTCCCACCTTGATCTGTGGGTTGGAGCCAAGATGATAGAAGAATTTATGGGAATCGAAAAACCATTTTTTAATATTTTCTTTTTTCTAAAAAAGAATCTTAAAACAACATCCTGAGTAACGAACATTGCAAAAAATCCCAATACAGGGTTGATATTATGCCAAATATTTAAGGAATTCTTCTTCAAATTCTTTTTATTATATATTAATAATCTAAGTGTTTGCCTTTTTTTATAAGCTATTATTGGGCGGTTACTAGATTGTCTAGAAACTAAGATTTTCAAAATTATGGCTACTTTAGGAGTAAACATTGATCATATTGCAAATGTAAGGCAAGCAAGGAAAACTGTCGAGCCTGACCCTGTGCAATTTGCTTTTTTAGCTGAATTAGGAGGGGCAGATTCCATAACAGTGCATCTAAGAGAAGATAGAAGACATATACAAGATAGAGACGTATTACTTCTGAAAAAGACTATAAAAACAAAACTAAATCTAGAGATGGCTGCTACAGAAGAAATGTTAGAAATTGCCAAAGAAATTCTTCCTGATTACGTAACGCTTGTACCGGAGAAAAGAGAGGAAGTGACTACTGAGGGCGGGTTGGATTTAAAGAGTAATGTGCAATACCTTAAGAAGGCTGTTAGGAATTTAAAGGATTCAAATATAGAAGTAAGTGCATTTATTGATCCTCTTAGTGAACAGATAAATTATTCCAAAGAAATAGGGTTTGATTTTATAGAGTTACATACTGGAAAATATGCTGAACTATCTGGATCTGAACAATATAAAGAGCTCCAAAGGATTATAGAGTCTACACATTTAGCAAATGACCTTGGATTAGTTGTTAATGCTGGTCATGGCCTTAACTACAATAATGTTAAAAAAATTGCATCAATTAACAATATGAACGAGTTAAACATAGGTCATAGTATCGTTGCAAGGGCTTTAGCGATAGGATTAGAAAAGTCTGTTCGTGAAATGAAGTCCCTTATTACATCAAATTAAATTTAATAATGACAACATATTTTTTCGTCGCGGCAAGTGAAAAGTTTTTAACAGTTGAAGAACCACTTGAAGAAATTTTGAAAGAGAGGATGAGGAACTACAAAGAGAATAATAAAGAAATAGATTTTTGGCTTTTAAAAAATCCATCATTTTTACAAACCACTCAATTTGCTGATCTAAAAGCAAAAATTCCATCTACACCAGCAGTTGTTTTATCGACTGATAAAAAATTTATAACTTTCTTAAAGCTTCGTTTAGAGTTTGTTGCTGTGGGGGAATTCGAATGTCCTAATGCAGAAATAATTGATCCATTTAAAGTTGAGTAATATAGCTATTTAGTAAATTGCTCAATCTTTATAAGTCAAATAAAATTGAAGTTATTAGTGAGCTTTTAGCAGAGGAATTAAAAATATGTCCTCCGCCCATAAATGAAAAATTAGAAATAGTTGTTCCCAATTACTTTTTGGGTAATTGGTTACGTGAACAAATAACTATAAAAAACAAAATAAGTGCTCTTTATGAATTAAAAACAATATCAACGTATACCGAATCTTTATTGACAAATTTTTTCCCTGCAATTGATATGAGCGCATGGAATTTTGAGTCAATTAAATGGGGCATTATTGATTCCTTGGAAGAATTAAATAGATTTAAAGAATCATTTCCGCTCAGAAATTGGATTAATAAATATTTGGATAATAAAAAGACAATTGATGGAGACATACATAATCTGACAAAAAAGATCACGAATAATTTTATTGATTATCTGATTTTTAGACCTGAAATGATTGCCCAATGGAATAGATATGAAATTAATTCATCTAATCTATTTAAGAATTTAAACTCAGACCAATTTTGGCAACCTATTTTATACAAATTATTAGAGGAAAAGATATCTGAAAAGCCATCATGTTTATACATGATTGAAGTAATAAAGAATTTAAGAAAAATTAAAAACGTTAAATTTCAAGTACCAAATCAAATTTATATTTTTTCAGATAATAACTTATCTAAACTACATATTAATTTTTATTCAGAACTTTCAAAATTTATTGAGGTAAATTTATATTTATTATCTCCTGGAGAAGATTTATGGAATAGAATAAATTGTCTTGAGGGTGAGTTGGAATTTGATCATAATGACAGTAGATTGAATTTAAATAATATAAATATAGAGAAAATATTTGGTAAATTTGGAGCAAACTTTCAGAAATTAATTGATGAAAATATTTATACAGAAGGTATAAATTTAAAAAATAATCTTATTTATCTCGATCCAACAACTAATTTTCATAATAAGAAAGATATTCCTCTTCTCAATCAAATACAAAAAAGACTAATTGATAATAATAGCGTTGATTTTATAGTCAATGAAAGGGATGATTCAATATTACTTTGTGAGCATTTTAATCAGAATAGTCAATTTGAATATTTAAGAAATAAAATAATAGAAATAATAAATTCTTGCGAGAATATTAAATATAGTGATATTGCTGTTTTATCTCCACAAACTAATTTAATTAAACCTTATCTAAGGTACATCTTTAATAATGAGTTAATTAATGGTGAAAAGATACCTTATTTTTTTATTGATGAGGATAATCATGACTCTTCAGGCATTACTGAATTTCTAATTGACATAACTGAAATAGCAAGTGAAAAAATTACACTTGAAAAAATAGATTATATTCTTTCGAAAAAAGTAACTCAGAACATTTTTGATTTTAATATTACTGAGAAGGATGAAATTATTTTCATACTTACCCAAGCGGGGTTTCATTGGGGATTAGATGATAAAGAAAGATTAGGGGAAGAGAAAAATACTCTAGATTGGTGTATAAATAGAATTACTTTAGGCTTAATTTATGACAAAGAAGTAAATTTAAGTACTTTTAATATAAAACCATTTAGCTATAAAAATATAAGTTTGGATTTGAATAAATGGGTTAAAATATTAATTCATTTGAAAAAATATATTAATTTAATAAGGGGATCTTTTTCTTACTCGAATTGGGTTGAAAAGATAAAGTTTATATTAAAAAGTATTGCTGATTCTAATGCAGATTATAATTTAGAAATAAGTGAAATAAATAGAATTCTTGATGATCATGCAATACCTTTAATACCTGATGATCTTATCTTGTTAAAAGTTTTTAGAGAAATATTAATTTCTTGCATAAATAAAGCTAAATATCAAAGCAAATCACGAGTCAACAAGATCCTAGTAAGTGATATTGAGAATTCAAGGCATATTCCACATAAGGTTATCTTCCTAATAGATATGAATAGTGTTAATTATCCAAAATTACCAAAGAGTGAAAACATTAATTTATTAAATAATAAATATCACCTAGGTGATCCATCAGTTTTTGAAAGAGAGAAATATTCATTTCTTGAGTTGTTAATTACCTGCAGAGATAAATTTATAGTTAATTGGGTAAAAAATGATAAAGATAATAATAAATTAGATGTTTCTTTTCCTATAAAAGAGTTAATTTCTTTTTTTGATAGTTTCTTAAACCAAAGGCAAAGAGAACTAATAATTAAATATTCTGATTTAAATAAAAATGAAATAATTGATCTTGATAAATCTAAGATTGTTAAAAGTAATTATTCTTTAATAGAAGATATAAATTGGAATGAAAAAAAATCTGATATTAAAAATTACAAATTATCAGAATTGATTTATTGGTTAAAGACTCCACAAAAATATTGGCTTAATAAAAATAATATTTCTCCCAAGGAAATATTTATCCATCATCCTGACGAGGAGTATGTAAGCAATCTGCAAAAGTCTCAACTAATTACAAAAATATTCCAGCAATTAGAGATTGATAATCATAATATTATTGATGATTTAAATGAATTAAATATTAATGATCAATTGTTTGAAAATGGTATTATTATGCCCAAAAATAGTATTTTTACAAAAGAAAAAGAAATTAAAGACTTATTAAGCAGTCTATGTGCAAGTTTGAGTCAGCATAATAAGATTAATAGAATTTATGTTAAATCAAATTCAAATAAAGAAGAATATTTAATTGCTGATGACACCGTAATTGAATTAATTAATGCGAATTTAAGTTTAAGTCGTTTGACAGAGGCTTGGATAAAATTACTCTTTATTTCTTCTTTAAAGAGAAATATAAAAAGGACTAAAGTAATTTTTAGAACAGAAAATAATTATAAATCGCAAATTATTCAATCACCCGGAACAACTGAATCAAATCTAATTTTGGAGGAATACATAAATATTTTTAAAAATTTTTCTGAAAAATGTTTACCTCTTCCTCCAGAAAGTGCTTATAAATATGTAGAAGCAAAAATAAAATCAAAAAATGAAAAAAAAGCTTTTACAGATAAATGGATTGGTAATAAAAATTTTTCCAAAGGAGAAAGAGATAATATCGAAATGAAAATTTGTTTTGGTAATGAAAAAGATCCAGATTTCTTTCTAGGAAATAATAATTTTGATCAATTATCATGCAGATTATATGGTCCTCTAATTAAAGCATTAAAGAAATAAAAAATGTCTAAATTTCAGTTAAAAAATTTTTTTAAAGCTGCTTATGATCTAATGCTTGTTTTTTTACAGTTCTTTATTATTAGTCTACATTTTTTTCAATGGGAATTTCTTCCACAAAAACAAATAATTCAAGCAAGTCCTTTTTCTTATTTACTGGGTATTTTAATTATCATAATCGCTTTCATAATAATGTTAGTTTCAATTAAAGACTTAGGTAGAAATTTATCCCCTTTCCCAAGACCAATAAACAATAGCAATCTAGTTACTACAGGTATTTATCGATTTACGCGTCATCCTATGTACTATTCTTTAATATTTATTTCTATTGGAGTTTTTATAATAAAATTATCTATTTATTATTTATTTTTGACAATAAGTTTAGCTTTAATAATTAAATTTAAGATTGCCTTGGAAGAGAAATACTTAATCAATAAATTTAAGAATTACTTACTTTATAAAAATGAGGTCAAAGTTTAATTTAATAAAGAAATGGATATTAATCAAATTAAATTAGATAATAAGTTTAAATTAGTTGAAGCAAGTGCAGGAACTGGTAAAAGTTTTACTTTGGCTCACATAGTTTTAAGAAATGTTTTGGAGAAAAAAGTTAAACCAGATGAGATACTCCTGCTAAGTTTTACAAAAAATACTTGTTCTGAATTAAGAGATAAAATACTTTTGAGATTTAAGGATTTAAAATTATATTTGAAAAATCATAATGAAAGTAAGATAGATAATACTCTTAAGGATTGGTATCTAAAGTTTAAGGAGAAGGAAAAATCTAAGGAAAAAACTTTATCCGAAATTGATAATTTTATTAATGAAATTTATAAATTACAAGTAACTACATTCCATGCTTTTTGCAATAATATTATTGATGAATATAGTATTGAAATAGGGATAACTCAGGATCCATGCATTGAGAATAATATAGATAATTTATATCAAGATGTAATAGATAATTTGTGGATTGATGATTTTCTAAATCTTAATCCTGAGCTTATTTCAACTGTAAACAAAAAAAAAATTAGTTCTAGATTTGGAAGTAG
>QCDO01000011.1 GCA_003278735.1 Prochlorococcus sp. AG-355-J09
CTTTAATTCTCCAATCAAATCATTCAGTACCTTTTTTGCATCTCCAAAGACCATTGAGGTATTTGGCAGATCAAATAAATCATTTTTTATTCCGGAGTAACCTGCACTCATACCACGTTTAATTACAAATACTGTTCTTGCTTCCTGCACATCAAGAACTGGCATGCCATATAAAGGGGAAGAGCTATCATTTTTAGCTTGAGGATTAACCACATCATTTGCTCCTAAAACTAAAACAACATCCGTTGCTGGAAAATCAGGATTTACAACGTCCATCTCTTTTAGTTGTTCGTAAGGAACATCTGCTTCTGCTAAAAGTACATTCATATGTCCAGGCATCCTCCCTGCTACAGGATGAATTGCGTAAACAACTTCAATACCATTTTGCTCTAGTTTTTTTGTCACTTCCCTTAAAGTATGTTGAGCTTGAGCTACTGCCAGACCATAACCAGGAACAATTATTACCTTGTTGGCTGCCTCTAAAGTCAATGCGCATTCTTCAACACTGCAAGAAGTTATATTTGTATATTCTCCTGAACCAGAAGAGGCAGTACTTTTAGCCGATAAAGATCCTCCAAAAAGAACTGAGACCAATGATCTATTCATACCCTTGCACATTACTTGAGTAAGTATTAGTCCTGCCGCTCCAACCATTGCACCTGCTACTATCAAAAGCTGACTATCCACAACGAAACCTGCTGCTGCTGCTGCAATCCCTGAATAGCTATTTAATAAAGATATAACGACTGGCATATCAGCTCCACCAATTGGCAAAGTAACTCCAATACCTAATAAAGAAGAAACTATAACTAAAAGCCAAATAGAACTTGTATTGCCGTTTATCAAAGCAAAAAAGGCTATCAAGGAAGCAACTGCAAAAACAATATTTACAAAATGTCTAACTTTGCTCTGAGTCCATCCTGGAGTTGAAAGCCAACCCTGTAATTTTGCCATCGCCACAATTGAACCTGTGAAAGTTATGGCCCCGACAAATATAGAAACAGATATTGAAACTTCGTTTATCAGTGACTTAAAAAAATCAAAATTTTCTTGGCCACCAGATATAGGAAAAATAGCTACTCCTAAAGCCACCAAAAGTGATGAGATTCCTCCACAACCATTGAACAATGCCACAGTTTCAGGCATGGAGGTCATAGGTACTTTTTTTGCAAGAATTGCACCGAATAAACTACCTATTATTGATCCAATTATTATCCAAATCCAAGACTGAATAGCAATTCCAGAAGTACCTAAATAATAAGAAAGTAATCCTACTACTGATAGCGACATTGCAAATGCAGCTAATCTATTGGCATCCCTTGCTGATTTTACTTTTGATAATCCTTTTATTCCCAAAGCCAGTAAAAGTACTGCTAGAAGGTCAATAACGAATTTAATGATTACAGGTAGATTCATGTTAAAAATTACTTCTTATTTGATGGTTTACGACTAAACATCGCGAGCATTCGATCAGTTACAAAGAAACCGCCTACAACGTTGAAAAGAGCAAATCCAAGAGAAACTGAACCAATGATTAAAAGTGGTACATTACCTTCTGCTTTTACAATTAAAGTCAAGGCTGCAAGCATTGTTATTCCTGAAATTGCATTTGCTCCACTCATTAGAGGTGTGTGAAGAGTAGGGGGAACTTTTCCAATTAACTCGAGTCCTAATAAACTACCAAGTAAAAGAACCCAAAGAAGACTTATAAAAGACATAATTTTAAAACCTCAATTTTCAAAAACATTATTTTGAAGAACAACTCCTTCATCGCTTAATAAACATCCAGAAATGAGTTCATCCTCTTTATCTAATTTAATTACACCATCTTTTATAAATGGTGTAATCAAAGATGTTAGGTTCTTAGCATAAAGTGAACTTGCATCATAAGGAACTGAAGAGGGTAATTCGCCCGCTCCTATAAGTTTTACCCCATATTTGATAATAGTTTCATTTGATTTTGATCCTTCGCAGTTCCCTCCCTGAGAAACTGCTAAATCAATAATTACTGCACCATCTCTCATTTTTTCAATCATGGGAGAGTCTATTAAAACAGGGGCCTTTTTACCTAGAACTTGCGCAGTACATATAGCAACATCAGCTTCAGATAAATATTTAGTTAAAGTTGCCTTCTGTTTTGAAAGGAATTCGGGTGTAACAGCTTTTGCATAACCTCCTTTCTCTCCAGGCTTTTCCTCAACTTCAGGAAGTTCTATAAATCTTGCTCCGAGAGACTCTACTTGTTCTTTAACAGCAGGTCTAATATCAGATACAAATACTATTGCTCCAAGTCTTTTTGCTGTCGCAACTGCCTGTAATCCTGCAACGCCTCCCCCAAGAACCACTACTTTTGCAGGTTGAACTGTCCCTGCTGCAGTCATAAGCATTGGGAAATATCTATCTAACTCGCTTGCAGCCAAAAGAACTGCTTTGTATCCAGCAATATTGGCTTGTGAAGAAAGAACATCAGAAGATTGTGCTCTACTAATCCTAGGAAGCAACTCAAGTGATAAAGCTGAAATCTTATTACTATTTATAATCCTAAGAAGCTCCTTATTACCATATGGGTTAAGAAGACCAAGAAGAACAGCACCTTTCTTTAACCTAGTTAAATTATCCTCTGATGGAGTTTGAACACAAAATATTAAGTCCGCTTCACCCCAAGTTTTTTGATCTAAGTTGTTTATTATTATTCCGCCCGATTCTTCATATGATAAGTCACTAAATCCTGATAATTTTCCTGCTGAACTTTCAATGTAAACATCACATCCAAGGCTTTTTAATTTCTTTACCGCTTCTGGTGTAGCTGAAACTCTCCTTTCACCAGAGCTTGTTTCGGAAGGAATAAGTATCTTTGTCAATTTATTTATTTTTTTAACATACTAAATATAAATTGAAGAAAGTCAAAAGTCTTGGATTTTTGTTAAAAATATATTTTCTTTTCTATAAAAAATAGCTATCTAGAATATGTAAGTACTAAATAATCCAATGAGTATAAAAGCAATCGAATGTCCTGATGGAGTGTGCCACAGTCATCATGGTGGTCATGCTGTTCCAAGGCAAGCTATGCAGAAAAATCTAGAAAAGCATGGTAAAGACTGGTGCGAGAAATTAGCAGAGAGAATTTATGAAATGTCAGTTGATACTTATTCACAGACAGTCATGCCCAGTCTCCACTCGGCAGGTTGGCAAAGAAGACATTTAGATTGGGAATTTAAGCTGGCAGAAAATAATTCTGAACCTGATGAAGCTCTTGTTGAAGGAATTATTAATGCCACAGAAAGCTTTCTTAGGAGTAGTGAGGTTCATCGATTATTTATTCAAGAATTAGTTCAGGGCACCTTCGAGGAAGCAAATGATAAAAAAATAATTTCTAAAGCAATAAAATCTATCATTGAAGAAGAAATTGTTAGTTCACTAAGAGAAAAGAAAGAAACTCTTTTAAAGAAAATATCCGCAAAATTAATATCAGAAGAAAAAGTTAGCGAGGAACTTGCAATAAATTCAGCTAAAGAGGGTTTTGAAGAAGTTGAAAGGCTACTTGCAAATCACAGCGAAGCAGTCTAACTCTATTTCTTTATATTTTCTTTATATTTAACCCAAAAATTGGCTCAAATATTAATTAAAGATTAAATTATTGTTTGGAAGTACAAAGTTGTAACTTATTAGACAATATATAAGATCTCTGATGTGTTTATCTATATACAACTTAAAATTTTCAATGGACAATTTCATTAGAAAAAGGATCGACATAGCCACCTGTTGGGCTACTAACAGAATCTCTGCAATGGACACTTTAGAAAGATATGAAGATAGTTATGCAATTGCAGAAGAATTTAGAGAGTGGATATTACATATTGGAGAAAAGAACGAAAATTTAAAAGATTCTGTTTTAAACTTCCCAAAGGAATTAAAAAAGTTATTAGACCAAAAAGTCAACGATTAAATATAAAATCAATCGAGTGAAATCCGCCCTACATTATTTGGGTTTGTTTATTATTATTAATAGTGAAATTAGCAAATAAATGGAAAATAAAGAGAAGATTTCAAATGTAGAAAATGTTGTAATTATAGGTTCGGGACCTGCAGGTTACACTGCTGCAATATATGCCGCACGAGCAAATCTTCAACCATTGCTGGTAACAGGATTTAATTCTGGAGGCATTCCTGGTGGGCAATTAATGACTACAACATTTGTTGAAAATTATCCAGGTTTTCCAGATGGAGTATTAGGTCCTGAATTGATGGATCTAATGAAGGCTCAAGCAGAAAGATGGGGCACTAATTTATACGAAAGTGATGTTGTCTCAATAAATACTGATTCACATCCCTTTGAATTAAAAACTTTAGAAGGAACTATAAAGTCTAACTCAATTATTATTGCAACTGGAGCAAGTGCAAATAGATTAGGAGTGATAAATGAAGATAAATTCTGGAGTAAAGGAATAAGTGCTTGTGCTATATGTGATGGAGCAACCCCACAATTTAGAGATGAAGAATTAGCTGTCATTGGAGGTGGCGACTCTGCATGCGAAGAAGCAGCATATCTCACAAAATATGGAAGCAAAGTGCATTTGATTGTTAGATCAGAAAAATTAAGAGCTAGCGCAGCAATGGTAGATAGAGTAAAAGCTAATCCAAAGATAGAAATTCATTGGAACACAAAAGTTGATAAAGCGGATGGCTCTGAATGGCTTGAGAGAATAGAAACTATTCATTCTCAAGAAGGTAAAGGGGAAATCAATATAAAAGGTCTTTTTTACGCGATAGGGCACACACCAAATACGAAATTCTTAGGCAACAAAATTGATTTAGATAATAAAGGCTATATTGCTTGCAAATCAGGAAGGCCAGAAACATCTATTGAAGGCATCTTTGCGGCAGGTGACGTTGTTGATTCTGAGTGGAGACAAGGAGTTACCGCTGCAGGAACTGGATGCATGGCAGCATTAGCTACCGAAAGGTGGCTAGCCGAGAAAAACTTAGCAAAAACTATAGTCAGAGAAACACCCGAACCAGAAAAAAAACTTAATTCATCAAATTTTAATGAAGAAGAAGTTAATGAAGATACTTTCGATTCAAATTCTGAATGGCAAAAAGGCAGTTATGCATTAAGGAAACTTTATCACGAGAGTAAAAAACCTATCTTAGTAATTTTTAGTTCCCCAAGCTGCGGCCCATGTCATGTTTTGAAACCTCAGTTAAAAAGAGTAATTAAGGAACTTGATGGTGCAGTTCTTGGCGTTGAAATAGATATTGATAAAGATCAAGATATTGCAAAGCAAGCTGGCATTAACGGCACACCAACAGTTCAACTTTTTAAAGAAAAATTATTAAAAAAACAATGGCAAGGTGTTAAACAAAGAAGTGAATTTAAAGAAGCGATAAAAAATATTATCTAAAGTAAGTTTTATTTATTATTTCTCTTAGGATTATTTTTATTCGTAGTAGGTCTAGCATTACCTACATTTCTTTCTCGATAAGTTATCCTCCCTCTAGATAGATCATAAGGACTTATCTCAACTAACACTTTATCTCCAGCTAATAATTTAATTCTAAATTTAGTCAATTTACCCGCAGCTCTACATAAACATTGATGACCTTCAGGTTGTTCTAAAGTAACCAAATAGAATCCATTCCCCTGCTCTTTTTCTATTACACCTGAAGTTTCAATCATTAATTAATCTTTTACTAAGTACATATTATCAGAAAAAGATTAGCCAAAATTGATTTAAAAAAAATTACATACGTAAAAATATGCAATTCAATTCAAATTGAAAATTTAATTTCATTAATTATTTGCAGTTGTCCATAGTAAAAATTTGCTTTCGCAATTTTCTCAGAACCTTCTAATTGATCAAAAAAAACAAACCCAAGTTTTTCCCATAATGAAGATCCGCAAACATTATTCAATTCATTTTTTGCTTCTTTTGCAAAATTATCTAGTTTTCGTTCAAGGTTTTTAGACTTAGAAACAGACATAGGCCAATAATATTTAATATAGTACAAATATACTATCTGATTCTAAAATTGCAATATTAAAAAGGTAATCTCTTTTTTTCTTCAATATTAAGATCTGCTTCCATTTCCCTTAATCTTTTAAGTATTTGTTGATAGTACTCCTTTATATAACTCTCTAGTGAGGTCATATCCTCTTTTTTAAGTTCCAATATTTCGTAAGTTTTGCTCATGTCAGCATCTAGTGATTCACCACTACTAGTTACTTCAGCAAAAGCCAATCGCTCAGCAACATTAAGAGAATCTTGGAAAAAGGAAACTACTTTTTGAGTGACACTAATAAGGAAGGGTGAAACTCTAAAAATTTTCGCCTTTTTTTCACTAAATTTTTCACATAAAGATATAACTTCATTTGAATCCCATGCTTTGGGACCTACTAATGGCAATGATGCTCTGTGAGTTTTTGGATTATTTACTGCTGCTACAACAACTTTTGCCATATCTTGAGTATTCATATAAGCAATTTTAGTTGGAGTCCCACTCATCCACACTGCTTGACTATCCAAGATTGGGATTGCGAATTGACCAATAACTCCTTGCATAAAAGCTGCGCATTTGAAGATTGTATAGTCTAAATCAGATTTTTCAAGAAGTTTTTCAGTGCAAAATTTAATGTCCATTAAAGGAACATTTCTAAACTTTTCTGTTAGGAGGATAGAAAGGAATATTATCCTTTTTACGTTTAAAGATTCGCAAGCATTGAATAAGTTAAGTTTTCCATCCCAATCAATTTCATAAATACTTTTTGGATCATCTGGCCTACTAGTCGCTGCATCAATAACTACTTCAATATCTTGCAATGCATATTCGATATCAGAAGAATTTAATAAATTACCTTTTGTTAGCTCACAACCCCATTCTTGTAGAAAGGAAGATTTTCTTGGATTTCTTACAAAGCATCTTACTTCATGTCCCTTTTCTATAGCTTGCTTTGCTATTTGTCTACCAAGTGTCCCTGTTGCTCCTACTAAAAGAATCTTCATACTTAAGATTTACTTAACTTTAAGACCATAACTCAAATTGTGATGTATCCGTGAGAATCAGTCTCCCTGAAACTTCAATAACAAAGCCCCGCCAACTAATCCTATTGGTATCAGTATCCAAAAAACTGCTGCAATACTAAAAATTTCTTTAGCCATAGTAAAATTGAATGATTACTATAATTTACATTCAAAATACATTTATTTGTTAAAAATGTAGATAATTCAAATATCTTGAAAATTTTTGAATATATGAATAATAATTTTAAAAAAAATATAAACATTCCTAATTACTGGAATTGGAATGGTTTTAAAATTTGTTGGAGTGTTACAGGCGAAGAAAATGAGATTCCAATTATCTTTCTCCATGGATTTGGAGCAAGTCGAAAACATTGGAGAAATAATTTAGAGTATTTTGCGAAAAAGAATTTTGCCTCTTATTCCTTAGATTTAGTAGGATTTGGGGATTCAGATCAACCTGGGATTAGACAAATTGGAAAATTAAATAATGAGATTTGGTGTGATCAAGTGAAAGACTTTATTGCACAGATAATAAGACCAAAGAATTCTGGGAAAGTAATTCTTATTGGCAATTCCCTTGGATCACTAGTTGCTTTAACATGCGCTGTTTCATTAGAGGATCAGATTGCAACAGTTATCGCATCTCCTTTGCCAGATCAAATTCAAGAAAATAAAAAGTCCATAACAAAAAAATCATCATTTAAGAAATTTCAAGATAGATTCATAACAATATTTTTTTTGTTTTTCCCTTTGGAGATTATTTTATTTTTAATAACTAAATTAGGAGTTATTAAACTGGGACTAAATTCTGCATATTTCAAAAAAGATAATATTGATCGCGAACTAATAGATTTGGTAACAAAACCAGTTTTAAGGAGAACTTCAGCTAGATCATTAAGAGCAATGTGTATTGGAATGTCTTCTAGAGATGAAAAATTTAAAGCTTCTCACCTTTTGAGAAAACTTAGCGCCTCAAAAAAAGTTCCTTTTTTATTGATTTGGGGCGAAAAAGATAATTTCATACCTTTGTTTGTTGGTAAAAAGATTGCAAATTTCCATAGATGGGTAAAATTAAAAATAGTATCCAATTCAGGGCATTGTATTCATGATGAAGACCCTTCAGTATTCAATAGGATTTCTTATGAATGGATTAGAGATTTAAAAACCTTTTAAAATATGAAACATACATTATCAGTTCTTGTAGAAGATGAATCTGGAGCCTTGAGTAGAATCTCAGGTCTCTTCGCTAGAAGGGGATTCAACATAGATAGTCTTGCAGTAGGACCTGCAGAATCCAAAGGGATTTCAAGGTTAACAATGGTAGTAGAGGGTGATGATGAAACTCTTCAGCAAATGACTAAGCAACTTAATAAGTTATTTAATGTTCTGGGAGTTGTAGATTTTACTAATCTCGCAGCTGTTGAGAGGGAATTGATGTTACTAAAAGTTTCATCGAAAGAAGATACTAGGAGTAATATACTTGATATAGTACAGATTTTCCGTGCAAAAGTTGTTGATGTATCAGATATGGCATTAACTCTTGAGGTAGTTGGAGATCCTGGGAAGTTAGTTGCTCTTGAGAAATTACTCGAGCCATACGGCATCCTTGAAATAGCGAGGACTGGTAAGGTGGCTCTTAAACGCTCTTCAGGAGTTAATACAGAAATGTTGAAAATAAATAAATACTCTCTAGAAATTTAATTAGATATCTGGACTGCCTTGATGTAGTCTTCTTTATTGATTTTTTCGAGTACGTCTAATCCTTTAATAATTTTCCCAAAAATCGAATATCTTCCATCTAATTCTGGGATCTTAGTAGTTACAAAAAAAAATTCAGTAGATGAAGACTTATTCTTACCGCTTTTAACCATAGCGATTGATCCACTCTCAAAAGTATTAACTAAATTTACTGTTTCACTAGGATTTTTTATTTGATAGTTATATCTTGGTTTTATTTCTTCTTTGAATTTTATTTCTAAAGGTATTGTTGGACTTGTCTTATTCAGGTTTTGTTTTCGTTTTATATAAGATTTATTTTCTGGATTAATGCCGCCATGTATAAACCTTATTTGGGGATAATTTATTATTTTATAAAATTTTTTATTTTCATAAATATTATTGTCTATGTTTTCCAGAAAATTTGATACTGTTACTGGGTTATCTTTACCAAATAATTTTACCTCAAAATCACCTTTTGAAGTTTTAAAATTAACTAATTTATTACTCTGAATACAACTAAATTTAAGTCTTTGGCAGTAATAATTTGAATCAATCTTACTTTTATAACTACAAGCTTGAACCAAAAACAAAACCTGTAAAAAAAATAATGTTTTTAAAAAATATTTTTTTTTTATTTTAGGCCCTCCAAATTAACATCTAAAAATTTAGCTAGACGAGCTCCTTCTTCTTCAACCTGAAGAAGTGGTTTAAGTTCACCTGCTCCACTTAAAGGGAGAGGTTTTTTTCTACCTTTTAATACTAAAGCAATTCTTCTTCTAGGATTAAATCCCTCACTTATATCCAACTTAACAGATTTAATTTCATCAAAATTTAATTTAACTTCAATATCTTTAAATAATCCCTTTCTTTTTATTTCTACAGATTTTGAGGATTTATCAAAATAATTACTTCCTGAACCAAAGTTTATGTAAACCAAATACCACAAGTAAAAATTTAATAAATTAGCTATTACTCCGTATGCTCCCATTATTATTCCTTGAGGGATAAATAACAAAGTTGAAGGATTTCCTAAAGGTAGTAAATCCCTTCCTGTGTAGCTAGATATGGAGGCCAAAAGAAAACCAATACCTCCTATAGTCAGCATTCCACCAATAATATAATTTGAAATTTTTCTTGATCCACCAATTTTTTGTTCGATTTTATCGAATGACGTGAGGTCTGAATTCATTTTTATCTTTTTTTAGAGCCTAATTCAGATAATTTAACAAACTAAGGGAGTATTCTTACCTAATTTTTAATAAAAAAGTCAGGAAAGCTTTACAAGGCATTTCAGATATACAAATATTTCCCCACATTACTCTCAATCTTTGTTACAGTCACTGCGTATCCCGAAGCTAAAAACGATTTCTCATGACGATCGCAGTTGGTAGCGCCCCACAAAGAGGATGGTTTGATGTCCTCGATGATTGGTTGAAGCGCGACCGCTTTGTATTTATTGGTTGGTCCGGACTACTTCTACTTCCTTGTGCATATCTTGCTATAGGTGGTTGGTTTGTCGGAACAACATTTGTTACCTCTTGGTACACACATGGAGTTGCAAGCTCATACCTTGAAGGTTGTAACTTTTTAACAGCAGCTGTAAGTACCCCTGGTGATGCCATGGGACACAGTCTTCTATTTTTATGGGGTCCTGAAGCCCAAGGTAGTTTCGTAAGATGGCTACAGCTTGGTGGACTCTGGAACTTCGTTGCATTACATGGAGTATTTGGCCTAATTGGTTTTATGCTTCGTCAGTTTGAAATTGCTGGCCTTGTTGGAATTAGACCATACAACGCTCTAGCATTCTCAGCAGTAATTGCAGTATTCACAAGTATTTTCCTTATTTATCCTTTAGGACAGCATAGTTGGTTCTTCGCACCTTCATTCGGTGTTGCAGCAATCTTCCGTTATATTCTGTTCATTCAAGGTTTTCACAATATCACTTTAAATCCATTCCACATGATGGGTGTTGCTGGAATTCTTGGTGGTGCTCTACTTTGTGCTATCCATGGAGCTACAGTACAAAACACTTTGTATGAAGATACAAGTATCTATACAGATGGTAAGGTTCAAAGTTCAACTTTCAGAGCTTTTGACCCAACTCAAGAAGAAGAAACTTATTCAATGATTACAGCGAATAGATTCTGGAGTCAAATCTTCGGTATTGCTTTCTCAAACAAGCGTTTCTTACATTTCTTGATGTTATTTGTACCTGTTATGGGTATGTGGACATCTTCAATTGGTATTGTAGGTTTAGCACTAAACCTAAGAGCTTATGATTTCGTAAGCCAAGAAATCCGTGCAGCAGAAGATCCAGAATTTGAAACTTTCTATACAAAAAATATACTTTTGAACGAAGGTATGCGAGCATGGATGTCTTCTGTGGATCAACCACACGAAAACTTTGTATTCCCTGAGGAGGTTCTTCCACGTGGAAACGCCCTTTAATAATTTATTAAGAGCTCCAAACCAAAGTATTGAGGAAACTGGTTATGCCTGGTATGTAGGTAATGCTAGATTAATCAATTTATCTGGACGTTTATTAGGAGCTCACATTGCTCACTCTGGACTAATAGTCTTTTGGGCGGGAGCAATGATGCTCTTTGAGGTTAATCATTTTACATTTGATAAACCAATGTGGGAGCAAGGTTTAATCTGTATGCCACACGTTGCAATGTTTGGCTACGGAATAGGCCCAGGTGGTGAAGTTACTGATATCATGCCTTTCTTCCAAGCAGGCGTGGTTCACTTGATAGCTTCTGCTGTACTTGGTTTTGGTGGTATTTACCATTCATTGGCAGGTCCAGAAAAACTTGAAGAAGATTTTCCATTTTTCTCAACCGATTGGAGAGATAAAAATCAAATGACTAATATCCTCGGATATCATTTGATTGTTCTTGGTGTAGGTGCACTAGCATGGTCAGTAAACTGGTGTTTTATTGGCGGTGCATATGACACATGGGCACCAGGCGGTGGTGAAGTCAGACTTGTAAATCCAACATTAGATCCAAGAGTTATTCTCGGTTATCTATTCAGATCTCCATGGGGTGGAGCTGGTTCAATAATCGGTGTTAACTCCATTGAAGATATTGTTGGTGGACATGTTTACGTGGGTATTACTGCAATTATTGGAGGAATATTCCACATCTTTACCAAACCTTTTGGATGGGCAAGAAGAGCTTTCATCTGGAATGGTGAAGGACTATTAAGTTATGCTCTTGGTGGAATTTGTGTAGCAAGTTTTATTGCTTCAACGTTCATCTGGTTTAACAACACTGCTTACCCTTCAGAATTTTATGGCCCAACAAATGCTGAAGCTTCACAGGCCCAAAGCTTTACTTTCCTTGTGAGAGATCAAAGAATTGGAGCTAACGTAGGTTCAACAATGGGACCAACAGGTCTAGGTAAGTATCTCATGAGATCTCCTACTGGTGAAATTATATTTGGTGGTGAAACAATGAGATTTTGGGATTTCAGAGGGCCATGGTTAGAGCCTTTAAGAGGACCTAATGGATTGAGCCTTGAGAAAATCCAAAATGATATTCAGCCTTGGCAGGTAAGAAGAGCTGCTGAATATATGACTCATGCTCCTAACGCTTCTATCAACTCTGTTGGTGGAATCATTACAGAGCCTAATGCTGTTAACTTCGTTAACTTAAGACAATGGTTAGCTGCAGCTCAATTCTTCCTAGGATGGTTTACATTCATTGGTCATCTTTGGCATGCTGGGCGTGCTAGAGCAGCCGCTGCTGGTTTCGAAAAAGGAATTGACAGAAAGAGTGAACCAGCTCTAGAAATGCCTGATTTAGATTAATTTCTATTTCAACAAAAAAAGCCCTATCTTTAGATAGGGTTTTTTTTTGCTCATTTTTATTATCTATATAAATTTTCTCTAAGCCATGGCAAACTTAATCCCATTACATTACTGAAGCAACCCTCTATTTTTTCTATATATTTACCCCCTATACCTTCTAAGGCAAATCCTCCAGCGCAATATAAAGGTTCATTTGTTTCTACATATCTCTTGATTTCCCAATCTTCCAAATTAGAAAAATAAACTCTTGAACTTACTGTTTTTTTTCTTATTTCAGTGATTTTAAAATTTTTGGAATTTGAATCAAGATTCCCAATTATTAGAGTATGACCAGTATGTAAAAATCCAAATTCTCCAGACATTTTTTTCCATCTAATAAATGCCTCCTCTTTATTAGATGGTTTTCCATAGGCTTCTCCTTTAAATTCAAAAATTGAATCGCACCCAAGTATTTCCAAAGGACCATAATTAAATTCCTCGGGCAAAGATATGTTTTGAATATTTTCAGATAAACTATTAGCCTTTTGAAAAGATAATTCCAAAGCTAAATTAAATATATTCTTTTCTTGAATAGTATTTTCATCAAAGTCACTTGATATTTGGATAAATTCAATTTGACAATTTTCTAGTAATTTCTTTCTAGATTGAGAAGCAGAGGCTAGAATTAACACAAATTTTTTACCAAATTATAATTCAATTTAATAATTAATAAATTTTAAAATTAATATAAATTACTAATGGAGTTAGAAGCAAAATTACATAAAATAAGGAAACCAATAATGGTCCTAGGTACTTCCAGTGGAGCGGGGAAATCGTTAACAGTTACTGCCATTTGCAGGATTCTTAAAAATTTGGGAGAAGAACCAATACCTTTTAAAGGACAAAACATGAGTAACAACGCTTGGGTTGATTGGGAGGGTGGAGAGATGGCATATTCACAAGCACTGCAAGCTTTTGCTTGTGGTATTAATCCCTCTGCAGAGATGAATCCCATTTTATTAAAACCACAAGGAAACTCAATAAGCGAAGTGATTCACCTTGGCAAAAGCATAGGGACCACAACCGCACAAAATTACTATAAAGATTGGTTTATTCCAGGCTGGGAAGTAATTAAAAAAAGTTTAAAGTCTATTTACGAACGGAATCCAAACTGCCGTTTAATCATCGAAGGGGCTGGAAGTCCGGTGGAGATGAATTTGATTCATAGAGATCTGACTAATTTAAGAGTTGCTAAATATTTAAATGCAAATTGCATTTTGGTTACTGATATTGAAAGGGGAGGCGTATTTGCACAAATAATCGGAACCCTCGAATTAATGAAGCCAGAAGAAAAGAAGCTTATTAAGGGAATTATTATAAATAGATTCAGAGGAGACCTTTCATTATTTGAAGATGGGAAAAAATGGATAGAGAATAAAACTCAAATCCCTGTTATTGGAATCATTCCATGGTTAAATGATTCATTTCCTCCAGAGGATTCTTTAGACTTAATAGAAAAAAAATCACTTTTTAAAAATCATGAAATCAAAGTTGGTATTATAAAATTTCCATCTATTAGTAACTTCTCGGATTTTGATCCACTAGAAAATGAAGAAACAATATTAATTGAATGGATTAGAAATTCACAAAACCTAAGTAAGTATGACTTTATTATTCTGCCGGGCAGTAAACAAACGATTAAAGATCAAATATTTCTTGAAAATTCTGGCTTATCTCAGGATATAAGAGACTATTCAAATAACGAAGGAAATATTATTGGAATATGTGGAGGTTTACAAATGTTAGGTACTACTCTTGAAGATCCTTACCTTAAAGAAGGTTCCAAAAATTATTCTGAACAAAAAATTAAAGGTATTGGATTACTACCATTAAAAACGACTTTCTTTAAAAAAAAATTAACACGTCAAATTAAATCTAAATCTATATGGCCATGCCAATCAGAAATTAATGGATTTGAAATTCATAATGGTCAAACTGTATTAGATGACATTAAAAGTTCATTAAAGATTAATCCTATTTTTAAAGATTTAGATCTTGGTTGGTACAAAGAAAATAATAAAGGCGGAACTATTGCAGGAACATATATTCATGGGATCTTTGAAAATGACTGTTGGAGAGTGCAATATATTAATTTAATAAGGAAAAGTAAAAATCTACCAATATTAAATAAAAAATCAATATCTTATAAAGAGAAGCGGCAATCGATTATTGATAATCTTGCGAATGAATTCCACAAACATTTAAATCTCAAATCATTTTTAAGTTGAAAGAAACAAAAAATATAAAAGTAATATGGCCAAATAATAAAGAAACATTTGTTTCGGATGGAGATGACTGGTTTTCTTCTGCTGAAAAAGTAGGTTTAAAAATCCCTACTGGCTGCCTCACAGGTAGTTGTGGAGCCTGTGAAATAGATGTAAATGGTGAGACCGTAAGAGCTTGTATAAGTGAAATTAAAAATAAAAAAAAAGGTACGTTAGAGGTTTCTTTGACTTCAGACCCTTTTTGGGGAAATTAATTTCACTAAACATTACCAATTACTAGATAAAGGAAATAATTTTAATTAAATTAAGAATAAAAAAAACCCTGCAATAAATCCACTTAAATGACCTAATAAACTTACCCCTGGCAAAAAAGAGAAAATCAAACCTATAAGGCATATTGTCTTTAACATTTTCTGAACTTCATAATTGGATTTGAAACCAATTTTTTTACCTAAAAAATATTTCTTTCCATAAAAAGAAGTTAATAATAAGAATCCAAATAAAGCATAAATTATTCCACTAAATCCTAAAGCGGCATAGTTGGGAAAGATATTAAAGTAGGATAGGATCTTTTCGTAAAACCAGATAATAAAGAAATTCAAAAAAGAACAAATAAAAATAAATTCCAGATAAAAAAATCGGCTTTGGATTCCAAGTCTCATCAAAAAATATCTAGTGATGATTATTCCTCCAAGATTACTTAATAAATGATTTAAATCTGCATGGATTAGGATTGATGCGAAAATCCTATGGGGTTGATCACTAATTAATTTTGGTACAAAGTAAAAATATTCTTTATCAATAGCTCCAATTAAATCTGTAAAAATAAAAACTGAAATTAAAAAAAATCCTGTTAAAAGATACTGCCAATCATATTTAGATATTGAATTATTAATAGCCATATTTTCTTTAGTTTTATAATAAAAGAATATCTACTTAATAAGAAGAAAAGACCCTCAAAAGGGTCTTTTTAATGTCTTGGATTTAAATACTTTTAATAAACTTTGCAATGAGAACTTGTTGGATGGTCTATGCATTCTTTTTCCCAATAATCTTGTCTTTGATCTTTTGGTAGTTGATAATTAAAATCATGCATTCTCCAAATATCTGAAGTTGCATTTCTAAAAGCAGTAAATGGAGTGGCGAGTCTCATAAACATAAAACCTCCTATATCTCTACTAATTAATTATCCACTTATTCAATTGAAATTAATAGAGTATTAATACCCGAGTATTAGTGCTTTGTGATTGCCGCGACTATCTTTTTTAATTCATTTAGGAGTAGAAATAATTCAAGTGTCAAATGCACTTCATCGACTTTGTGGACATGAAGATGCATAAGACTGGAAGAGGGCAAATTAAATGCCCTCTTATTTATTTATAGGACTTCCAAAAACTAAAAATGAACGGAGAGGGTGTCAGTTGAGATGGATACAGGGGACACGCTCAGACACTTGCTGACTTAGGTATTCTCGTAAAAAAGAAAATTCCACCAACATTTCCACCAACACTTTTTGATGTTTATTGACAAGATATTTAAAATTAGAAAAAGAATAATGTTATGACTAAGTGGGATGATAATTCTTGGCAGAAAGATTTCTTGAACATGAAATCTCATTCTCCTTCAGATGCAAAACTCTTGATGGGAGGTGTAAAAGGTTTGAAAGATGCTTGGCGATTAGGTGTCCTTCACTTCGAATATGAAAAACTGAAGAAACAACAAGAAGACCAGCAACAGCAATGAAAGAAAAAATAAACTGGCAAAAAGAATTAATAGAAAGTGGAAGATTCAACGACAAATTTTCTAAGAATCTATTAGAGCATGGTGCAAAGAATTTTATGCAAGGTATCTATCTTGGGTATATGTATTCCAGGTGGAGAAAGATCAGAGGTTTAGATAAAGATGATCCAATAGAAAATACAGGACAAATGCAATCATCATTAAAGGATTTTAAGAAGAAAATACAATAATTATTGCCATAGCAGGAATTTACAAAAATTTTGACTCTAACAGAATGCATCTGACACTCTTAGACACTAAAAAAATCCGGAGAGGGTGGGATTCGAACCCACGAATAGTTCCCTATTAAACGATTTCGAGTCGTTCGCTTTCGACCACTCAGCCACCTCTCCGTCTATTTACAAGTATGCACGTAATAAAGAGAAAATTATGAACTATATAATTATCTTTATTTTTAATTCCAACCTGCATCTTTCATTAATTTAATAGCTAGGGAATTTTTTTCTCCAAGCTCTTCAACAGTTACACTATCAGGCGTAAACTCTCCAAAGTTCTTTACTATTTCATTCTGATTTACTTCCTTCAAAGGATGTTCAAAAGTTGGTGCAGCTAAACCTTTACTTCCTTCAGGAGATGCAAGGAATTCAAGTAACTTAATAGCTTCTTTTTTATTTGTTGCATATTTTGCAACACCACCAGCACTTATGTTTAAGTGAGCTGGATTAGGAGTTAGGACCTTCGTTTTTTTTGCATACAATTCATCTCTTCTTCCATTAACACCCGCTAACATTCTTGCGACATAATAATGATTTACTATTCCTACTCCACATTTTTTCTTAGATACTGCTCTTATTATCGCTATATCCCCAGGGAAAAAAGGTTTGGATACATTAGAAATCATCCCGCTTAACCAAGCTTTAGTTTCTGATTCACCTTTGTTAATTATTTGATTGGCAACTAAAGATTGATTATATGGACTTTTTCTATTTCTTAAACACACTTTCCCTTTTAAAGAAGGATCAGCTAAATCTACATAATCGTTAATTGAATTTATATCTACAACTTTTGGATTAGCAACCATAACTCTTACTCTTCTTGTTAATGCATACCATTCCTTATTTGGATCTTTTAAACCTAAAGGCACATCAGTTTCTAAGTTAGAAGATTCTATTGGTTGAAGCAATCCAGCTTTAGCTGCATTAATAATTCTTGCGGCATCGACTAATAAAATCAAATCTGCTTGAGAATTCTTCCCCTCTCTTTTCAATCTTTCAATTAATGATATACCTGCCGCTTCAATAATTCTAACTTTAATTCCTGTTTCTTCTGCAAATTTTTTATAAACACCTCTATCTGTGTTGTAATGTCTGCCAGAATAAACTTTGACTTCTTTTTGTGTTGAATTTGCAGGTATATTTAAGTTCAGTAGAAATGTACATGTTAGTGCTGAGTAAATTAATTTCTTAAGATTTTGCACTTTTTCAAAATAGTATCTATGGTTACTTTATATCCAACTACATAACAAGGCTTCATAAAGAAATTTTCTATACATAACTTTGTATCATTTTTAATATCAGAAATGAATTATTTAACTCATCCACTACTAAATTCTGAAGAATTAGAAATTTTGATAACAAATTTAAATAAAGAAAAATTACTTTGGGAGGATGGGAAACATACCGCTGGAAAACATGCGGCCAAAGTGAAAAATAATTTACAGCTAAAAAGAGATTCAGATTTATCGAAAAAGTTTTCTAGATTAATTAAAGAAAAGATACTTAGTAATGAACTAATCAAAAGCTTCGCTATACCCAAAAGGGTTCATGGAACAATCTTTTCAAAATCTACAAAAGGTATGAAATATGGCCGTCATATTGATAACGCCTACATGTCATCTGGTAGGGCAGACTTATCTTTTACAATTTTTTTAAGCAGTGAAGATAAGTATGAGGGTGGCGCATTATCAATTGAGAATTTGAATTCGGAGGAAAAGTTTAAATTGAGTGCCGGGGAAATAATAATCTATCCAAGTACATATTTACATTCAGTTGAAGAGGTTCTTGATGGCGAAAGATTAGTATTTATTGGTTGGATTGAAAGCTATGTAAAAAGCATTGAGGAAAGAGAATATTTATTTGATCTAGATGCTGCGGCAAGATCATTACTAGCTAAATATGGAAGATCAAACGAAGTTGATCTAATTTTTAAATCTTATTCAAATCTACTTAGAAGATTAGGAAGTTGACATAGAATCATTTTATACATCAAATAGAAAGTTTTTTTTTAAAGAACTAAGATAAAAATGATAAAAAAAAAAATGAAAAAGAAAAACTCTATTGCTATTTTTCTCGCCGCTACTAGTGCTTTGGCAGTTACAACATCTAAAGATTTCTCATTGAAAGCAGGGGGGAATGATTTAGGGGGATTGAAGGAATGGAACACAGATATGCCATTAGAAGCTGATTTTATACTCGATGATGAGGCTCAGAAATTAGCTGATGAAGCAAAAAATTCCAATTTGTGCGTTCCAATAGGTGAAGGAGAAAATTGTTGGTAATAAAAAAGCCTCAATACAATGAGGCTTTTTTTATTAAAAATAAGATACCCATCTTTTTGAGGGGTTTACTTTTATTTAGAACTTAAACACTGTGGTAAGCATTGCTCCGAATATATCCTGGTCAGTATCAGACTCAACATCAGTTCCTCCCCATATAGCGGGAGTAATAGTAATTGAATCGTTAGGCTTGAATGAATAGTATGCTTCCCAAAGGAAAGGATCAACTTCACTCAAAGTTCCAGTAGAAACTTGCGTTGCTTTAACAGGTTGTCCAAAAGCTAACCCTATTCTATCATCAGCTTGGATCATATCCTGCCAACCTAGTCCAACAAAATATCCAGCACCTTCTGATACATCAAGAGGATGCTTATCAAAATTAATTGAATCATAACCAACTGATATTTCAGGCATAGCAGTACCTGAGTCTTCTGGTCTCCAGTAGGCTCTTAATGCATATGCATCAGCATTAGTAGATGAATCCAAACTTGTAGAAGAACCAACATTACCATGAATAAGTTCTGTTGAATAATACTCATGGGCATCCCATCCAGCATGTTGCTTAGAGTAAGTTAGGGAAGCATGATATCGTGGCTTTGTAAAAGCAATCATAGTATCAATTTTACTCTTATCACCATCAGTTAAGATTCCAGAAGATGACAAACTACCCTTACCAACGTAGTTTGTGCTCATTGCAAAGCCACTATCACCGAATTCATACTTAAGTCCAGCACCACCATCAGTACTAGCACCGAATACTGCACCATTGCCGCCTAGTTTAAAAGCTTTTAAGACGCCGGGCTTATAAATGGAAGGAGTCGCCGCCATCATATAATAGTTCTCTATTGCAGGGCCAACCCAAACAGTTGCGTTATCTCCAATCGGGGTAGTGTACCAGAGTTTATCAAGTATTAAGTCGCCGCCAGTATTCTTTGCTTCAATATGATAGTTACCTGGTTTTTTAGTAAAGTTAGAACCCCACTCACCACCAGATAATCTTACATAAAGATTGTCATCACCAGTAAAACTTGTATTCAAGTTCATCTTGTGCACATAAGCAAAAGTTAGAGCTTCTGACCCGCCTATTGTATCTCCGCCATCAACGCCACCAATTGCGAAAACAGCTTTTCCATCCATAGTTGTAGTAGATGAAAAAGATCCAGCTTCATAATTAATTTGTCTGGCTTCAATACCATCAGCTTTCTCATTAACATTTGCTATTGCATTGGAGAAAGTTTTGCTATCGAACTTTTTTTTAGAAGATTTGCTGCTACGTGAATAGCTACTCATTTCTTCAATATTAACGTCAGATGCTTGTGCAACTAATGGAGTAATTAAACTCAAAGAAGCACTTGCAACCAACATTTGTTGGAAGAGTTTCATTTTACCTCACACTAAAAATACCCATAGAAATGGGTAATTGAATTTTATCGAAGACAGCCTTTTGGGGTAGGAATAATAGATTCAACTTCAAGTAACAAATATTACATAATCTTTAACTTGAGACAATTATTTAAAAGTGTTTTTTATTAAGGGAAAATTCAAACCATTTCTTTCTTCCATCCATGAGGATGCAACTTCTCTTGCTAATTTTCGAATCTTTTCAATATATTGTGCACGATCTGTAACTGATATTACTCCTCTAGCATCAAGCAGATTAAATGTATGACTACATTTCAAAACAAAATCAAGCGCAGGGTAAGTTAATTTCTTTTCTGTTAAAGAAATTGCCTCAGCTTGATAAATTTCAAATAATTTTCTGAGATTGTCAGCACTAGATTCATTAAAATTATAAGAGCATTGACTTTTTTCAAATTGAAGCCAAATATCGCTATATTTTAAATCTTTGTTCCAATTTAATTCCCAGATACTTTCTTTATCCTGCAAAAACATTGCAATCCTCTCTAATCCATAAGTGATTTCAATTGGAATTGGATTACAATCTATTCCTCCGCATTGTTGGAAATATGTAAATTGAGTAACTTCCATTCCGTCCAACCAAACTTCCCAGCCTACCCCCCAAGCTCCAAGTGTTGGCGACTCCCAATTATCTTCAACAAATCTAATATCATGATTTCTAGGATTAATTCCAAGAGATTCTAGAGATGTCAAATATTTTTCCTGAATTCCATCTGGTGAAGGTTTAATTATTACTTGATATTGAAAGTAATGTTGCGCTCTGTTTGGATTATCTCCAAAGCGTCCATCTGTAGGCCTTCTACATGGCTCTGCATATGCCACATTCCAAGGTTCTGGTCCAATTGCCCTTAAAAAGGTATGCGGATTCATCGTTCCAGCACCCTTTTCGGTATCGTATGGCTGCATAATCAAACAACCTTCCTCCGACCAAAAATTATTTAAATTTTGAATTATATCTTGAAAAAACATCAAATTAAAATAGTGGAAAAATCTAGATCAATGCCATTAGACATAATAACAAAGCTTTAGAGTAAATAATATATTAAATTCCAAGTTCTCAAAAATATCATTCGATAAAAAGATGTCATTAAATTAGATCCTTGATAAAAAAAATAAATGATAAATTAATTATTTAAAAAAATCTAATGGCAATGGTCCAAAAGTATTAGATTCTTTAGCACCTTCGTCATATTGACATGTTATTAAAATTCCTTCTCCAAGACAATTTTCAGATCTGACAAAAACATTACTAGTTTTTTGATTAGCTTTTAAAAAAACACCTCCATCAGCATGAAGGGAACTTAGATTCCCAAATTTAATTGAGGAATATTTCTTAGAAATTGATTGTAATGCATCAATAGCTTTATTATCACAAGGTGCCATTATGCCTATTGTTATCCAATCTGCATTAAAAATATTTAATTCTAGTTCCTCTGAAAGTTTTTTTTCTTGACTTTTACTTAATTGAGGTGCAGTTCTAAGGTTATTTAAATCGACTAATTTATTTATTTCCATAAGCTTTTTATCTAAAAATTCTAACCAAATGTTCTTCCATTCCAAGCCCACAATGAAGCAGGAACATCCTCAAAAGAAATATAAATCCTATCTATTGGGATCCCCATTTTCTCATTTACAAAATCTGATATTGGCTTTGCCATTTCTGAAGGATTTAGAGAACCTATTGATTTAATTTCTAAAAAGCAAGAAGGTGTCTCATCATCAAAGTACATTTGGCAATTATCATCTATTTTCGCCATAACAAAACTTCTTGATTTGTTTGTTAAAGATGAAATAAAAATTGAAATTTCTTCAAGTAATTTACCTTTATCATTTACTTTTGCTGAAGTCGATACATTAATATAAGGCATCTCTAAGCAGCAAGATAATCTTTATTAGAATCATTTTGTAGATAAACAGTTTTATTTTTTAAATTTCTTTTTGATGAAAGATATGCCATATCGTATGAACTTATTCCATTTTTATAAGGATTGAAAAGAGCATTTTTAGACCTGTTTTTTTTGCTCCTTTTGAACTCAATCATCATTATTGAATCATTAACTTATAATTTAACTTTTTTTGAATAGATGTCTAGTTTTTTTGAGAAATTTTTATTTATTAAATGAAAAAATTCCTAATTCACAATTAGAATTTCTTTTTACTAGATTTGAATGTAGATTATAGATTAGTAGCTTTGGAAGTTTTAAATAATTATCAAAGGAAAAAACTCGATGAGAGTAATGATGAAGAATTTTATGCTTATCCAAAATTTGTTTATCATCTAGATGCAAACTTCAGGCAAAATCTATCAGATTTATATGAAAGAGAAATTGACAATAATTCAACCGTCCTTGATTTAATGTCCAGTTGGGATAGTTATTTACCTAAAAGGAAAAAATATAAAAAAATTATTGGTCATGGTTTAAACAAGCAAGAACTTGAAAAAAACAAAATTTTTGATTATTTTTGGATACAAAATTTTAATTTAAGTCAACAACTTCCTCTAGATAAAGAAAGCGTTGATTATTGCTTGATGGTAGCTGCATGGCAATATTTACAATATCCAGAGAATTTAACCAAAGAAATTGCAAGAATATTGAGTCGAAATGGCAAGATTATTATTGCTTTTTCAAACAGAGCATTTTGGCATAAAGCTCCTAACATATGGACTTCATCTACTGAAGAAGAGAGGATCAAATATGTAAGAAAAGTATTAATCTCAAACGGATTTAATGAGCCCAAAATTATCAAAAAGTTTACTGAGTCAGCACTTAATATCTTTAATTTTTTAAATAAAGACCCATTTTATTGTTTAATAGCGACCAAAGATTAAATTTTTAATTGAATTGCATTAAACAACAACTCTATAAAATTTATCAACTATTCTTAATAGCCATACTTTAAAATTTTTACTAATATTGGGTAGTTAAAATTAATGATATGGGTTCTAAAAGAGAAAAATATCCTGAAAAATGTCCTTGGGATCTTGGCCCTGATCAACATTTAGCAAAAGAAGAGAACTGGACTTTAAGATTAGGAGAAGCAAATGTATGCTTTAGCAAAAATAAATTAGATAATAATTATTTTCATGTAATAAGTAATGAAAATGAAGAGCAAATCCTAGCTTTTAGAGCAAGACTCTTATATCAAAAACTGCTGGATAAAGGTTTTAGATTAGTTGAATAAAAAACCTAATTTAATAAGCATATATCCTCGAAAACAAACTTTTGTATTTCTTCTTCTTGATTAAGGTTTAAGTATTTTATTGTCCTCGAATTTAATATCCAATAATCGTTTTTACCCATATTTAGAAATTCATCCTCGTAGTCCAATTTTTGAGAATTTGTCTTAAGTGTATCCGGATCAATTTGTTGACTACTGTATTTTTTACTAAGGGAACCTGTTCCTGTATCTAAAAATTCTTCTACAAAAATTTCTATTATAGTTCCATGAATTTTTCTGTAGACCATATTAATACAGTTATTTTTAACTCGATATTTATCACCTTGATTCTTACCTGAAACACTCATTTCAATACCACTTTGAGAATTTTTTAGTAAGTTAAAATTATTTTCTGAATGCACTGATTCAAATTCTCTCTTTACCCTATGTATACACACTTCAAATAACTGAGAGGCAATACTTTTAACAACTTTTTCATCATCTATATTTTGGATATTTGGTTTAAAGTCTTTACCTAATAAGAAGTCACCTTTATGAATATTATTATTAGTCATGAAAATACATTTACCTTTGTAACCATGAAAATCATTCTTCCAGGTGTAACGACTTTCATAAGCCTTTTTAAAAATCTCCTTACAATTAATTTCTTTAAAATTATCCATTAATTTTTTGAAAATGTAGAATAATTCTACAAAAAAAAACCTCCCTGTTAGAGGAGAGGTTTTTAATTAGTTTAAATTAGTTTTGAGTAATTTTTGTATTTTCAATATTGTCAAAAGCTTGACCAATTTTCTTAAAGTCAAATCCCATTGCTCTTAGTGCGTGCCAAAGATGACCTTGTAAGAAAAAGAAACCCAAATAAAAATGAGTATTTGCAAGCCAAGCTCTTGAGCTATATGCTCCTGAGCCTAAATCTACTGTGTCAGTAAAATAAGGCGCAAATTCAAATTGAAGCTTTAAAGGTTCTCCATATAGATCAACTGGATATATGGTCGTATTTGAAGCACACCAAAAAGCAGCAACAAAAGCCATATATGAAACACCAACAACTGAGTATGACAAAATTGCCTCAGCGCCAAGTAATCCTTTCCCTTTAAATTCTGTATATTCTCCAAATTGTTTAGTACAAATATGGAAAACACCTCCAATTATTTCTAAGAAAGCTAGGAAAGCATGTCCTCCCATAACGTCTTCCAGACTATCTATTTTTAAAAAATCAAATTGATGATTCCAGATAGCGGCAATATCTAAATTGTAAATAACTTGTCTTGTAGATCCTATTGCTGGGTCATAAATTCCATGAATACGAGCCCATTCAACGAACATAATTGCTCCAAGCCCAAGAAATATTAGATGATGACCAAGAATAAAAGTTAATTTATCTGGATCATCCCATTCGAAATCAAATTTTTGTGGCTTACTATTTTCTGGGTAGTCTCCAAGATCACCTGCAAATTTATTGGAATGTAATAATCCCCCAGCACCCAAAACTGCTGAGAAAATTAGATGTAATGTGCAAATTACAACAATTCCATATGGTTCCGTAATAACACCATTTTCAACGCCACCAATTCCAATACCTGCGAGATGAGGCAAAACAATTGCTTTCTGTGCGCCCATTGGAATACTGGCGTCGTAACGGGCCAATTCAAATAATCCAAAAGCTCCTGCCCAAAACATCATTAGGCCTGCATGGGCAGCATGAGCAGCTATGAATTTACCTGAACGACCAACAACACCCGAATTCCCTGCGTACCAGTCATAGGTGACATCAGATTTTCCGTAAGTTTGTAACACTTGATTTAAGTAAACAGCAAATTGAGCATATTGCTAATCGCTATTGTTTTTACATGTTCTTTACAGATTTAATTACTTATGTAAAAAAAACATATTGTGAAAGAACAAATGTTACAAACTAGGGAAGTAATATCTGAGAAGGCTTACGCCAATGAAGGGATTTCACCCTTAAGCTGAGAAGCCCATGTTTCAAGACGCGAATCGGTCAAATCAGATTCACTATCCTCATCAAGTGGTAATCCACAAAAGCTTTCTCCCATAACACTTTTAGACTCATCAAATGTATAAGAAGATTTATCTACGTAACCGACCATTTCGGCGCCTGCTTTTGTGAAGTAGCTATGAAGTTCTTCCATTGCATCACAATAGTTTTCTGTATAGGTAGAAGAATCTCCTAAACCAAAAATTGCAACTTTTTTTCCTGATAAACTTAGTTCACCAATATCCTCTAAGATTGAATCCCATGCAGTTCCAGATCTTTCTTCATCGGCACCAGTATTCCAAGTAGGTATCCCGCAGATAATTCCATCAAGACTTTCAAGTTCTGAAAGATCATCCACATCAGATACATCTTTAGGTGCTTCTGCTGAAGAGATAAAGTTGTGAAGACGATCAGCTACGTCTTCAGTTTTGCCAGTTGTAGTTGCGTAATAAATTCCTACAGTCATAACTTCAAGATGTTTACATTAAAATAATAAAATCTAAAAACGTTAAATTAATTTCTTTAAAAACTTTTTCATGTAAGATTTTATACTAATCAAGGTAAGAAAATTTTTCTGAGAATAATTTATAAAAAATTCAAACCATCGTGACTGACAAATTTCAAAATGACATAAAAAATCTTATTGAAGAATTCAACTTTAATGGGCATAAAAAATTCAAATTAATTGTTTTATTTGGTTTATTGGGAGATTTTGATAGCTTTGAATATGCAATAAATTTAAAAAGTTTTATCGATAAAAATCAAGATAAAAATTTAGATATTTTTGCTGTTGCTATTGGGAATCAAAATGGGAAAGAAAAATTCTGTAAATTCACAGGCTTTCACAAAGAAAATTTAATAGTTGTTTCTGATAATCAAATCCATAATAATCTTAAAGTCTCAAGAGGATTAGATATTGGTTTAGGGGGTTGGATCAATATGCTTTTGATGTTATCAGGGATAAATTCTTTCAAAACAATTAAAGAAGTTATTAGAGGTTATACCGGCGACCGAAAAGGAAAACAAATCTATTCAGAATTTGACAAAATTGATGTTTTAAAATTTTTAAAATTTTCAGGTAATTCTTTTAAAAAGGTTTTTGGGGATGGTTATTTGAGACCGTTTGAATTGGCAACATTTAGATTAAATAATATGAATGAAATAATTCAAAATTGGAGTGATTATATTCTTAATGAAGAATACCTACCTCAAAGAGGAGCTTCTTTTCTATTGAATAATAAAAATCAAATTATTTATAAATTTTTTTCAAACGATGTGCTTGGATATTCATCAAATATGAGGGATCCCTTAGGATTTTTGACTGATTTAATTAAATAATAGTTTTTAAAATATTTTTATGAATGTAGATATATTTGGATATTTTGCAGCGATTTTAACAACAGCTGCATTTTTACCTCAATTGATAAAAACTTTAAGAACAAAAAAGGCAGATGATGTTTCTTTGGCAACATTAATAATGTTTATTATCGGTGTTTTGTCTTGGATTATTTACGGTTATAAAATTTCTTCTACACCAATATTGATAGCAAATTTAATTACCCTGATCTTAAATTTATTGATATTAATCTCTAAAATATATTATTCAAAAAACTAAAATAAGTAATAATTTTTTTAAAAGTAATAAACTTTCGATTTATTACTTAAATCTTGATTAAAATAGAACAAAAATTTACTGATTTTGAAAACTTCAAAATGCTGGGTTTGGTTTAAAGGAAGCCTTAACAATGGCGGATATTGGAAAGAAGGTTTTACATGTACTTTTGATGAGAACCCAGGAGTTTTAATAGAAAGTCCTGCTTACGTAACTTGTCGGGTTCCTAAATGGAGAGTTTTGACTAAAGAACCAGAAAATTTATATAAATCTCCTCTAATTCCTGACAAAGCGATCTGGAAAATAATTTAAATTCTCAATTAACAATAAAAAACTTTTTGACTGCACTACGGCGAGTTAAGATTGCTTTAATAAATATTTAATTAATACCATCTACTCACTATTTATAAATATTATTCCTTTTTTAATCTTTGGTTTTCTTCTGGGAAAAAAGAATCCAAAGATTTCAAAATATATAGCAAGACCTCTCATAAGATTTGGCATTCCATTAAGTGTAATGGGTCTCCTATTAAAGGAAGGTATAGATATAAACCTAATTAAAAGTGCATTTTTAGCATTCTCTGTAATTGGATTTTTAATAACTCTAATAAATATAATCCCAATATTTAAAAAGAGGCTTCCAAATTACACATTGCAGCTAGCAGGCCTAATTGGTAATACATCATTTCTTGGGATACCAATTGCGCTAGCTCTTCTACCTTCAAAAACTATAAATTTCACTATTGGATTTGATTTAGGAACAACACTTTTCGCTTGGATATTTGGACCTTTTTTTCTTCAAGAAAAATCCAAAAGTAATAACATCCCAAACATCAAAGGACTATTTAATGCATTAATAAATAGCCCTGCATCAAGAGGGATCATTGGTGTACTTCTTGCATATCTTTTTCAAATAGATGAAATTTTAGGCAATTATCTTTGGATTCCTGCAAGAATCGTTATTGCTTTGGCAATAATAGTTGTGGGAACAAGACTTGGAATAATCACAAATCAAAATGAGAGGATTTTAGATCTAAATGAAGAAATTAAATTTTCAATTCTATTAAAGTTATTTATTCTTCCCTTTATTATTTTTTTAGTAAGCAAATTCTTAAATTTTAACTTCTATCAATCATCTGCAGTAATTCTTCAGGCAGCAACCCCAACGGCAATATCTACAATTTTAATGGCAGAGGCTTATGGTGTGAAACAAAAAATTGCGTCAAAAATTCTTTTTACTACAACTTTAATTTCAATAATTACAATTCCTCTATTAAAAATATTTATGAATTTATTTATATAAACAACTATAATGAAAGTATTTACTAACAGCATGATTAAAGAATATTGTAAAGATTATATCCTGATAACTAAATAATGTCTTAAGATTTAGTTTATGAAGTCAGCAAATCCTGAAAATGAATATATCCCTTTAGATCTAAGGATTTCTGTGAGGAGGGATACTCTAAGGCTTATCTCAGAGATGGCTCAAGATATGGGGATAAGCATTAATGAAGTTTTTAGTTTTTTAGCAGAAGATTCTGTCATCGATCTCGAATTAATGGAAGATTTAAATAAAATAGACATCCCAAGCAAGTGCAGCATTGATGATTTAAAAAATGCTCTTCTTAAAAAAAGACTTTGTTAAAATTTTTCAACTTTTCTATTTTCCCAGTCAGATTTATAACCACTTCTAACTAAAAAACTCGAATACTTTTTTAAATCACTTGTTTGAATTCGCCATAAATTATAAATCCCAAATTTGCCCAATTTTTGATGATTAATTTTTGACCATTGCTGTCGGCGGCTAGAGTATTCATCTATTACGACCAACAGAGATTTGTATTCATAATCAGGCTGATCCTCATAATTTTCTCTCCTATCTATATTTAGCCTTTCTGACAGATTAATTAATCCCTCTTCCGTGCTTGGCTCATAAAAAACTATTTGCCTCGAATAAAAATGCAATGAAGGCTTTCTTATACCAATCATTGCTAGAGTTTCCCTCCCCTCGCGAATATCTGAAATTAATTTTGAGATATTCCTCAAAGGTAATTGCCTAGAGGTGTCTGCTAATTTTCTAATTGGCGCCATCAAAAAGGATTGTCCAATTAAAAGTAAAATTTG
Source organism: Prochlorococcus sp. AG-355-J09 (assembly GCA_003278735.1). Classification (GTDB taxonomy): domain Bacteria; phylum Cyanobacteriota; class Cyanobacteriia; order PCC-6307; family Cyanobiaceae; genus Prochlorococcus_A. The sequence continues at coordinate 29,448 of QCDO01000011.1, forward strand.
AAGATAAAGAATGATATTTCTGGATTTTAAAGAAAATAAAATTATTGCAAGCAGTGTAAATGAAGAGAAGAATAATTTGGCTTTAAAAACTATACCAGAGCTTATTAGTTCAGATGCAAGATTAGGCATTTCGGGATCATTTATTGAACTTAACCAATAATTTGAGAAAAAGAATGCCATTGAAACACCGAACAAAATAAAAATATTAAAAATCCATAAATATAGATAACTTTTACTTGAATTTTTTAAGTTTATAAAGCTATTACTAATTAAGATTGAGGCTGCTGGAATTGCTGGTAACCAATAACTTGGAAGTTTCGTAGCAGAAAGGCTAAAGAAAATTAAAACTGATATTAACCAACATAGAGAATAGGTATAAAGGGTGTCAGCGGCATTGAAACCTTGTTTTGAACTTTTCAAGAAATCCTTAAAGGCCTTGAATATACCATGATACAAAAAAGGAGTGAATGGTAATGAAGCCAATATCATTATGTAAAGAAAAAACCAGAATGGTTCGGCATGATTATTTACAACTGAGGTATATCTTTGAAAATTATGGTATCCAAAAAAATTATCCCAAAAAGGCTTTCCCTCTTTTACGAGTTCTAATATGTACCATGGAACACTTATAAGTATTGTTATTAAAAAACCTTTCTTAGGGTTTATCTTACTGAGCAAAGTTTTCCAATCCTTCTGACTAAATAAGAAAGATGTAACGGTCAATAATGCAAGAACAAATGCAATAGGTCCTTTAGTTAAAATTGCAAAACCTAAGAATACCCACGCTGAAATACATTTATCATTATTTTCACTTGCCATTCTTCTCCAAAACAATAGCAGGCTAATCCCTAGGGTTCCAGTTAAAAGGGCATCACTCACGGCAGTTCTACTCCAAATAATTATTAATGGAGAAAGAGCAAAGCCTAATGATGCAACTAGTGGAGTGAGGAATTGCCTATCATTCTTCTGTGGCCAACAAAACAACGTATCTCCAATCATCAACATTAAAAATAATGATGCCAAAGCTGAAGGGAGTCTTGCCGAGATAGTCCCGAAACTATCCCAAATCTCGTTTTTCGGTAATGAGTAAAAAAAACCCATTAGCCAATATATTAGTGGAGGCTTATCAAAACGGAATATTCCATTGACTTTTGGAGTTAACCAATCACCTGATTCACTCATTGCCCTTGCTGCAGCAGCAAATAAAGGGGGAGTTTCATCTACCAACCCTGTAGTGCCTAAATCTAAGATAAATATAATGATCCCACAAACAAAAACTATCAATAATGTTATTAGCCTTTTTTTTGAGTTAAAAAGAATCATTTAATATTATTTATACTCATGCATTACCTTATTAAGCCAGTTCACAACCTTGTTAGCAAATATATCTGTGGAGGCATTTTTTTCTACCCATTCTCTACATTTCTGACGCTTTATTTTTTCAATAATCTCTACATAAGAAAGCATATTTTTTTTATCATCAGGATCAGCAAGATAACCTGTTTGGCCATGCTGAATAATTTCACAAGGTCCTCCTCTTTTATAAGCTACAACAGGCACTCCACAGGCTAAAGCTTCAACAATAACGTTCCCATATGCCTCATTCCATTTTGGAGTATTTAGCAAGCCTCTACATTTACCAAGTTCTTTCTGTAATTCATCGGTTGATAAAAAACCCATCCAATCTATAGCACCTTGAGGGAATGATTTCTCTACCTTTCTCGCATACATCTCATCTTCTATAAGTCCCCAAACTTTTAATTTTTCGCCAAGTTCATTTGCTACATAGACTGCATCCTCTAAACCTTTTTCCGGAGCCACCCTGCCAACCCATGCCAAGGGTCCCTTCATTGAATCTTGAAAAACATAATTGTTTAAATTAAACCCATTCCCAATAATTGTTGGTTTTTTTATGAATGGATAATCATTTGCTTGCATTTTCGAATGAAAAGCAAAATTATTTGGATATTTAGCATATACCTTAGATATTAAATTACTAATTACTAAACTTTGAGAACCCATACTAATAATATGAGCAATGGGTATCTCTAAATTTAGAGTCATCCAAATAGGTAGCCAATCATAAGACATATTCAACAATACATCTGCATGTTTAGCGATATCTAATCCCTTTTCAAGCATTCCTGCTAAAAGAGAATTATCTGGGATACTCACTGGAGAATTAAAATTTTGATGCTGCCAACTAATTTGATCTACACCTTCCACAAAATGTAATTTTGCTTTTACATTACTCTCATGTAACTTAGAATTTTTTGGAGCTACAACCTCAACAGAATGACCTAAAGAAATTAAACCTGAAACTAAAGAATTTAAAGTTAATTCAACTCCACCACCTTTGCCACTCCCTAAGAACCCTATTGGAGTACTGATCAAAACTATTCGCATTATTAGACTTTTTACAAAAAGACACTAATTAAATAGTAGTATCAGAAAATTTATTTTCCCATAAACTCTTTCTCTGGCTAACAAAAAATACCGAGATAAGAACAAACACCACTCCTATCCACTGCACAATAGTGAGTCTTTCATCTAACCAAACACCTCCACTGAGAAGAGCAAATACAGGTGTTAAAAATGCAAGAGTGCTAAATCCAGTTATTTCTTTATTATTAGCAAAGTAGAAAAATAAACCATACGCTATTGCTCCTCCAAAAATACTTGCAAATGACATAAGTCCCCAATCAAATATTGACCAATCTGGAATTATTGTGAAATTTGATTGGAAGCAGTGTTTAATAATTAATGGCAAACTCCCTAACACCATATGCCAACCCGTAACTGCAACTGGATCGCTTTTAGTACAAGTGAATCTTATTAAAATTGTGCCTAGTGCCATGGCGAGAGAAGCTGCAAGCATCCAAAGTTCTCCAAAATTAAAAGCAACATCATTTATAGACTTATCAGACATCAACCACCAATTTCCTAAAAATTCTTGTGGTACGCCTAAAAATACTATTCCACCTAAGCCAAAAAGTAGTCCTAACCATCCTATTGGATTAATTAAATTCCCAAAAATTGCCCTCGCTAAAATAGCCACCAAAAGCGGTTGAGAATCAATTAAGACAGAACCTAAACCTGCTCCAGTTTTTGCAATCCCATAAGTTAAAAACAACTGAAAAAAAGTAGCATCTACGATTGTAAAAACAAAAAACCACTTCAAATCGCACTTGTAAATCTTTAAATCTCTTTTAAGCAAATATGTTGTAATTAGAACAAGAATTCCTGCAGGAAGTAATCTTAAAGAAGCTACAAACTCTGGCCCAGCACTAGATACTAAGGGAGTCATGGCCGCCATTGAAGTACCCCAAAGTGCAAAAGGGAGTATCATTAAAAACCAATTTAGGATTGAATTCATTAGGTCTGCTGATAATCTTTTTAAAGTAGTTTTATGAATTTACCTTAAAAGAATGATTTGGCCTTTTAGACGAAAGTCAAAAAAAAGAATAGCTCGTATAGTAATTGATGAGCCAATTACGAGTTCAACAAGAGTTTCAGTCCTTAAAGCTCTTAAACAAATTGAGGATAGAGAATTTCCTGCTTTAATCGTGAGAATTGATTCCCCAGGGGGCACGGTTGGGGATAGCCAAGAGATATATTCTGCTATTAAAAGACTAAAAGATAAAGGTTGTAAAGTTATTGCTAGTTTTGGGAACATCTCAGCATCAGGAGGTGTTTACATTGGTGTTGCATCTGACATAATTGTCGCGAATCCAGGCACAATTACAGGATCTATTGGGGTGATTATAAGAGGAAATAATTTATCTGAATTATTAGATAAAATCGGCATTAAATTTGAGACTGTTAAAAGCGGTGTATTTAAAGATATACTTTCTCCAGATAAACCTCTTAGTGAAGAAGGAAGAGCTCTACTTCAAGGGCTTATAGATGAAAGTTACAAACAATTTACTGAAGCTGTTGCTGAAGGAAGGAATTTACCTGTTGAAGAAGTAAGAAAATTTGCTGATGGAAGAATTTTCACTGGAACACAAGCACTTGAACTTGGTCTTGTTGACAAGATTGGAGATGAATTTGTTGCAAGGGAGATAGCTGCAGAAATGGTTAATATTGATGCTAAAATTCAGCCATTAACATTTGGTAAGAAAAAGAAAAAAATACTTGGACTAATTCCTGGAAGTAGAATGATCGAGAAAATGTTCAATAATATCTTTTTTGAGATTGACTCATCTAATAAAGTACTTTGGTTATACAAGCCTTAAATTGATATGAATGAAAAAATGAAAGATGATTATAAAATTACATTTATTCGTGGGGCTACAACAGCATCAGGAAATTCTGTTAGCGAAATAGAAGTTGCTGTAGTGGAATTAATTGATGAATTAATTTCACGCAACAATTTAATTAAGACAAACATATTAGCCATTACATTCACAGCGACAAAAGATTTAAATGCATGTTTTCCAGCTTCAATTGCAAGGAAATTTAATCAACTTGATTCAGTAGCTTTTATAGACTGCCAACAAATGTATGTATCTAATGATGTTGATTTTTGTATAAGAATAATGGCTCAAGTTTTATTGCCACCCAATTATGCAATAAAGCACCCTTATTTGAGAGGCGCTGCAAAATTAAGGATAGATAGATGTTAACCTAAGTTAAATAATTTCCGCTTTAAATTTAATAGCACGAACCAACTTTAAAATTCCATCCCCGCAATGTTTAAAATCACAAAGAAACTTAGTTTAAATCTTAAAGTTTTAAGATTTTTTATTATCCCTACAATTTTAGTTTCAACTCCTTTTTTTAATAAAATCCAAGATGCTAAAGCTGGGTTGGAATTTCAGTGGGATCAAGACTCTAGTTTTAGAAGATTAAAGTGGTTTCAAAAAGAAGATAAAAGGAAATTTAGAAATACAATTTATTTTTTCTTGAGGCCATCTGATAGAAGAACTGATCTCATAAAAATTAATCTAGCAATCCCTAAAACCTTTAAATCCACTTTAAAAAACGAAAAAATTAGTTTTTGTAAAGTAAGAATTGGCGGTTTTGAAAATAGAACAAAATGTTTAGAAGACATTCAAGCTGATTTTAAAATCAATACTGATGAATCAGGCTTAAGGTCCCTGGATATTTACCCTTACAGCCCAATTCCTGCTGATAAAGAAAGTTATGCGGTTGTCTTAAAAGTCTTTAATCCAAAAAAATCAGGTTTATATCAATTTCATTCTTATGGGCAATCTAAAGGGAAATCATTTTCAAGTTATTTAGGAAGCTGGACTATTGTGATCGATTAAATGATAAATTAAATAAGGATAAATAAACAAATGACTAAAAGAACTTTTGGCGGAACTTCAAGGAAAAGAAAACGTGTATCTGGTTTTAGAGTAAGAATGCGTTCTCATACAGGAAGAAGAGTTATAAAAAGTAGAAGACAAAAAGGTAGAGAAAGAATAGCTGTATAAATTCTTATTTAAATGGCCTTACCAAAGGATATGCGTTTAAAAGGTCACAGAACTTTTAACTATATTCACAAAAATTCCATAACGTATCAAGGGAAATTAATGACATTTAAAGTTGCAAGATCAAATCCAGCAATTCTCCTAACCCATAAATTCACAAATACCTCAAACAATTTTAGAGTTGCAATTGCTATCAGCAAAAAAGTGTCTAAAAAAGCTGTAGAAAGAAATAGATTGAGAAGAATTCTGCAAGAGTGGTTATTAACAAACATTCAAAAAATTAATAACCACAAACCTTATTGGTTACTTGTTAACCTTAAATTTGGGGATTTCTGCAATGATAAAAGTAGACTTTTGGAGGAATTTCAAAACTTAATGTTCAAATCTCGTCTAATCAAATGATTAACATGAATGAAGAAACTTTTTATGAAGGTGGTCCTGCTAAAAGTGATTTAATAATAAATCTACTAGCAGGAATAACTATATTAGGTTTGCCATTTACCTTTGCCGCAATAGTTAGAGCATTGTGGTTGAGATATAAAATTACCAACAAAAGAATTACAATTGATGGTGGCTGGTTTGGCAAAAACAAAACACAAGTTTCATTAAGTAATATTGAAGAAGTCAGATCTATTCCAAGAGGATTTGGATCATACGGTGACATGGTTCTTATACTTAACGATGGTTCAAAGGTTGAAATGAAATCTCTACCTTTATTCAGAGAAAAGCAAAAATTTATTGAAGAAAGTATAAATAAAAAATCTCAAATACCAAATCTCAACCAGGTAGAAGGATTTGCTACTAAATCCTAAATAAATTAATTACAAAAAACTTTTTTTCCTGTAAAATAAAATGTCTAGCAAAATTTCACTCTCTTTAATATCGTGATAGGGTTCATTTCTGAAAAACTACTTATCCCGATTCTAGATTTTTTCTACGGTTTAGTCCCTAGTTATGGTTTAGCAATTGTTGCATTGACAGTCGTAATTAGAATTGCACTTTTTCCTCTAAGCGCTGGTTCCATTAGAAGCGCAAGGAGGATGAAGATTGCTCAACCAGTAATGCAAAAAAGGCAAGCAGAAATAAAATCTAAGTTTTCAGGTGATCCAAAGAAACAGCAAGAAGAACTTGGAAAATTAATGAATGAATTCGGCAGCCCCCTCGCAGGTTGCCTTCCTCTGATTGTCCAAATGCCCGTGCTATTTGCATTGTTTGCAACCCTAAGAGGTTCTCCATTTGCTGATGTCCCTTACAATATAAATCTCAAAGTCGTTCCACAAGATCAAGTAGCAGCTATTGATCCAAAACCTTACAAATCCCCACGACACTCTATATTTATTACTGAAAAATCCCATTTTCCTGTAATAGCCACCATTCCTAGTGGAACAAAATTAGGTACAGAAGAATCTATAAAAGTAAATTTACAAACAACAAATGGCAATAGCTATTCAGAAGTTTTATCTAAATACGATAACGGATCTAAATTCCTCCCAACTTGGACGGTTTCTAAAGGGTCCGAAAATCTTAAGGTTTCCCAAGATGGAACAGTAACAGCAATTAAACCTGGTGATGCAACAATCGAGGCGAAAATTCCTGGTCTAGCGGCTAAAAGTGGTTTTTTATTTATTAAAGCTCTTGGTCAAGTAGGTTTTTACGTAGACGGAGCAATTAATTGGGATATTGCTGCATTAGTTGGTGCCTTTGGATTAACCTTACTTCTCTCGCAAGTTTTATCAAGTCAGGGGATGCCTGCGAATCCACAGCAATCAACAGCAAATAAAATTACACCAGTTATGATTACTGGAATGTTTTTGTTTTTCCCTCTACCAGCTGGAGTTTTACTCTACATGGTTGTTGCTAATATTTTCCAGGCATTCCAGACTTTTCTGCTTAATAAAGAAGCTCTTCCAGAGAATTTACAGAAAATTTTGGATCAACAATTATCAGCAAAAAATGAAGTAATAACAACTTCTGCTTCAACTATCTCAGATAAAAGATTACCTTTCGAACCTAATAGTAAAAAATAGTCTTAAGCTGAAATAATGAATTCATGGTGTAGAAATTTAGAATTACTCATAAAATCAAGAAACTCATTAATTTGGATCAGGACTAAAGAAGAGGAAAGATTAGAAAAGTTAGTTAATTTTTCTTGTGAAAGGATAAATATAAAAAGATTTGTTTCCTGGGATTGTGTTAGCGGTTTAACAGGATTAATAAATGAACAAGGTAAATTTTCTAACAATCCGTTAGGAGTACTTAATTGGCTTAAAGAATTAAATTCTGAAGTTTCAACAGTTTTATTAGTTAAAGATTTTCATAAATTTTATGATGATCCATCTATCAATAGAACTATTAAAGAACTATCCTCAGCGCTTAAAAAAACTTGTCATAGTTTAATTATTAGTTCTCATTTATTTCCATCATCAGAAGAGTTGGATGAATTAATGGCAATTGTAAATTTACCTTTACCTAATCAAAGAGAATTGAAAAATCTAATAAAACAAATCGCTATCAATACCAATTCAAATCTAGAGGAACAAGACTTAAACGAACTTTCTATAGCTTCAAGTGGACTTACCGAAATAAAAGTAAAGCAAGTCACTGCAAAGGCCCTTGCTCAAAGAGGAAAAATAAGTAAAGAAGATATTAAAGATATTCTTGAAGAGAAAAAACAAGTAATCGCCAGAAGTGAAATTTTAGAATTTTTCGAAGCTAAATCAAGTCAAGATGATATTGGTGGATTAAATGTTCTAAAAGTTTGGCTCAATCAAAGATACAGAGCCTTCTCTAAAGAAGCTAGAGACTATGGATTACCTATTCCCAAGGGAGTCCTACTCATTGGAGCTCAAGGAACAGGGAAATCGCTAACCGCAAAATCAATTTCAAAGAGTTGGTCGATGCCTCTGCTTAGGCTAGATGTTGGAAGACTATTTTCTAGCCTTGTTGGTTCAAGCGAAGCAAGAACAAGAGAAGCAATATTAAGAGCTGAGGCCATGTCTCCTTGTATCCTTTGGATCGATGAAATCGATAAGGGCTTTGGTGGCGATGCCAGAAGTGATGGAGGAACAAGTCAAAGGGTTTTGGCAAGTTTGCTAACTTGGATGGCTGAAAAAGAATCCGCCGTATTTGTCATAGCTACTGCTAATGCTATAGATAAGCTTCCTGCTGAATTATTAAGAAAAGGTAGGTTTGATGAGATATTTTTTCTTGATTTACCAAATTCTGAAGAAAGATTAAGTATTCTGGATTTGCACTTAAAAAAAAGAAGACCAAGATATGGTTTTCCTCTTTCAACTATCATAGATAGAACTGATGGATTCTCAGGTGCAGAACTTGAACAAGCAGTGATTGAGGGGATGCATATTTCATTCTCTGAAAATAGAGAACTTTTGGAGAAAGATTTAATAAAGGCAGTTTCTGAATTAGTTCCCTTATCTAGAACAGCTAAGGAGCAAATTAATTTACTAAAAGAATGGTCAACTACAGGGCGGGCTCGATCTGCATCATAGTTAAAAAATCTTATTTAGAAATGCTCCGTAAGTTAGGAATCATTAATTTAGTTAATTTTTAGTCAAAAATCCCTAATATTGAATTTAAATTAACTATTTTAATTAAGGTATAAAAAAAAAAGGTGTTAGATCAAAAATTAATAAGAGAAAATCCAAATTCAGTTGAAGAAAGTTTATCCCTGAGAGGAAAAGTTTTTAATATTTCCCAAATACAAGAATTAACTCTTCAAAAAAAAGAAATTGATATAGAAATATCCAGTCTCCAATCTGAGAGTAAAAAATTAAGTAAATTGATCGGTCAAGAAATCAGCAAATTTAAAAACAATGATTCTCCAGAAGTAAATAATTTAAAAATAAAAGGAAATGAATACAGAACAAAAATTTCAGAATTTGAAGAGAAAAAAAGAACCTTAGATAAAAATATACATAATGAAATTTGTAATTTACCAAATTTACCTAGCAAAGATGCTCCTATTGGGAAAGATGAAAGTCATAATGTCCAAGTAAAAACTTGGGGAGATCCGTTAGTATCAGAAAATCTTAAATCTCACTGGGAAATAGGCGAAAGTCTTAATCTTTTTGACTCTGTCAAATCAACTAAAATATCCAAAAGTCGTTTTATTACACTTATTGGAAATGGGGCCAAATTAGAGAGAGCATTAATAAATTTTATGCTCGACATGCACACTAGTAATGGATATTTAGAGTTAATGCCTCCAGCTTTAGTGAATTCAGAAAGTCTTACCGGATCTGGTCAATTACCTAAATTTTCAAATGAAAGTTTTAAGTGTTCTAACGACGACCTATGGCTTTCTCCCACTGCTGAAGTTCCACTAACTGCTTTTCATAGAAATGATATTGTTGATTCCAAGCAATTACCCCTTAAGTATGTTGCATATAGCCCATGTTTTAGGAGAGAAGCTGGTAGTTATGGAAGGGATACAAAAGGTTTAATAAGACTTCATCAATTTAATAAAGTTGAACTATATTGGTTTTGTGATCCAAGTAAATCTATTGAAGCTCATAAAAAGATTACCTTAGATGCAGAAAGTATTTTAAAAAAACTCAATCTACCTTACAGATTAGTTGATATTTGTACTGGAGACTTAGGTTTTTCTTCAAGCAGAACTTTTGATCTTGAAGTCTGGCTCCCAAGTAGTAAATGTTATAGAGAAATTTCAAGTTGTAGCAACTGTTTAGACTTTCAAGCTCGCAGATCATCAATAAGAGCAAAAATTGATAAAAAAAATACATATCTGCACACCTTAAATGGAAGTGGGCTTGCTATTGGAAGAACTATGGCTGCTATTCTTGAGAATGGCCAACAAACAGATGGGAGCGTGAAAATTCCAGATGCTCTAGTTCCATATTTTGGATCAAATATTTTAAAAACTGCCTAGTATATTTAAATGAACGTTTTAACCTCAATTACAGTTCTGGGATTTCTCATTTTTTTTCATGAGATGGGACATTTTCTTGCGGCAATTTTGCAAGGTATCTATGTTGATGGATTTTCAATTGGTTTTGGACCATCAATAGTCCAGAAAAGATATAAAAACATAACCTATTCACTTAGAGCCTTTCCATTAGGGGGCTTTGTTTCCTTCCCAGATGAAGAAATAAATAATATTGACCCTAAAGATCCAAATCTTTTAAAAAATAGACCCGTTATTCAAAGAGTAATTGTTATATCCGCTGGGGTATTTGCCAACTTAATTCTTGCCTATACTATTTTGATTGTAAATGTAACTACTATTGGAATTCCATTTGATCCCGAGCCTGGTATTTTAGTTTTAGCTACTCAGCCCGAGAAGGCTGCTTCTCTTGCTGGATTACAAGCTGGTGATAAAATCTTAAAAATTGAAAGCAAAACTTTAGGAGCTGGCGATCAAGCAGTCTCTGCTTTAGTAAAACAGATTCAAAATGCATCAGAGAGTCCAATTTTGATAACAATTGATAGAGATGGAGTTCTGAAAGATTTAACTTTGATCCCAAAAAACATAGATGGGAAAGGTACAATAGGAGCTCAATTACAACCTAATATAAAAAAAGAGACTAAAAAGACAAAAAATATATTTGAACTTTTTGAATACACCAATAATGAATTTTCATCACTTTTGGTAAAAACAATACAAGGTTATAAAGGATTAATTACAAATTTCTCCTCAACAGCTCAACAATTAAGTGGGCCCGTCAAAATCGTTGAAATTGGTGCTCAACTATCACAACAAGGTGGAACTGGAATATTGTTGTTTGCAGCACTAATTTCTATAAATTTAGCAGTTCTCAATTCTTTACCCTTACCACTATTGGATGGGGGTCAACTTGTTTTCACTTTGATTGAAGGTCTTAGAGGTAAACCCGTCCCAGTTAAGGTACAAATGGTGGTTACTCAATCAAGTTTCTTTCTTTTAGTTGGACTTAGTGTGCTACTCATAATAAGGGATACTAGTCAACTTTTAATAGTACAAAGATTATTAAACCAATAAATAATTTTTAAAATTGTTATCCAAGCTGTTAAGATAAAGAGCAGTTTAAAAATTCTATTATAAATGGCTAAAAAGTCCATGATCGCGAGAGAAGTCAAACGCAAAAAGCTTGTACAAAAATATGCTGCAAAAAGAAAATCATTATTAGATGAATTCAATGCCGCAAAAGATCCTATGGAAAGATTAGAAATTCATAGAAAGATCCAAGGATTGCCAAGAAACTCAGCTCCAAACAGAGTTAGGAATAGATGTTGGGCAACTGGCAAGCCTAGAGGAGTATATAGAGATTTTGGATTATGCAGGAATCAATTAAGACAAAGAGCTCATAATGGTGAATTACCAGGTGTTGTAAAATCAAGTTGGTAATAAATTACCATTATTAAAATTACATTACCTGATTTTTCTAAAGTTAAGTAATTCCAGGGACTTGCAGATAATTTTAATTTTTAATTCAAAGAAAAATTAAATCATATTTAAATAAATACTCAATATGTCCCTATTAAATGTAAGAATAAATTATGTATACGAATTCATAATTTAAAAAGTGGAAGGACAAAATAAGTCGATCACGTTTGACGGACGAGAGATACGACTAACTACAGGACTATATGCTCCTCAAGCAAGTGGATCAGTATTGATTGAATGTGGAGACACCTCCTTATTAGTTACAGCAACAAAAACCACAAAAAAAGAAGCTTCAGACTTTTTGCCTCTAATCTGCGACTATGAGGAAAAACTATATGCAGCAGGTAGGATACCTGGTGGATTCATGAGAAGAGAAGGGCGTCCTCCAGAAAGAGCCACATTAATAGCAAGATTAATTGATAGGCCTATGAGACCACTTTTCCCTAGTTGGATGAGAGATGAGATTCAAATTGTAGCTTCTTGTCTTTCTCTCGATGAAAGAGTGCCTGCTGATGTTCTTGCTGTAACTGGAGCATCAATAGCAACACTAGTGGGAGAGATACCTTTTTACGGGCCAATGGCTGCAGTAAGAGTCGGCCTTTTAGGAGATGATTTTATCCTTAATCCAAGTTACCGTGAAATAGAAAAGGGTGATCTTGATATAGTTGTCGCAGGGTCAAACGAAGGAATTGTAATGATTGAGGCTGGTGCAAACCAACTTTCTGAACAAGACACGATTGAGGCTATAGATTTCGGCTATGAAGCTGTTACTGAATTAATTAAATCGCAAGAAAATCTTCTAGAAGAATTAGGGATCAAGCAAGCAAAACCTGAAGATCCTGAGCAAGACAATGCATTAATAAGTTATCTAGAGAAAAATTGCTCTAAGCCTATTGATTTAGTGTTAAAGAAATTTGATCAGTCAAAAGAAGAAAGAGATCTAGAACTTGAGAGAGTAAAAGCAGATGTTCAAAATAAAATAGATTCTCTTAAGGATGATAATCAAGTGAAAATGCTCACTGCAGAAAATGATAAATTAATACATTCTGATTTTAAAAAATTAACCAAGAAATTAATGAGATCACAAATCATTAATGATGGGAAAAGGGTTGATGGTAGGGATTTAGACGAAGTAAGAAAAATATCAGCTGCTGCAGGAATACTCCCAAAAAGAGTTCACGGTTCAGCATTATTTCAAAGAGGTTTAACACAAGTTTTATCAACAACTACTCTTGGCACTCCTAGTGATGCTCAAGAGATGGATGATCTTAACCCAAGTACTGAAAAAACTTATTTACACCACTATAACTTCCCCCCTTATTCAGTGGGAGAGACCAAGCCAATGAGAACTCCTGGGAGGAGGGAAATTGGTCATGGAGCCTTAGCTGAAAGAGCCTTAATTCCTGTTTTACCAGGAAAAGAAACATTTCCTTATGTACTAAGAGTAGTGAGTGAGGTTTTAAGTTCTAATGGATCTACATCAATGGGATCTGTTTGTGGAAGTACTCTTTCCTTACTTGATGCTGGTGTTCCTTTGAAAGCCCCTGTAAGCGGAACTGCGATGGGTCTAATTAAAGAAGGCAAAGAGATTAGAATTCTTACAGATATTCAAGGAATTGAAGATTTCCTTGGAGATATGGACTTTAAAGTTGCAGGAACCGAAAAAGGAATAACTGCATTGCAAATGGATATGAAAATTACAGGATTACCCGTTTCTGTAATTTCCGATGCCATAAAAAAAGCTCGCCCCGCAAGATTACATATATTAAAAAAAATGCAAGAAGCTATTGAAAAACCTCAAGAATCATTATCTCCTCATGCCCCAAGACTTTTAAGTTTCAGAATTGATCCTGAACTTATAGGTACTGTGATCGGTCCAGGTGGTAGAACTATCAAAGGTATTACAGAGAGGACAAACACCAAAATTGATATCGAAGATGGCGGGATTGTTACTATAGCCTCCCATGACGGAGCAGCTGCAGAGGAAGCTCAGAAGATAATAGAGGGCCTAACAAGAAAAGTTCACGAAGGTGAGATCTTTTCAGGTGTAGTTACTAGAATTATTCCTATAGGAGCTTTTGTTGAAATACTACCTGGTAAAGAGGGTATGGTTCACATATCACAATTATCAGAGGCAAGAGTCGAGAGGGTAGAGGACGTTGTTAGGCAAGGTGATGAGGTCACAGTAAGAGTTAGGGAAATTGATAGTAGAGGTAGGATTAATTTAACCCTTAGAGGTGTTGGTCAGAATAATGGGATGTCCTATCCAGAACCAACTCCAACACCCGTTGCACCACTTAATTAATTAAAAGGATATAAATCGAATTTTCTTATAACTTGCATTATTTCTGAGCATATACTTTTATGAGAAAATTTATCACTTGTAGCGACTATAATTCCACCTTGCTCAAAATTTGGGCCTCCATAGGATAATTCATCACTATCTAGATAAGTCAAAGAACCGCCAGCAGTTTTTAAAATAGCTTCTGGCGCAGCAAAGTCCCAGTCTTTAGGTGAACTCTTACCTGGCAGACTCAAACAAATATAGATATTACTCTCTCCTCTTAAAATTGAAGCAATTTTACACCCAACACTTCCCATAATAATTTGATCTTTAAAGTTTAATTTTTCAATTACCTTTTTTAGAGTTTGATTACTATGATTTTTGCTTGTAACGATAGTCATATCATTAATTCTCCTCTTATTTTGCAGCAGTTTAGTTTTTAAGAAAGTTCCATCTCTCGATTCGCACCAACTTTTTCTTCCATTAGATATCCATAATTGATTCTTCTCAGGAATAAGTACAACTCCAATTAACGGTTTTTGCTTGTAATTCAACGCCAAATGCATTGCATAATTACCCGTTCCTTGGATAAAGTCCTTTGTGCCATCTAAAGGATCTAGAACCCAACACCAGTCAGATTTTGCTTCAAAATAATTTAACCTATCCTTTACATTCTCTTCGCTTAAAATATCCCAACGAATATTTTTGTAATTTTTATTTATTCCATTTATTATCATCTCATTTACTTTTAAATCAGCAAGAGTTACAGGATCCTCAGGAGTTTTATTTTGAATAATATTAGCTTTTTCTTCTGTATTTCTAATGAGATTAGAATAATAAATCAATAAATCTGCCGCTTCCCAGCTTAAAATCCTCAAATCATCGATAAGATTATTAATATCTACACCAAATGGTAATTTAGTCACATAAATGAATATTGATTCTCTATTTTCTCATATAGAACAAAAACCTGAAAGCGGAATTTTATATATAGTAGGAACTCCCATTGGAAATTTATATGATATTTCTTTAAGAGCTTTGAATACTCTAAAGAATGTCTCACTAGTAGCTTGCGAAGATACTAGACAGACCAAAAAAATAATGAATAAATATTCAATAAAAAATAATCTTATAAGTTTTAATATGCACAACTCAATAAAAAAAATCCCAATAATAATAAATCAACTCAAGAAAGGTAATTCAATCGCACTAGTGAGTGATGCAGGGATGCCAAGCATTTGCGATCCCGGAGAAAATCTTGTCAGAGAAGTAAAATTAAATAAATTAAAAACTATTTGTATCCCAGGCCCTTGCGCAGCTCTCACCGCTTTAGTTTCTAGTGGACTAGAGTCATCAAAATTTATCTTTGAGGGTTTTCTGCCAAAAAAGCAAAATGAAAGAAATAAAATCCTTCTTGATATTAGCAAAAATACGAAAACTACTATAATTTATGAATCACCTCATAGAATTAATAAATTTTTAGTAGAACTAAAAAATTTTTGTGGAGGTGATAGAGAAATTCAACTTTATCGCGAATTGACCAAAAAGTTTGAGGAGCATATTGGCAATAACATTAATGAAGTTATAGAGAATATAAAAGATAAAGAAATTATTGGAGAGATAACAGTATTAATTAGAGGTATAAACCATTCAAAAAATCAAGAAATAGATCTAATAATCTTAAAGAATGAACTTAATGAATTAATTAATGCAGGTTTAAATTTATCCTCGGCATCTAAATACCTAGCAAAAAAAAATGGTGTTCCAAAAAAAATAATTTATAATTTATATTAGAAATATTTGAGTAATATAAATATGTCTGAATCATTGAAAAAATTAATTTTTTCAATTACTTTCAATTCTTGTTTGTTTTTATTATTGATAATTGGAATACAAAATAGTTCAACTAAAAGAAAGGTTAATTTGTTTAATAAAGAAACTATTGCCTTACCAATAAGCTTTATAGTTGGAGTAAGTTTCATAACAGGTTCGATAACAGGAAGCTTTGTGCCTATTTTCTTTGATAACAAAAAAATTGATAGTTAAATAGAAATCAAATTTTCAGCAGTAACTATTCTAGATATTCCACGTGACATCAATATGGGAGCAACAATTCTAAATACATCAGTATTAGGAACTTTTATTACTTTCTGATCTTTGTTACACATACGCTTTGCGGTCTTCAAGTCAAAATGAAGTTCTATAGTTTTTCTGTTTAAATCATTTTGAGGTAAAAATTGCCATTCTGGATAATCTTTTAAATACTTAGTTTCTAGTTCAATTTCTTTTTTCACGATTAAAAAAACCATATTAGGTAGTTTTATCTCTGAGAGAGGTATTGAAGAAATATCTTTCTGAGAAACATCTTCAAAATTATGATCCAAAGGAGTTATTTCTATAAAAGATTCAAATGGATTAATTTTATCTGCATTTGATATACCTATTGAAGCATCATCAGTTTTTTTATTTATATTTTTCTCAAAAGTTTGCTTATTATCATTTTCAACCAATTTTTCATTTTTTATATCGAATTGTGTATTTAATCGATTGAGAATTTCTTCATATTTTTTTTCTCCAAGGCTTTTTTTTAGATTTCTTATTATCGTCGTTTTAGTACAATTAAATTTTTCAGATAAAAACTCAACAGATTGATTAGCTAAAAAATTAATTTTTATTTCTTCTTTTTGCTTTTCAGTAAGTCTTTTAGCCAAATTCAAAAATAACAATTAAGTTTAATTTTAGGAAATTATCCCGCAAAAGAATGTTATTTAAACAAATTAAAAATAAAAATTGTTATCAACACATCTTTGTGAATTTTAGACCTTACTGTCAGATATAATAAATGGGTGCTTCCTTAGCTCAGCTGGATAGAGCAACTGCCTTCTAAGCAGTGGGCCGCAGGTTCGAATCCTGCAGGAAGCGTTCAACAAAAAAAATAAATTTATTATATTTATATATCTGGGGTTCCAACTTGCCAAAAATTAATCCCAAGTTCAATTAAGTTATCTTTGGAAATTATCTTCCTCGTATCAAATATCCACGCTGGTTTTCGCATAAGATTTGACAATTTTTGCCAATTTAATTCTCTATATTCCTGCCACTCAGTAATAATAATTATCGCATCTGCATTCTTGGCTGATTTATAAATATCTTTTTCAAAATTCCATCTACCATGAGATATCGGATTCTCTTCAAATTCTTTTATGGAAAGTTCCTGTTCAATCTGTTTATTATTTACCTTGGGATCATTTATGTTTATTTGAGCACCATTTTCTATTAAATTCTTTGATATTTCTATTGCTGGAGATTCTCTTGTATCATTAGTATTGGCTTTAAAAGCAAATCCTAATAGTAAGATTTTTTTACCAGTAACTGTTCCAAATAACTTCTCAACAACCAAATGAGAGATACGCTTTTTTTGCCAATGATTTATGATCAGAACTTGCTCCCAATAATTTGCGGTACTGTCTAAGCCATAATGCCTACACAAATAAACTAAATTTAAAATATCTTTCTTAAAACAACTACCTCCAAATCCAGGACTGGGAGATAAGAATTTTTTTCCTATCCTAGTATCATGGCCTATAGCTTTTACAACTTCATCAATATCAGCACCGGTTGATTCACATAATGCCGTAATCGAATTAATGGAACTTAATCTTTGCGCAAGAAAAGCATTCGCTATTAATTTAGAAAGTTCACTACTCCATATATTTGTTAAAAGAATTTTTTCTTCAGGAATCCATTTTATATAAATTTCTTTCAATATATTTATTGCTCGATAGTCCTCTCCACCAATTAAGACTCTATCCGGATTTTCCAAATCTATTATAGCTGTACCTTCAGCTAAAAATTCTGGACTAGATAAAACAGAAAAAGATTTATTTTCAAAATCACTATTATTTTCTGAATTCATCAAAATCTCCTTTATTAACTCTGCTGTCTTCACTGGTACGGTACTTTTTTCAACAATTATCGTGTGGCCCTTTGCATATTTAGCGACTTGTCTTGCACTGGATTCAACCCATTTTAAATCACTGGCATACCCTGCTCCTAGTCCTGATACCTTTGTTGGCGTATTTACCGATATAAATATTATTTCTGCTTCACTTATTGCTTTTGATATATTAGTTGAAAAAAATAAATTTCTATTTCTATTTCTCTTTACTACTTCTTTAAGTCCTGGTTCATATATTGGTAAATTCATTAAATCAGAATCATTCCATGCTGCAATTTTGCTTTCATCTATATCTACAAGAGTAACTTCAATTTCAGGACAATGATCTGAGATCACAGCCATTGTCGGCCCCCCAACATAGCCTGCACCAATACAACAAATTTTCTTTATGGGTATAGAAATGGGGCTATAAAAAATTAAATTTATTATAAATGATTGAGTTAAATCATCTTAGATATGATTATAAAATTAAATGGATATATATATAGATAATAAGAACCTAACTTCACTCGACATTTTTTACCAACTAATTAACATTTAAATTATTAAAAATTTTGGAATTTCAAAAATCTCAATAGAAAATAATTTAATTTCCCAAATCCACTTCTAGTATTTTTAAAGCAAGCTTAATTGTAAAATTTAGATACTATAGAAATTAATTAATCCAATTCCTTGCAAGAAATTAGCTCAAGTAAATTTGAAAAAAAAATACCAAAATTATTTAATAATATTTTTTTAATAGGTTTATTTCTATTACCTTCAGCATTCACATTTGGAACTGGGATTCTTTTAATTTGTGTATTTTATGGCGTATACATAGGTAAAGAATATTTTAAAGACAAATTAAATATAAATTTTTTTATTGCTAGCATTTTTTTAATAATTAGTGCTTTTATACATTCAAATTTTAACGATTACCTTAGTAATTACAACCTAAATCATTCATTATCTTGGATTGGATTAGCTAATTGGATTCCTTTTTTCTTTTGTTTTTGGGGATTCCAACCATATTTAAACTGTAAAACAAAAAGAAGAAGGACTGCATTTGCTTTGCTTGCAGGGACCCTCCCAGTGATTATTACGGGTATTGGACAATCTTTTTTTAATTGGCATGGGCCTATGGAAACACTTAATGGATTAATCGTTTGGTACCAAAGACCTATTGAAGGTATTACTGGAATGACAGGCTTGTTTAATAATCCAAACTACACAGGTTTATGGCTTAATTTGATTTTGCCATTTTGTTTGGCAGAAACAATAAATTCAAGATCTAATAAATTAGATAGGATTATCACTTTTATATTTTCTTTTAGTTTTACCTTGTGTACTATATTGACCAATTCAAGATCAGCATGGATATGTATTTTATTAGGAAGTGTAGTTTTTTTTGGAAGGAAAGGACTAAAACTAATTTTCCCGTTGATAATATCAATTTCTCTAATAATAAGCTCTACAATCTTTCCAGTCTTTGGTAATAAAATTCAGTTTTTCTCAAGGTCGATTATTCCTAAAAATATTTGGATGGAATTTACAGATTTTCAAATCTCAAGATTAGATATTTGGAATACTGCATTAAAAAACATAATAAATTTTCCGATTTTTGGAACTGGAGGAGGTTCTTTTCCCGATATTTATATGTATGAAACAGGACTATGGAAGGGTCATGCTCATAATTTACCATTAGAGCTTTTTTTAAGTTACGGGATTCCAGCAGGAATAATTATTCTTTTACCAATTATGTACTTATTTATCTTTAGCACTAAAACAATTTTTTTTAATAGATTAATTAAAATGTCAATTTTTGATAAAGCATGGGTAATTTCCATAATGTTATTTTTATTTTCACAATTAGTAGATGTTCAATATTTTGACGGGAGAATAAGTATATTGTTTTGGATTCTTCTGGCTGGAGCAAAAAATATAATTGACGAAGATAAACTTTATAGAAATTTTATCAAAGGCAAATAAATAAAAATGATATATTAATAAAATTAGTTTTTATAATTAATGCAAATAAGACTAACTTGGATTAATACAAGAAGAAGAAAGATTATTGCTATTATTATAGATTTTTGGATATCTATCTTACTTTACAACTATCTATATTTTCTTGATCTCAATTCTTATCCAAACAAAGTTGTGATTATTAGTATTGGTTCCTTTTGGGTAATCTTAAGTTACATATTAGGAAGATATAAAAAAGAAAAAAGTATTTCTGTACAAAGCTTTTTAATTTCTTTATTTAAGGTCTTTGCTCTTATAATATTCGGTATATTTATTTACGCATTTATTAATTGGTTTTCTTCAATTATTCTTTTTGATCAGTTATTTATTGAGCAAAAAGATTTACTACTTAAAGATATATTTATTAAATCAATTACCAATATAGGTTTTCTAAGTTTAATTTGCCAATCCTTGATTAATATTCTAAATTATAAAATTTACGATAAAAAAAATCTATGGATTTTTTATGGTAAAGAACAAGAATATAATAAATTTTTGCAAGAATTAAATTACCATTCTAATCATCCAGAAATAAATTTTATATCAGCTTCAGAACCGCTGAAAATAAATAAATCTAAGAATTTAAAAGGGATAATTGTTAATGAGAACGATATCCTAAAGTTAGATAATCTAGATAATCTTTACAATATAAAATTATCAGGTATAGAGGTTATAAATCTAATTGATTGGTTTGATAAAGAGTATCATAGGATCCCAACTGATTTCATAGAAAGTAATTATCAACTGATAAAAAAATTAAAATCTATTGAAGATAACTATCATAATAGGATCAAAAGATTAGGTGATATCTTTGTAAGCCTTATAATAATATTAATAACTTTACCAGTTATTTTTATGGTAAGTTGCTTGATTTATTTAGAAGACAAAGGTCCTATTTTTTATACTCAAACAAGATCTGGTTTAAATGGGAAAATCATAAAAATCATAAAATTTAGAAGCATGAAAGTTGATGCAGAAAATGATGGAATTCAGTGGGCTAAAACCAACGATAAGAGAATTACGCGTATCGGAAGAATATTAAGAGCCTTGAGAATTGACGAATTACCCCAACTTTTTTGCGTTCTTTTTGGAAGTATGAGTTTAATTGGACCAAGGCCTGAAAGACCAGAAATAGAAAAAAAACTTTTTAAAAAAGTACCCTACTACAAATCAAGATATATTTTAAAGCCTGGGATAAGTGGGTGGGCTCAAGTAAATTATCACTATGGTGCAAGTGTTGCAGATACAAAACAAAAATTAAGTTACGATATATATTACATAAGTAACTTTTCATTTTTTCTAGACCTATTAATCTTTTTTAAAACAATTAAATTAGTTTTAAATGCAAAAGGTTATAAACCGAAAAAATTTATTATTGATAATAATCCAAATACCAATTAGCAAATTTAGTAACTCCTTCTTTTATATGAACTAATGGCTTATAACTAATCCATTCTTCCAAACTCTGAGTAGATGCATAAGTTGATTCGACATCTCCAGGTTGCATATTTTCAAATACTTTATTTGCCTTAATAGATAAAGCTTCCTCTAGTAATTCGATAAAATCAAGAAGTTTTACTGGATTACCATTGCCAATATTAAATATCCTATGAAGAATTGATGGTTTGCCTGATTTATAATCATCATTAGGAGAGGGGACTTTCAAACAACATAAATAAGTTCCTTCGATAATGTCAGATATAAAGGTAAAATCTCTACTCATGTTCCCATGATTAAAAACTTTAATTGGTTTTTTCTGCAATATATTATCAGCAAAAATCATTGGAGCCATATCAGGTCTTCCCCAAGGACCGTAAACAGTAAAAAATCTAAGTCCTGTTATGGGTAAATTATATATATTGCTATAAGCATGAGCCATCATTTCATTCGATATTTTTGTTGCTGCATAAAAACTTAAGGGAGTATCCACTTTTTGATCCTCAGAGAACGGATATTCTTTACTCGAGCCATAAACTGAACTACTAGAGGCATAAACTAAATGTCTTACATTATGTGTTTGACACAACTCCAAAATATTGGAGAATCCCAATAGATTGGATTTAACGTATGAAGATGGATTAACAATTGAATATCTAACCCCAGCCTGTGCCGCTAAGTTAACAACAATCTGGGGTTTTGTGTCTGTAAATATTTGTCTTATATGATTTTTATCTTCGATATTACTTTCATAAAAAAGCCAATTAAAGTTATTTTTAATTGAATATTCTTTGATATTTTCAAGCCTTTTTAATTTTAAATTTTTGTCGTAATAGCTATTGATACTATCAATTCCTATAACTTGATAATCTGATCTTAAGAATTTTTTTACCAAAAATGACCCTATAAAGCCGGCGGCTCCAGTAATAAGGACAGATCTATTATTATGCATCATCTTTTCAGAATAGAATTTTAATATAAAGCATTGCAATATATAATTAGAAAAATATTGAGAAAATAAATATTCATGTATTCTTTTGGATTAAATATAAAAAATATTCTTTTATTAAAGTTATCTTATTTAATAGTTTCTTCGATATTTCCAACCCAATTAGTTTATGGATACGAGTTATGCGAAATAAAAGAAGAATGTTTTTATGATGAGAAATTTAAAAAAGAAATAAGTTTTGAAAATAACCTAAGAGATTCAAAAGATTTCGACAATTTTTTTAATAGAAGAGATTTAAATCCATTAGAAATATTTTTAGCATTTACTAATGAAAAATCTAATCAAAGTACTATCGAAATAGAAGCTATTGAACAAAAAGAAAATAAAGAAAAATTTATAGCAAAGGGAGATGTAATTATCAAAATAAATGGTGCAGTTCTTCTCACCGATTATATTGAATACGACAAAAATAATAAGTTGTTAAAGTCAGAAGGAAATATAAAATTTTTAAATAAAAATCAAATATTCACTTCGGATTATTTTGAATATAATTTTTCAGATAAATCAGGATTCATTGAAAATATTTATGGAGTAATTGATTTAGAAACATTTAGCGAAGATATTAATCTTAGAAAAGATAATAAATCTGAATCAGAAAATCCTCGCGATGGGTTGGCGAATAGCACATTAGAAAAAAGGAATCCTATTGGATTAATTTTTAAAAGCGGAAATGCTAATTCAAGTGTTTTAAACTTAAAAAATTTGGATATATCAAAAAAACCGATTGAGAAATGGAGATTCAAATCACAAAAAATAAAGATAAAGGATGCATTAATAAATTCAAAGAAAATTATCTTCACTAATGATGCCTTTAATCCTCCTCAATTAAAGCTTGTTGCACATAATGTATATTCTAAAAATAATAAAAATAAAATAATCTTCATAAGCAGTTGGACAAATCTAATATTAGATCAAAAGGTTTCTTTACCTCTAGGAAAGAGAACAGTAAATGATAATCAAGAAAACCTTAATAAGTTTAGTTTAGGGATTGATTATGAAGAAAAAGATGGTTTGTTTATATCTAGAACTTCTGATATTTTTAAATTAAAAAATTTAGATTTTCAATTTATACCCGAGCTTTACTTACAGAGAATAATCAAAGGCGAAACTTATAGTTTTAGAGAAAAAGAAACATCCATAACCAGTCCCAAGATAAAAAATCAAATCACTCCTACTGATTATTTTGGAGGGAAGATTTTAATTAATGGCGAGATTGCATCTCATAGAGTTAATTCAAGAAACAGCATAAACTCGCTTGACATTAACAAACTAAATGAGTCAATTAGATCATCAATTTCTCTATCAAAAAATCTAAGAAATAAAAATCTTAAAAATTTAGAATTAAATTATTTTGCTGCATATAGAGAAAAAATAGATACTGGATATAATGGGATTCACGAAATTTATAATGGGTATGGTATAAATTTAAAAAATTCATTTAACAAATCTCACAAAAAAAATAATTGGTACTCAAATCAAAATCTTTCTTTAGGAAAATTTAAAGCTGAAAATCATCAAGGTAATCTTGCGACACATACTCGCAAAAGTTTTGGAGGAAATATAAAGAATGAATATACAATATGGAAATCTATGAAAAGAGAATTACTTATAGATGATTCTTACAAATTTGTTCCAAATATTTTGAAAAACGAATTAAATTTAGTAAGTGATCTTAATATCGCATTTATTAATTATAGTGATTATGGATCTCAAAATTTAATTAGATTTACTTTCGGACCAGCCTTAACAGTAGGAAATTATAAAAAAGACTTTTTTGACTATACTTCTTTAGAAGCCTTTATAGAAATTACAAGTAAGAATGGCTCTTCTCCATTTAAATTTGACAACATTAATGATGATTTGAAACTTAATTTAAATCTTAATCAACAAATAATTAAAAGTTTAAGCTTTGGTATAAGTTCTCATCTTAATATTGACAAAGATTCAGATAAATTTAATGAATTTATTAATACGAAATACGCACTAAATTGGAATAGAAGAGCATACAATTTCCAAGTTTATTTTGAACAAGATACTAAAAATGCAGGTTTAAACTTTACAATATTTGGGCCACCTTTTAAAGGATTGCGTAAAGAATTTTAATTTCAAAAAAATATATGAAAGAATTTAATATAAATTTATTCAATAGCAAATTTAAACAAAAAAAAGTGGCTATTATCTTGGGATTTTACGATGGTTATAAATTTATAAATAATCAATTGCAATCTATTTTTGATCAAACTCACAAAAACTTTATTATTTTTGTAACTGACGATAATTCAAAAGATAAATTTTCTCTTGAAAAATTAAACATTAATGAAATAAACAAGAAAAAAATTAGAATTGGATTTAGAAATAAAAATATTGGATATGCACAAAATTTTTTAAAAGCTTTGGTTTCCATTGATGGGTACTTCGATTATTATGCGTTCTCTGATCAAGATGATATCTGGCACCGAGAAAAGTTAGAGAAAGCTATAAACTCTTTAGAAAAATATCCTCATAATCAAGCAAATCTTTATGGTTCAAGAACTGAACTCATTGGAGAATCTGAAAAAACAAAGCTTGGGAAATCAATTAAATTCAAAAAATCTCCTTCATTTCAAAACGCATTAACTCAAAATATTTTTGGTGGAAATACTATGGTCTTTAACAGAAGTGCATTTGATTTGATTTGCTCAGCTAATATAAATCAAGACTTAATAGCTCACGATTGGTTTTGTTACCAAATAATTAGTGGTGCAGGAGGTAATATTTATTATGATAAAAATATTTACTTAAAATATAGACAGCACAATAATAATTTAATTGGATCTAATGTCTCATTAAAAGATAAATGGTTGAGATTTTGTAAAGTGGCTAGTGGTAATTTCAAAATTCAAAATGATCATAATCTTAAATCGATTATTAACAATCAAAATCTTTTAATAAAAAGTAATAGAAAAACCCTTAATAACTTTGTAAAGGCAAGAAATTCATCTTTGTTAAAGAGAATTTTTTACTTTGCAAAGTCTGGAGTTTATAGACAAACTCTAATTGGTAACATTGCTTTATTTATAGGTATATTGATTAAAAAAGCCTAAATTATATAATTCTTCGTCTTAGTTTTTTTCTTTTACCTTTTACGAATCTTTCAAAAATTAAAATTGATAAAAAGTATGAGTTATAATCTTATCTTAATGAATTCAAATCATGTCATATTCGGATAGAAAAGGCATAATTCTCGCTGGAGGTAGTGGAACAAGATTATTCCCAATTACGAAAATAATTAGTAAGCAACTAATTCCAGTTTATGACAAACCTATGATTTACTATCCCCTTTCAACTTTAATGCTGGCTGGGATAAAAAATATACTGATAATAACTACTGAAGGGGATATTGATAAATTTAAATTTCTTTTAGGAGATGGGAGCAACTTTGGAATAAATCTAACTTATGAGACTCAATCTAAGCCAGAGGGGATAGCACAAGCATTTATTATAGGAGAAAAATTTATTTCAAATTCTCCAGTAGCCCTTATACTCGGCGATAATATTTTTTATGGACAAGGAATTACTAATCTTCTAAAAAAGGCTAATAATAACCAAGATTCTACAATTTTTGCTTATAGAGTTAAAGATCCACAACGTTATGGAGTAGTAGAGTTTTCAAAAGATGGGAAAGTAATTGGAATTGAAGAAAAACCTAATAATCCAAAGAGTAGGTTCGCAATAACTGGTATGTACTTTTATGATAATTCTGTTGTACAGAAAGCAAAGAAAATTAATCCTTCTACAAGAGGAGAATTAGAGATATCTGATATTAACTCTCTTTATCTGGATGAAAATAACCTAAGTGTTGAAATTCTTGATAGAGGCATTGCTTGGCTTGACACTGGAACTATTGACTCTTTACAAGAAGCATCATCATTTATTAGGACTATTGAACAAAGACAAGGATTAAAAATTTGTTGTCCGGAAGAAATTTCTTGGAGAAATGGATGGATAAATATTCAAAAGCTTAAAGAGATTGCCTCAGAAAATATAAAAAGTGGTTATGGAAAATATTTATTGTCCTTAATTTTTGAATAAAATGAAATTTGAATTCAATCAGTTAAAAACCAAAAAAGGAATTGAAATGAATGGTCCAATCCTCTTAAAATCAAAGATTTTTAGAGATGAACGTGGATTTTTTTATGAGAGTTGGAATGAACATTCTTGGGAGGGTATTTTAAATAATTACAACCAAACTTACAAATATTTTGTTCAAGATAATCATTCAAAATCAATAAAGGGTGTATTAAGAGGATTACATTTTCAAAAGGATCCTTTTCCTCAAGGGAAATTGATAAGGTGCATAATAGGTGAAATTTTTGATGTTGCTGTAGACATACGAAAAAATTCAAGCACATTTGGAGATTGGATTGGTACAAGATTGAGCGCAACAAACAAAAATCAATTTTGGATTCCCGAAGGGTTTGCCCATGGATTTCTTACGCTAACTGATATTGCAGAAGTTAATTACAAAACTACTAATTTATGGAATAAAAATTGTGAGGAATGTCTTTTGTGGGAGGATAAAAGCATTGGTATTGATTGGCCAATTCATGAGTATAATATCGAGAATTTACTTATTAGTAGTAAAGATAAAGAAGGTAAGCCATTAAAGGATTTTTATTAGATGATTTTATTTTTAAATAAATTTTTAAGTTGCCCCAAAATAATTTATGATAGAAAATTAAATCTTTTCCAATAATAAGTAATTTAATGAAGATTTTACTTTTAGGAGCGAATGGCCAATTAGGTAAAACTTTAATTCAAACAAAACCAGAGAAAATAAATCTAATATCATTAACAAAAAATAAATTGAATTTCCTTAATGTGAAGGATTGCCTAAAAATTATTAACGAGATTAGTCCAGACATAATATTAAACGCTGTAGCCTATACAAATGTTGACAAAGCGGAATCAGAAAGTGAACTTGCTCAAAAGATCAATGCTCATACCCCATTCGAGATCGCATCTAACATTAAAAAGCTTGGATCGAAATTCGTCCATATAAGTACGGATTTTGTTTTCGACGGTTCTAAGTCACATCCTTATAAAACAAATGAAAAAGTTAATCCCCTAAGCCAATACGGTAAATCGAAAGCACTTGGAGAGAGATTATTGCTCAAATTAGATAATACTCAAATAATTCGTACCAGCTGGTTATACAGTCCTTTTGGGAGAAACTTCTGTTTAACAATGTTGAATTTACTTGAAAAATTTTTCCAAGAAAAAAAACCTATAAAAGTTGTATACGATCAAATTAGTTGCCCAACTAGTACCTATACATTATCTAATTTATGCTGGAAATTGATCAAAACTCAAGGAGGATTTAATAATGATAATAAGATTATTCATTGGACTGATGCTGGAGTTGCAAGTTGGTATGATTTTGCTGTCGCTATTGGTGAAATAGCATTACAAAAAAAGATAATCTCAGGAATACCCGATATTTATCCTATTAAATCAAAAGATTTTCCAAGTATTGCAACAAGACCAAAATTTTCTCTTCTTGATACTGAGCAAGCCTGTAAGTCACTTAACATAAAAAGAAATCATTGGAAATTTGAATTGTTAAATGTAATAAGGGAAATAGACTCAAAGAAAAAATAATGTCAAAAGATCAATCAAAGCTTAATTATTTTCATCGATTTTATTAAATATCTTAAAATTAAAAAATAAATATTTTTTTAAGATGAGAATCTTAGTAACTGGAGGATGTGGATTTATTGGAAGTCATTTAATAAGAAGGCTACTTAAAGACCAATCCAACCAAATATTCAATATTGATAAAATAAGTTATGCTAGTGTTCCAAATTTGTTAGAAACAATTGCCAAAGAAGACCTTAATAAAAATCTGAATAATTATGAACTTTTAGAAGTTGACCTAGCCAATAAAAAAGACACAGAAACTGCCGTAATGCATGCATCACCTGAATTAGTTATCCATCTTGCTGCTGAAAGTCATGTTGATAGATCCATAGATAGTCCTGAAGTATTTATATACAGTAATATAGTGGGCACATTTAATCTACTTGAATCCAGTAAGATTTATTGGAATAAATTAGATCCCATTAATAAAAAAAATTTTAGATTTCAACACGTTAGTACTGATGAAGTATTTGGTTCTCTTGGGGATAGTGGTAGTTTTGAAGAAAAAACTTCATATGATCCAAGAAGCCCTTACTCAGCATCAAAAGCTTCAAGTGATCATTTAGTTAGATCTTGGTATCATACTTTCGGTTTGCCAATCTTAATATCTAATTGTTCAAATAATTTTGGTCCTTGGCAATTCCCTGAGAAACTTATTCCACTATCAATTTTTAAGGCCTATCTCAAAGAACCTATTCCAATTTATGGAGATGGCAAAAATATTCGAGATTGGCTTTTTGTAGAGGACCATATTGATGCTCTAATTCTCATTGCAAAAAGGGGTAAAATAGGGGAAACCTATTGTATTGGAGGTCAAGGAGAAAAAAGTAATAAAGAAGTAGTAATAGAAATTTGTAAAATAATGGATAAGTATTTTTCTGATAATGCCCCTCATCAAAATTTAATACAGTTTGTTTCTGACAGGCCAGGTCATGATAAGAGATACTCTATTAATTCAAAAAAAATTAAAGAAAAACTAGGCTGGAATCCAAAATATACATTTAATGATGGTTTGGAAAAAACTGTTAAATGGTATTTGAGTAATTTAAATTGGTTTAAAAAAAATCTAAATACTAAAAAATATAATCTTGAGAGGTTAGGACAACAATAAAATTATCTACCTCAAATAAATATTTAATTAATAAATTAAATATAAAAAATTATATTTTTCTCCATTTTTCTGTAAACATAAAGGGAAAGAAAAAGAATAAGGATATTTGCAAAAAATATTAATAAACCAATTTTTATATTTAAATCACCATATATAAGAGAATTTCTTAATAATCTTAAAACTTGAA
The DNA here is from genome assembly GCA_003278735.1 of Prochlorococcus sp. AG-355-J09. GTDB lineage: Bacteria > Cyanobacteriota > Cyanobacteriia > PCC-6307 > Cyanobiaceae > Prochlorococcus_A. Next base: position 58,958 of record QCDO01000011.1, read on the forward strand.
AAATCGGATTAAAATCCGCGGTAAATGCAAATCCACCCAAGTTTTTCTTTTGGTACAAAATTGGCGACAACAAAAATAATAAATTTGTTATTACTGGTAGTAACTGGAATAAATCAGTAAATTTTGTTCCAAACAATGAAATAAATATTTGCAACCAGAAAATAAATAAAAATAGATTAATAAAGTGAATTAGAGAAAAACCTAAATTCCATAAAATATTAGGATCAACAAAAAGAAATGCTAGGAAAACTATCAAAAATGCCTGCAAAAAAGATTGAATCTGAAATGCCCATTCTTGACAAACAAAAAATATAGGTTTTATTTTTGAATTTTTTAAGCTATTTGCATTTTTCACAAAAATAAGGGGTGCTTGATTGATGGCTTCACAAATTGGCGTCCATATAAGCAATCCAAAACCTAGATAAAGAAAATATTCGCGAAAATTAGATACATTAAATACAGTGCCGTAGACCAATCCCAAACATAATACGGTAAACAAAGTAGAGATACCAAGCCAAAAACTCCCCAATGATGTTCTTGCATATCTAGCTTTGGTTTTGGAAGTTGCTGTAAACCAAAACGTTCTTCTTGTTTTAACGATGTAAGTTAATAATTTAATAAATGTATTCTTCATAAAAAGCTAAAGCCTCTTCAATTTCTCCATCAAAGATAAGCTTACCACTTGAGAAAACTAACCCTCTTAAACAAAACTTTCTTAGTAATTCTTTTGAATGGCTGGCTATAAATAAAGAGCCAGATTTGTTGAGGAAACTATTCAACCTTTTTTGAGCCTTTTCATAAAATTGCTTATCACCTGTCCCTAAGCCTTCATCCAAAGCAAGACATTCATGATACTGATAAGTCAATAAAGCAAACATTAATCTTGATGACATGCCTTCACTATAAGTTTTTAATGGCAAAAAGATAAAATCTCCTAAGCCTGAGAACTCAGTTATGTCCTCTAAAAAGTTTTGAAATCCTTTTAAAGTATTATTCATCATCAAATAATGTGCTTTTGCAGATTCAACACCTGTAAGCTCCTCTTCAACTATAAATGATCTCTGAATCATTGGATAAACTTCTACAGAAGTTTTTAAAGAACCTCTGGTGGGATGGTAGATTCCAGAAATTAATCTAATGAATGATGTTTTCCCAGAACCATTGTGTCCTATTAATGCAATTTTTTCTCCTGGTCTTACTGAAAGGGTAATCGAATCTAAAGCCTTAACAAAAGGCTTCTTGTTATCTTTTTTTAAACTTCCTCCAGTAACAGATTTAATTATTTTTTTTTTTAAATTAAAATCAGAAGAAGAAAATAATGGTATTTCTAAAGTTACATTTTTTAATTCTATGATTGGGTCCATGTTAGAGAGTTTACTATTATAAGATCACAACTTTCATGCAATTTATATTAAACGATAATTAATAAATTCTTTATATTAATTTATAAAAGTTTTAGATAAATAATCTTTGACAATTTAAAAATTATTTTTTGTTTAAACTTTATTAAAAACAAATTAGGGTTCAGTTAAAAACTAACTTTCAAACTTTTCCTTAATAAATATGAACATGAGAAATGAACCGACTCTTTCAGTGGATTGAAGCTTCCAACCTTCAGAGCCAATTTTTTTTAGAATAACTTCCAACTGTTTTGAGGGATGTAAACTTGGATTATTATTTTTAAATTGAGCTGGAAATTCTTTCTCTAGAAATTCTTTGCTAAGAGAACCGCCTAGTTTTTCGCTAGCCTTTTGAACTTTTTCAGAAGGAGATACCTTTTGCTCTTCGAAATTTATGTTTACTACAAAGTAATCCCATTTTTTTTCAGCATTCATAATACTTTTAAATAATTATTTTTAAATTTGTTTTGAAAATTATCACTTTCATAGATCAGCAATAAAGGATGAAATATAGTGCCTTTTAGCTGCATCATAATCATTTGAGAATTGGTCAACAAGATTATTATTACTAATATAGGATCCTACATCAAATAAATCACTTCTATTTTCATACATTCCACTAGTTATATAGTGAGTTAATCCATTAATCTCAAGATTATTAAGATCAGATCCATAGAAGGTCATTAAATCTTCATTACTTGCTAAGTATCCAAGCTCATCAAAATTATCGACAGCACGTCCCTCTGCGAAACCATTTGCTTCGTAATGAGATTTTGCATAATCAATATTAGTTCCAAAGACCATCGCTAAATCAGGATTAGAAGCTAAGTAATTTAATGCTTCGATATCTGATAAGGGTTGATAGATATTATTAGGTTCAATAAAGGTCTGATCTACTTCTAGTTCCATTGTCTCTATAACTTCTTCCGTTGTCTCTATAACTTCGTCCGTTGTCTCTATAACTTCGTCCGTTGTCTCTATTACTTCTTCCGTTGTCTCTATTACTTCTTCCGTTGTCTCTATTACTTCTTCTTCCGTTGTTGTACTTACATAACTTCTGCCCTCCGCGTAACCATTTGTGATGTAATGGATAGTTGCAGATCTAGTATCATCTCCAAAGAATTCCGCTAAATCAATGTTATTAGAGAGATAATCTGCAGCGTTAAAGGTAATTGTTCGACCCTCCGCGTATCCATTATTTTCGTAATGAGATTTTGCAGCATCTATGTTAGGACCAAAGATAGCCATTAAATCTGGATGGCTTGCTAGATAAGCAAGAGCTTCTAAATCTGTAGCAAGAGATGTGGGTTGTG